>NZ_BAABIQ010000044.1:0-579696 GCF_039542865.1 Olivibacter ginsenosidimutans | reverse complement strand
TGCTACCATCGATAGCATCTGTGATCTCTTTTCTTCTTTGCTCATTAAGCAAAGTTCTGCATTATACAACGCTCAGGAAATATGCACTTGGTCGGGCGGATACAAAGAAAACGGTTGTATCTGTTTAGTCAGATATTTTTCGTTGTATTAATCCCTGCATAGAAACTCAAACTCTCTTGGATCTAATTGACTAAAATTGTATTGATGCGCCATCTTAAATATCCTTATACTTATCAAAAACTAAATCTTAAACGCACCACGCATTAATGTCTGCTCATTTCGGGGAATCCCAATTTCCTTGGCTACTGTTTGCCAATTTGCAATCGAAGAGCTAACTTCCTCTATAATGCTACGCATCTCTTTCTCGGATAGTCGGAAATACACCCCAACACGTTTAGCAAGTTCTATATCCAACATATTGTTATCCATATCAATATTCAATGCCAATCCATCTTTATCTATCGATGGATTAATATCAAAGGCGGGCGACAAACGCCAACCTTCATTAGTCAATATAAAACCATGATTTCTCAGATGGTCATCTGTATTGGAGATAAGGATATTAAAAACTAACCTCCGCCATAATTGGTGCAAGTCTTCGGTAACACGGGTTCCCGAAAACTGGATAAATTCAACGATTTCCATATAGGAAGGTGTTTCATCTCGTATCAGTTCCTCGCTTTTACCCGTCATCGTCATGGCAGAAGCGAAATGAATACGTTCCATTTTATCTCGGTCAAAGCGTCGGGTAAAAAAAGTATGATACTTGCCTGCGATTTTTTCAAGACGACAATCGGCCATTTCGATTCCCGCAGCAATAGCCAGTTTGTAAGCCAGATATTCCCATGCGCCCTTATCTATCGTATCATTAGCAGAGGGAAACTTTGCAATCCAAGGATGGCCGTCATTGTCAAGAATGTTGGCCTTTGGTCTCGCCCCACCCAAAGAAGATCCCGGGGCCATCAGCATTCCTAACCATTTCTTTACCTCATCGGTATCCTCACTCGTTTCTATCAATGTAGCGCCATGTTGAAGTTCTCGTACACTTGCCCAGGGAGGAGTAGGAGAAATCGGGTCATTGTCCAGAAAATCCCCATCCGGATCTTTCTTAAACCGTAACGCTCCCATACGACTAAGGTCATGAACGCCCAATAAATAATCAATATCATATAATATTGGTGCAGGTTTTCCCTCTTCTGCGGAACGTATCGCTGCCCGACGCCTCATGAGTGTACGCCCCCAGGTATCGGGCATCGAATCGAGAAACATTCCAAAGTTTTCTTTGCCGTTTGGATATTGCGGCCCCCCATACCAGACAATGTCAGGATCCAAGAGCAGTTGTTCCTGTGATGTAATCCAATACTGGTCATAAGAAAAACTGAAAGCTTTTCGACTCTTGGCTTGCTGTGCGGACAAGATACCAATACATTTGGCGTCATCCATGCCTTTCCAATGAACATATACCCATATGTCTGTTCTATTTGCCATTATCTTTTCCTATCAGTTTCAGATCTTGTAGTTTTCTACCAAACTCGTCATCGGATGCCAACTTTAGAAAATCATCTTGTAGACCCAATACGCGTAACACATTAAAATAGGCACCCAGAGATACACTCGGATTTCCTTTTTCAATATGGTATAAGGTAGTACGATCAATACCAGCTCTTTCTGCAACCTGAATTGTAGTTAAGTTTCGGCGTTTGCGAGCCAGCTTAATATTTTCGCCCATCTTTTCCAATGTCTTTTGAAACTTCGGAAGCAATGTTTGTTTTTTTGATTGCATTCTATTGTTGTTTAATATCACCAAATATACACAATTTGTTGATAATAAACAACAAATAATAAGGTTTTGAATGAATATTGAATTTCGGGATTCTTAACAACCTCTTTGACTACCATTAAAAAGTCCTCAAGGTGTTCTAACAGAGACCCGCGTTCCCCGCCAGCTATTTAAAGCCCCGACAACAGTCGGGGGTTTGTCGTTTTGGGAGACTGCCAAGCTCGTTTGAGCAGGATGACTATGTAAACACCACTTGCTTAATATTCTCAAACTCTTCTCTCTTTTCATCCAAGGCGATACGGATATCGTAATTATTCTGAATGCTGAGCTAGAATTTCACGGAGTTGCCAAAAAATCGCTTAGCCGTATTGCTGTATCCGCAGTGATTCGGCGGTGACCCTTTATAATGGTGACCCTTTATAATTTAGAAGATGCGCGTTTGAGGTATACCAGTATCTTTGGCTAAACGATATGGCGTGATATTCAGGGGAAGCAAAAACTCTTCGTTTAATATTTCGCTGGGATGTGCTTTCATGTTACCTTCAATTTCTCCAGCCGATTAGAAGGAGGGATTGTCGAGTCTTTAATGTCCTGAGACTAATCGAGCATAATCAGTTTCCTTAATCCTATCCGTTGTATCTCCAAAGGCAGTTTTGCAACGCGTTCACCTTGGTGTATCCTTTCTGTTTGTTGCCAAATGATTTAATCATGCTAACGCATCGAATGCCTAATGTAAAAGATAAGTATTTTGTTCGAATTATAAAAGTTTACCGGCATTTCGATTTGCTATTGTTTTTTATTACATCATATTGATAGCATCAATCCAGTCATTCTAAATTTTTTTATTTTTTATAATCTCGTCCACAACCTTTAAAATACTTTCAAGGGATTAGGTTGAAGACTGTGAGGAACAGTTCGCCAAACGGATGAAGAAGAAACACTCTCAAAAAAGAGAATACGATAACTTATCATCTAATTAACACAAAAAACAACATTAGGTATCAAATCAATTATTGAAAACGTTGTACATTGGGGTAATGGATTATTCTTCTTTGAGGGAATATGTAAGTTGGGTTGCAATCAATGAATAGAAATTGAGCAAAAAATAACCTACTGACAAAGACATAAAAATTGAAAATATGGCAGAATCTTTTAAAAATATGTACAACAAGCAATTTTTCGATAGATTTACGAAAGACTTGAAACTTGTTGTCAATGATTTTGATGCTCGCGGGTTTGTATCCCAAATAATGGATGACGAATGGGAAAACAGAGAATACAAGCAACGCTGTAAGCACATCACAGCAATTCTGAAAAAGTTTTTACCAGCAGATTATAACGTGGCAATTGCTAAGATACTTGAACTGTTAGATCACGTAAAGGATACACTCCCTGATTTTTCAAAAATAGACGATAAGAATTTCGGATTATTAATGTTGGAGTATGGAGCGGTGTTGGATAATTATGTAGAACAATATGGGTTGGACAATTACGAAACCTCTATTAAAGCAATAGAAAAAATCACGCAGTTTACGACTTGCGAATTTTGTGTTCGTCCTTTTATTATAAAATATCCTGACGAAATGTTGAAACAAATGTTAATTTGGTCGAAGCATGAACATTGGGCGGTAAGACGGCTTGCATCGGAGGGGTGCCGTCCGCGCCTTCCTTGGGCAATGGCGTTATCCAATTTGAAAAAAAATCCTGCGCCAATCCTTCCAATTTTGGAAAATCTGAAAAACGACCCGTCAAGATTTGTGCGATTGAGTGTTGCCAATAATTTGAATGATATGGCGAAAGATAATCCTCAAGCTGTGATTGATCTAGTAAAAAGATGGCAGCAAGAGGAGTCGAAAGAAGTAGCTTGGATTATTAAACACGGCTGCCGAACACTCTTAAAACAAGGCAATTCGGAGGTGATGGAGTTGTTTGGCTTTGATGCTATTGTAAAAAATATCGACATTGAGAATTTTCAAATTTCGATACCCAAAGTTAAAGTCGGAACTTCGTTGGAATTTAGTTTTAACCTGTTGAATAATAACAACAAAAAAAACAAAATACGACTTGAATACGGAGTTTACTATCAAAATGCGAATGGAACGTTGGCAAAGAAAGTCTACAAAATTAGCGAAAAAGAGTACGCCGAGAATTCTACAGCACAAATTACTCGAAAACACTCTTTTCGCGTGGTAACAACAAGGAAATTTTACCTCGGACTTCACCAAGTTGCTATAATCATCAACGGAAATGAATTTGAAAAACATCATTTTGAACTAATTGAATGATCAACACTGCACAACCTGAGCAGAGGAAACAAAGCTGGCGAGCGGCAAATTCTTGCTGTACTGATGCAACATGTTTCTTTAAATTGATAACGGATACCATTTTTAATAATTCCTCAAACGAGGTTTCTGAAATAGTGTAGTAAGAATTTATCTTTTTCCTAAAAGGGTGTATTAATAATTCATCTATGGGAATTTAAAATAGCTAATTTATGCAGTTTCCCACTACCTTGTTTTAATGCCTTACTAACAGTTTTGACATTAGGTGTATTGGCTGCACATGTTACGGTGATTTAATACGTGTTTTTCGGTTTCAATTATTTTTTCGACATTTGATCAATAGATATTGGAATCTTTGACTATGCCCCCCTTTACAGTAGATATCAATCAGTTTAATGTTGGTGATCGAATAGTGTTTGATGGGGTTTATAGGTATTACTCAAGGCCATTGCAGTATTTCGCTCTTTCGTATGTACGTGATCGTGGGATCGCCGAGGAAATTGTGAGCGATAGTATGCTCAAACTGTGGAACAATCGCGAGCGCATCCGCACGGAGCAGCAGATCAAGGCTTTTCTATACATAGCCACGCGGAACGCATGTATTGATAATATCCGCAGTAATCGTGCACAGCTTATGAGTGAGCTGCCTGACGATGTAAACGACCTTTCAGGTCAAGATCCAGAAGGATACAACCGAATGCTCTATGTTGAATTGTTGCAACAGATTGAAGAAGCCATAGATGCGCTCCCTCTTAGTCAGCAAACCGTGTTTCGTAAAAGTTTTTTTGAGGGGAAGACTACCAATGAAATCGCTAAAGAAACAGGTATGACCGAATCATCGATATTCGCCCAGAAGTCCAAAGCCATATCTACTCTCCGAAAACTTTTGAAACACAACCTCTTATTTTTACTTTGGCTTGTCGGACAAAGATAATACGCTATGATATGCAGCACACATTGCTGTATTGACGAGTAATGCTGAAAAAGGACATAATAAAAAAAAATAAAAAAATTTGGTAAGATATATCCGTCCAGTCCGTATCTATAGTATTTGTTACTCCAAAATGAGTTAAGATACGGTAAAAATGGAACGGATCAGTCTATTACTTTATAAGCACCTACAGGGCTCCATCAGTGAAGCCGAACATGCTGAGCTGATGGCTTGGGCAGTCACCGATCCAGCTAACCGAGAGCTATTAAGCCGTATTGATCAAGAAGAGCGACTTCAGGCAGACATCCAAGATTGGTACGCAATCCCGAGACGATCTGTAACCGATGATGCACGATTAGATGCCGCTATCATACAACAAGAGACTGCTAACAAACGTTCGCGTACTTATCAACGGATCAGGCGTATGCTTCCTTATGCTGCCGCTGTACTTCTAATAGCTTTTACCGCTCTATGGTATACATTTGAACAAAATCATCATCAAGTACAGGAAATCGCTGCAGAAGATATTCTTACTGGTGGTAACAAAGCCTTTCTTACACTGGCAGACGGCCAGAAAATTGATTTAAGTACCGAACAATCAGGGATCATCGTTGGAGACGGCCATATCACTTATGACGATGGTTCAGCACTCGCCACCCTATCGAATAATGTTGAAGACCCACAAGCAATCACTCAATTAGAACTATCTACTCCAAAGGGTGGAACCTATCAGATGACATTGCCAGATGGCTCCAAAGTATGGCTCAACGCCGCCTCTACCATAAGCTATCCAAGCAGCTTTGCTGGCATGGAGCGTGTAGTCAAAATTAGTGGTGAAGTATATTTCGATATTCGGGAAGACAGCAAAAAACCATTCAAAGTGCTTAGTCAAGGCCAAGAGATAGAAGTATTAGGTACACAATTCAATATTTCAGCTTACCCAGACGAACAAGAGACAAAGACAACCTTGATAGATGGAAAAGTTCGCTTATCATTAGCCGCGGCATTGGGCAAAGCCAGCGCTAATCAATCCATTATACTTGTTTCTGGCGAGCAAGGATCACTAAGTAATGGACAGATTACAAAATCTAAAGTAGATGTTGCCCAGTTTATTGCGTGGAAGGAAGGGGTTTTCTATTTCAACCGGTTGCCTACCACCGCTGCTATCACCCAATTAAGCCGATGGTATGATCTTGATGTGTCTTATCAAGGGCATTTACCAGAATCTAATGTATACGCCTATATTGATCGTAAGAAACCATTAAGTGCTGTTTTAAAAGCACTCGAAAAAAGTAGACTAAAATTTAAGGTTGTCCAATCTGGAGAACGGAAACAGTTGATTGTTTTAGGAGAACAATAAATAGTTAACCAATGCACTGAATAAGGGAAACCAATGTTTAAACACTAAAGGAGGAGTAAGAATGATGGAAACATAACGTAAAACCAATTATCGGATATAGCCATAAAAAACAGATGATGCTAACGACATCATCTGCTGATTTTGCTTGGATTTGATACTCGGCATGTAATTAAGGAGCTGCCGAAAACCAATGTTTAACTAACCAAACATGACAAATATATGATTTTTACACCACGTGTAACTGACCCTTATTGGTCAGTTAAATTCCGATTATTACTTATTATGAAATTAGCGATTCTCTTAACGATTGCCTTTTCTTTGCAAGCTGTGGCAGAAGGCAAAGCGCAAACGATTACGTTAAGTGCCCAAAACAAGACACTTCGTGAAGTGTTGCAAGAAATTCAAAAACAACAAGGGTATTCCTTTTTGTTCAGAGGAGATCAAATTGCAGATATACGCGTTACTGCCCAGTTGAAACAGGTTGATTTAGCAGATGCCATGCATGTTCTGCTAGATGAACATGGGTTAACGTGGTCCTTGGATGAAGGAATCATTACGATAGCGGGCAAGCCTTCGAACTATGCAACAGGGGCTTCTCAACAGCAACGTTTAGTTTCAGGAAGGGTAATCGATGAGCAAGGACTTCCATTAGAAGGCGTAACCGTTAGTGTTAAGGGAACTACGACTGGAGCCAAAACCAATGAAAAGGGAATTTTTGAAATTAGAACGTCAGCTTCCAGTGCTGTCTTTGTTTTTAGCCTATTGGGATACGAAAAAGAAGAAGTCTCACTAGGTTCAAGCAGTACAATAAATGTGACACTAAAGTCGGCAATTAGTGATCTGGATGAAGTAGTGGTAGTTGGATACGGTACCATGCAGAAAAAAGACTTAACGGGTTCTGTGATGCAAATCCGCCCAGATAAAATTGCTAATGAAAATCCAAAGACGGTGCAGGACATCTTGCGAGGTGCACCAGGCTTGCGCGTTGGCTATAGCCCTTCGGCTAAAGGTGGTGGCGACATAGAGGTGCGGGGACGACGCTCAGTCTATACTGATGGTGGGCATAACAGCCCGCTTATTATTCTCGATGGAATGATCTTTTATGGCGAACTGTCGGAAATCAACCCTGACGATATTGACCAGATTGATATCCTCAAGGATGCTTCCGCAGCGGCTATCTATGGGGCGAAAGCGGCCAGTGGGGTAATCATTGTATCAACAAAAAAGGGTAAACAAGGTAAACCAGTGATTAATATGACCATGAATGTGGGGGCTACACAGAGAAGTAATTACCGTGAACGTTTCAGTACGGAAGCCTATTTACAACATCGGCAGGATTGGTACACCAAGAATACTTATGGGATAAATCCAGAAACTGGTGCCTATGAGGCTTATCAGAGCGGCACATATGCGAGTAAACCCGGCTATTTTATGCGACCCGATCAATTGCCTTCAACAGTCTCTTTAGATGATTGGCGAGCCTATACTTCAAATACGGAAGATGAATCTGATCTAAGTATTTGGGCCCAGCGATTAGGTTTCAAAGGTAATGCCCTCCAAAACCTCCTTTCAGGAAAAACTGTTGACTGGGCAGATAAGACATTCCGTACCGGTCTTAATCAAGACTATAATGCAAGTGTAAGTGGCGCCAGTGAGAAAGTGAACTACTATCTGTCTATGGGCTATTTAAAAAATGAGGGGGCGGTAGTTAGTGATAGTTACCAAGCCATCCGAGGCAACATGAAAGTAAATGCCAACATAACCAATTGGCTTGAACTTGGTGCCAATATCAACTTTCAGGATCGTTCAGATGGTAATCTTGATATCGATCCGGATCAGATGTTACGCAATAGCCCTTATGCTGATTATGTTGATGAGGCTGGTGATCCGATACAGTATCCTTTGAGTGCAGAGTATAGCCAAAGAGGTTATAATTACGATTTTCAAAAACAATATTTAGAGCTAGACAAAGGTTATACGGTATTCAACAGTATTTTCAATGCTAAAGTCAAGTTACCTTATAACATTACCTATTCCTTCAATGCCTCTCCCAGGTATCAATTTTTCTACGACCGTTATTTTATGTCGGCAGAACTGCCTGGTTCTGATCCCGCTACTCGTGGTGCAAATCGTGAGCAATCCAAAGGTTTAGATTGGTCATTGAACAATACCATCAATTGGGATCAAACGTTTAATGAAAAGCATCATGTGATGCTTACTTTAGTGCAGGAGGCGGAAGAACGTAAATTCTGGACAGACCGTATTGAAGCTCGTAATATCCTACCGTCGGATGCCTTGGGATTCCATAACACAAAGAACGGTAGCAAAGAGAATAGCACCTATTCGAGTAACGATACGCACGAAACAGCAGATGCCCTTTTGGCACGTCTATTTTATTCGTATGATAACCGGTATATGCTCACCACCTCTATCCGTCGGGATGGTTATTCGGCCTTTGGTACCTCCAATCCATATGCTACTTTTCCATCGGTAGCTGTGGCATGGACCTTTACTAATGAAAAGTTCTTCAAATGGACTGATATCATGAGTAATGGTAAGTTGCGGGTATCCTACGGAAAAAATGGTAACCGATCACTAGACAATCCCTACTTGGCCCTTGCTAATCTTTACGAAGGTGCCGGTAAAATGCAAGGTTACCTCAACCCATCAGGAGAGTTGGAATTATATCGATATTTGTTGGTTAACAGGTTAGCTAATCCTAATTTACAGTGGGAAAAAACGGCGTCATGGAATTTCGGACTGGACTTTGGGTTCCTAAATGATCGCATATCTGGAAGTTTGGAATATTACAGCATGCAAACACACGATATGATCATGAATCAGCGTCTTCCTGGCTTCACTGGATTTGATAACATTACGACCAATTTGGGGCAGGTGAATAATAATGGGATTGAATTATCCTTAAATACGTTGAATATTCGAAATAACTTTTTAGAATGGTCAACCACTGTTGGTTTTTCCTATAACAAGAACAAAATAACGCACCTTTACTATGAGTATGAGAATGTTTTAGATGCCGCCGGAAATGTCGTCGGTACGAAAGAAATGGACGATTTAAGCAATGGTTGGTTTATCGGAAAACCCATTGGCGCCATTTGGGACTACCGTGTGACAGGCATTTGGCAAGCCAACGAAGCGGAAGAAGCGGCCAAATACGGGCAGTTACCAGGGGATCCTAAAGTAGCGAACAACTATACGGCCGACGATGTGGTCAATGCAGATGGTTCTGTCACACATACTTATAATGACAAGGACAAAGAATTTTTGGGACAAACCGATCCACCTGTTCGTTGGTCACTGCGCAACGAGTTTATCTTATGGAAAGACCTGAATATCTCGTTTAACATCTACTCGTATATGGGGCATAAAAGCTTATTTGGCGACTACCTCAATAATGATGACGATGGTGGACGTATGGCTTATGCCATGGCCAACCTACCTGCAAAGGAATATTGGACACCAGAAAATCCTACAAATGAGTACGGACGTATTGAAGCAAAAGGACCTACCGGGGCGGCTGGTGCACAAAAATTGTATGACCGTTCCTTTATTCGTCTCGATAATATTTCAGTAGGCTATAATTTACCAAACAAATGGACCTCGAAGTGGAATTTAAATCGCGTTAAAGTTTACGGCACCGTGCGCAATGTGGCTACCTGGGCGAAAGACTGGGAGTATGGTGATCCCGAAACCGACCCTGCAGTTGGTCAAAGTGGTGGCGGATTCGCTACCCGTGTTTATACCTTGGGATTAAACTTAACTTTTTAACCAATTTAATTGACAGATATTATGAAGCAGATAAGCCAAAAATTGAAACATTTATATAAATATCTTGCCGTTTTTATGGGAAGTATCCTGCTGTTTAGCAGCTGTTCAAAAGATTTTTTACAACCCGATCCGCTATCCTTCTATGAGCCTAATGAAACCTTTAATACCGAGGCGGGCTTGATGTCCGCCATGGCCATATGTGATCGCCATCTCAAAGGATATTGGGCAACCGACCACAACGAAATGCTTATTCTAGGAACGGAATATACCTTTTCCGAACTGATGGTTGCCAGCGCGACGGACAAACGGAACATGCTTTGCGATGTAGCCAATATGCTCACACCTACCAGTGATAATTCCACCTTGATTAATCTCGACCGGACAAACAGCATCTGGTATCTTTGGGAGGAGACCTACAAAGGCATTAGTTATGCCAACACCATTATTAAATATGTGGATCAAGTAGAAGGATTGGACGACGCTGTAAAGAATGCATATAAGGGTAGGGCTTATTTTCATCGTGCTTTCCGCTATATGGCCTTGGTTTTTGAATTCGGCGATGTACCGTTAGTGACGACCATTATTGATGCACCAAAACAGAACTATCGCAGTACTAAGCGTGATGCTATTCTACAGATGCTTACTAAGGATATGGAATTTGCGGTGCAATGGGTGCCCGATCAAAAAGATATGAGTTTGACAGGCTTAATCAATAAGGGAGCTTGCCGTATGTTATTGGCGAAATGTTATTTAGCTATAGGTGAGTATGAAAAGGCAAAAGAGCAAACCGATATCTTGATTAACCAGTCGGGTTATTCCCTGATGCAAGACAATTTCGGTACGTTTAACGATGGTGGTGAACCGCAAACTTGGCCTATTACCCGTAATGTGATTTGGGACTTACATCGCCCAGAGAATAAATTGATTGCTGCCAATCATGAGACCATCATGGGTATGCCCAATCGCGGTGCAGATGCTGAATCATTCGTTCAAATGCTGACCATGCGTATCTTATATCCTTTTGCTTTTGATAGTAGGTTACAAACAAAGGATGGTAAGCAAGCATTGCTGAACATTAGGCGTGATCAAAGCGATTATAATCCTAACTACGATTATATGCGTGCATTCGGACGAGGTATTGCTACTTTTCGTCCTACCTATTTTCAAACACATGCGATGTGGCGCGTAAATGGTGTTATGGACGAAGGCGACTTACGCCATAGTTCCACAGTGGGTAACTGGGTACGCATGGAAGATTACCGCGTAAATAATAAGGCTTCTTCAGAATTTGGAAAACCTATTACGCTTTATAATCCAGACAATGGGGCGTTATTGTGTAGCGATACCGTCCGTCGTTGGTTTGATGTACCGCACTACAAATTCTTTCTGGATGATCCGGTAAATGAAGCCAATATTAGTGGTTCCGATGGCCTTAGAGGAGCTACTAATGGTGGTAATGCTGATTGGTACCTCTATCGCTTGGCAGAGGCTTATCTCCTTCGCGCGGAAGCTAAATATTACCTAAATCCGGGTGACGGTACCATTAAAGATGATTTGAATGCGGTGAGACAACGCGCAAAATGCAGCCAATTATATCAAGGCACTGTGACCATCGGTGATATTATGAACGAACGTGCCCGGGAATTATATTGGGAAGAGTGGCGCAATGTGGAGTTGAAAAGAGTGTCGTTGTGTTTGGCACGTAGCGGGAAACCCGATGAATGGGGCAATGTGTATAATTTAGACAATTTTGACAAACAAAGCGGAACGGGTCCTAGCGGTGGAAGTTACTGGTATCAACGTATTGAACACTACAGTATGTATAACAAAGGGCCAATAAAAATCGATGCTACTGGTAATAGCAACCCGAATTATACCATGGATAAAAAGAATATGTATTGGCCTATCCCTTATGCTGCTATTAGTGCGAACAATAAAGGAGAATTGAGTCAAAATTATGGATACGACGGCTATGACCCTGGTACACCTAAATGGGATAACTGGGAAGATGCTGTAGCAGACGAAATGGCAACGGCAGAGTAAGTGTCTAAACCAGGCGTTATCTCGACTGTAGTGGAGAGATTTCATAAACAATGTCTCTACTACGGTCAATGTGGTGAAGATTGAGTGCGAACTCAACAAGAATACGTTCAATTCTGTTTACTTAAATAAATGATTGTTATGTTTAAAAAAATAGTAGTTTGGTTACTCTTCCTTCCTTTTCAGCATTTATTTGCTCAAACGAATCTGTTAACTGATTTCCCTAACGGCTATACACCACAAGAAGTTGGCAAAAAAATCGCATACCGCTTTATCGATGCGAAACATGCCCTTCATGCAGGGAAATGGATAAGCTATCCGGAAACTTTTTACTGGAATGGTGCACTGAAGTTTGCAACGTTAACAAAAGACCAAGAGCTGCTTAAACAATTGCAAAACAGATTTGAGCCACTATTTACGACAGAAAAAGCATTACTGCCCATCAAAAACCATGTGGATCTGAACATGTTTGGTAGTTTGCCCCTAGAACTCTATCAAATAACTAAAGAAAAGCGCTACCTCGAATTGGGATTACCTTATGCAGATTCCCAGTGGGAAGTGCCCCAAAATGCGAAACCGGAACAAAAAGAATGGGCAGATAAAGGGTATTCTTGGCAAACACGCCTGTGGATTGATGATATGTATATGATTCCTATCGTGCAGACACAAGCTTATACGGTAACCGGCGATATCAAATATATTGATCGGGTAGCGAGAGAAATGGTGCTTTACCTCGATGAACTGCAACGCCCGAACGGCCTTTTCTACCATGCACCTGATGTTCCTTATTATTGGGGAAGAGGAAATGGCTGGATGGCCGCAGGAATGACGGAATTACTCCGTTGCTTACCTGAAGATCATAAAGATCGGCCACGCATACTCAAAGGCTACCTTACCATGATGAAAAGCCTGAAAAAATATCAAGCTGCTAGCGGTATGTGGAATCAGCTGATCAATGAATCAGACTGTTGGCCAGAAACATCTGGATCGGCGATGTTTGCTTACGCCATGATTACAGGCGTTAAGCATGGCTGGTTAAATGCCAAGCAATATGGCCCTTTTGCTCGGAAAGCTTGGCTGGCGATGGTAAAATATGTTAACGAAGCGGGGGCTGTATCGGAAGTATGCGTTGGAACCAATAAAAAGAACGATAAGCAGTACTATTATGATCGGCCACGCCATGTAGGAGACTATCACGGACAAGCCCCCTATCTCTGGTGCGTTGCTGCACTTTTGGAAAATGTAACAAAGTAAACAGTAAATTTTATACTGCAAGACATATTTGAAAGAGAGCTAAAAGATATTAACATGATACATCCCATTAGAATCTGCTTAATCATCCTATCTTTCTGCGGTACTTCGTACGCTTTCGGGCAGGAATCGCAGAACCAACAAGATGCCCCGTCAACAACAATGGTTAGCAGCGGCCAAAATAAAAAACCAAATATCCTACTGATTATTGCGGATGATCTTTCCAAGACCTTACCGCTTTACGGTGACAGCACCATTACTACTCCAGGTATGGATGGCGTGGCCAAAGACGGCGTGGTCTTTGAACGTGCTTACTGCACGGCTTCTTCCTGTACTCCCTCCCGAGCGAGTATCTTGACTGGAAAATACCCCCATCAACTGACCGAAGGGGGCAACTTGCATGGAACGCTGCCCCTGAAATACGAGAATTACGCCCGTATCTTAGCGGAAAATGGGTACCGGGTAGGCCTGCAGGGCAAAGGCTGGGGTCCTGGAAACTTTCAGAAAGGGGGGTATACCGAAAATCCTGCAGGCAAGTCCTACAAAAATTTCGAAAATTTCATGCAGGATCAGCCGGCGGACGTTCCTTTTTGTTTCTGGATCGGCAGCCATGATCCGCATAGACCTTACAGCGCGTCGCTCAAGGGTAGTCTGGGTATTGATTCGATGAAGGTAAAGGTACCGGTCTGGCTACCAGATAATAACGGGGTACAGGAGGATTTTCTCGACTATTACGCAGAGTCGAAACGTTTTGATCAGACGATAGAAAAGGCCATAGCCCTGCTCAAGGAAAAAGGAATCTATGATGAAACGTTGATTGTAATCACGAGTGATAATGGAATGCCGTTTCCAAGAGTCAAAGCAAATGCATATGACAGGAGCACCAATATACCGCTTATCATGCGGTGGGGCAGACATTTTATGAAAGGAAAAAGGACCAGCGAAATGGTCAGCCTGGTAGACCTAGCTCCTACTTTCCTCTCGGTGGCAGGTATAGAAACACCCAAATCTATGGAAGGCCAATCCCTCTTAGCTTTGCTTGAAACAGGCAAAAGTAAACATCCGCGTGCCGAAATTTTCAGCGAACGGGAAAGGCATGCCTATGTGCGAGCAGATAACTTGGGCTATCCGATGCGGGCAATCCGGACAGATCGCTTCCTGTATATCAATAACCTGCGCCCGGAACGCTGGCCAGCAGGAGATCCGGAGAACCCTGAATCAAACCGATTCTATGGGGACATAGACGATGGGCAGACAAAGAAACTGCTGCTGGAAAATAAAGACGACCCAGCCTACGAAAAGCTACGCTTATGGAGTTTGGACAAAAGACCAGCGGAGGAGCTGTATGACTTGGAAAAGGATCCTGATCAGTTGGAAAATCTGGCGAAAGACGCAAGCTATGCTAAAGTTCGGCAGGAGCTGGCAACGCGTCTGCTGAAGTGGAGGAAGCATACAAAAGATCCTGTAACGGAAACCATAGAACCTTTTGATAACTATCCTTTCTATGGAGAGATACCGAAACATCCATAGCATACTTATCCCGTGAATATGGATGTTTGAACGGAAAATATTTACATATTTCCTATTGAATAAGCGCATAACGTTTTTTCTTAACTACCGCTGTTATCGTGTCTCAACTCGTAAATGGCGATGGAATCAGGGAATTTCTTTTTCAATCGGTGGCTTTTGATGATTATGCGCTGTTTGTATGATACCCGAATCTCAGGGAAAACCCTTAGCAAAAAAGCAGCGTTTTCCCCAATTGCCTCGTTTTGTCCAAACGCCTTACTTTGTTTGGCAAAAACGATCGTGTCATTCATCCCATAAAAGGAAGTACCACCGACCCGCGAGGGCTGAGAATGGTTATGGTTGGCGATTTTGTATGGCGACAATAATGCTTACCCCCTTATTTTGTGAAGGTCTGGATCGGCGATAAACTCAAAATAGAGCAAACAACAACAAAAAGTAAACAGATGAAAAGGAAACAACTATTATGGACCGTAGTAGCCATGATGATGTTAAACGCCTGTAGCAAAAGTAATCCGGATGAAGTGAATCCAGACAATGGCCATTATGGCTCGGGGAATATTTTCATTAAACAGGGTACAGAAGGCATCACGAAGTTTGACCTTACTACCGGTATATTGTCGAGCGTGATTCCAAATTGGTTGAGCGCTGGTTGGGACATTAGTTGGGATGGAAAGAAGGGAGTTAAAGAAGTAAACGAATCAAGTTATGACACGCGGTATATTTTCTTTAATACAGCGGATGGCTCAACGATAAAAGAGCTGTTTTATGAGCCAAACGATAACAATGGGGGGCTGCCTTATATTTCGCCCGACGGGAGTAAGCTAGCCCTTAGGCCTACCTTAAGGGATGGGCTCGTCATATTGGATGTAAATACAGGCCACGTACTCCGCAATATTTCTGGATATGGTAACACCCATGAATTCGAATACCTTGATCCGATATGTTGGGAACCGGGTGGCACCATTCTATTTAAAAAAGATGGCGGACTTTGGCGTACTTCCAACGATTTTGGTAGGGCAACTAAAGTTCGGGATATTCCTTTTTCTGATTGGAGAGGATATGCTGATGCTAGTCCTGATGGCAAGAAAATTGTTGTACCGGCCGGTAACCATATTTGGCTGATGAATGCCGATGGAAGTGATTTTCACGCGGTCACCGAAAGTAACCAAGACGAATTTTCACCTTGTTTTTCACCAGATAGTAAATATATTGCTATGAAAGCGAACGCCCGGGCGCCTGAGATAGCCGGTTCTTCCGATAATGCATACCATCTCTGTATCATTCCGGCAGATGGCGAGGTTTATAAAGTATATCCCGGCGAAGATAAGCGGGTTATTCATCCAAGGGCCCGCGGAGACGAAGATTCCAGAGGATTGGGAATGACCATTGTAGGAGATTTTGTTTGGCGGCAATAAACCTGCGATTTACTAAAGATTGATAACCTTCGCGAAATTGTAGGAATACTTGTATTTTTATTTTTTTTAGGGTTCAACAACTTGAAAAGCTTTACACCTATTTTATGGATACTTCTCCTGCTGGCAAATGTTCATTCAATTGCAGCCAGTCAAGCAAAATCGGATCGTTATCCCGATAGCTTACTGAACGTACTGCATCAAGCTAAACAGGATAGCGTTAAGGCGCGAGCCTTATTTCTGTTGGCCGACTACTGGTCGGAACGGGATAGTACGTTAGCCGTGAAGTATGCAACGGAGTCGTTTACCTATACCGCAGATAAATCCGTTCTTCGCGGGTTGGCACATTTTTATCTTGCGGGATCTTATTTTAACTACGATAATAAGAAAAGTCAGCAAGAATACCTAACGGCTGATCGTATGTTGCAACGTTTTAAAGGTAAGGATATCATGCAATACCGATCGCGTGCCTGGCATAACTATGGTGCACTCGAACAGCGTAATGACAACAGTAAAGCCTTTGTCAATATTCTGTTAACCAAAGCGATCCCCTTTGCCGAAGCCGCTGAAGATGGAGAGCGGGTAGCATGGAATTTTATGGATCTCGGATCGGTCTTCATGAACTACAAAGACTATGAAAAAGCGGGCTACTATTATGAAAAAGCCATCACTGTTCTTCACAAAAACCAATACAGCAACAAACCGGTATTGGCAGAATGCTATATTAATCAGGCCAAAAGCTATGTCTTAAAAGAGCATGCCGATTCTGCAGATATACCACTGAAAAAGGCGTTTAAGATATTAACTTCCACCCAGGATTCCTCATATTTACCTCTTTATTATCTGGTTCAAGGGATGTTCCATACCCGCATGCAGCTATGGCGGGAAGCGATGGCAAGCTTGGATAAAGGGTTAATGCTCGCTAAGCAGCAGCAACGTCCCTATGATGTGCTGAGTATTCAATATGAACGTTATGAAGTTTATAAGCGTCAAGGTAAACTGGATATGGCTAAACAAGCACTTGAGGAAGTGTATATAGGATATAAGAAATATCCGCTTATGCAAAATGGTCGAACGATTTTATTTGAGCTGGCACAAACAGAGGCAGCCTTGGGAAATTATCAATCGGCTTTCGGAAAGCTCACGGAATATACGCAACTTTCAGATATTTTTTTTGCGGAGAAAACAGGTCGGGAAATAGCTGATTTGGAGGCTAAATATCAGGTTGCAGCACATGAAAAAAAGTTGCTGCAATTGCAAAACCGGAATCAGCTGCAGCAATTATTGCTGTATTTTGGCACAGGACTGGTTGTCTTATTGGTGATTTTTCTAATATATGTTTACCGGCAACGAAAAAAGCGGGAAGAACAACGTCTACACACACTGCAGCAGCAGCAGGAAATACAGATTGCACGTGCTCAACTGGAAGGTGAAGAACGAGAACGAAAACGCGTAGCACGGGATCTCCACGATGGTTTGGGAGGTATGCTAGCGGGAGTGAAACTCAATTTATCGGCCGTTAGTCATAACCAAAATGGAGAACCGCAGAAAGACTTGGAAAAAGTAATTGGCCAGCTGGATGCTTCGGTTCATGAGCTCAGACGGATTGCGCGTAATATGATACCGGAGGTCTTGCTTCGCTCTGGATTGGCTCGTGCACTGGAAGATCTTTGTAAATGGCTGGACAATGACAAGATGCATGTCGACTATGAATTTCTGAATATTCCGGAAAACATCATCCATCAAGAAAAAGTGGATATTTATCGAATCGTACAGGAGTTATTGGCGAACGCAGTGCGACATTCCGGTGCAACAGATATATTTTTGCAGTGCAGCGGGCGCGGACAACGGTTTTATATCACGATAGAAGACAATGGAAAGGGAATGACCGTAGTGGGACAACATCATGAGGAAGGACTAGGATTAGCGAACATCCGGGCTCGCGTAGCCTATTTGCAGGGAAAGATGGAATTGGATACACAAGCGGGAAGAGGTACGATCATTAATATTGAAATCAATGTCACAGGAAACGAATAAGGTCAGTATTGCATTGGTAGAAGATCATAGTATCTTTATCGAAGGACTACTAAGTGTATTGCAGAAAATCGAAAATGTACAAGTGCTTGGCACTTTTAACACCGGACAGGAAGCACTAAACTTCCTGCAGCAACAGTATGTGGATATCGTTTTGCTCGACATCAGTTTGCCAGGTAGCATGTCTGGTGTTGACCTATGTAATGCCATTCACGGTATGAATAAACAGATTAAAATCATCGGATTGAGCAATCATACTGAGCGAGATATTATTCATAAAATGCTAAGTAATGGAGCAAATGGTTATCTCTTGAAAAATGCTTCTTTGCATGATCTGAAAAATGCCATTGACCAAGTTATGCAAGGGCAGTGTGTCTTAAGTGAAGAGGTTCGGCATATCGTCTTTTCCTCCCCAGATAGGTCGCAAGGGCCGCCCCGTCTTACCTCACGGGAAAAAGAGGTTCTCTACTGGATAGGTGAGGGGCTTACTACTTCAGCTATTGCCGCCAAGTTATTTATCAGCGTACAAACCGTGGAAAGCCACCGATATAACCTATTGCAAAAATTTGAGGTTCCAAACGCGGTAGTGCTCATAAAAAAAGCGATGGAATTGGGATTGATACCCTAATGGGAAAAGACACGCTAAGTATACGGAGTAGGCTTTGCCTACTCCGTATACCCGACTTGCGACTGAACTTGTATGGGTATGTGTTTCAAATTCCATGACTTAAATCAATAATTACTACCGCTGCGGATATTACCTTTGTCGGAAAATTCGACATATGAATAATGTAGATATCATCGAAGAAATACCCGAAATCAAAGAACCGATAGTTACCGTTAAACAACCTCAACAGCTGCTGAGAATATACATTAATATATTTTCTATTGTTTTCATTGAATTTTTAATCATGGGCATATCCCTAGGAGTGCTACCTACCTTTGTGCACGAAACGTTGGGATTTAGTAATTTTTGGGTTGGCGTGGTTATTGGCGCTCAATATGTCGCTACGCTCTGTGCTCGGCAATTTTCAGGTAACCTTGCAGACAGTGCTGGAGGGAAAAAGGCTGTCAACTATGGATTGCTCTTAAGCGGGCTGTCTGGTGTACTGTTACTGTTATCTGGTATGTGGGCTTCTTATGGCGTAGCCTGTATCATAGGATTAATCATAGCACGTATTGTATTAGGCATAGGCGAAAGTTTACTGGTAATCGGTATTTTTGCTTGGGGGTTCAAGCTCGTCGGTTCTGCCCATACGGGGAAAATTATGGTTTGGAATGGAATGGGCATGTATGGAGGGATGGCCTGTGGAGCACCGATCGGTATGGCTATTTTAGGTTACACCAATTTGGCACTTGTCTTTACCCTTACTATCGTACTGCCTATGGTTGCTTATCTCATCATGCGCTTACTTCCCGAAGTGGCACTACCCAAAAAAGCAACACAGATTCCCTTTTATAAAGCAATCTATCTCATTTGGCGGTCCGGTGCAGGTTTAGCCTTAGCTAGCATAGGCTTTGGCGGTATTGCCTCTTTTATTTCCTTATATTTTATTCAGCACAGTTGGCAAGGTGGTTCTTTGGCGCTTACTTCTTTTGGCGCCAGCTACATTATCGTGCGCCTATTCTTAGCGGGTGCCCCCGATAAATACGGAGGAGCAAAAGTTGCTTTTATTAGTCTTTTAGTCGAACTTTCCGGACAGTTATTGGTATGGGGTGGATTTTCTTCCTATCTCACCATCGTTGGAGCAGCACTCACTGGAGCAGGATTATCCCTCGTGTTCCCTTCTTTCGGACAGATCGCCATCAAAAAGGTTACACCAGAAAACCGTGGGATTGCTATGGCAGCATACAATGCTTTCTTCGATATCGGAATGGCAATCACGGCTCCATTGGCAGGCTTACTCGCTGGAGATGGTCAGTACCAGCATGTGTATTTATTTGGCGCCAGTGCTGTGTTCGTTAGTGCCTTATTTGCCCTTTGGGAATTGCGAAAACCAAACTGATGTAATATGAAACAAGAGACACTATACCAACGCTTAAGAGAAAACATTGCTGCGACGATCACGATCAACCAAGAACAAATGGATTTGATCTTGAAATATTTTAAGTGGTATGAGGTCAAGAAGAATAAAATTATTTTAAGCGCTGGGGAAACTAACCAATGGATGAATTTTGTTGGTTATGGTTGTTTGCGTATTTTCTTCATTAAGGACGACGGACAAGAGGTAACTCGTTACCTGGCTTTTGAACATATGTTTGCCACCGGCTTGGCCAGTTTTATCACCCAACAACCATCTTTTGAATATTTGCAGGCAATGGAAGATACCCAATTACTACGGATCAGCCGGACTGATTTTTATTATTTGCTGAGTATTATTCCCGCTTGGGAGAAATTTTTTCGGGATTACCTTTCCGATGCTTATATCAATAACTTGGAAATCTTTCATCGGGAAACAACAAAAGATGCGGAAGACCGTTACCGGGAGCTGTTGCACAAATACCCCACTGTCGTTCAACGGCTACCCAATAAAATTATCGCTTCCTACTTAAACATGTCTCCTGAAACCCTAAGTAGAATGAAAAGAAAAATCCTGAATCTATCGAAGTAGATAGTGGTATTAAAATACGATGAACTCGAATGATAATTCAGATCTAAATTGATGGAATAAAATCCAAAATACTACCAGGTCAGGATGAAATAATAAAAAGCAATCAAGATAAGGTTTACAGACAACTTCATCATTACACATGCCTTGAATATAATAACAGTAGCGGAACCCAATGAGTAACGGAGTTCCGCGCTATTAAATCGTTATACAACCCTACGCCCGATCTAGTAGCGGGTCGGTGAAGCTTTCTTTACCGGTTTCCACTCTTCCGGCGAACCGCTGCCGGTAGGTATTATTCCCTGTTGCAGTAAGGGTGAAATCATACCAGTTAAAGGTGTCTTTAAGATCAATCATGATCCGTTCGGTTGTGTTGGGAGCAATGACTTTCGTCGCGAGTTGTTTTTTCTTATAGCTCACATCATGTAAAGCAACTGTTATCGCTTGATCTCCCTCATTAGCGAGATTTATTTCGATATTCCCTGTTGGAACTTTGGTTAAGGGTTTTAATGCGGGTGAAACGGTAACGTTCAGCTGTGGATCCTGGGTATTACCGGTAAATTCCCGAAAAAAGCCATTCGGTCCATGCAGTTGTAGGTTGTAATTGCCTTTTTCAAATGCTTTTAAAGGCCATTCATAGCGAATCTCATCACCCGCTTTTACCGCAAATGCCCAGTTTCGGCAAACTTCGGTTTTACCTTTGTCGGTATAGGCTACAGGAGCATATACGGTAAAGGGCGATCCTGCGGCATCTTTGCCAAAGACAGCTTGATCGGCTTTCATGCGGATGCTGAAAGTATCTTTCGTTGCCTGTAGGTGCCCTTCAGCACAGAGCTGATAAGGAAGCGCACAGGATGGGCGCTTGCCGGGCTCTTGCTGCGACATTAAAGCGCCAAAAGAGCCTGATTGCTGAGCCTGGTTAATTTCCTGATCGCTGACTGCTTTAAAATTCCCTGGTTCTTCCTTGAACTTGGCATTGTAAATCGTTTCCACAAACTTATTCCGATCTAAGAAGGGCAATTTTTCATCTTTTGGATTAAAAGGGGTGAATGCGGCCGTGAGGTTACCACAAATAGTACGTCGCCAGGCACTGATATTGTCGAAATGCAGATTCTTGCCGAACTTTTTATTCACGAAAGTTTCCAAAAATTGTAACGTTGAAGTATGGTCAAAAACTTGTGAACATACTTTTCCTCCTCTACTCCAGGGGGAGGCAATAAGCATTGGTACCCGAAAGCCTAGACCTACCGGTGCTTCACGAGCCTGTTTTTTGGGAATTCCCAGTTTGAGTTCATTAGCTAAACGCACATGCTCAATTTCGGTTTCGATACCTGCCGAACACTTACCCGTGTCAGGCTTATTATTATCTGGGATGGAAAATGGCGGTATATGATCGTAATAACCGTCATTCTCGTCATAAGTGACAATGAAAATAGTCTTTTTCCATACCTCAGGGTTTTTGGTTAAGATGTCCAATATTTCAGAAACATACCATGCGCCGTACCAAGGTGCGCTAGGGTGATCGGAAAAGTTTTGCGGACCTGCTAACCAGGAAACGGTTGGCAGTTTGCCGTTATTTACATCTTCTCGAAATTGGTGCAATAAGTCTCCCTTGGGAACAGCTAATTCTCGTTTAACACCCTTATCATCATAAGATAAGGTATCCAGACTAAGGTAATTGGGGTCGGCTTGGTTGGTAACGAAAGCGCGGCGATGTAGACTTTTTTGCTTGTCACTTAATTTTTCAAAGTTAGCTTTGCTCCATTGTTGTAGTTCTGCCTGCGCGGCGTCTAAAACTTTTTGCTTGGCCAGAATACTTTCTTTTATCTTTTTTGCCCTTTCTTCGCTAGAAGGGCTTTCTTCTTGTAATTTGTTGATTTCGTCCGGAAGTGTATCCACCTGCCGTTGCAGGCTCGCAATATAGCGGTCCCGGAACTTGACATTGTAGGCGGCAAAGAATTCCAACAAATTGCAGCCAAAGTTGGCTAACCAAGAACGTTCCTCACCCTGATAACCTCCTCCAGAGCTCAACTCGTTTTGATAAAAGCTCCAGCTAATACCATTTTCTTCTAACAATTCAGGAAAGGTTTTCCATTCCCGCTTGCCATAAGCGTAATCAGAATTTTGGATATTCGCTTTGGGTATTCCGTTAACAGTACTCATAATGTTTCCCGTCCAAAAGAAAGAGCGGTTGGGTGTAGTGCTCGTCATGGCCGAACAGAAATTCTGATCGCATACGGTAAAAGCATCGGCCATAGCATAATTAAATGGGAGATCTTCGCGCGAGTAATGTCCTAATGTAAGGGGCATCTCGGCATATTTCTTATTGCCCGATTTTTTGGCATGTAACCATTTGTCGTATTTCCCTTCATTATAAGCATCCACCTGACTGGCACGGGAATGAGGGAGCGATCCCATCCAGGTAATTTTGCTGTCTTTGATGTTTAAACGAAAAGGGGCATAGGTGTTTCCTGAAGCGTCGGTTTGAAACCATGCGGGCTTTTGATCGGGTAAAGTTACCACGCGGGGGTCATTGAAGCCTCGAACACCTGATAAGGTACCAAATGCATGGTCAAAAGACCGATTCTCCTGCATCAAAATGACAACATGTTCGGCATCGAGGTAAGTGCTTCCAGGAGCAGGATCAATAGCCATTGCCTTTTGTATCGCTTCCGGCATCACATTAACTAATCCAGTAGCCCCAGAAAGTAAAATGGTTTTTCGGAGAAATTCTCTTCTAGTATCCATAATAAGTATTATACGTTGTTTTAGTCTTGACAAGTTTAACTTTTTTAAATATATTTAAAGTAAAATTAAGCTTAAGTTTGTGTAAGGTAATCGAATTGTTACAATCTTACCTTAATCTGTCTTTATCTCGAGTTTATACTACTCTCTACTACGTTTTATACTAATCCTATACTAAGTAGACATTATCTCCTATTTTAAAGAATAATATATTTAATAACTATACCTATTCAATCCATATTTTCAATATTAAATATGGATTCATATTGGACTCATATTGGACTCACTATGGACTCATTTGCTAATTATACATAATTTGGTACCCTCTTTGTCTTAATATCTAGCAAGTAGAACTTTAACCTGTAGTGCGTATGGAAAAATCTAATGGTCAATGTTCTCTTTATTAAAGCTAAAACAATTTCATGGAAAAAATTATTGCTAAATCGATTTTTTTTCAGATTTTAGCCTAGAGTAAACCTAATGGGCCGTGGTAATACGATCTTGTACTGAGGAGGAGAAGTTATTGGCTTTGATTGCTGATGGGAATGAGCGGGCTTTTGAGCTGTTTTTTTCAGCCCATCACCATCAATTGGGATCCTTTGCATACCAACTTACAGCATCACGTACACTAGCTGAAGAGGTAGTGCAGGAGGTATTTATCGAAGTATGGCTAAAAAGACGGGAGTTACCTCAAGTTGCATCCATTAAAAATTATCTTTTTATCTTAACTAGAAATAGAGCGCTGAATGCGTTGCGAAAGATAGCGAATGACAAGCTGAAGCACGCCGTTTGGGCACAGTATACGCCAACTTATGAGGAAACAACAGCTGCCGAAGATCCGATAGAAGTATACAACCATAGGTTACAGGAAGCCATTACAAAGCTCCCTCTGCAACAGCAAAAGGTGTTCCGAATGAGTAAAATAGAACGCTTAAAACAGGAAGAAATCGCTCGTATTCTTAATTTATCGCCAGAAACGGTGAAAAAGCATATGAAGCTGGCCTTACGCTTTTTACGCAGTTACCTGTCGACGAATATCGATAAGCCTATCTTACTGCTATTGCTAGGCAACTGGTTTCGTTAGAAAAGAGCAGTATATATTACCCCTTTTTTCCATTAGCAGTGTCTTTAACCAAAAAACCAGATATAAAATCTGAACTACTGATATAGGCTACATACAATGAAATTTATCCTTTTATTATTCTTCTTTCTACCCTCCATTAAGTTTTGTTATGCCCAATTCCCTGTTGTCGAAGCTAGTCGATCGTCATGGAATGCAGGTTGGGTTGCTGCTCCAAATGATGATGGACAACACTATGGTGTTTATTATTTCCGGAAGCGTATCGATTTGTCAACAAAACCAAAAACGTTTCTAGTACACGTTTCAGCGGATAACCGTTTCAAATTGTATGTCAATGGAACTTTGGTTGCACTGGGACCTGCACGTGGTGATACCTATCACTGGAACTACGAAACGGTTGATCTTGCTCCTTACCTGAGTGAAGGAGGAAACATGGTTTCGGCAGTTGTGTGGAATGAGGCGGCCTTCCGGCCAGAGGCGCAAATCAGTTTTCGGACAGCCTTCATCGTTCAGGGTAACACAGAAGCGGAAGAGATAGTCAATACCAATAAAAGTTGGAAATGTATGCGCGATCAAGGTTATCAGCCTATCAGTGGCTTTTTTGCAGCCAGCACGGGTGAGTTTGTCGATATGAACCAATCGGTTAAAGGGTGGACGGCCTTGGATTTTGACGATAGGAATTGGTCTTTTGCGGATAGTCTGTTCGCCGGCCAACCGAAAGGACTTTCCGACGGTTTTGGTTGGATGTTAGTCCCTTCTTCGCTTCCACAAATGGAGTTGACGTATCAGCGCATACCGGCCTTGCGTAAGGCGACTGGGATTAAAGTTCCGGCTGGATTTCCAGCGGAAAAAGCACCGCTGACAATACCCGCCCAGTCCACTGCCACCTTGCTCCTCGATCAAACCTATTTAACCAATGCTTACCTTACGCTCAAGTTCAGTAAAGGAAAGCATGCTTTTATCACTATACGTTATGCCGAATCGCTGGTGGATGAATTTACCCCTTATGGCCCTAAAAAAGGTAATCGAAATGAAGTGGAAGGAAAACTATTTCACGGTAGAAAAGATAGTTTAATTGCTGATGGCAGTGATGGCCAATTGTATACTAATCTCAACTTTCGCACCTATCGATACATTCAATTACAGGTAAAGACAGCGCAGGAACCACTCGTTATTGACGACCTGTTTGGTACTTTTACGGGGTATCCTTTTAAAGAGCCTGCTGCATTTGAGAGTGATCATCCGGAAATAAAAAAGATATTGGACATTGGTTGGCGTACCGCTAGACTCAATGCGTGGGAGACCTATACGGATTGCCCCTATTACGAACAATTACAATATATAGGTGACACGCGTGTACAGGCCATGATTACCTATTATAACAGCGCGGATGATCGTTTGGCAAGGAATGCCATCACCCTAATAGATCATGCACGCCTGTCTGACGGTCTAACCTTAAGTCGTTATCCTACCCACAGCACACAGGTAATTTCTACCTTTTCTTTATGGTACATTGGTATGTTATACGATTATTGGATGTATCGTGGCGATGATCGATTTATTCAGGATAAGCTTAGTGGAGCGAGAGGTATTCTTGAATTTTTTGGTAAATATCAAGGAGAGGATGGCTCTTTGCAGCATCTTCCTTACTGGACTTTTGTCGATTGGGCTAATGGGGAAAACTGGTCCGTAGGCGCACCGCCTAAAGGTACCGATGGCAGCTCGGCGATCTTCGATCTGCAATTGCTCTGGGCCTATCAATGGGCAGCTGCTATGGAAGCTCATATGGGTATGACAGCATTTGCAGCATTATATCATAAAAAAGCACTCCAACTGGAGCAGACCATCCAACGGAAATACTGGGATCCGGTAAAACAGTTATATGCCGATACAGAAGAAAAAACGTTTTTCTCCCAACATGTTAATGCGCTTGCTATCCTTACCGGTGTGGCAGGCCAGGTTGATAAGCTTGCTTTAGGAAAACGCTTATTAGCGGATAGCACGCTCACTCAATGTACGATATACTTTAAATATTACCTGCATCAGGCTTTGGTAAAAGCGGGATTGGGTAACGATTACCTGAATTGGCTGGATATATGGCGTAAAAATATAGCCATGGGTTTAACTACATGGACAGAAGATTCAAACATTGAATTCAGTCGCTCGGATTGCCACGCTTGGGGTAGCAGTCCGAATATTGAATTTTTCCGAACGGTGTTAGGGATAGACAGCGATGCTCCCGGTTTCCATAAAATCAAAATTGAACCGCATTTAGGAACATTAACCCATGCTAAAGGTACCATCCCTCATCCTGAAGGAAATATTGCGGTAGCCTATATTCAGGATAAGGGAAAATGGAAAATTACCATCAATTTACCGGAAAAGACGTCGGGAATCTTCGTGTGGAAAGGGAAGGAATACCAAGTTCATGCCGGTGATAATGCATGGGTAATTTAAGTGGTTTAAAAATAGAACCTTTATTCTATACTTTCTTTTCCGCAAAGAAAGTATCAAAGAAACTCGCCGCTTCAAAATTTACAAAAACGGTAGTGCCTCCCATTGCACCTTGTAAATTTTATATGCGGCATTTTCGAAGACCAACAGCAGGTGCTTTTAACCGGACGAGCCGTATGGGTTGTTTTTTCAATGGTGGAGACTATATGTATGCTTTCCACCTGCTTGGCAGAAAATCTCCGTTCTGCTAAAAACCGTCTTAGCCAGTAGCGGTATGTAGTAGGATGCACTACCGTTGTAGCTGCTGGGTACAGCGGGAGCTTTTTTTGTTACTTTTTTTCGCGGTGAAAAAAAGTAAAATTAAAAGGTTCTTTTAATACCACAATCAACCATATGTGGCTGCCAGGTATAACTAGTGTAAAATGAACTGATAGATGATCATTTTTTCATTACCCCTTTTTTATACTTGCTGTGTCTTTAGTACAGGAAACTATTTATAGCTAACGATTGCCAATGGAAAAATCCAGATTGACTGCACTGTTTGAAAAATATAGGACTGGAACGATGACTCCCGAAGAGGAGCAAGAGTTCTTTTCCCGTTTATGGGCAGATCATCCGGAAGAAGAGCTGAATACGGTTTTACGTAAGGTGTTTGATGAACATCAAACACAGCATACGTTTTTTACCGAACAGGAAACCGAACGCATGTTGGCGCATATAAAGAAAAAAAGTGGTCTGAGGCGGGTAGGTAACTATCGTTCATTCTGGCGATATGCTGCTGCGGTGTTCCTCGTATTGGGCGCTGCTTTTTTCCTTCATCACACCCTGATGAAACGGAATTTGTTCACGCCAATGGCTGAAAAAGTGGTCGTCACAAAAGATGTGGCTCCAGGTAATGAAAAGGCGATTATTACCTTAGCCGATGGTAGTAAAATTGATGTCGACCAGGTGGCCAATGGAACTTTTGATGATCATGGGAACACCTTTTTAAAAGAAAAGAAAGGATTGTTGAACTATACCGCAAATCAGGCTAATGGTCAGGATGTGGCTTATCATACCATGACCATACCCAAGGGAGGGCAGTACCAATTAGTCTTGGCTGATGGTACTAAAGTTTGGCTAAATGCGGCTTCGTCGTTGCACTACCCGACACAATTTAAGGGTACGGTAAGGGAAGTTAGTGTTACTGGTGAGGCGTATTTTGAAGTGGCTCATCATCCGGAGAAGCCATTTTTAGTAACCTGTCACGGACAGACGATTCGGGTGCTGGGCACACATTTTAATGTACGCGCTTATCCAGACGAGCCAAGCGTGAAGACAACGTTGTTAACAGGAAGTATTAGTCTATTAACAAAAGCGTCCACCAATCAAGAAGCCTTAAAATTACAGCCTGGCGATGAGGCTACACAACAGGCGAATGGTGAAATTAACGTCAAGCATTTAACCAATGCTGCGATGTCTGTGGCATGGACAGAGGGATACTTTGCTTTTTACCACAGCGATTTAGAGAACGTATTGCGCGAACTTTCAAGATGGTATAATGTCGATTTCAAGATAAAAGCCAAAACTTCAAAAACATATACCGGCAGAATCGACCGGCAACTCACATTAGCTGAACTCATGAACGGTTTGCAGCTTTCGGGAGTTCCTATCCAAATAGAAGATAAGCATAACATTATTGTATTACCTAATAAATGAATACTATGATGAAAACGAAGATAATATAGAAAACGAACAAAGGGGAAAATTGAATATAAACTAACAATCCTAATATATATTGAATTCATATGATCGCAATCAAAAAAGAGGCGAAATGGAAGGCTATTAGCCAAACTTTCGAAAAAAAAGGGTATAGCAGATCGGCATGGGGACTGATGCTGATGACGTGGCTTATGCTTGTTGCTTTACCCGTTTCTGCTCAAGGGATTACCCTTGTCGCAAGGCAAGCATTACTGTCGGATATCTTTGCATCGATTGAAAAACAATCGGATTACACCTTTTTTTATAATGACCAACTGCTGGATAAAATCAGCAAAGTGGATGTCAACATAAAAGATGCTCGTGTCGATGATGCTTTGAAAACCATTCTACAGCATTTATCTCTAGACTATCAGATTAAAGGCCAAACGATCTTTATTACCGAAAAAAAACAAGTGTCAACCGATCATCTTCAGCAATTCCGGGTGCAAGGTAAGGTGCTTGATGAAGAAGGTAAACCTTTACCTGGGGCATCGGTTAAGCTTCGTGGATCGGCAAAAGGTACCGTCACCAATGCCGAAGGTGCTTTTACTATAGAGGCATCGTCGGGTGATGTTTTGCTGGTATCCTATATTGGTTATACCGAAAAAGAACTTGTCTTAACCGACTCGAGTCAGCTAACCATCACTTTAGCAACGGCTAGTAATAGTCTTGATCAGATTGTAGTGGTCGGGTATGGTACCTCCCGAAAGGCGAACCTCAGTACGGCCGTAGGTTCGGTAAAAGGAGAGGAGCTGCTGGAACGGCCAACAGCACAGAATCTGCTTCAAGGAATGGCCGGTAAGATAGCTGGTGTGAATATCAGTTTAAATTCGGGTAAACCCGGAGGGAACCCCGCTATTAAAATACGGGGAACAGGTTCTATCAATGGTTCTAATACACCACTATATGTTATTGATGGTATTGTCGGTGCTGACCCGACAACCATCGATCCAGCCATTATTCAATCCGTAGATGTGCTGAAAGATGCGTCATCAGCGGCTATTTATGGCTCAAGAGGTGCCAATGGCGTGGTGGTCATCACCACTAAGAACGGAGATCCAAATACCGCTCAGATTGCCTTCGATAATACCCTTAGCTTTGGCTCGCTTCCTCGTGAACTGGATTTACTGGACGCTAACGAAAGCTTGGAAATGTTTAAGCGGCAATACGAATATGTGCCTGGCCGGCTTGCTCCACACCTGGATCCCGATAATGCCTTTAAACGAAAAGACGATCTGTTCAATAGCGATGGAACGCCAAAATATCAGGTGAATTGGCAGCGCGAGGCTACCCGTGTGGCGGTTTCGCATCAGCATGCGCTTACTTTTTCGGGCGGTAAGGATAACATTAAAGTATTGGCAAATATATCCTATAGAAACAACCAAGGGATTATGCTAAATAGCTATTACAAGCAATTGAATGGTTTTTTGAATCTGGATTGGGATGTGAAGTCTTGGTTGAATATTAAGGCCAATATCAATGCAGGTGGCTATCAGAGTAATAACATTGATAATAATACACTCGGTTTAAATCCATTGCGGGAAACGTTGGAATACCTGCCTTTTTTACCGGTACAATATGCAGACGGCACGTATAGTCGGAAAGGAGACTATCCTGGAGCGGAAAACTCCGAAAATCCGGTTAAATTACTCAATGAAGTGAAGAACGTGACCGGCCGCAGCCAGTCGCTCGGCAATTTAATGGCTACCTTCCATTTGACAGATAAGTTGGATTTTAATACCTCGGTAAGCGGACAATTGTCGTCTGGTTATACTCATTATTATGGTGGGCGGACGGTCTATGATGTAGGTGAAAATCAGCAGGGGGTAGCCCAGCGTGCACATACTGATTTTGGCTCATGGACTACGGAGAATTATTTCTCTTATAACCAATCGTGGGATAAACATCACCTCAATGCGGTGGCTGGAGCGAGCTGGTACTATTATGTTACCTCAACCGATCAGGCCGGAGCAGAAGGTTTCTTCGATGATTATTTCCAAGACAATAACCTGGGAACAGGAACGACACCACAAATTCCGAGTTCAGGAAAAACAGAAAATCAATTGAACTCCTATTTTGCGCGGGCGAATTATAATTTTGACGATCGCTATTTGCTGGGCGCTTCTTTTCGGGTAGATGGAAGCTCCCGCTTTGGTAAACATAACAAATACGGCTTTTTCCCTTCTTTCTCCGCAGCTTGGCGGATTTCGCAGGAGTCTTTCTTTAAAGACATGAATACGGGCATCAACGATCTAAAGTTAAGAGCCAGTTATGGGATTGTAGGGAATGCAGAAATAGGCGACTATGTCACCTTAAATCGTTATAACAACGGACAAGCGGTATTTAATAACAACTACGAGTCGGCTGTAACCTTAGCCGGTTTAGGAAATCCCGACTTGCGCTGGGAGAAAGCCAAACAGTTGAATGTCGGTTTAGACCTTAGTTTATTCCAGGGTCGATTGTTGCTGACGGCAGATGCCTATAATAAACGGAATGATGATCTACTTTATTTACGGAAACTTCCTGTAACTACGGGATATACCAATGTTTTCGACAATATTGGCAGCATCGAGAATAAGGGGATAGAACTCGGTGTGAATGCCGTTACGATGAAAAAAGGAGATTTTACTTGGAGCACCGGTTATAATTTTTCCCTGAACCGTTCGAAGGTCATCGACATTAATAATGATGTGATTTATCCTTGGTTCGGCCGGATTATCGCCGGAGGGCCGCTGAATGAGTTTTTTGGTTATGAGCGCTTGGGCGTTTGGGGCACGGGTGAAGCGGAAGAGGCGGCTCAATATGGGAAGAAACCAGGCGACATCAAATACCAGGATACCAATGGAAATGGCGCTAAAGATGCAGATGATCGAGTCAATCTGGGCAATGCCATGCCAAAATGGGAAATGAACATGACCAATACCTTTAGCTATAAGGGCTTTTCGCTGTTTGTCGATTTACAGGGGGCTTATGGAAACCATGTGATCAGTTTAGCGCGCGTGCTAATGGTCAATCCAGGACCAAACATCAACAGTTTTAAGTCTATTCTAGACGCTTGGACACCGGAGCATCAAAATACAATGCTGGGTCAACTGCGCGTTAATTCGGACGGTTTTGATAATGAAGGCGGGGATTCCTTCAACGTGGAAGATGCTTCTTTCTTGCGTATACGGAATGTCGGCTTTTCCTATCAGTTTAACAAAGACTGGTTGCAAAAAATAAAATTGAATAGTCTGGTATTCGGCGTAAACGTAGAAAATGCGGCACTCTTCACCGGTTATAGTGGCTACGATCCGGAAGTAACCTCTTTTGATGCGGCATTGAATCAGGGGGTAGACGTTTATCAATATCCCAAGCCACGGACGATTTCCTTTTCCTTGAAAACCAGTTTTTAATTCCTATTACTGATGAAAATATTGAAAAAAATAGAGAAACCTATGAAAACCTTTGTTAAATTATCGGCATTGACCGTGTTGTTGCTAAGTTCTTGCACTAAATTTCTAGAGGAAGAACCTGCCAGTTTTTTAACCACCGATCAGTATTATAAAACCGAAGAGCAGATCCATGCAGCGGCCAATGGTACTTACGACGGACTGAATATGCCTTTCGCCTCAGAAATTACGTTAGCGGCAAGTCCGGTATATGCACTGGAATACATAACCGGCTATAGCAGGCGTCCACGTCCGACCGGAGGCGATGACGATCAATTTCTACTTTTGCAAAATATCCAAAATTCCAATGGACGATTTGAAACCTGGTGGAATGCGACCTATATTCCAATCGAAAACTGCAACAGTTTTATCGCTAATGTGTCGCAAACAAGTGTGGTAAACGAAGAAACTAAGAACCGCTTTCTCGGGGAGGTCTATTTTTTGCGGGCTTATTATTATTTTCGTGCCGTACGCCTATTCGGTAGCATTCCATTGAAAACGGAACCAACCTTAAATCTGGATAATATCCAGATTGGAAAATCGCCGATAGAAGAGATCTATAACCAGATTGTAAGCGATCTGCAGTTTGCCGAAAATGCCGGTCTGCCATGGACAGATAAAAGTGGCCGGGTTAACCTAGCAGCGGTAAAATCGTTGTTAGCTGAGGTATACATAACGATGGCTGGTTATCCATTGCAAAAAGGCGCAAATTATTATCAAATGGCCTATGATAAAAGTATGGAAGTCATTAACGCAGGCGAATATAGTTTATTTGCCAGCTATGCCGATCTTCGGGATCCAGCCAAAAACAATAGTGGAGAGCATATCCTCATGAATCAGCGCGACCAGAAGAACGCAACGAGCATTATCCATTTTCATTTTATGCCCTATCCCGAACCGTCAAAACCGGTTTCCGTTATTCCCAATATGGGTGGTTCCATGGCACCAACAACGGCATTTTACGATTCGTATGCAGCTGATGATCTGCGTAAACAGGAAAAACAGTTTTTCTTTAAGGTGTCTAATACCCCTTTTATTTATAAGTTTTGGGACGATGAGGCGGAGCAAACCTCCCGTTCAGGGGCTAATTTCCCCTTAATGCGCTATGCTGATGTGCTGCTGTTAGGTGCAGAAGCCAAAACGATGGTAGACGGCGGCACAACACAGGATGCAGCAGCTTTAGATGCCTATTATAGTGTGCATAAACGGGCTTTTCCATCGTCTAAAAGACCGTCCAGCATCAGTACGGATGACGTGCTGAAAGAACGGTATTGGGAATTGTGTTTTGAGTTGCATACCTGGTTCGATATGATCCGTACACGTAAGGCCTTCGATGTGGAAAATGACCGTATCGTCAGCCTGATTGGCTTTAAAGCGCCGAACCATAATCGGGCTTTTGAGGAGAAAGATCTATTATGGCTTATTCCGCTTGCTGAAATTCAGGCAAATCCAAACCTGAAATAAAATGGCGGGATTACGTAAGATCTGGTCTATCGGATGTTGCCTGCTGCTATTGGCCACAATGGGATTTGCCCAAACGGCCTATTTTGTAGATGGCTTCCATGGGGGAAAGTGGGGTCACTATCCACCGCAATATACGCGCTACCTGGTACAGCAATTGCGGCAGCATCCGGATTGGAAAATGAACGTAGAGATCGAACCAGCTACTTGGGATTGGGTAGCCACGGTGGATCAGGAGGGCTATGCGGCATTTAAAGCTATGGTAGCCGATCCCTCGACTGCCGAGCGTATTGAATATGTCAATCCTGCTTATGGGCAGTCCTATCTCTACAATATATCGGGCGAGAGCATCATTCGGCAATTTGCCTATGGCATGGAAGAATTGCACAAGCATTTTCCCTCCATGACTTTCGATACCTATTCTTCCGAAGAACCTTGCTTCACCAGTGCCTTACCGCAGATTTTACGTGGTTTCGGTTTTAAATATGCTTCACTAAAAAACCCCAACACCTGTTGGGGAGGTTATGTGCGCGCTTATGGTGGGGAAATGCTGGATTGGGTGGGGCCAGACGGCACGGCGATTCCTACCGTTCCACGTTACGCGATGGAGAAACTGAAAGCGGGTTCAACGTGGGAAACCATTGGCAATGCTAATACCAATCATTTTATCCGAACTGCATTTCAAGCAGGTATTGCACATCCGGTAGGGATGTGCCTACAGGATGCAGGTTGGAGAAACGGTCCATGGCTGGGCAAAAATAAGGGCGAGTATCACCCGGTTAGCTATACCACGTGGCGTAACTATTTTGAAGAGGTAAGTACCCGTAGGGATTTGGAAAAATGGCGCCTGTCACAAGAAGATATTCAGGTAAGTTTGGTTTGGGGGGCACAAGTGCTACAGCGCATTGCCCAACACGTGCGCCAAGCCGAAAATAAGATCCTCATGGCCGAAAAATGGGCAGCGATGGATCAGGCATCGTTAGGAATTGCTTTTCCACGTGTTGCCTTAAAAGATGCTTGGTATCCCTTATTATTGGCGCAGCACCATGATTGTTGGATTGTTCCGTATAACAAGGTGGACAGCCTGGATTGGGCAGGGAAGGTGAGGCAATGGACCGCTCATACCATACGGGTTGCTGATTCGGTAATGCAGACTGGAGCATCGGCAAACCAAGGAGAGCATGCTGCCCTAGTGGTGCGTAATGTACTACCTTATGCGCGGGAAGATGTGGTAAGCTATCCGGTAAACCAAATGGATGCGGATACCAGTTTGGTGGTTGTAGACGCTAAGGGCAACGTTTTACCCACTCAATGGAACCGGAACAGGGCGCAGGAGGGATATCAACTCCTGTTTTTAGCACAGGTACCGCCCATGGGGGAGGCAACTTACCAGTTAAAGAAAATGGAGTCTTCGATATCTCCGCTAGCAAAGCTTACGCCAGATGAGCAGGAGTGGAAAGTGGAGACCGATGCTTATACCCTGACCTTGGATGTGAAGCAGGGTGGTGTCATCCGGAGTTTGCGTTCCAAAACAGAGCCAAGCAAAGAGTGGGTAGATACCAGTCAAGGAAAGGGATTTAATGAATTGCGCGGTTTCTTTTACGATCAAAATCGCTTTCGTTCCAGCACGGAAAACCCGGCAAGGATTCAGGTATTGGAAAATGGCCCGGTGCGATTGCGATTAGCCGTTCATGGTAAAATCGCTGAACATCCCTTTACGCAGGAGCTTTCCTTTACCAAAGGGCAAGCGCGCATTGATGTACAGCTGAGTATTGATTGGCAAGGGCAACCCCATATTGGACAGTTTGATGATCAGCATGCGAAAGCTGAATCCCGTAAGAAAGCGTTTTATAATGATAAATACAAGCTTTTGGCCTTATTTCCGACAAATTTAGCGCAGCAGCGTATCGTTAAAAACGCACCGTTTGATGTTACGGAAAGTAAGCTTTCCAATACTTTTTTTTCGAGCTGGGACAGTATTAAAAATAATATCTTGCTGGATTGGGTAGAGGTGAATAGTGATAAGGAGCATATCGGACTTGCTTTGATGAGCGATCATACAACAACCTATGCACATGGGGAAGGAGAGCCACTGGCTTTAACCGTACAGTATGCGGGAAAAGGCTTATGGGGGCGTAACTATGACGTAGAAGGGCCTACTCACATGCAGTATAGCCTATTGCTTCATGCCAATGATTGGGCAAAGGCACAGCTTTGGTTTGCACATGATCGGTTAAGCAATCCTCTACTGGTCAATCATAATCGGCGGATCGCTGTAGCCAAGGAAAGCTCGTTGTTGCATTTTACTAAACCGGGTTATCAACTGAGTGCCTTGTACTATTCGGGGGAAGACCTGCTGCTTCGTATTTTCAATGCCGCTGGCGACGATAAACCCCTTACTGTCGATTTAGGGTTCAAGCCTGGACAAGTAACCTCGGAAGATCTGAACGGAAAACCGTTAGCAAATCTGCCCATCAGCGATAAGGCAAAAGGTTGTCAGTTTAGCATACAAATGCCTCGGTTTGGTATACAGACCGTCCGTGTAAAGATGAAAAAATGAGTATATTAACCCGGAATCGAACGGTAGTCGTGTTCAGTTGGACAAGACCGAAGTCGGTCCTCAATAAATTGTTATAATGAACCCGACATGATTGAGATAATCATTAACCAACAGTGCAATGATTATCTCAATCATCAAAGGCTCCATCTGACAACTAAAAATAAAATATAAACAGATGAAAAAAATACCTCTTTTTTTAGTGATTCTCTTAATGGGAGCGATTAACGGAACTTTTGCTCAATTGCTGCAACCCTTTAAGAAGGGCGATCGCGTCGTATTCGCTGGCAACAGTATCACGGAAGCCGGCCTCTATGAAAATTACATTTGGCTCTATTATATCACGCATTTCCCCAAAGAACGCTTACAGGTTTTCAATGGCGGGGTAGGTGGTGATGTAGCCGGACAGATTTATGCTCGTTTATCGAAGGATTTGTTGGCTAAAGATCCGTCTGTATTGGTCGTGACCTTTGGTATGAATGACAGCCGGTACTTTGAATATGGTGATACCACTAAGACGGCACAGGTAACGCAGGATGCGGTAGACACCTCTTACGCCAGCTTTTTAAAAATCGAAAAGGAGTTAAAAGCACATTCCCGTATCCAGAAAATACTCATGACATCATCACCGTATGATGAAACGATGCAGAATAAGGATAATTATTTCAAAGGCAAGAGCCATACCCTTGATCTCATTGCCCGTTTTCAGGAAGAAGCTGCGCAACGTAATGGGTGGGGCTTTGTAGATTTATTGCATCCCATGCTGGACATCACCTATCGTGAACAGCAGCAGAAGCCGGATTTTACCCTCACGGGCCCTGATCGGATCCATCCCGGAAGTGCCGGTCATTTTGTAATGGCCTATTTTTTCCTAAAAGCCCAAGGTCTGGCGGGTAAACCCGTAGCGGATATCGTGATCAATGCGGAGGGGAAATTAAGTCGATCGGAGAATGCCCAAGTAAAACATGTACAGCAAAAAGAAGGCGAAATTAGTTTTGACTATTTGGCGCATTCCTTGCCCTATCCTATAGATACCTTACCACGTGTTTGGCAAAACAACCAAATCCAGAAAGAAGCATTGGATGTTATTCCCTTTACCCAGGAGTTTAATCAAGAGCGGATTACCGTTGAAGGGTTGAAATCGGGCAATTATATCCTAAAGATCGATGGTGAGGAGATGGGAACTTATACGGCTGAAGAATGTGGTAAAGGCATCAACTTAGCCGAGATTACCCATACACCGCAATACCAACAAGCACTACAGCTAATGGACTTGAATAGAAAACACCGGGAGCTAGAAGCGAAGTTCCGGAATTATTATTGGGTGAACTACGATTTTTTACAAGAAAAAGGACTTTTGCTTGCGGATAATGCTGCTGCTATGGATACGATCATGAAACATCAGGAAGATAATGGTTGGCTCAAGGCAAAGACCAATGATTATAAGGAGGTGGTAACGCCATCAACACGGAAGCGGCTGGAGAAAGAGATGCAGGGTTTACGTGACGAAATGTATCGCGTAAACAAACCGAAGAAACATCAAGTTACTTTAACGGCTATTTAATGAAAATGAAGATATATCGCGCTTTATCCCTCGCTTCATATGTATTTTTTGTGCTCCTGTTTAGTGCAGCATGTGAGGGAACGAAGCATACCGAAGCATCGGATATCGTAGATGAGGTTAATCCGTTTATCGGCGCCAGCACCAGTGTTGGCGCCGCTGGGGTATACCACGGCTTGGGAAAAACCATTCCTGGAGCAACCACCCCTTTTGGAATGGTGCAAGTAAGTCCGAATACCATTACCGGTGGAGATAATGGTTCGGGCTATAGTTATGAACATAAAACCATCGAAGGTTTTGCCTTCACCCAGATGAGTGGTATCGGTTGGTATGGCGATTTAGGTAATTTCCTGGTTATGCCTAGCGCAGGGCCGCTGAAAACCAACGCCGGTGTAGAAGGAAAAAGTGATGGCTACCGTAGTTATTATGATAAATCCAGCGAACAGGCATCTGCGGGATATTATGGGGTGCTATTAACCGATCACCATATCAAAGCAGAGATGACGGCTGCACCTCATAGCGGTATGTTGCGATTTACTTTTCCTGAACATGCTACGTCACGGATACAGATTGACTTGGCCCGACGGGTTGGTGGTACTTCTACCCGGCAAGAGGTGCGTGTTTTAGACGAACATAGTATTGGCGGGTGGATGCGCTGTACACCTGATGGTGGTGGCTGGGGTAATGGCGATGGCAAAGCCAATTATACGGTTTATTTTTACGCCGAATTTAGTAAGCCTTTGCAGCATGTCGGTATCTGGCAAGCCGATATTCCGGATACCGCCCATCGAAAGCTGGAAAATGTGACGGCTGATTATTATCAGCAATGGATTGCGCATGCAAAGGTTCAGGATGGATTACGGGAAGCAACCGGTAAGCATACAGGTTTTTATACCACCTTTGCCACAACAGATCAGGAGCAAGTATTGATGAAAGTGGGTATCTCTTTCGTGGATGAAGCGGGAGCGAAAAAGAATTTGAAGGCGGAGATCAAAGACTGGGATTTTGACCGTACGCATGAACAGGCACGTCAATTATGGTCGGATGCGCTGCGTAAAATGCAAATAACGGGAGGTACAGCCGAGCAACGAAAAGTATTTTATACGGCACTCTACCGAACAATGCTTGATCCACGCACGTTGCAGGATGTAGATGGTCGATATCCCGGTGGTGATGCTAAAATCCATCAGGCAGAAAATGGACATACCCGACGTACGATTTTTAGCGGGTGGGATGTATTCCGGAGTCAGATACCGCTACAGACCTTAATTAATCCACAGGTCGTAAGCGACCTGCTACAATCATTAACGGATCTTGCCGCCGAGAAAAAACAACCCTACTTTGAACGTTGGGAAATGATGAATGCCTATTCCGGCTGTATGATAGGCAATCCTGCCGTGAACGTTCTTGCGGAAGCCTATTCCAAGGGTATTCGGAATTACCCGATAGACCGAGCTTATCAATTGGCTGTAGGTTCTTTAGCGAAGTTTGGAAATGATAGTTTAGGCTATACACCTGGTAATTTAGGAATTTCCTTGACCTTGGAATATGCCTATAACGATTGGTGTTTGAGTACCTTGGCCCAACAATTAGGGAAAAAGGACGATGCAGCACGTTATGCGCAACAGGCGTCTGCCTATCGAAATTTGTTTGATTCAACTAAGGGCTGGTTCCGACCGAAAGACGAACAGGGCCAGTGGTTAGCATGGCCCACAGCAGGTAGGGAAAAGGAGTGGTATGGCACGATAGAATGTAATCCGTATCAGCAAGGATGGTTTGTGCCACATGATATTTCCGGATTGGCAACGCTTTTAGGAGGAAAGGAACGAATGCTGCAAGACTTGACCTCTTTTTTTGAAAAAACACCTGAAGATTTTCACTGGAATGCCTTTTATAACCATGCCAATGAACCGGTACATCATGCCGCCTTTCTATTCAACCGTTTAGGAAAACCTGCTTTAACGCAACAGTGGACACGAAAAATATGTACACAAGCGTATCACAACGCGGTGGAAAAGGGTTTGGTAGGGAATGAAGATGTCGGGCAGATGTCTGCTTGGTATGTCTTGGCTGCAAGCGGTATCCATCCGATAGCTGCTGCCGATGGGCGCTATGAGATCACGAGTCCGCTTTTCGATAAAGTTGACATTCGTTTGGATAGCGCATATGCTGCTGGAAAAACGTTTACCATTGTCGCCGAAAACAATTCACCTGAGCATGTCTATATCCAGTCCATCCAACTCAACGGTAAGCCTTATCATAAGAGTTATCTGCTGCATACGGATGTGATTAAAGGGGGTGAGTTACGCTTAGAAATGGGGAATACACCGGTGAATACCTTAGAGACAGATTAATTGCTTCAGGCAGTGAGGTCAAATTTGCATCGGCTTTAATAGCAGCAGCTAGTACATGGCAATCATCAGAATCGGGTAATATCAGGTTTGGTATGAGGCCTTCGTAATTCATAACTAGTGCGTCCGGAAAAGCCTTATTGGGACCATTCATTCTTTTGATAGTTTCTTCTTCAGAAACACCTTTTCGGAGCATCATACATTTCCACTCTTCAAAGATATGAACGCTCCACTTAAGAGTATATAGATCATAATGCAATGGATAAAGCAAGGGTATGACCGGAAAAGGTGATGAATGAAGGATTAAGGAAATCAGCGATTAAGGGAATACGTTTGCTGTGGGGTTCCGGAGGTGGGTGAATGCCTGAAGTGAGGTACGAACGAAAGGCGTGAACCGACCGGAGGAATAACAAGAACACTGTTTAAAGCCTTCTTAGCATGTACTTTATCGCAAATTTATTTTAAAATATTTTTTTTGATTTCGATATGTGGTAAATTTGCATGAATGAGCGCTATAAAGGATATATTACGAATCCTGCCCAAACATTTATTTTGTGATGTCGATCCAAAGAATTTAGATATTCAGGATGACAGTGATTTTATTATCCCCAGGGCTCTAATTGCTACAACTGCTGAAACATTTGCTAAAGATATCCAGCCCTTGGAGAAGTTATATAGCAAAGTTCAGATCTTTAAGGAATTGCAAAGCACAAAAGAACGTATAAGTAATGAGGTGTGTAAACTTGTTGCTCGTCGTTATCATGTGAAGCAGTTTTTACGTTATCAATAACATCGTTGTACCCTAGTTTTCGCCCCCCTATGTAGACATTACTAATAGAGAATAGGTTGTTTATAACAATTTGAATTCAAGGCGTTGTGCGCCGCTTCTGATATGTTAAGTAAACTCAATGGAAAATCTTACGATAAGTAAACTGGTTAACAAGGAAGTTAACTAATTATTTACCAATAATTTATATTTATGTATATTTAATGAGAAACCGGACGATCTTGCTTTGAAGAGCAGACTACCTTAATTTAAGACCGTTCTTTTTCAATCGGATACGATTATTAGCCACATCAATGTAGCTATCTATGATTTCAATATTATACTTATTTAGTTGTAAAACCAAGTTTTTGATAGTCTCCTTATCGCTATCGAGCATTTTCGCTCCAAGTATTATACCCACTAGACTCTTTGGATCAAAAGGTTTTGACCTATTCTTAGTGCTTTTTTCAAAAGTCGTCCGTTCACGAATCTCCTGCTCATATTTCCAAGTTATAGTCCTAGATATATTCTCAAATCTAACCAAAAACCTCTATATTAGCCAATAATTGTCAAGTCAAATTTCAAACAACAAAATCATGATTGGAGAAAAGATTCGGGAATTGCGTGAGACGAACAATATCTTGATCCGGCAGCTTGCTGCTCAGCTAGATATAGACACGGCTTTGTTGAGCAAGATGGAACGGGGTGACCGTTTTTTCAGGAAAGAGGATCTCACAAAAATTGCAGGCATCTTCCAGGTTTCCGAACAGGAACTGTTGACCTTGTGGCTAGCGGATCGGATACTTAAAACAGTGGAAACGGAATCCCATCAAAAGGAAGCGTTGGAATTGGCATTGAAAAGGATTAAATAACCTAAATAGAATAGCGAAATGAGTGTAGATAAATTAGACATGCAATCACCGGATTTGGTGAATCGGAATATAGAAAAATTGGCTGAATTGTTTCCGAACTGTGTGACGGAAAGTGATACAGGAAAATCTGACCGGACAGCTGACGACCTTTTAGCACAAGTTATGCTCGACTGGGGACTTCCATTGAGCTTGAAAATCCAACGATTGGAAATTGCAGGAAAAGAAGTGTTTCGTGTTGCTGAAAACTCCCTGTACGCATGTTTTGACAAAGGCATTGATGAAGCTTTTGCCAAAGAAATCGCGAAAGACCAACCTTTGCGTGTAGTCTTTAGAGACAATGAATTTAAGGATGATACGGCAAAGGTAAATGTCAAGCAATTGCTAAAGCAGTTGAGTCCGGAGACTGAAATGAAGGTGATCTAATGAAAAGTGCAGCAGAATTAATTCAACAGCTCAATCACACCGATGAGTGTAATTGGATAGAAGCTAAGCGCGGAAGCGCTATCGATCGATCCATATTGGAAAGCGTATGTGGCTTCTCCAATGAACCGGGTTTGGGAGGTGGTTACATTTTGCTTGGTGTGGAACAGGAAGAGTTATCCTTATTTCCTACTTACTATGCTTCGGGTATAGAGCAGTCAGACAAAATACAGCTGGATTTAAGCACGCAGTGTGCATCGATGTTCAATCAGCCTATACGGCCCACTATACAGGTCGAATCTGTAAACGGAAGAAACGTCATCGTTGCGTACGTATCTGAACTTCCAGATGGACAAAAGCCGGCATATTTTCGGAATGAGAATTTGCCGCAGGGGGCGTACCGTCGTATAGGTTCTTCAGATCAACGCTGTACAGACGATGATCTGTTTGTATTCTTTAATAAAGAAGATAGTTTTGATAGTACTTTGGTAAGCGGTTCTTCTCTCGACGATATTAGTGAAGAAGCTCTAGCGTTATATAGACAGCTTCGTAGTAAGGTAAATTCTTTTGCGGAAGAACTGCAGTACAATGATGAAGATTTACTCTATTCATTAGGGTGTATCCGAAAAGAAAAAGGAGAAATCCAATTGACGTATGCCGGATTATTGCTCTTTGGAAAACGCATAGCACATCGCCGACTTTTGCCTATGGTGCGGGTAGATTATGTACGTGTACCGGGCAATGAATGGATGGAAGATCCTGAGAATAGGTTTACGACAATTGATATGCGAGGATCCTTGTTGGAAATGGTGCAACGTGTGTTTAGTCAGATTACGGATGATTTGCCTAAAGGTTTTGTGTTGCCAGAAGGCGAACTCCAGGCCGAAAGTATTGGATTGCCCACCCGTGTCCTTCGCGAGGCTATTGTTAATGCGTTAATCCATAGAACTTACCGCGAAAATCAGCCTATTCAGATTATTCGCTATGGAAATCGGATCGAGATTAAAAATCCGGGCTTTTCGCTAAAACCAGAAGATCATTTGGGAGAACCTGGTTCAAAGAGTCGGAACCCGTTTATTGCAGCTGTATTTCACGAGACTAACTTGGCAGAGACCAAAGGTTCGGGTGTACGTACGATGAGAGCTTTGATGGAAAAAGCTAATCTTTTACCGCCTACATTTGAAAGTGATCATGGACGAAACCAGTTTACGGTACGTTTACTTCTTCATCATTTCTTAGGTACTGATGATGTTCAATGGTTGTCCACTTTTGAAATTTATGGTTTGAATGAAGATCAGAAACGTGCTTTGATCTTCACCCGAGAAGTGGGTGCTATAGATAATTCTTCGTATCGACAGCTTAATGGTGTAGATATTCTCAAAGCCAGTAGTGATCTTAGGGATATGCGTCTAAAAGAATTACTAGATCAAAAAGGTAAAGGTAGAGCTACCTATTATGTTGTTGGGACAAACTTTGTTAGCGGAGATGAAGCAGAAGATAGTAAACCACCTGTGAGCGTTAGTACACCAGTTGATGATCTTAATCTTAAGACACCACCTCAAGACCTTAGTGCACCACCTCAAAGCCTTAGTGCACCACCTCAAAGCCTTAGTGCACCAGTTACTATTGATTATAAAGCGGTGGCAGCAAAGATTGGAGAGCAAACGCTAAAAAAAATAAATAAACTACCAAAAAGAACATCAGATCCACTTATTATAGAAGATGTGATAGTAGATATATGTGAAAAAAGCTATTTCAAAGCATCTGAATTTGCTCTTCTTTTAGGGCGGAGCGAGGATTATGTAAAGCGTAAATTTCTAACGCCAATGATCAATAGTAAAAAACTACTTTACAAATTTCCGGACATGATCAATCATCCTGAACAGGCCTATATTAAAGCTAAGACTGATAAAAAATGAAATTACAATTTAAAGAACAGGACTTTCAGATTCAGGCGGTCAAAGCAGTGGTCGATTGTTTTCAAGGGCAACCATTGAAAACCAATCGTTCCTTTTTGTCATATACTAAATTGATTTCTTTAAATTGAATTTAAGCACCAGTGCCGGCAAGGGTATAAAAGATACGACAAAGTCTGCGAATGGATGGGATAAAATCCTGCCAAAATTCGGCAAGGGCGAAAAAATTTTGGCAGGATTTTACCCCCTTTTTTGGTGTTTTAATCTGTTCTGAAAGGGATAACTATTGTTCTTTACTATTTAAAGGGCGTTTTTTTGTTGGGATTTACCTTTTTTGAGTCAGACCCAATTTTCGAACAAAAGTGTTTTGTTCGATGACGAAAGTGAATAGTCATCGGGAAAAGGTAATTCGTCATCGAGCTGTTTTGCTCCCTACGATGACAAAAGTATCGCATAGTTTGAACACAATATTCAGGTCAAGCGCACCTAACATGCGGTTGATTGTTGATACTTAAAGAAGGTTTTTATTATACTTTCTTTTTCCGCAAAAGAAAGGTAACCAAAGAACTTAGTGGAGCGTTCTCATGAGTGCTTTTAAAAATAAACCACAACACGAATAAAACTCTTCGCTTCAAAATTTACAGGAACGCTAGTGCATCCCACTACAAGATGTAAATTTTGGAGGCGAATGGATTCGAAAGTCAACTGCAAGTGCTTTAAACCATGCGTGTTACCCTGTTTTATTTCAATAGTACAGGTGTATTGGCTTCCGGATTTAACAAACTGAATATATGTGTAATACAAATTTTGTCATGTACTTAATGCAAGCAATTTAATAAGAAAGTAGAGTTGAATTTGAAGCTTAAGAAGGCTGAGAGACAGCTTGATAAGCTATTTGACAATTCAATATAAACAAGCCGCCAATCCAATCCGAATCGGCGGCTTTTAATCTTAATCCTCATCCAAACTAATGATAAGCAATTTATTCATCGTTGTAACCTTAACTCGTTGATCGGGACTAAAACCTAATTTTTCGAGCCAATGCCCACTTAGTCTGATAACAGGAACTGTTGTCTGACTGAATTGGTTAAATCTGATGAATGGTTGGATTTTTAAGCTTCTAACCTCCGGTTGTCTGCTTAATTTCTTCTTGGATGTACGCATAATTTTTTGAAGATTTTAAGGTAGCCTGACAGTGCTGCGTACATCCAAGAAATATTGAAATGTGCAGGACTTGCACCTGCTCTCTGCCAGGCATATTGTTAAACATTGAAGTTTTTATCTTGATATTTCTTATGTACGCATTACAAACATAAGCATTATTCTTTAAATTAATTACCCATTCCTTCAACTTTTAGGACTATTTAAATAGACTCAATGGATTTTTTGACGTCTTTTAAGAGTAATTGGCGGTATCGCCAGCGAATCTTTACTTCCTCTTACCCTTCACTTCTTTATCAAAGCCTATCACGTTAACCATTTCGTATCCTTCCTCTAAATTCAAACTTAGATAAATTGCCTTTTATATGCAATATAATCGCGTGGTATATAAAAGCAATTTATCGGTCTCTCCTCTGCCATCGAGAACTTATTTATAGAGGAAATATAACATCTCTCCCTTTAGTTAGAAAGGGATCTTTTTGTATCCAACCGTTTGCTATGCAAATCAGGATGATCTTCTTGAAATTTTTGATGTACCTAACCGTGGTATTATTTCCGCATACGCTTTGGGCACGGAGATAAAATCGTAATCGGTTATAAATCGGTGGTCTATTTTGTTTAGTGCGATATCGTTGACTCCGTATTGATACTGAATGAATTTTTTGGTATGTTGTAGGGAAGTTTGATACCGTTGCCCGTGCATAGATGTGTAGTGTGATAGTACTATTTATAAGGTTCTGATCACTAGTGTCCGGTTTAAAAATTAAAGATATTTAGTTGTTTATATATATCGTTCTTTGAAATTTGAAATTGTTTATCATTAAGTAACTCTGTGATTGGTGTCCTGTCGAACAGCGATACACTTAAAACCTGTAGAACTTCGTATAAACTTTGTTCTATCCTGAGTTTTTTTCTGACAATAGCTACGATCAGGTATGCGGATAACGCTATCCAGAGCTGGGTTTTGACTGCATTTTCGCTTTCTCCCCAGAAAACTTTGATCCTCAGGTGCTGCTTGATCCATTTAAAGGAGAGTTCTATTTTCCAGCGTTGTCTGTAGAGCCCGGCAATCATCCCGGCATCCAGTTCCATATGGTTGGTCAATAACAGAACGGTTTTCCCTGTATCGGGATCTCTGCTCCTGATATATCTTAGCGGTTGCGGATATGCCTTTTTTGAATAGTAATTCTTAAAATGTACGATATTGTCCATCAGGATATCCCTTTCCACTGCAGCGCTCTCCAATGTGGCCAGCTTCAGGTTGGTTCTTGCCCGGATAACAAAAAAGGCCTTCTGCCGGTCGATACGGAAAAGCTGTGCCAGGTCAAAATAGGCCCTGTCCATAATGTAAAAGGCCGCTGGCCTGAAATTAATTTCCGGAAGAATCTTCATGTCATGCACCTTACCGCTTGTGATGGCAACCAGCTCCGGAAGGGCGTGCTGTACATCCAGCAGGGTATGCAGCTTCAGGCCTGCAGTTGTCGACCGGTAATGTGCCCATTGGTACACTTCCACACAGAGACGGATCAATGTTGAATCCAGGGCATAGACGCTGCCCTGCAGTTCCCTGCCAATTTCCGGCTCATTAATGTAAAGGGCTTTGGCATCCTGCATGAGCTGGGCGGCGAAATCGGCATAGATACGCCAGTCCCTATGCCTGTTGGCATCGGATAAGGTAGAGCGGCTCACCTGTTTTTTAAAACCAAGATGGTAGAGCTTCTTGCCCTGGGCATTTAGGCATAGAACGATGTCCCGCAAACTTTCCCGGTGCGTAAGCTGACCAAAGGCCAGACACAGAAACTGTTGCCAGCACGTAAAGTTCCGAGAACGGTAATTGCCCTTATAACGCTCCACACATTTGTTGAACACATATTTGGAAGCATAATCCATCAATTGCGAATAAACATATTTGCCCTGGTTCATTAACTTGCTTTTAGTTCAATGTGCAAGTTAACAGCAATTTCAAATCAAAAAATCAAAGAACGACTATAAATCATTGTATATTAAATAGTTATATTAAAAACTTTTTTCTTAACCGGACACTAGTGAGGTTCTGATCGTAAATATCTTGATGGGTGCTGAAAGCATAGAAAGAATACTCGGAGCATATCATCACTAAATTCTATAAAATTGAAAAAAATTGCTTGTTTTGTGTAAATTAACAAGCCTATTTAGCTGACTGATTGATTTTGCTTCGTTATGTGTTTTTCCAGATTTTTGATGTGGACGATAGTATGGACTGGTGGTATCTTGCTGCTCGTGAACGTGGCCTATGGGCAAAATTATTGGTTTAAACGTTACGATAATCGAGATGGCCTTTCGTTCAATAATATCAATTGCAGTGTGCAGGATAATAAAGGCTTTTTGTGGTTTGGCACATGGGATGGCTTAAATCGCTTTGATGGGCATGAGTTCAAAATTTTTCGGACGGACGATAAGCAGGAGAAAGCTATTGGCAATAATTTTGTCAGTGCGCTCTATGTGGGCAATACAGACACCTTATGGGTGGGCACACACAATGGCCTATGGAAGTATGATGCTACTGACGAAACATTCACCCGATTAAATTTCACTTTCACCAAGTGGATAGCTGGTATTACAGATGACCATCAGGGCAATTTGTGGATGATCTGTAATGATCAACTCGTGAAATACAATTTAAAATCCGGAGCCTATCATTTTTTTGATCAATATTACTGTATCTCATTGATGACGGCGCCAAACGGTGATATATGGGTTGGTACCAATCGTGGATATATATTACGCTATGATGCACAAACCAATCTGCGCACAAGCTTCTCCGTTCCCGGCACAACAACCCAAGCGGCACCCGCGCGCATTACTAAATTATTCTTCGTAAATCAGGAGATGATGCTTGTCGGTACAGAGCATAATGGACTAAAGCGCTTTGAACAGAACACCGGAAATTTTAGTGACGTATTTCTGCAGAGCCCAGACCATACCACTATTAGCGTAACCGATATCCTCCAATCGGGGGCTAGCGAATATTGGATAAGCACTACGAAAGGCATTTATGTGTATGATCTTAAGTCGGGTAAAAAAAAGTTGCTGAGTCGAAACGATAAAGATCCCAACAGTTTGTCAGATAACAACATCAAAGACCTGCAGATAGATCGGGAAGGGGGAATCTGGGTAGGTTGTAAGTATAGTGGCATCAATTATTTCAATAAAAAGAATGGATGGTTTACCTTATACGCCACGGAAGATGTTATAGATGGTCAACAAGTTGTGGGACAGGTGGCGCCTGACGAAGACGGTGGGATATGGGCAGCTACAGAAAATGATGGTTTATTTTTTCTCGATACGAACGATAACGTGCTCCGGCGTAGGCTTAAGGCTTTTAACAGTGTTTCGGGGCTTTTTGCTGATGGGGATAAACTTTGGTTCGGTTCGGGTAGGGGTACCGTGGTCGTTGCCAACCGCCATAGTGGCAACGTGATCCATCAATACAACACCCTCGGACTATCTGAAGGCATTGGCACGGGGACAGTGAATTGTTTTAGCAAAACCGCGAATGGTATGCTAATCGGTACAACTGATGGTATGCTCTTTTTAGACGCAAAGACAGAACGGATTAGTGTGGTGAGTGGTATCCCCAGGGTAGTCGTATCGTCCCTATTTAGGGATCATGCCGGTGGTATTTGGGTTGGGACCTATTTTTCCGGTCTCTATTATATTGATCCAAAGACGATGTCCGGTGTCTCGCTACCGATCGACTTTGCCGAAGGTGGAAAGTTTAATAATACCGTGACGAGTATTATGGAAGACGGTGATCATCGGATGTGGTTCTCTACGGAGGGGAGAGGGGTAGTAAGGTATGAACCAAAGCAACAGCAAGTAACTTTCCTTACAACCGATGATGGCTTGCCGAGTAACAATACCTTTAAAATACTACGATCGAACAATTGGCTATGGATATCTACCGCCGCTGGCTTATGTAAACTGGATAGTAAAAGTGGTGCCATCCAAATTTTTAATCGATCAAATGGATTACCCATTGATCAATTTGCGGGTAACTCTGGTTACATTACGAAGGATGGCATCATTTATTTTGGATCGACGCAAGGTCTTGTGGGATTCCACTCCGCTATGATCGCTGAAGAGGTGATCCATCCTCCGCTATTTATAACGGGGATACAGGTAGACAATCTTGAACTGCCGATAGGATCCCAAGCGGCATTGAAAAAATCGATCGTGGAAACCAAAACACTTACCTTACCCTATGATAGTGCATCGTTAAGTATTGACTTTGCTGCACTATCCTACCGGTCACCCGAGCTCACGCAATATAGCTATCGCTTGGAAGGTTTGGAGTCTGGGTGGACGAAGTTGAAAACCAACCGACGAGTATACTTTACCAAGCTCCCGCCAGGCGAATATACCTTCCAAGTAAAGGCTGCAACGATCGTTGGAAGATGGGGCCGGGAGCAGCAACTAAAACTCATCATCACGCCACCTTGGTGGTTAAGTTCGCAAGCCTATTTCTTGTACGTATTGTTTGGTTGTTCCGTCGTTTTAGTTGCCTTTCGTTATTACCAGAAAAGAATACAAGAAAAGCATGAGCGGATGTATAGCATGCTTAACCATCAGAAAGATAAAGAGATTTACGAGGCTAAAATAGACTTTTTTACCAATATAGCCCATGAGATACGGACACCGCTTACGCTCATTATGGCACCATTGGAAAAAATTGAACAAGCCGATAAGCTGGAAGAAGCCAAGTATAATGCCAATATCATGCATAAAAATGCTGATCGTTTGGTAAAATTAACGAATCAGCTCCTTGATTTCCGAAAGGTGGAGCAGCGAGAGCTCAAACTCAACTTTGTTAAAACGGATGTCCGCCAACTGCTTGTGGAGAATTTTGACCGATTCAAATTGAGTGCAGAGATGCAGGGAATAGCGTATCAACTCACTACAGACCATCAGCCCCTATATGCCTATGTGGATCCGGAAGCGTTGACGAAGATCATTGTTAATTTATTAAAAAATGCCTTGAAGTACGGAGAACAGGTTGTAACCGTGAACCTAGCCACTGAAAAGGAAAAAAGCGTTGAAATCACGGTACGTAATGATGGCCCCCTTATTCCGGAGCCCTTAAAAGAAAAAATATTTGAACCTTTTTATCGCTTAAAAACCAAGCAGCATACGGAAGGTACCGGAATTGGATTGGCACTTTCCCGTTCACTGGCGGCATTTCATCACGGATCCTTGGAGGCGAGTACGGCAGCTTCGCATAATGTCTTTACCCTAACCTTACCCATACATCAGGAAATTGAATTTGACTTGGATTATTTTCAGGAAGATTTGACCCAGGAAACGGAAGTCCGTACAACTACCGAAGCCAAGAAGCATATTTTGATCGTTGAAGACAATAAAGAAATCATGCGTTTCCTGTTCCAGGAACTGCGTAATGATTATCACGTACACACCGCAGGAATGGGCGTTGAAGCCTTGGATGTATTGCATCGGAAAGACATCAACTTAATCATCAGTGATGTGATGATGCCCGAAATGGATGGTTTTGAGCTTTGCAACAGGGTCAAAAGTGACATTAACTTCAGCCATATTCCCGTTATTTTACTGACCGCAAAAAGCAGTGTGGACGCAAAGATTGAGGGGTTGGAGTTAGGCGCGGATGCGTATATTGAAAAGCCGTTTTCACCCATGCACGTAAAAGCCCAAATCAATAGCTTGCTGCTCAATCGGGCCAAAATTATGCATCATTTTGCTATTTCTCCTGCAGCCGAAATTACCACTATTGCTCCTTCAAAGGCAGATGATATTTTATTGAACAAACTCAATGCTATTATTCTGGAGAACCTTGAAAATGTAGACTTAGATGTTGATGGCCTAGCATCAATGCTCCATATGAGCCGGCGTAATTTGTATCGAAAAATCAAAGCGGTATCGGGCATTTCTCCACAGGAAATGATTATCCTTATCCGACTCAAAAAAGCGGCTGAACTGTTGCGATCAGAAGATCTGAAAATATACGAAATAGCCATGCAAACCGGATTTAAATCACCCGACACGTTCACCCGGAATTTCATTAAACAATTCGGTGTTTTACCCACAGAATATGCTAAAAAAGGGTCTTAAACCTAAAAAAGGCACAAATCCTCGGAAGATTGGCACGTTCTCACGTAGCAGTTTTTGCTTCTAGCGCTACCTTTGATGGTTATAACTGACGGGGTATTATCCCATAAATCTTTTATAACCAAAGGTGATTTTATGAGACCTATTAACCACGAAACCAATTCATGCACTGCGACCGTAATTTCTGCTGTCAGAAACGAATCGGAGATGTTGCATAGCGTAGCTGAGGGAGATACTGATGCTTTTGAATGGTTGTTCCATACCTACCACGATTATCTAGGAGCTGTGGTCTATCAGCTGACTTCATCGCGTGTTTTGGCAGAGGAAATTACGCAGGAGACCTTTATGGAGGTTTGGCTCAGACGGAAATCTTTGCGCCATATTAAATCATTTAAAGACTTTGTATTTGTTGTAGCAAAGAATAGGATGTTAAATGCCCTGCGAAAGATGGCCAACGAACAGCGGATTCATCAGCGATGGATAGAAAGCATAGACAGGTACCAGCCTGCAGAAATAGCTGATGATCTTTTTGAGCAATATACACGTCTGATGGATGAAGCAATCAGTAAACTGCCTACTCAGCAACAAAAGGTATTCCGCATGAACAAGATTGCCCGATTGAAGCAACGTGAAATCGCAAGTATGTTGAACATCTCTGTGGAGACTGTGAAAAAACATATGAAATTGGCTTTTAAGTCGATCAGGGAGTATTGCAGCCATAGGCCAATTGATCAAACGGTATAGTTGGCTATTTTTTTGTCAACGATTACCCCTTTTTATAAAGCGAAGTGTCTTTATTTTAATACGTAATACCAATAATATACCATTATTTAACCAAAATCTAAGTATGAAGCGTGTTTTTATACCACCACTTTTTTCGGGTATACTCCTGATTGTATGCATGTCCTGCGGTAAGCAGGGCTTTTTGGACCAAACAGTTACATCAGATTTAACAGAAGATCTGGTCTTTTCAGACAGCTTGTATACGGTCCAGTTCTTGAACGATATTTACGTGGATATCGGCTTTTCTGAACATGCCAATCGCTTTGAAAACGGCGGTTTGGACGCGGCGTGCGATGAGTCACGGCCGCAGCAATCGACCGATGTGACAACCACCGTGCTCTTTTCCTCGGGTACCATTACCGCCTCCAGTATTGCTACAGACGCATGGCTAAAACCCTATGCCAACATTCGCAAGGTGAACCAGTTATTGAAACATTTGCCACAAGCACCCATTGAGGCCCATCAAAAAGAACTCATGGCCGCCGAAGCGCGTTTCTTGCGTGCCTGGTATTATTTTATTCTACTCAAGCACTATGGTGGCATTCCGCTGGTGGGCGATACGGTCTATGCGTTTACCGATCATATCCCTGCGAAGCGAAACACTTATGCCGAATGTGTCGATTATATTGTGGGCGAATGCGATGCGGTGCGCAATGTACTTCCGTATAAACAGATTAGGGGTGAGTATGGGCGTGCAGGCGGGGCATCATGTGATGCCTTAAAAGCACGAACCTTATTATATGCCGCCAGTCCACTGTACAATCGCAGCAACAGCAACCCCTTGCTCGGGTATACCTCGGCAGATCCCGAACGCTGGAAAAAAGCAGCAGATGCTGCCCAACGGATCATCACCTCAGGGCAATACGCCTTGTATGAAGAAAATAATAATCCACCCGGGTATAGCTTTTTTTATGTATTCACGCTGCGTGAAAATCCGGAATATATCGTTGCCCGCATGCAGGGTGGTAACAAAGAATTAGAAGAAATTTGGCAACCCCCTTCACGAGGTGCAGCGAAGGGCGGTTTCCCGTATCAGGAAACCGTAGATGCTTTTGGCATGCAGAATGGTAAGGCTATTGACGAGGACGGAAGTGGATACGATCCGCAGAATCCCTATGCAGGGCGCGATCCGCGATTGGCCTATAGCTTTATTAAAGATCAGACCGTCATTGCGAACAACCAAGGAGCTATGGCACCTGTAAATATTTACCTGACTGCAAATGGTCAGCCATCTAGTCAGGATGCCATCTATTCCGGAACGCCTACCGGTTATTACACCAATAAGATGCTAAATCCGGAACACGCCGCCAATTTTATCCATGGTGGGCAACGTTGCTTTCCCTTGATTCGCTATGCGGAAGTATTGTTGAATTACGCCGAAGCCCTCAACGAATACAGCGGCCCTGGTACCGAAGTCTATCAAGCAATGGAAGCCGTACGAAAACGGGCTGGTTTAAATCCCTATCAATTGCCGGAAGGCCTTTCACAAGCGGAAATGCGGGAACGCATCCGGAACGAACGGCGGGTAGAACTCGCATTCGAAGGTCATCGTTTCTGGGATGTGCGTCGGTGGATGTTAGGCGATACCCAAAACCAGCAAATGCATGGAATGGAGGTCAGACGAGGAAACGGACAAGTAACCTATAAAGTTGTCGTGGTAGATAAGCACAACTTCAGGCCGGAGATGTATTATTGGCCGATCCCCATGAGTGAAGTGGGAAAATCGCCCGAATTGGAACAAAACCCGGGTTATTAATAAAATTTACCAAAAACCAATATAATTATGATGAGCAAAATACCTAATCTTCCAAGGTTTTTCATAAAGCCTATGATATGCTTGCTGCTTGGGCTCAATATGCTGTATTCCTGTAAAACGGACGAAATCGCTACGGTTGAATCCGTCAAGCAAATACAAGGAAGTTGGCAGATTACCAAAGCAACCCGGAATGGTACCGACATCACGGAAAAATTTGATTTTTCCCCTTTCCGAATCACGTTCCAAGCAGATGGTAATTACCAGATAGAACATGCCTTACCATTTATAGTGGCTAAAGACGGCGCTTATGCTTTAGACGATCCGCAGTACCCCTTTCAAATCAAATTTAAAGAAGCCGAAACTAACCGGGAAGTCGGTTCCAGTTTTGACTACCCGATTGTAGGGGGAACACGGAATCTATCCCTCACCTTCAGTGCGGGCTGTAGTAGCAATACCTATGTGTATACCTTGGTAAAAACAATCGATCAGTGACCACCTAATTGATGAAAAATTCATGAATACAACCAAGATAAAACGAACCTTATCCTTTCGATGGGCGATAGGATGTGCGCTTATTGCCCTCATTGCGGGCTGTGTGTATCTGGATGGGGTAGAACAACCCGGTTCGGTAAAGGCAGGTGAAGCCTTGGAAGCGGCATTGCATGCCCATGTGGACGTAGCGGAAGACCGACAGAACGTACGATTTGTAATAGCCGTTTTGGCACCCCGCAGTTGGAACGCGGCGCAAAACATGCAGATGAGTTATGTGTCGCAAGACTTTGGCTCCGGAACGCTGGTACAGGTGCCTGTAGGTGTCAAGGCGCCTAACTCAGGCAATAACCTGGATTGGTCTCCGGCCCTGAAAAACAAGTTTGGTATTGGCCCGAACCTGATTGACGATATGGAGTGGGTGGTGTTTTGGACCAAAGAGCAGTACACGCTGCATAATGGTGATAAGCCGAAGATCGATGCCCAGATCTCCATCAAAAGCGGCATGCAGAACGTGAAGTTTAAAGTAGGCTATTTCATAGGGTCGAGCATTGACGGTTTGGACGATTATCTGGGTGGGCCTGGAGCGAAATATAAAACCTGGTTTTCCGACTGCTTTGAGGTGACCGACGGCGAAGGCGACGTAGTGGATTTTTGTAATCCACCGCAGACATTCGTTGACCCTTATCGCTCAACGGATAATGATATACTGACTTTGACCTATGATCGGGATATCTTACCCGGCCCGTTGGGTGAAGAGATTTACCTCTGTGCAACGGCGGAGTTGGCAGACGGCAAAACAAAGACCGTATGCGAGGTGTCGTCAGCAAACCGTTTGAAAGCCGTAACCGGTGCAAAGGGGAGGTTTGAAATGACCTTTTGGCCAAGACAGTATTTTGGTTTACAGGAGGGAGAAGTGATGGAGCGGTTTATCTATTATTTTACCGATCAGACCGGGAATATCAAGGTAGGCTATGCCAATACCGAAGAACCATTTGTATACACCTTTACATGCGATTAACTTTTATTTAACGATAAACAGATGAAGAAATTTTTAGTTGCTCTTTTCTTAGGGGGTATGCTCTTTCCCTTGCGTTGGGCAAGCGGGCAGGAAACCGATAGTCTGGAGGTACTTTATGATCGGGCACCGGTAAAAACATTTTTGGGGGCGCGTACTACCTTGGTGTCTGATCAGCTGACCACCACCCCGGCTACAGGTTATTTACCTGCCCTTACCGGACGTATGTCCGGTTTTTATACCCAGCAAAATCAAGGGTTCAGAGTAATGAATACGGCCGTCAACTATAACGTCGACGCCTTTTTGGGAAACCGGCCGATTGCGGGTGCCGGTGTGCCCAGTGAAAATACCGAATACAATATCAGTTTGCGCAAACAATCGCCCATTGTGGTCATTGATGGCATACAACGCGACATTTTTTCCATTGATCCGGAGAATATCGAGTCGATTACGGTGTTAAAGGATGCCCTATCGACTATTGCACTGGGGCAACGGAGTTCGCGTGGCGTTTTATTGATTACAACCAAAAAACCACAAGCGGGTAAAACACGCATTTCGTTCACCGCACAGGCAGCCTTGCAGGAACCCTTGAACTTACCCAAGCCCTTGCCTGCTCATCAATTTGCTTACTTATTAAACGAGGCCCTGACCAATGGGGGCAATCAGCCTGCCTATACCGAAGAACAATTTGAGTTGTTTCGGACCGGTACAGATCCGTTGCGTTATCCGAACACCGACTGGTACGATCAGGTATTGCGAAAAACGGCGCCGCTGATGCGCTACAATTTGTCGGCCAACGGGGGCGGAAAAACGGCGCAGTATGCCATTGCTTTGAATTATACGGATCAACTCGGATTGTTTAAAGAATCGCCTGAGGTGGCCTATAATACCAACAGTTCGTTGAAGCGCTATAGCCTGAATACCAATGTGAACATTCGCATTACCGATCGCTTTACGCTCGGTATGCAAATCATGGGACGGATACAAGATGGAAACGAACCGGGAGTGGGTACACAAAATTTATTGGAAACCTTAAAGAAAACACCTAATGGTGTTTACCCGATCAAGAATGCAAATGGTAGCTGGGGGTCCACGAGTTATTTCAAAGACAATCTCTTGGCTTTAACCACGAATTCCGGTTATCGGCAGGACCATCTCAAAGATGTGATGGCCAATGTCGATTTGCGTTACGACTTAAATGATTGGGTGAAAGGTTTGTCGGTCAAGGCTACAACGAACGTAGCCGTACAATCGCTTACCGGAATTGTGCGTGAACGGAAGGAACCGACCTACCAAATGGTTGTCGGTTCCGCAGGAGATACTTCCTACAATATCATGGCGAACGCGGTGGCGCAAAATAATGATTTCAATACGGTTTTCAATGCGCGTTATTGGTTCGGTCAGGTGTCGGTTAATTATGAACGGGATTGGGCGGAACATCATTTTCAGGCCAGTTTGATGGGCGACCAGCGCCGGACGCTCTTTAATTATGACTTACCCGCGGTAGCGACCAACCTCACGGGAAAGCTCTCTTACGATTATCAGGGAAAATATATGGCGCAAGCGGCCTTGAATACGAGCGGTTTCAACCGATATCGTCCGGGATATCAATATGGGCTCTTTTATGCCTTCGGACTGGGCTGGAATATCAAAAAGGAGCCTTTTCTACAAGATGGCGCCTCTTGGTTAGATGAGTTGAAGCTTCGGGGAACCTTTGGTAAGACCGGGAATGGGGTAGACAATTCGGGATATTATGAGTATCGCGCTACGTTTATGGCCACTGATGGTCGCATCGGCAGTGGTGTGTACAGTGCCGGCACGGAACGCTCTGAGCTGCGTGGTTATTGGGAGAACACTTATTTACCGAATGTCCGTACGTGGGAGGGAGCCTATAAGTTGAATGTGGGCTTCGATGCGGCGTTTTTCGGTAATCGACTGCAATGGGTTGCGGATGCCTATTACGATCGTTATTTCGACCTTTTACAAACGCGCGGAAAGAGTATTGAGATGATCGGTATTGCCTATCCGGCCGAAAATATCGGTAAAACGAATATAAAAGGATTGGAATCGACCTGGACGTATCAGCAGCAGTTGGGGGATGTCGGTTATTTTGCATCAGCCAATTTGACGGTTGAACAAAGCAAAGTGGTGTTTTTTGATGAGCAACAACAACGCTACCCTTGGCAAGAGGTTACAGGCCTTCCTATGGGCGTGCGGATGGGGTATATTGCCGATGGTCTGCTTCAATCCATGGAAGAAATCGAAAATGGAGCATCCACTGTTGGCTATGATGCGCAACCCGGAGATATCAAATACCGCGACCTCAATGAAGATGGGGTGATCGATCAATTTGATCGGACGTTGATCTCCTCGACCAAACCGTTGATCTATTATGGCTTCACCTTAGGATTCCGTTGGAAAGGTTTGGAATGCAGTGCCTTGCTACAGGGCGTAACCAACCGTGAACTGTATTTGAATGACCGGGCTATCCATGGCGGGTTTCTTGGCTTCGGTGGCTATGAACAAGCGTATGAACCCATCCTGGATCGATGGACACCTGAAACCGCTGCTACCGCTACGTATCCACGTCTCACTATTGGGAACTCCCATAACTATGCCGAGTCTTCTTTCTGGATTCGGTCGGGCAATTATTTCCGGCTTAAAAATGTACAGGTTGCCTACAGTTTTCCGGCCTCATTTACGGAAAAGCTTAGACTGAACGGATTAAAACTATTTGCCAATGCTTTGAATGTAAGTACATGGTCGGCGTACAAGGGGCAGGATCCGGAAGTACCAACTGGTGCTTATCCACTACAACGGGTATTTAATGTGGGCGTTAACGTAAATCTATAAAATCAGGACGGATGAGAACAAAAGAAATGATTAAACGGTATATGCGGTTTTCCATCGTGTTGATGGGAATGGCCATCGCCATGCTATCCTGCAAAAAGGATTATGAAGCGGAACCGCTGGAGAATGTGACCATTGAATATGTATTTGACCCCAATGATTCGCTGGGGACCAACGCTTTGCGGTTTTTGAATTCGATGTATGCGGATATGTTTCCGAAAAGTGTTTCGCGGAACCGGGTCGATGGTAATTTGTTGGATGCGGCCAGTGACGATGCCATCTCTTCGAACATTGAAGATAATGAAGCCAGTCGGCTGGCAAAAGGCCAATATAGTGCTTACGATCGGGTAAACTCGGATATGATCTGGGGCGATTGTTACAAGAATATCCGTGCGGCTAATGTCTTTATCAACCATATCGATGTGGTGCAGGTTAACGACAGTAAATTTGATCCGTTGCCAAGCGGATTAACCGTAAAGCGCACTTGGAAAGCGGAAGCGCGCTTTTTGCGTGCATTGGCCTATTTTGAGTTATTAAAGCGATACGGTGGTATTACCTTGATGGGCGATCGGGTGTTGGAACTCGGTGAAGATGTGGAGCTACCACGCGATACCTATGAAGCCTGTGTGGATTATATTGTACAAGAGATGGATGCCATTCAGGATAGCCTGTTGGCCTACCCCGTACCCAGTCCGTCGCGCAACAGTCATCGCGTAACGAAAGGTGCTGCCATGGCCTTAAAGGCACGGATATTATTATATGCGGCCAGTCCGCTGGCGAACGGTGAAAATATCGACGGCAGTAATCCGTTGACCGGATATCCTTCTTTTGATGCCGAACGGTGGGCGCGTGCTGCTGAAGCGGCCAAAGCAATCATCGATCTCCAGACCTACGCATTGGAAGAAAACGCAAAAGAAATATTCACCCGCCAATACAATAAAGAAATTATCTTTTTCAAGCAATGGGGCAACAATAAGGACATCGAAAATGCCAATGGGCCCTTTGGGTTTGGTACCCAGATTGGTGGAGAGGGCAGAACGAGTCCGACACAGGAGTTTGTGGAGGCTTTTCCTATGAATACAGGAGAGCCAATCAACACATCGGGCAATTATGATCCTAATAATCCTTATACCAATCGGGATCCGCGGTTAGCCATGAATGTGCTGTATAATGGAGCCACCTGGTTACGTACGCCCTTGCAGACGTTTGATGGCGGGAGAAACAAACCGGGTGGAACGGAACTGCAAACCCGTACCAGTTATTACATGCGAAAGTTTATGGGCGATTTTGAAGAAGCCTCCCAATATAGTGAGGTGCAACGCGATTATATTCTTTTCCGCTACACGGAAGTGATCTTGAACTATATCGAAGCCCTGAATGAATACAGCGGCCCGGTACAAGCGGTATACGACCAACTTCAGGCACTTCGGCAGCGCGCAGGCATTTTGGCCGGTGATGACGGGCATTATGGTATTCCGACCAATTTGAGCAAAGAGCAGATGCGTGATTTAATCCGCAATGAAAGGCGGTTGGAGCTCGCTTTTGAGGAACACCGCTACTGGGATATCCGGCGCTGGAAGCTGGCCGGGGAGGTCATGGGTAAACCCTTGCATGGCATGCAGATCACTCAATCGGCCGGCATGTTAACGTACAACCGGGTAGAAGTATTCGAACCGGGATTTACGTCCAACATGTATTTCTATCCTATACCGGATAGTGAGGTGTTGAAGAATACCCATATGAAACAGAATCCCGGTTGGAATTAATGGAAAGCGTTAAAAAATATTACAGATCGTACAAGCTTATAAACATGAAGAAATTATTATCAATGATCCTATTTAACGCGATGCTATTGGCGCATGTAACCTTGCTTGCGCAGCAGCGGGTTATCAAGGGCACTGTACGCGATTTGGGAGGTATTCTTCCCGGAGCAACCATCCGCGAAAAAGGTGTTGAAAAAAATGTGACCTCATCGGATGCCAAAGGTCAATTTCAGCTGACCTTAAGAGGTACATCGAATATATTGGTGGTTAAATTATTGGGGTTTGCGGATAACGAGGTTGATGTAACGGGTAAGCACTACGTGGATGTGACCATGCAACCATCCAATCAGGGCTTGGATGAGGTGGTGGTGGTTGGATTTGGTACTACCCGGAAAATTACCAATACGGGAGCGGTCAGTACGGTTTCGGGGGCCGAAATCCGTAATGTGCCCACCGCCAATGTGCAAAATACCCTCATGGGACGGATTCCCGGATTTGTAGCCCAACAGCGATCGGGCCAGCCGGGGCGCGACGCGTCCGACTTTTTTATCCGTGGTGTAAGCTCCCTGAACAACGAAGGGAATCGTCCGCTGATCATTGTAGATGATATCGAATATTCGTACGATCAATTGCAACAGATCAATGTCAATGAAATCGAAAGCATTTCCATTTTAAAAGATGCGTCCACAACAGCGATCTATGGTATTAAGGGCGCGAACGGTGTATTGGTCGTGACCACACGAAGGGGAAGCTCGGGCAGGCCGCAGGTTAATCTCCGATTGGAAACAGGTATTCAAAATCCGGTACGGACGCCAAAATTCCTGAATTCCTACGATGCGGCGACACTCATTAATGAGGCTTATACAAACGATGGTTTACCAGCCAAGTTCAGTGAGGCCGATTTGGAACTCTACAAAAACGGGAAAGATGCCTATGGCCATCCCGATGTGAATTGGTACGATGCTATTTTTAAGTCGGTAGCCAGTCAGACCAATGCCAATATCGACCTGTCGGGCGGATCGGATGCCTTGCGTTATTTCGTGTCCGGAGGAGCCTTGACACAAGGCGGTTTGGTTCGGACATTCGATGATCCTTTCAATGAGGTGAATACCAATTACTTCTTTAGGAGATACAATTTCCGTTCGAACCTAGATCTCAAGGCAACTAAAACCTTACAATTGCGCTTTGATTTGAGTACACGCTTTGCCGATATCAATCAGCCCCAATCGTTGAATGCCGTGGGGGAAATTTATGATTTCAGCAAAATCACTCCTTTTTCTGCTCCTTTTATGAATCCGAACGGAAGCTATGCCTATGCTTATTCGGATTTTAATCCGGAGGCCTTGCCTACCTTGAATGCCCGCTTGGCGAACGGAGGATACCACCGTACCAAACGCACGGATTATAATGCCTTGTTGCAAGCAAAACAGGAGCTGGATGTTATCACGAAAGGGCTGGCACTCACAGCACGGGTGGCTTATGGTGGCGTGGAGGAATATGCCCGTAATATTTTTCGGGGTGCGCTGCCACCATCGTATCATTACGACAGCTTAACCGGTAGCTATTTACTGGACCCTCGGGGTAAATATGTGTTGGAACCCTATGCCGTAACCGGAAGTACCGACCAATATTACCGCAACCTCAATATACAGGGCTTCCTGAACTACGATCGTACCTTTGGCGACCATCAGATCAGCTCTTTATTGTTATTTAACCAGCAAAGTGTATCGGCTCGGGCCGACGTGCCTTCCAATTTTAGAGGAACTTCACTTAAACTAGGTTATTATTTTAAGGAGCGGTATCTGCTCGACTTCAATGCCGCCTATAATGGTACCGACCGCTTTGATAAAAACCATCGCTATGGTTGGTTTCCGGCGGTAGGCTTAGGTTGGGTAGCCTCAAAAGAATCGTTTATTAAGGATAGGATCCCGGCCATTGATCTACTGAAGATACGCGGGTCGTACGGATTGGTTGGGTCGGATATTACCAGTGGCAACCATTATCTCTACAACCAAACCTATTACGATTCGGGCGGTTATGTCTTTGGGACAGGAGGTACCGTGGTAGGCACCGTGGCGGAGGGAGATCTCGGGAATGCCAATGTGACGTGGGAGAAAGAATGGAAACGCAATATCGGACTGGAACTCAATTTATTCCATCAGAAATTGAATTTAACGATCGACTATTTTTACAATACCCGGTTTGACCAGTTGACGCAAAGGGGTTCTATCCCTGCGATATTAGGTGTAGGATTTGCCCCTACCAATGTGGCCAAAACCGTGAACAGGGGCTTTGATGGGGTATTAGGTTATCGGGGGAAAATCGGTGGGGTAGCGGTGAGCAGCGACCTGGTGTTCCAGGTCTTTCAGAATAAAGTGCTCTTTCAAGACGAAGCCTTGCCTGCATTCCCTTGGTTAGCCCGTACAGGCAGGCCCATTGGTCAGTCTTTTGGTTACGCATTTGACGGTTTTTATACCGAAGCTGATGTGGCTCGTATTTATACTGCCGATGGCGTTGCACCTGCATCGGAGCGTCCTCCGATTCCGCTTTACGGCTTAGTACCTTCGGGAGAAGGTGGTATCCAAGCGGGTGATCTGAAATATAAGGATTTAAATGGCGATGGTTATATTGACGATCGCGATATGGGGCCCATTGGTAAGCCCAACCTGCCCAGTACGGTATTAGGGTTAACGCTCGGGGCCAATTACAAAGGGTTTAGCGTGAATGTGTTGTTCCAAGGGTCGTTTAATTACAGCTTTAGCGTCATTGGTACCGGTATTGAAGCCTTTCAGAGCCAATTCCAACCTGTACATCAACAGCGCTGGACACCGGAAAATGCCGATCATGCCGAGTTTCCACGCTTAACGCAGAATCCGACCACGGTAAACAGCGCACGCGCCTATATGTCTGATTTCTGGTTGATTGATGCACAGTACATCCGGCTCAAAACGGTTGATTTAGGGTATCAATTTTCGGGGGATAAACTGCCATTGGGATTGAATAATTTGCGTTTATACCTCAGCGCTTACAACTTACTGACCTGGACCAACTACAATAAATACCAACAAGATCCGGAAATTTCCAGTAATTCGACCGGCGATGCTTATTTCAATCAGCGTGCCGTAAACTTGGGTATCCAGATTGGGTTTTAATATGAAGTTGCGAGTTGTGAGTTGTCCGTTGCGCGTGCCTGTATGGTTTACTATATTGATATATAAAACGATGTATGATAAGTTAAGTGTTGTGAATTGCCGGATTGTTGGCTGATGCTACGTATAGCTTATAGCTTATAGCTTATAGCCTACAGCTTATAGTTTTTACTTTTTACTTATGTTAAGATATGAGAACGACGATTATTATAGTATTAAATTGCTGCTTCCTTTTCGTGCAAGCGCGTCAACCCGATTTGCTTCGTTATGTCAATACATTGCAAGGAACAGATTCGGATCCAAAGTTATCTTACGGCAACACCTATCCGACGATAGGTTTACCTTTTGGCCAACATTTCTTTTCTCCCCAAACGGGGAAAAACGGCGATGGTTGGAAATACCAGTACCGTGCTCAACGTATCCGTGGCTTTCAGCAAGTACATCAATGCAGCCCATGGATGAACGATTACGCGGTGTTTTCGCTTATGCCGGTTAGTGGTAAGCTGCACGTACAGGAAGATGAACGTGCTAGTACGTTTCATCATCAAAATGAATTGTGCAAACCGAATTATTATCGCGTCAAATTTGACAATGGCATTCAGACGGAGATTTCGCCAACGGAACGGGGGGCACATATGCGTTTTTCTTTCCCTAAAGGAGAGGCCTCTTATGTCGTGTTGGATGGTTTTCTGAAAAATGCATCCATCACCATATTACCCAAAGAACGTAAAATTGTTGGCTATGTTCGTAACGGCTTGTTTATTCCGGAAAATTTTAAGAATTATTTTGTTATTCAATTTGATCGTGATTTTAAAGGTTATGGAACTTGGACCGAAGGTGGTAAACAGATACAGCATGATAAACTCGAGATCACGGGTGAACAAGTTGGTGCGTACCTTGATTTCGGTAAAGGGACACAGGTACAGGCCAAAATAGCCTCATCCTACATTAGTCCGGAACAAGCACAATGGACATTAGATAGGGAGTTGGGGGCACATAAAAAGCTGGAAGACACCAAAACTGCCGCTGCGGCTGTATGGAATAACTTATTGGGCCGCGTATTGGTTGAAGGGGGAACGGAGGAAGAGCGGGCAACATTCTATTCCTGCTTGTTCCGGGCCAATCTTTTCTCCCGTAAATTTTATGAGATCGATCAGCAAGGCAAACCGTATTATTTTAGTCCATATGACGGTAAAATCTATTCCGGTTATATGTATACCGACAATGGATTTTGGGATACGTTCAGGGCGCAATTTCCCTTGAGTAATATTTTACATCCTACCATGCAGGGCCGTTATATGCAATCGTTGTTGGATGCACAGGAACAGGCAGGATGGTTTCCTACCTGGTCTAATCCCGGAATGTCCGGCGTGATGCTGGGCAACCATGCCATTTCCATATTAGCTGATGCGTGGATGAAAGGGATACGGACATTCGATCCGGAAAAGGCATTGGCTGCCTACCTACATGAAGTGACAGGTCGCGGTTTTTGGGGTGGTTCTAATGGTCGAGAAGGTTGGGAAAGTTACTTTATCAAAGGCTTTATTCCTTATGGGAAAATACATGAAACAACGGCGAAGACCTTGGAATATGCCTACGACGATTTTTGTGCTTACCAGCTCGCGAAATCCGTCGGGAACGAATATTATGCCCAGATTTTTGAGCGCCAAATGTTCAACTATAAAAACGTTTGGGATCCGAAAGCAGGCTTTATGCGTGGGCGACTGGAAGATGGTTCGTGGGTCCCTGATTTTGACCCCATTGAGTGGGGAGGTGCATTTACCGAAGGAAATGCTTGGCAATACACCTGGTCTGTTTTTCATGACCTGGGCGGCTTGGCCAATCTGATGGGCGGACAGCAGGCTTTTGTAAGTAAGTTAGATTCCCTCTTTACGATACATTCGAAATTTAAGGTGGGTACTTACGGACACGAAATCCATGAAATGACAGAGATGGTATTAGCCAATATGGGGCAGTATGCCCATGGCAATCAACCCGTTCAACATGTGGCCTATGCCTACAATTATGCCGGAGAGCCCTGGAAAACACAAGCACAGGTGCGAAAAATCATGGGGAAGCTATATAACGCTACAGAAAAAGGCTTCCCCGGAGACGAGGATCAGGGGCAGATGTCATCCTGGTATGTGATCAGTGCGTTGGGCTTATACAGTGTTTGTCCGGGAACTACCCAATATAATATTGGAAGTCCGATATTCCGCAAAGCAACGATCACCCTGGAAAATGGGAAAAAATTTGTTATTGATGCACAGGGGAACAATACCGAGCATGTATATATTCAATCTGCTACCTTAAATGGGAAGCCCTTCGATCGTAATTGGATAGATTATCAGGAGATTGCGGCAGGAGGTGTCTTAACGTTGAAGATGAGCGATAGACCAAATAAAAATCGGGGTCGGTTGGAAGTAGACCGTCCCTTTTCACTAACGAAGATGAAACCTTAATCTATCCGATCATGTTCAGAAAAATAGTCATCTTTTGCGTACTCTTTTACGGTATAAATTTAAGCTTGCAAGCGCATCGACAGGATACGCATCTCCGTTTATCCTCTGTATTGCAGTCGCGAATGGTTATCCAACAAAATAAAGCCTTCCGTGTATGGGGGTATGCGGATCCGGGTACGGCGGTGCGTGTCACCGCAGATTGGTTTGCAGGTGAAGTAGTTGTTCGTGCCAATGATACCCGGGAATTCCTTGCCTTAATTGACGTACCGGCTATTCAAGCAGGCGATTTTAAGCAGCACTGGTTAACAGTAAGGTCTGAGAGGGATGAAATTATCTTGGATTCTTTGCTCATCGGCGATGTGTGGCTCTGTTCAGGGCAATCGAATATGCAGTTTTCATTGAAAGAAGATCAACATGCTGCTGCGGATTTACCACAGGCCAATCAGGAATATTTACGTTTATTCAGTGCAGGCTTAAATTTCAGCAATGAGCCAATCGATTCGGTAAGCGGTGAATGGAAGGTGTGTGATTCAACAACGGCTAAAGATTTCAGTGCAGTAGCGTATTATATGGGCAAGAAATTGCTGGACTCTCTTCACTATCCCATCGGACTTATATTTACCGGAATTGGAGCTTCTGCTGGGCAGGCTTATGTACCCCGATCGGTACTGGCGTCCGACTCGCTCTTGCGTGTGACTTATCTCCAACCGTATTTAGATAGTCCGAAATCGAAGGAAAAGATTGATGGCGGCTTCTCTTTTGAGAAAGTTACTCGGCCTTATCTGTTATACAATGCACTGATCCATCCTTTTGTCAACTTGTCTATTACTGGATTTACGTGGTATCAGGGTGAATCCAATCATTTAGAACGGATGCCTTATACCCGTTTGACACAGGCAATGATCAAGGCTTGGCGCGCAGCATTTAGCCAAGGGCAATTGCCTTTCTACTATGTATTGATAGCCCCTTATGATCATGAAAAACGCGATTCGACATTAACGGAAGATGCCTTCTTTAGGGAAGCACAAGAGCGGATAGCGACATTGAACAATACGGCTATGGTGGTTAGCGTAGATATTGGCGGGTCTGATAATTTACATCCCACGAATAAGAAGCCATTGGGTGAACGGTTGGCATTGACAGCCTTGAACCGTACTTATGGGCGTTTACACGTTGCCTATGAAGGGCCGCGATTGCAATGCGTAACCTACCAGGGCAATAGAGCCAGCGTACACTATATGCCCATGAGCCTTGCAGGTGGTTTGCGTACCGCGGACAATCGTTCACCCGCATTTTTTTATGTGGCAGGAAAAGATCGTGTTTTTCATCCGGCAGTGTCAGTTATTCGAGGTAATACGATTGAATTAAGCAGCAAACAGGTAAAACACCCTGTTGCGGTACGTTATGCTTTCTTTAATTATCCCGAAACCAATCTGCAGAACGGAGCGGGCTTACCTGCACTGCCCTTTCGTACGGACTCTTGGCCAGAATAAATGTTTATGTTTTACCCATTATTCAACACCCTTATGAACCGTATATTTTTATTGGTAGTAGCTCTTTTAGTGCTAGCATCTTGTTCAAAAGAATATAAAATGCCTCCAAGTCCAGAGCGACTTATTAAATCGTTTACCTTAGCCAATGGGCAATACGGAAATGCCCAAATGATCATACAGGAAAATGAAAGTATACTAAAAATTCAGGTTTTTGAAGGACTGGATTTGAAAGCTGTTGTGCCGCACATTGTGATTTCCGATGGTGCGGTTATTTCACCCGCTTCTGATCAGCCAATTGATGTATCCCAAAACCATCAATATACCTACACCGTTACATCTGCTTCGGGTTTAGTGATGGAATGGAAGGTGGAATTTGAGGTGCTATCTATTGGTGAGTATGGAACTTACCTGATTACGGATGAACAGCAGACGCATTATTTAAGTGTATTGGGCGATACCCTTTACAATAAAAAATACGACGATGGCGCCTTGGTTAGCGCATTGCCCAGAGGCACGGGTACACCGGTTCCGCGGTATCAGAAATGGCATTTGATTAAACAGCGCGCGGTAGGTGGCGTTTCCTATTTCCATATTCGGAATTTGCATAGCGGCAAACTGCTTACCGCAATGGGGGATAAACCAGAAGGGGATAATGCATTGGTGCAATGGTCGGCGATGGATGACGAAGCCGACCGACAGTTATGGAAATTGGAAGAAGCTTCCGAACTGGGGCATTATACCTTGGTGAACAAATATTTTTCGGCAGCAGTAGGAAATACAGCTTCTCAACGTTGGGTCATTGCGCCAACTAGTTCCGATACCTATCGGGATGATGCGGTAGTGCAGTTTTTTAACCGAAACGGCTCAGAACAGGGATCGGTGGCCTTTGATCAGGGAAATAGTATCCCGCTAAGCTGGGGCCCGAATAATGGAAAGGTGTTATGGGTGACGCAGGATGCTTGGGATGGCACATCTTTACGAGAGAACAATAAATTTCCATGCGGTTATTTTTTCAGTTATGGAAACTCAATGTTGCTGCAACCGGCGTTGAATGATTGGAATAATGTACACACACCTAATGTAACGATTCCCAATGGAGCTAATGACCGTCCACGGCAGGTATGTACCATACAGGCCAACAATACCTTTGCCTGGCCCGGAGTGGGCGTGGAGATTGGAAATAAAGTCTACGTTCATTGCGGAGAAGGATCAGGTCTGAGTGCCACCGATCAGTCGCTCTATGTCTTTACCCAAAATGCGGGAACGGTTTGGGAAACCGAGCGAACCACACCTGCTGGTTTAAGTGGACAGACCGACATTGTTTATGCTTCGGGCATGGTGAAAGCAGCCGATGGTTATGTATACGCCTTTGGGAGTGAAGCCGTAGGTTTTGGTTATGAAACGTATTTACATGTGGCCCGTTTCCGGCAGGAGGATCCACAACAATGGAGCTTCTTTGATGGGACTTCGTGGACAAGCAATCCAGTAAAAGGAGCGGCCTCAAAAATAGCCGATGGCTTGGGTACCTTGTCTATATCTTACTTGAATGGGAAATATATCTTGTTAACTATGGATCAAGGCTTTAACTGCGATGCCAAGCGAAATATTTATATGGCAACGGCCGATAGCCCAACCGGCCCGTTTACCGAGCGGAAATTGGTCTATACTATCAATGAGTATTTTTACGGACAATATGCCCGCTATTACACCCCAGCTATCCATCCACAGTTTGATAATGGGCGGAACGAATTATTGGTCACCTATTGTTTGAATTATTCCGCTTGCGGACTGAGTGAATGCCAAGGGGGGGGGATCGATCCCTATTATTATCGAATAAAAGGAATACGGGTGCCGTATGAGCTGATCGGATTATAGGGGATTAAAAAGTACAACATAAAAATTCAAAAGCCGAAATGCTTGGCAACTCATGGTAGTGTCCGGTTTTTTTGAATACGGTATTTAGGTTAGTGAATGATTTTTGCTTTTAGGTTGTTACTATTATAATTCGTATTTTGCTGCCTTTATCAAATTTGCTCACAATGCGATGGACTTATTTTATTCGCCAAAAGTTCAAGGTTGCTTTTTTGCTTTTTTGTATCATGGCCTGCTCTATTACGATCAGGATCTTAGAAGATAAAAATGTAAAGCAGATGAATAAAGCGTTGCTTTCGATGTACGCGGATCGCTTGGTGCCGGCTTCGGATATTTTTACGATGGCTGAACATTTATATGCCAAAATGTTTTTGTTGCTTGCTGTTGAAAGGGAAGTGGAGTGGCATCAAGATACGATGCTGGCTTTGAAAAAACGTTTGATCACGCATACCCATGCGATAGACACCTTGCTCGAAAAATACGAACAGACATATTTAGTGGATCGGGAAAAGGCTTTCTTGAAAGGGTTTAAGCATGAATTGACAAATTATAAGGAAAGAGAAAGCGAATTGTTGGCGGCGGATATAAACCAGCTCTTGAAGGTGGTGGCTCATGTTCAGAAAGCGAAGGCAGCCCTAAAGGCGGCCATCAATGCCTTATCGGAAGTAGAGAAAATACAGACCACTGTTGGAAAGGAACTGATGGCGGATGTTCAATTTGTAGTGAAGGGAACACGCTTCTTTTCTGCTTTGCAGTTGATTTTGTCTATTATCATCGGCATTATGGTTGTAGCTTTGGTACTCGAATCAAAGAGTATGATCAAAAGCAATATACCCTTTAATCTGAATTGATTAAGCGATGTGCTATATGCTTTAAGCCTTATACTTATTGCTTACAGCCTATTCTTGTTGCTTACAGCCTATTAATCGATGTATTGCCGATCATCATCTGAGAGATTGGAACGGTAAGGATTCGTATATTCTTCTGTATTTCCATTGGTGGTCTGAAAATCTTGCGGAGAGGTCGTTTCCTGGATTGCCTTTTTCCTTGGTCTGCCTAACAAAAAACCGACAATTAATCCAAGACCAAACATGGTACCGAGGATAGCCAGTTTGGGGATATAGCGATCGCCAAAAATCCAGAAAATCACTTCATCGGTATTTTTCATTAATATAATGGTTACCAAAACGGTTAAGACGATGATAAAAATAGTTTTTGTGCTCATGGGGGTCAAATTTATGCTAATTTAACGCTTTTATTGAAACATTGGAACCCGCTGTTTTGTTTTTGTCTGCTCCCACTTGGGCGTATAGCGTTCGTAATACGCCAGCCAAAAAAGCAAGTCTCGAATAACGATTGGAAAAACGATATTTGTATCTAAAACAGCTTTGAACCGAACACTATGAATCATATAAACCTGTTTCTTCGTCGGCGTTCATGATATCAATGATATGCTTCTTTTGCTCTTCTTTCCTATTTTGTTTGTACTTTACTACATCTTCAAAACGAATACGGCGATGCTTCCCAATCTTGGTATATTCAATTGCGCCTTCTTCTCTTCTAATAATTTGACCAAATGTGGTTTTGAACAGCCCAAAATCTCTGCTGCTTTTTGCGTTGTCACTTCTGTAGCCACTGGTACAATAGAAATCGGCTTCCCTTCGCCCATTGCTTTTAGGATATCTCCTAAAAATCTCAAAGCCTTATAAGGGACCTTGATTCGATCATTCGTTTCTTCAATTTCTGTTTCGGTGTTATCAGATTGGATTTGCGACAGTGCAGTAGCTAAAGTTGCATAAGAAGTGTTCGCTACCTGCTACTCCGATTTTGTAGGTCTTTGTATGTCTTCCAGTGTGTTCATATTTTTTGTTTTGCTACAAAAATAAACGGAATAAACGAAAAAGAGTTGAGCTTTATTGATAGGTAATATCTTTTATTTTTTGGTGGAGGCAGGGATGCTAGATGGTTAATACGTATAGGTTACGCCGTACGTAAAAACAACTTTCTTTGAATTCGGTTCGTTTACATAAATTGTTCGAACACCTGCATCGAAATTGGGCAGGTAGAAGCGGAGTAAATTCATGTCGGCACGAAGTTCTAGTCCAAAGGTCCGTGGAGCGGTGTTGTTATGCTGTGCAAAATTTTCGAAGTCAGCAAAGAAACCACCTTTCAGTCGCTTGATAAAAGCCAAAGGACCAATGGCAAGGTCCGGATAAATAATGGGAAATTTATAATCAACAAATAAGGTATTATTCACACGGGTGGGGCGCAGTTGGTCATAACCGCTTACCATCGGAATATCGTTGGTTAACCGGTAATCTCCGGAACGCTGTTGCGCGTTAAAACGCAGCTGTAAAGAATGATTATTGCGTAAGCCAGGAAAATAGAAGGTGGATTTTACAGAAAATAAATCACCCGATAAACGTTTATCGAACGTTAAGCTTCGATAGATAAGGTTAATGTTCTGTCCCCATTTGGGTGCTAAATCCAGTAAGCTCTTTCGACTATTCCGATTAAAATAATATTGGGCCAGTAAAGGAAACCGAAGCGTTGAAAAATTTGGCAGTGAAAGGTTCTTCAGGCTGAGTTGATACCGTGTGGTATAACTGGTGCCCAGAGCAAAGCCGGTATTGTACACGGTGTTTAGGCGGTTGAAAGTTAAAGGAATTGTTGTTTTGATTTCGGTATAATGTTCCCTCCATCGAAAGGGAACGCGCTCATTCGGTTTGTTTTGGTAGGTGATGCTGCTTAACTGGGCTTGGTTTCGGTATTGCAGTGTAATCTTTGGAAACCAGCGTTTCCAGGAAGCTGCGACAAAATAGTCGGCACGACTAATATTCTGATTATAATTAAAACCAATTTGGGTAGAAAAAGTATTCAGTAGGTTGTCAGACATGAGCTGAAGTCCGAGATCAAAATTGTCTATACTGGATAAATCATCGCCAACCGGAGAAATACTATGAAAATTAAATAAATGAGCGACGTCTTTATAAGCCCTGGAGGCGAATGTTTTTTCCGGTTGAGGGGAAAGGGTGTCTAAAGGGGTTTCCTGCGCTAGAAGAGGCTTAAAATAGCCTATAAAATGATCGGAGCTATCTGATAGCTGTCGCATATGTATCGTGTCTGTGGTTAAGCTACTGATGAGGTATCCATTTGCCTGGTAATTATTGAAATATAAACGATGGGTATGTTCATCCCAGGAGGGATTATTTGCACCATAAGGGACATTGGTTAATTGTTGGATATGCTGATCATGCAATAAAAATAAATTATCTATACCGTTGTAATGTGCTTTAAAAACAATTCCTATTGGTGTATAGATAGGGCGTTCCACCTGCTGTGCTTGCCAGGATAACAACAATTGATGCTGTTGCTGTTGAAGATCAATTTCCATGAGGTTGGTTCCTCGCTGGCTAAGTGCCGTTGCAATAACTTTCGTTCCATCCGGATTAAAAGCCGGTGTTTGTAACAGCACATGGGGAGGGATAATAACGCGTTGTTTTTCCTGTCCACTTTCGCTATCCAAAATAAGTAAGAAACATTGGTTACTCAGGTCAACTTCAACCGCTGCAATTTTTGTTCCGTCGGCACTTAGGGTAGGGGAGAAGAGCCGCGTTTTGGAAGTGAGCTGCTGATATTTTTTTTGCTTCAGATCATAGACATTGATTACCTGATAGGTCTCTTTGAGAAAGCGTTTGTTATAGCGTAACTCGTCCCATGTTAGCTTACCTCCACCATAGGAGAAATGAGGTTCGGTTTGGATGCCTGTTTTGATGACTTCTTTGGGTTGCTTTCCATCGGTTAACAAAACCAACTTAGGTACACTAAGGTTGCTTCTTTGAAGGGCAAGGATCTCCCCATTAGGTAGCGGAGTTGGAAGTAAAAAATCAACGATCTCGCTAGGCCCAGTTGATGGAAATAATGGGTAATCAATCGGTGCTGTTTTCGTTGCTTGTTCTCTCCATAAACTGTCCAGTTCATCCACTGTTCGCCGATGCCAGTCTCGGGTGTTGTATCCCGTTAGCTGTTTAAGGCTACTGCTAAAATTATAAGGGCGGAAAGGCTTCTTGGCCATCCGGTTCATGAGTTGTTCGAGCGCTTGTTGCCCGTAGTCTCTCCGGATCTTAGTGGTCATAAAATAGCCTAAGGGATAATATCCCGGAGTAACACTTTTTAAGGACCCTAAATAGTCTTTCTGGTAGCTGTATTTTTTTCCACTTAGTGTATTTGTTCTAAAAGGTCGTTCGAATGATGGGAGCCTTCCCCGACCGGCCGGACTGAGTGCTGTTTCGATACCTACAGCATCGCCTTCATAAAACCAAGGGGGGAGTGTGATCCCAAAAATTGCTAAGGCCAATTGTTCAAAAAGTGGCGGGCCGAGATAGCCGGTTAACTTGTCGAATTGTACGACATGACGGAGCTCATGAACCGCCAAACTGTTCAACCAATCTTGGTAGTCTGTCTGCTGCGGAGGGGTGGTGGAGAACTCTGATCGACGAGGGGCTAATTGTACAAATCCGTTAGAAACGACGTCTCGATTTTGCAAGATGATTGAAATTTTTCTTGGTTTTTTACCAAGTGTTTTACTGATTCGTGGTATTGCTTCTGATAAGATATTAGCTAAGCGCTGTGCTTCGGATTCGAATTCTGATGGAAAAATTAACTGAAAAGAAGTTGTCTGAATTTGCCTCCATTTTACACGAGGAGGATTTTGTTCATGATCGAATACTTGCGTTTTTCCTATTAGTGGAGTTAAAAATAATATAAATAAATATAATATACTGATTGATAGTTCTTTATTTGTTTTTTTTGGCTTCATTTATAGGGTGTGCTAAATAATTTAGTTTTTTGTAGGTGGAGTGTCTATTTCAAATCTGTTGTTTTTGTTTATGTTTTTATATTTAAATTACTGATTTTTAGTAACTAAAAATTTATATATAGTTGTATATTTTCCAGAATAAATAGTTGTATGAAACAATTTATCCGGTTTGCATATCGTTTTTTTTTAACCAGTTAAATGTAGGTAATAATTTTTGAATATGCTACACTATCTGTCGGGTGTAATGCATCAATTTTTTCGCAATTGGTGTTTGCTTGGTAGGCGGGAGTCGGATATGCCGAATAGAATCCGCTCCCCTATTCCATAAAGGTATTCAAAATATTTCCTTGATAAGTGCTATTTTTTATGAGCTGTTGATTTACGTTTAGTGTCGTCATTTAGATCTTGTTTTTGATTTGTTTAGCGAAGCGTTATGCGGATGGAATAGGGGCGATTTCTAAATCATTATTTGCAAGCAGGCTTTACGAATGATTAGCCAAGTTGTGCCGTGACTTATGGTATGAATACGTTAGAAAAATAAAAAGTGGATGGAGAAAATGATTGTTGCTTTTACTTTTTATGGATTGGCTATATTGCTGACATGAATATGCTGAATGGGTATTGGTATAAGTATACTTCGTGTACTTTACTTTGCCAGTACCTCATGAAAAAAAGGGGATAAAAAAAACTCGCCTTTTCAAGATTTAGAGGAACGCTTATGCTTCCCGCTACATCATGTGAATTTTGGATGCAGCATTTCGAAGACCAAATTAAGTACTGTTAACCAGAGGTGGTTTTTCGGTTGATTGTTTGCACAACCTCTCCATTCCACTTAAGTAAAATATCGCTTGGTAAATTTGCGGTTACAGGTGGCTGCACTAGTGGTCTGATAAAGTTTCAAGCCATAAGGTTTTACCTATTTTTTGTCAACCGCGAAGCAGCATGAATGCCAATACAAGCAAACGATAAATGAGTAAAAATTAGTATAGCATTTTTAAAGAAACGTGCTGAAAAAGTTAAATGCGGTTACCTTGAAAAAGGGTGTAGTTTTGCTTTAATAAAATACACGAAGTCCGGTCTTTTAAACAACTAAAAGCTACAATTTTTCATCGCTTTTGCGTTTGTTTTATTCGCTTTTTTAGGACTTTTTAGACGGCTTTTTGTTGGCTGGTCAATAAAACGACGCATTTTAAGGCGTTTTATTGCGTTCTTTTTAAGCCGGATGTAGTTTTATAGGGTAATAAAAAAAGCTTTTGTAAAAGCCTTAATTTGGTGTTTTGAGCAAAGGCGCTTGTTTAGCAGGGTAGTTTTTTCGCTTATCTTATGGATTAAAGGAGAGAAAGCCTTACTTTTGTGCACCAAAAAGTGACTAAAATTTATGCAAAAGCTTTTCCGTATTTCCTGTGTTTTTACCCTGTTTTTCTTGGTTGACCATCTTAAATTAACGGCTCAATTTCATCCTCGGATTATAGTGGTAGATAGCTCGGCTAAAGCAGAGAAAAGAAAACATTTGGTTATACAATTGGAGCATGAAAACGGGGGGATATTGACGGGTAATGAGCGTGCAAAAGAATCATTGGAAGAGGCTTATTACAATGCGTTAAATGTCAAAGTTGGTTGGCAAACCAAAAGGGGAGGCGATATGTATAACCAGTTATTCAATTATCCGATATATGGTGTAGGCTTATATAGTAGTACTTTTGGTTTATCCCATGTCGGGAATCCTTATGCCGTCTATGGCTTCGTTTCGGTTCCAATTCGGCCTAGGGTCGGTCATCGGTTTAACTTTAGTTATCGGATCGCTTTAGGCTTATCAGGTAGATTCAATCCTTACAATGAGGATGAAAACCCCTTTAATTTAATTATAGGAACAAAAAACAACGTGTTTATTGATTTTGGTGGTCAAGTAAACTACAGTTTATCGAAGCATTTTCAAGTAGGTGTTGGCTTGGCATTTCATCATTTTTCCAATGGGGCATTAAAATTACCCAATACCGGGATTAATTTATTACCCTTTACGGCGGCGATATCTTATATTCCCAATGGACAACCCTTTGATTTTTCGAAGGATGATCTGGGCCCCAATCCTAAAGACCACGAATTACAATTCAGTTATGCCTTTGGTTTAAAGCAGTTAGACATGGACAATCCGAAGAAATATTTTAAATCTACACTGGGGCTTTTTTGGAGTAGATTTGCAGGCTATAAATGGCGATTGGGATTGGGTGCCAATGTGTTTTATTCGGCATCGGGTAACGACAGGGCCGTTGCTGGTGACGATGCGGGTTCTTTTGGTGCATTATTTTCAGGGGGACCTGCTTTTTATGTGGATCATTTATTGACTTCACGTTTGTACCTTAATGGTAATATTGGCTACTACCTGCATCGGAATACGTTCAATAAGGAATCAAGTGCTGTATTTTTACGTATCGGTGCCCGCTACGATGTTTGGAGAAATCTTTTTGCTGGAGTGTCTATCAAGGCTCACGGAGGTAAGGCAGATTTTATTGAGTGGACTACTGGTTATACCTTGGATTTAAGGAAGAAGAAGTAAACCGATACTATCTAAGAGACAAGATACGACCTATTACCTAATAAAAACAGGCCTTTTAGAGCCTATAAATATTTTTTACAATATGAATTAAACATGATTTTAAACCGTTGGTAATTGTTTCTTTAGTTTTTGATGTTCTATTTTGGTTTTCAAAATAGGGTAAAGAAACACGGCTCCGAGGACTAAACACGCACCACCATAGAAGCCGGCACTCATTTTTTCATCTTGTTTAAAAATCAGAAGGGCTAGCAAAATACCGTATATGGGCTCCAAATTGGTGATCAAGGCTACTCGGAAAGCACTTAATTCTTTCATGACAGCTACCCCGGCAACATAAGCGGCAGAAGTACACACCGTACCCAACAGCAACAGGTAAATCAGATCATGGGGCTTTAAAATCATTTCTGTATTGAAATTGCCACTCATGAACATAAAAAGGGAAAGCCATAGCCAGGCACCAAACATTTCATAAAAGCTAATGATTGTTGCTTTACTATGTTGGATAAATTTGCCGTTGATAATGGTAAACAGACTTCCGCAGAATGCACATACCAGGCCTAAGATAATTCCATTGATGTATTGCGCTTCAAATTTGAAAATGAGGTAAATGCCACAAATAATAAGTAAACCAATCAATAGTTCGAGGTAAGCAATCCGTTGTTTGTTAACTAATGGTTCAAGCAGTGCGGTGAACAGCGTAAGTGAAGACATACAGACTAATGTAACCGATACATTAGCTATTTTAATTGATTGGAAGAACAAGAACCAATGTAAACCTACTAGACCCCCTGTAAGGATAAATTTTACGAAGAGTCCAGAAGAAACCCGAATGGATTTTTTGGTGCATTTAAAGTAGATAAATAAGGATGCAGAGGCAATCAATACCCTGTACCATACTAAATGAACGGCTGTTACGGAAATTAGCGCGCCTAAAATTCCGGTAAAGCCCCATACCAAGACCGTTAAATGCAGCAAAAGCAGGTTACGGTTAATTTTTGCAGGAAACATCTGATCGTTAAACTAATTTATTTTGGTGCTTTATATAGCAGGTACAAACCTACGCATAAAAAGATGACACTCGGGATGAATGAAGCAATAAGTGGGGGTAAACCACCTTTTAAGGAAAACATTGTTGCAAACTGTATAAAAAGAATATACGTAAAGCTGAGCGCTATTCCCACACCTAGGCTTAGTCCAATACCTCCTCGTACTTTTTTTGACGATAGGGAGACTCCCATTAAGGTTAAAATATAGGCGGAAAAAGGATAGATAAAGCGTTTATATTTCTCCAATTTTAAATCAGTCATCCTTCCGGTACCACGGATTTCTTCTTTCTTGATATTTTCGTTGAGTTCTTTAGTGGTCATCGCCATATAGACATTGTCCCGAATCTCAAAATCTTGAGGAGCCATGTCCAGCGTCGTATCTTTAGCTGTCCCCTTGATCATTTTTTCTGTTAAACCATTAACTTCACGAATGGTGTAATTTTCTATTTTCCAGTTATTCTTGATAGAATCCCAGGTAATACGGTCGGCAATCAATTTCTCTTTTAATTCTTGTCCATTAAAGGTTTCGAGAATAAAATTGTACCCCACTTTTCGGTCATTATCGAAGTTATCGATATAGACAAAAGAATTCTTATCGATCTGCATGTGGGTAGAAGACTTATTATTATTGTCGATTGGCTTTACATAGATATTTTCAAAACCTATTTTGAGCTTATTAGTACGCGGTATAATATAAATATTAAAAACTAAGGTTACGGCACAGATGATCGATGCTGCGATAAAATAAGGTCGTAAAAAACGTTTGAAGCTCATGCCGCCACTAAGGATGGGAACGATCTCCGTTTGATCGGCCATTTTTGCGGTGAAGAAAATCACCGCTATAAAATTAATAAGTGGACTTAGGAAATTGAGATAAAAAGGAACAAATCCAGCATAATATTCAAAGACAATTTTAGAGAGCGGAGCGTGGTATTTTAAGAAGTCGTCCAAACGCTCGGAGATATCGAAAATCACCGCTACTACCGTAAAAATAGCCATGGTAAACACAAAAGTGCCTAGGTATTTTCGGATAATATATTTATCGATGATGTTCACTGGAGATTAAAAATTAAAAAATCAAAATTAAAAAGCTTAAAACGAAAAGCATAAACCCTGCATACCGTTTTAACTATTATTACCTACTATTTACTACTTTAACCACTCAACAACGATCACCACCTTATTTCGTATTAAGGCATTAATTAAGTAGCAATAGCACGGGCATTTAGCGTTCATTAGCTAATTGCCATATTGGCTAATTCTCTACTCAACAATTACCCTACAATCGTTCTCCCAGTTGTTTTACCATTTTATTCTTCCACTCGTAAAACGTTCCTTCCCTAATTTTAGTACGAGCTTCTCCCACTAACCAAAGATAGAAATGTAGATTATGTAAGGTGGCAATTTGAGCGCCTAATAATTCCTTGGAATGAATGAGGTGCCGTAAATAGGCCTTTGTATACTGTTGATCGGTTGCTAAGTTACTATCAGGATCTATGGGTGAAAAATCAGCTGCCCATTTTTTATTTTTAATATTGATAATTCCTTTTCTAGTAAATAACATGCCATTCCTTGCATTCCGGGTAGGCATCACGCAATCGAACATATCGATACCCAATGCAATATTCTCTAGAATATTGATCGGAGTGCCCACTCCCATGAGGTAACGTGGTTTATCTGCTGGCAAGATATTGGTGACGATTTCAGTCATGGCATACATTTCTTCTGCCGGTTCGCCAACAGACAGTCCGCCAATAGCATTCCCTTCCCGTTCAAAAGAAGCTATGATTTCAGCAGATTTTTCGCGAAGGTCTTTATAAACAGAGCCCTGGACAATAGGGAAGAGGCTTTGGTGGTAGCCATATAAAGGATCGGTCGTATCGAAGCGATCGCAACAGCGTTTAAGCCATCGGTGGGTCATATCTAACGATCGGCTGGCGTAGCGATAGTCGCATGGATAAGGTGTGCATTCATCAAAGGCCATAATAATATCAGCGCCAATAACACGTTGAGTATCCATGACATTTTCTGGTGTAAAAAGGTGTTTAGAGCCATCGATGTGCGAACGAAAGGTAACCCCCTCTTCTTTAATCTTACGCACTTCCGTTAGTGAATACACTTGATAGCCACCACTATCGGTCAAAATAGGCTTATCCCATCCATTAAATTGATGCAATCCACCAGCTGCGCGAATAATATCAAGTCCGGGACGCAAATAGAGGTGATAGGTATTGCCCAAAATAATCTGAGCCTTAATGTCATTTTTTAATTCGTATTGATGGACACCTTTTACCGATCCGGCGGTACCCACTGGCATAAATATCGGCGTCTGTATGGTGCCATGTGCAGTGGTAAGTTCACCCGCTCGGGCTTTTGAATAGGGATCTGTTGCGTGTAAGGTAAATGCCATGTAAGGTATTGCCAATAAGGCAGGATAAATTTTTAGATTGCAAATCTAGTTAAATTTCATTTATTAATAAATAGTTGTGATATTACCTAGTTGTGATATGCCGACAAGATGATCTGCTTTGCATATCAAAAGCATTTTGTCTAAGTTTGCAGCATAATCGTTTAACTTCGAGTATACGTTGGAACATCCTCTTAATTATATCTTGCCGGGATTATTTGGCCTATTTTTATGCATACAGCTCTATTATATCCTGTTTGTTTATGGTCGTTTAAATCGGTATAGTCCACCGGACTTGATTCCTGACGTTGATTACCCACCACTTTCGGTTATCATCTGCGCCCGAAATGAGGAAGCCAACCTGCGTTTATATCTTACGGAAATTTTAGAGCAGGATTATCCCCTTTATGAAGTTGTTGTGGTTAATGATTGTTCGAGTGATGATACGAAATGGGTGCTTAAAGAGTTTCAAGAACGATATAAGCATCTTCGCACGGTTGCTATTGCTGAGCATGAACGATTTAACCATGGTAAAAAATTTGCGGTTACTTTGGGCGTGAAGGGCGCTCAGTATGAACATTTAGTGTTTACGGATGCGGATTGTTTTCCGCAATCTAACCTATGGTTAAGGTATATGGCCCAGCAATTTACCCCAGGAAAATCCATTGTATTAGGATATTCACCTTATGTGGAAACCAAAGGATTTTTAAATACCTATATTCGCTACGAAACCTATCAAACGGCGCTTAATTATTTGTCGTTTGCCTTAAAACGAAACGCGTACATGGGGGTGGGCAGGAACTTAGCCTATACCAAAAGTTTATTCTTTAAAGGGAAAGGTTTTGCCGCACACATGCATATCCCCTCAGGGGATGATGACCTCTTTGTAAACCAGAACGCTACTCGAGACAATGTAGCCATTTGTATTCATCCTGATGCGATGGTATGGAGTGAACCTAAGCGGACTTATAAAGCATATAAACAGCAAAAAAAACGTCATTTTGGGGCAGCAAAAGCTTACCGTACCAAGCATAAATTTGCTTTAGGCTTTCAAGCGGCTAGTACACTGTTGTTTTATTTATTAGCCTTGACACTATTGATTGTTCAGCCCCAATATTGGTATATTGCCCTAAGTGGATACCTATTACGGCTTTTATTGTTAGCAATCGTCTGTATACCGATTATGAAAAAATTACAGGTTGGCAAGTTGGCGACAGGATTGCCTTTCTTGGATATCTATCATGTTGTCTATATCACCATAAAAGGGCTTGGTGCCTCTTTTGGAAAGCATGTGTCGTGGAAATAAATCAACTATACAATGAACAAACCTATGGATGCACGCCTGATTGATACATATTTTCCTGGTCTTAGCGAACAGCAGCAGCAGCAGTTCGAGCGCTTGGGTGAACTTTATGCTTATTGGAATGCCCAAATTAATGTAATTTCCCGAAAAGATATTGAAAGCTTATATGAGCGGCATGTATTGCATGCATTGGGTATTGCCAAATTCATTACATTTAAGTCGGGTGCCCATGTGCTGGATGTCGGTACAGGAGGGGGCTTTCCGGGAATTCCGCTGGCGATATTATTTCCAGAAACCCATTTCCATTTAGTCGATTCGATTGGGAAAAAGATTAAAGTGGTGAAAGAAGTGGCTCAAGCCTTAGCGTTAACGAATGTGCGGGCAAGTCATATTCGGGCGGAACAAGTTAGCGATCAATATGATTTTGTGGTATCTCGTGCAGTTACACAATTAAAAGAATTTTATCCATGGGTGAGACAGAAGTTTAAGAAGAAGTCTGTCCATGCGGTACCCAATGGTATACTATACTTAAAGGGAGGCGACTTAGCAGCGGAAATTCGAGAATCTAAGCTCCCGGCGGAACTTTACCCGCTATCGGATTATTTCCATGAAGACTTTTTTGCCACCAAATATATTGTTTATATTCCGGTGTGATGGCATATAGCAACCAAAAGCGATAGCCATCCCCCTACTAGTAATAGTCCACCTAAAGGTGTGATTGGCCCGAGAAACCGCCATTTATTTCCGAAAGCACCAGAAAGACATAAGCCATAAATACTAAAGGAGAATAAGATCGTACCGATGATGAACAACCAAACGTAAGCTCCTGTTTCAATTATTCCGGCCGCTTGCGCAAATCCTACCATGACCAATATCAAAGCGTGGTAAAACTGATAGCGGACACCTGTTTCGAAGCTGTCCTGTTGTTCGGGTGTAAATTTTTTCTTGAGTGCGTGGGCACCAAAAGCACCTAAAATTACTGCGGTAAGACCAAAAAAAGTTCCAAATAATTGTGCCAGCATGGTATGTTACGTCTATTGTCTACGTACAAAGATAGGGTTTGTTGCTAGTTGTTCCAAGGTATGGTTATAGACGTATTCAACCATAGGCATGAGTTGCTTTTTATCAAATAGTCCAAATTGCAACATGTTTGGCGGTTCGATGAAGAGATCGCATTTTTGAGCGTTTCGGACAACAGCTTGTCCGATAGCTAAATGGATAACACGGTCGAGCATTTTCAGGGAAGATAGCTGTTCGGATGCTGGATGATCGAGTGCATTAACATGTATGCCGATGAGGTAATGGCATTGTCCCAGCAAAGGAGTAACCGGGAGATTATCCAGCAAGCCGCCATCGTAGTAGGTTGATCCATTTTGCGTTACAGCAGGAAATATAAACGGAATGCTTGATGAGGCTAGTAATGCCTGATCCAGAGGGCCACTGTGAATATAAACTGTTTTTGCTAACCATATGTCGGTTGTCGAGACATGCAAGGGAATTTTTAACGATTCGAATGTGTTTTCCGGAATATATTTTTGAATGAGCGACGAAAGATAACCTGTATCCAGGAATCCTGTTTTACGGAAACGCAAACTTCTTGTTGGAAATAGGTCGTTGTTTTGAACAATCTGCAGCATTTCTTCTACCGAAAGACCAGCAGCATAACATGCGCCAATAATGGCTCCGGCACTACAGCCCGAGATGATGGATGGCTTGATACCATATTCTTCTAAGGCTCTAATGGCGCCCAAATGACCAATTCCACGTAGTCCACCACCGGAGAGCACTAATCCGATTTTTGGAGGTTTTTTCTCCCATGGTTTTTTCCAATGAAAAGCCATCTATTAACGTTTAGGTTTCCACACATTATTGGTACGATCCACATCCGGCACCCGATGTTGTGGATCTATGGTTACAGCGGTAACTTCACTTGTTGTTGGCACGTGAAAGGTTGTTGTAGCTCCTTGTTGCCATACTTCCACAGGAACGGTAAATTGGTGAATCTTACCATTTGTTTCGTTGACTTCTACCAAAATGGGCATGACCATCTGCTGTTGGTTAGCTACGGTAATATCAATTCCCTTGGTCGATTCATTATCCGTATAATTGACGCTACTTATGGCTTGGTCAAGTTGCCAATTGTGGTAATACCAGCCGCACCAAAACCAGGACAGATCTTCGCCGGCGCCATTTTCCATAGATCGGAAGAAGTCCTCTGGACGCGGGTGCTTAAATGCCCAATGGTGGATATACTGGCGAAACGCATAGTCAAATTTATCCGGCCCGAGAATAACGTCACGAAGAAGCGTTAGTCCAAATGCAGACTTGAAATAGGCCAATGGGTGGACATATTTTCGATCCATGGCATCTGGGCGGGTCATAAGGGTATTTGCCTCGCCGCTTGTTGCAATAACCTGAATGATCTCATCCGCTGGATTGCCTCCTCCCGGGGCATATTCGCCATCTCGTTTAGGTGCAAATTCACCATCATTAAATTCTTCTTGGGCAAGTACGTTTAAAAAGGTGTTGAAACCTTCATCCATAAAGGGATAGCGACGTTCATCAGAACCGACAATCATGGGAAACCACGTGTGGCCGATTTCATGGGAAGCGAGCAAATACATAATATAAGGTTTTGCTTGCCAATGGTTAAATGCTAATCCGGGAAACTCCATGCCCCCAACTGGACCAGCTACACTGGTTGCTGTTGTATAAGGGAAAGGAAACCACTTTTTCGAATAATGCTCAATAGACGCTTTGATCATTTCGGTAGAACGACCCCATGCGAGGGAATCTTGAGTGGATTCTAGTGGGTACACTGATTGAGCCAATGCTGTTTTTCCTTCGGGCAAATTAATTTTCGCTGCATCCCATAGGAAGGCAGTCGACATGGCCCAAGCCACGTCGCGCGTGTTCTGCATCTGAAAATGCCAGGTTACTTCCCCTTTTGTTGCTTGTGTAACTCCTCGGGTCAGATCAGCGGCAGATCGAATTGGAACCGTTTTATCCGATTGTCGCGCCTGCGTGAGGCGATTCCGTACGGGTTGGCTCAAAATGTCCTGACCATTAATTAATTCACCTGCCCCAACTACAACGAGATTAGCCGGAACCGTTACGCTATAGTCAACATGACTATAATCTAAATACATTTCACCGCTGCCGATGAAAGGAAGGGTGTTCCATCCATAGTAATCATCGTATACACACATACGGGGATACCAATAGGAAAATTCAAAAATACGCCCATTTTTAGTTGCTAAATATCCGGAACGGCCACCACCTCCACTTGCTTGCAAAACGTAGGTATATTGAATATCCAACTCAATCTTGTCTCCAGCCTTTACCGGTCTATTTGCTAGGCGGATCTGCATTCGGGTATCATCAACAAGATAGGGAATCGTTTCCCAATCTGAACCCTGTTTGAGTCGTACTTGGGTAATTTGGTATCCTGTAGTGGGATCTGCTGGCACATTGGGATCATGCATGCGGTTGGCGCGGCTATTTGTTAAGGTATTGTTCTGATCTAACTGCAGCCAAAGCTCATCTAAAGGATCTGGACTGTTATTGCTGTAGTGAATATGTACGTCGCCTTTTAACTGAAGTGTTGTGGTATCGAAGGAGGCCTTAACCTGATAATCGGCTTGATTTTGCCAATAATGTGGTCCGGGTTTTCCGCTTGCACTGCGGTAAGGGTCTCCTTTAAATTTATAGAAATCTTGCTGGAAAATTTTGCTAGGATCGAACTGTGCGCGAATAGGGGTATATAAAAAGAAAGAAGAGATGACGAGCGCAATAGGGAATTGTTTCATATTGTTGTTTTTGTACTTGTTTTGCATCCAAAGCCGGAATTAATGCTAAGTTAATGTTTGTTCGTGAAAAAGGAACTTTTTCTTTATACGCTCTTCTTTTCCGAAGCCATCAAACGGTCATTAAGCAATAGCTTCATCGTCTAAATAGACGGTCAAATGTCCAGTTGATGGCTTGTTTGATGGCCGCATGAGTGCTGGCTACGCAAAGCAGGTACGAAGCAGGTAGGTACGACTCCTGATAAGGTATCTTACGTTTGCTTATCGATTGGTAGAAATCAATCCGAAGGACGCACTGCCTTCAGTATCTTCCGCTCACGTTTTTAAAATGCGGTTACGCTAAGCAGTACGATAATAGACGCTACGTATGAAAAATTAGCATATTTCATTAAAAATTAGATAATTTTTGGTTATTGGGATGATTTTAGCTATTTTACGGTCTAGAATAAACCTATTCAAATGACACTTATTTACCAATTGGCACTTACGCGCGTAAAAGGTATTGGTCAGGCCTTGGCCAAGCAACTATTAATCACCTTCGGAAGCGCGGAAGAAGTTTTCCGTGCACCGAAAAAGCAATTATTGAAAATTCCAGGCATTGGAGCAACGCTTGCTGCTAATTTAATGGATCGTAACGTATTGGCAGAAGCTGAGCGGGAGCTGGTCTTTTTAGAGAAACACCATATCCAACCCTTATTTTGGGAAAGTGAACATTATCCAGCGAAGCTTAAGGAATGTATAGATGCACCCGTGTTACTGTACTATAAAGGTAATGCCGATTTGCAGTGTAAGCGAATCATCAGTGTGGTAGGCACCCGGAATGCAACGGCCTATGGGAAAAGGATTTGCGATGAATTTATTGCCTCGCTAAAGCATAGCGGTGCACTCATTGTCAGTGGTTTAGCTTATGGTATTGATAGTTATGTGCATCAAGCTTGTGTAGAACAGGGGATAGATACCGTTGGGGTATTAGGGCATGGACTGGATCGGATTTACCCCGCGGCTAATCGGGGGCTTGCTCGAGAGATGTTACACCATGGTGGACTATTAACAGAATATCCATCGGGAACTAATCCCGATCGGCAAAACTTCCCTTCGCGCAATCGGATTATTGCTGGTTTGGCCGATGTTACCGTTGTGGTAGAAGCGGCCATGAAAGGAGGTGCGTTAATTACGGCCGAATTGGCAAACACGTATAATCGAGACGTTTGCGCATTCCCTGGAGACATTTATAAAAACTTCTCAGGAGGTTGCAATTACTTAATAAAGACCCATCGTGCACACTTGATCCAATCGGCGAAAGACCTAGCCTATCTCATGGATTGGGATTTTAATATTCCAAAAGAGCAAGAACAACCTTCAGCGGGAAATGTACCCGAAAATCCAGTAGAAAAGATGGTCTATGAAGCTATAAAGCAGAAGGGATCAATAGGGGTAGACGAACTCGCAAATGGTACCCAGCTTTTGCCTAGTAAATTAGCGATGATCCTTTTAGCATTGGAAATGAGTGGATTGTTAGTAGCCTTACCCGGAAAAATATACCAAATTGCTTAATAGCGGCTCTCTTACTTCGCATTGATGAGTGTCCAATAGCGCCAAGCCAATATGGCTTTTTGTTTTTTGGTAAGTCTACTGGGATCTTGATGGATGAGGCTAGGCAGCAACCATTTATTCAGTTTGACTAGTGCTTTGAAAAATGTCTTTTTCATTCGCATCGTGTTTAAAGCAAAAACAGTTGACTGGCCGATTTGGTTTGTATTCTTTTAAGATTTGTGATCATGGGAGCGTTGGAAAAAGAAAGGGAATCCGTCAAAATAAAAGCCTTCGTTATTTATTTTGGTGTAAGGCATTGGGGTTTTCATGTAAAAACAAATCTTTCTGTGTAAATAGTTGTTTTGGTTTTGATATATGTTTAAACTTGTTGTAAAAAAAACAGTTATTTACCATTTAGCTAGATCTGTTAACCGAAATTTTTAGAAATGATGATGAAGTCACATATAATGGGCTATTTAATTACTGCTAGACGTCATTTCCAACTTGTTTTGTTGTTTTTATTGTTTACCAAGGTAGTCAGGGCCCAATCCGAGAAAGACTTCAAAGCGCTATCGTAACCCCCTTCTCAGGAATTTCCACAGTATATCCGTTATTGCTTAAATCAGCTTGGAGGGCTTGCATGCTGCTTAGATCGCCATGCACTAGAAATACCTTTTTTAAGGTTTCTTGGGATTGCTGGCGGATAGTGGCTACTAAATCGCGATGGTCTGCATGGCCACTCAGGCAGTCGGTTTGTTTAATCGTGGCAAACACAGACAATTCACGATGCCTCAGCTTAACTACAGGATCTCCCCTTAATAGACGATGCCCTAATGTACCTTTAGCGCAATAGCCAATAAAAAGGATGGTACAATAATAGTTCTGTAAGTTTTCATAGAGATGGTCCTGGATGCGCCCACCTTCTAACATACCTGCTGAAGATACAATAATACACGGGTCGTAGTAGTTGGAAATGGCTTTACTTTCGTCTAAATTTTCGACGTATTTCAGGTTTTCAAATTCGAATTGATCACCTTCACGGGCATAAAAGGCTGTCGCCTCTTCATTCAGCAAATGATGGAATTTACGATAGACATCGGTAGCATAATTCGCAAGCGGACTGTCGACAAAGATTTGCACGGGCGGGAGTAGGCCTTTGCTAAAAATACGGTTTAGGCTATAAACCAAGGCTTGTGTACGGCCAACACTAAAAGCCGGAATGATGAGCTTGCCCGGTGTGTTGATACAGGTCTCTTTGATGGTATTGACGAGGACTTCATCAAAATTGGCATCCGCATGAAACCGCCCTCCATAGGTGGATTCACATACCAAATAATCAACAGCTGGAATAGGCTGTGGATCTTGCAAAATGGGATAGCTCTTTCTCCCTAAATCACCTGAAAAAGCGATGCGTTTTTTTATTCCATGCTCTTCCACTTCCAATACAATGGCCGCTGCACCTAATAAGTGGCCCACCGGAATAAAGGTTACAGCGATGTGACCGGTGACTTGGAAATGGTGGTTAAAAGGTATGGTTACCAAACGATCGACCACTTCCATAACATGCTTTTGCAAGTAAAGAGGTTTATTATAATGCGTAATGGTTTTACGGCCACGCTTGATCTTTCGTTTTTCTTTTCGTAAAAAAATATTGACGGCATCGAGCATCAACAATTCGCTTAATGCGGCAGTAGGAGAGGTGCAAAGGATTTGTCCATTGAAGCCGTGTTTAACGAGTGTGGGTAAATTACCTGAATGGTCGATATGGGCATGTGTTAGGAGTACTACATCAATGCTAGCGGGGTCAAAAGGAAACGAGTCGTTATGTTCCAGTTGTATCGAAGGTTCGTAATCCAGTCCACAATCAATGAGCAAGCGGTAGTCGCCAACTTCTACTAAATGCATGCTCCCTGTAACCTGTTGCGCGGCTCCCCAAATGGTTAAATTCATAAATCTATTCTACTAATCAGCTTTTTAATTTCCAACATGCTCTTGTTGAAGTTGGCTAAGATAGCGATATAATCCTGTTTCGTGTTGTATGAGTTCGTTATGGGTACCGCATTCAACTACCTTGCCTTTTTCGATGACCACGATGCGGTGCGCTTCCCGTATGGTAGAAAGACGATGCGCAATGATAATCGATGTCCTATTTTTCATTAACTCTTCCAGCGCATTTTGTACCAAGCGTTCGGATTCGGAGTCCAGTGAAGAAGTTGCTTCATCTAAGATTAAGATGGCTGGATCTTTTAATAAAGCGCGTGCAATCGCAATCCGCTGGCGTTGGCCGCCCGATAATTTAACACCTCTTTCTCCCACAAGGGTATCATAACCTTCAGGAAATCCCATAATAAAGTGGTGTGCATTAGCGCGCTTCGCTGCCTCTATAACTTCTTCTGGACTAGCTTCTAGTTTTCCATAAGCTATATTTTCGCGAATAGATCCGCCAAATAATAAAACATCTTGCGGTACAATGGCCACTTGATTTCGGATATCCGTTAATTTATATTGATCGGCATTTTTACCATCGAACAGAATCGCTCCTTCTTGAGGGTGATAAAAACCTAAGATCAGGGAGGCGAGCGTTGATTTTCCAGTACCACTTGGACCAACAATAGCCACCTTTTCTCCCGCATTTGCATGAAAGGAAATATCCTTTAACACGGTAATTTCTTTTCGGGAAGGATAAGCAAATTTTACATGCTCAAAAGCAAGATCGCCGTAGATCTTCTGTTTAATTTCGTTTTCTTCCTGATGGATGGAAACGGCTTCACGATGCTCTTCTAACAGCTCGATGACACGCTCGGTAGCTCCAACAGACTTTTGAACATTGGCATACAATTCCGGAAAGCTTCCCATAGATCCCGCCACAAATAAGGAAGATATAATATACGTAGTTAAGTTTCCTACGGAGAGATCACCGTGGGCAATAAGAGACGAACCATACCAAATGACACTTACTACCGCTCCAAAAATGCAAAATAAAATGAATGATGCGAACAAGCCGCGATAGCTGGCACCTTTTAGCGCTAACTGCACGACAGACTTGAGCGAATTTTGGTAACGATTTGCTTCATATGCTTCGTTAACGAAGGCTTTAACATTGCTAATACCTTGAAGAGTTTCTTGAACAATGGTGTTAGATTCGGCTAATTTATCCTGTGCTTTTCGGGATAAATTACGGATGAATTTGCCAAAGAATACGGCGGTAACGACAATAAGCGGTAGAATAGAAAGGTTGAGTAAGGTTAATTTGATGGATACCAGAAACAAAAAACAGACACCACCTACTAATAGGATGGCCTGTCGGATCATTTCGGCAAAGGTAGTGGTCATGGTATCCTGAATTTGCGAAAGATCTGCTGATAGTCGGCTATTTAACTCGCCTACCCGTCTATTCGCGAAGAAATCCATCGGGAGCGTAATGAGATTGAAATAGGTATCGCGACGGATATCTGCCAGTGTTTTCTCGGCTACTTCTACAAAGAGCCTGATCCGGAAAAAAGAGACAAAGGATTGAAATGCCAAAATAATAAAAGCAATAGTGCCTATCGCTTTTATGTTAGCAGGGATAAACGTTAAACTTTGTTTGCCTTGTGCGGCATCTACCATACCACCTAACAAAGCCGGAAAGGCTAACAAAGCAACACTAGATAGGCATAGAAAAAATAGGCCTAAAGCAAATTTGAAACGATAGGGTTTCAGGTATTGAAGCAGTTTACCTACATTAGTTAAAGAAGCTTTGTTGATTTTGGTTTTAGGTAGTTCATCTGTTACATCATTTCCACTATTTAATCGAGCACGTGCCATTAATCAAGTTTGTCAGTGTTTTCTTTTACAAAATTAATAGGCAAAGGTAAAGACAATAGCGAGTTAGCCTATCACGTTAACGTCAATTTTTTAAGCGTTTAACCAGTATAAAGGTCAATATTACAATTCCTAGAAAAGCAAATAATAAAAGGTTGAGATAAACAATGTTACGTTTCTGTAAAACACTTATTTCCTGTTCCATTTTATCTTGGTTCCTTTGTAGCTTGCTGATGGTATTAATATAGCCGGTAATGCGTTCTCCAGATTCGGAGGCTTGACCGGCTATCGCTTGCTTTTCCAGATCTTTAAAGTCTAATAGCGCTTTGGTTTCCTTAAATATATTATTGTCGGTTAAGACAATTTCCTTTAAGATATCGATAGAGGCTTGCATGTCCTTTTTTCTTTTTAATCCAAAGATACCTGTCCGAGCCTTAAGGCTCGCATCAAACTCGCCAAAACGCTGGTGGCGTTGATCTAAGAGCTGGTTAACCCGTTCGCGTTGCTTCTCATAAGCTGTACTATCTGCCTTTGTCGCCGCTAGGCAATAATTGGAAATCAAGAAAGTTATGCAGATAAAGGATATGGTTTTCATGTAAAGGAATTAAAAAGTTCTAAGTTTTAAGTAATAAGTTCTAATAAGTTTTAAAGCATATAACCTAATGCATAAAGCTTAATTACTGCTACTGTTGCTGCTCGTGCAAATCTGTTTCATGTTTAATCGTCAGCGTTCAGACGCCTTCTCCCTTTTATCTTCTACCTCTTAAAACGTATAAATAATACTTACGACTTAAACTCAATTCGGATAATATCACCTACCTGTAAGCCTAAGAGCCCGCTGGCGTTTCCTTTATTGATTGCAATTTCGAGGTAGTTACTAATGCCAAAAAGGCATAATTTTTCACCTTCTGGAACTTCATTATAGTGCCAGCTCAATTGTTTAATGGATTCATTACGCCTAAAAAACAACTCAAAATCCCTATTTTTTTGAATGCTATTAAAGAGCTCTTTATTGATATTCGTGACGACATTTTGGAAGGAATCGATATAAATGACACTTCCTCGCAGGGTATCGCCATCAATAATAGGCTGAATTACCATTCGTTTAACCAAGGACTCTATAGGATCTCCAATATCCCCCATGGTTCCTCCTTTTGCTAAGTGGGTAGCCGCTTTTGCAAAAATATCCGTTAGTGGGAAATGCAGAAACCGAAGATCTTGCATAATATTAAGCTCAACGGCTTTCTCGGGTTCATCATCATCGAATAAAAGGGAAAAGATGCCATTATCCGCACCTACAAAATAATGTCCTTTATATTTAACTGCAAGGTACCGTGTGTCTTTGTTAAAAACAGAATCGATACCAATAAGGTGAACCGTATCCTTTGGAAAATAGCGATAAGCATTCTTTAGAACAAACGCAGCTTGCTGTATATTGAAAGGGGCGATATCGTGCGAAATATCTACTAAACGTACCGTAGGGTAAAGGCTAATAATGCTTCCTTTTAGCGCCGCTTGATAAAAGTCTTTATGTCCTAAATCTGTGGTTAACGTTATAATGCCCATATCGATATCTCAGTCCGCTTGTTTTTTATCCCATCGTTTTGCCTAAGCACAAATACTTTTTTTTATCCACGATAATTAGTAATCTTGCGTAGGGATTTAAAGGTGCAAACCTAATAGGAATTTTTCATATTTAGTTGTGAATATTTTCAAAAATATAAAAAATCCATGAAGCCGTTATCGCTAGGCGAGAAAGAAATTATCCATTCGTAAAGATTAACGAAATAGATAAATAAATTTGAAAACAGGTTGGTAGATGAAAATTTAACGAGCATAAAATTTGAACGAATTACGAATTACATTAGATCAGGTGGATCCTGCGATATTGTGGGGCGCGCAGAATGAACATTTTGAGTTGATCAGAAAATATTTTCCCAAACTTAAACTAGTGGCACGAGGTACTGAACTGAAAGTTTTAGGGGATCGAGAAGAGGCGGGTATATTTAAAAGTAAATTTGACGCTATTGTTAGCCATTTAGAAAAATATAATCACGTTAGTTACAATGATATTGAAACGATATTAGGTGCTACACCGGCAGTAGTAACGGGAGAAAGTGTGGTGGAAAAAGCAGCGGCCCCATTTGGTGGAGAACCCATTGTATTTGGGCCAAATGGTATTGTTGTTAAAGCCCGTACGGCCAACCAACGCAAAATGGTGGAAAGCATTCTGAAGAACGATATCCTCTTTGCGATTGGGCCTGCTGGAACAGGAAAAACGTATACGGCAGTTGCGTTAGCTGTCAGAGCTTTACGGAATAAAGAAATCAAACGGATTATTTTAACTCGTCCCGCGGTGGAGGCGGGAGAGAATTTAGGGTTCCTTCCGGGCGATCTGAAAGAAAAAGTAGATCCTTACCTACGGCCTTTATATGACGCGCTCGACGATATGATTCCGCCTGAGAAGTTAAAGATTTATTTGGAAAATCGGACAATAGAAGTGGCTCCACTGGCTTTTATGCGTGGTCGTACCTTAGATAATTGTTTTGTTATTCTAGATGAAGCACAAAATGCAACGGATATGCAGTTAAAAATGTTTTTAACACGTATGGGACCCACCGCAAAATTTATTGTTACCGGTGATGTGACGCAAATAGATTTGCCCAAAAAGCAACAGTCTGGTCTAAATAGTGCGTTAAAACTTTTAGATAATATCGAAGGAATAGACATTATTTATTTAAGCGGAGGCGATGTTGTCCGGCATAAACTCGTGAAGCGAATTTTAGAGGCTTACGGAGATATCTAGATGTTTGATGTTAGATTTGAGACATGAGTTGTGAGAAGTTATTAAAGTAGCAGTTGCAGGAGCAGCAATTAAGCTTTAAGTACTTAAAACGTATGACGTAAAACTTATAACTTAAGAATGTCTTGATGCTTATGGCTTACTGCCTATAGCCTACAGTCTATAGCTTTTTACTTTTGAATTTTTACTTTTTAATTGAACACAGTGAACGCAATAAAAGAAACGCATTTTCATTTTCCAAATCAAACCGGCTTTTACAAAGGTAAAGTTCGTGACGTCTATACGATTGCCGATAGGTATTTGGCCATGGTTGTATCCGATCGGATTTCTGCGTTTGATGTTGTTTTGCCGGAGGCAATACCTTATAAAGGACAGGTATTGAATCAGATCGCAGCTAAATTTTTAAAGGCAACAGAAGATATCGTGCCAAATTGGGTAATTAATGTACCTGATCCCTGTGTAACGATAGGTAAAATTGCTGAGCCATTTAAAGTAGAAATGGTCATTCGTGGCTATCTTTCTGGACATGCGTGGCGAGAATATGCTTCAGGAAAACGGTCGGTATGTGGTGAGCCATTACCCGAGGGACTTCAGGAGAATGATAAACTTCCAACACCTATTATAACCCCCACAACCAAAGCTGCTTTCGGACATGACGAGGATATTTCGCGGGAAGAGATTCTGAAAAAGGGTATTGTTAATGAAGAAGATTATGAAAAGTTAGCACAATATACCCAAGCACTTTTTAAACGGGGCACAGAAATTGCTGCTGCTCAAGGACTGATCTTGGTAGATACTAAATATGAATTTGGAAAAGTAGGCGACCAGATTATCCTAATTGATGAAATCCATACACCAGACTCGTCGAGGTATTTTTATCTAGATGGATACGAAGAACGACAAAAAGCAGGAAAGCCACAACGCCAATTATCTAAAGAGTTTGTTCGTAAATGGCTTATAGAAAATGGTTTTCAGGGAAAAGAAGGGCAAACAGTACCTGAAATGGATGATGAACTTTTAGCTTCTATTTCAGATCGATATATTGAACTATACGAACACATTACAGGAGAAAAATTTGTCCACCATCCGATAGATCACTTGGTGGAACGGATCGAAAATAATATAAGCAAAGCTCTTCAAGAGCTAGTGTGATAACCAAACCAAAAGATATGAAGTTTACAATTGATAGGCATGAGCGTTACGTAGCAATTACCCCTCATGAAGAAGTGTTGGATGGTGTTACTGCACCGAAAATTAAGTCTGAATTTGTTTTATTAAATACAGACGGTCAACGCAATATTGTGTTGGATTTAAGCCACGTAAAAAGTGCAGATACATCTGGCTTAAGATGTGCGCTGACAGCACATCGATTATGTCATGCGGCAGGTGGTATTTTTGTCATTTGTTGTGCAAACGAAGAAATTGTGCGGCTAATTGAATTATCTAACTTAAAGGAGGTATTGCATCTTGTGCCAACAAACAATGAGGCAGAAGATCTTATTTTTATGGAAGAATTGGAGAAGGAATTTAGAGGACAAGTGGCAACCGACGAGGAATGAGGTTTGAGGTAACCATATTGGGCAGTAACTCGGCAACACCTTTGTACGGACGAAACCATACTGCTCAAATCCTTAATTGTAATGAAACCATCAGCTTAATAGATTGTGGTGAAGGAACCCAGTTGCAGATGCAACGCTATGGACTTAAGGTTAACCGAATAAAGTATATTTTTATATCTCATTTACATGGAGATCATTATTTAGGACTGGTAGGGTTAATTTCTTCTATGCACTTGAATGGACGAAAGGAGGATCTGTACCTATTCGGACCTGCAGGTCTGCAAGAAATTATCGATTTGCAGTTACATTATGCCGAGACGACACTGCGTTATAACCTCATCTTTAAAGCAACTAACCCTAATCACGCAGCATATATTTTAGCAGACACCAATTTTGATGTGCAAAGCTTTCCATTAAGTCATCGCATCAATTGCACGGGTTTTGTTTTTAAACAAAAACAGCGACTTCCTAAAATTAATAGAGCACTCGTCGAATCCTTAGACATCCCCACGACCTATTATCCCCTACTGAAACAGGGAATAGACTATACGGATAATAAGGGTAAACTGCATCGGGCGATAGATCTGACAACACCTGCGCCACCTCCTAAAAGTTATGCTTTTTGCTCGGATACTGTCAATACTCCTAGTTATTGGCCCTATATTACGTCGGTTGATTTACTCTATCATGAAGCAACATTTTTACATGAGATGATCGATAGGGCTATAGAAACCTTTCATACAACAGCATTGCAGGCAGGGGAAATCGCGAAAAAGGTAGGGGCTAAGCAATTGCTGATTGGTCATTTTTCAGCAAGATATAAAGACCTACAACCCCTATTGTTAGAAAGCAAGACGGTATTTGAAAATACGTTGCTTGCCATAGAAGGGCAGACCTTTGAAATTTAGTAATTAGCCAATTAGCTAATTATAATTATCACATTAACTAATCCCTTTTCCTTCCAAAAATCGAGAAGTGTACATATCGATGTGGATTTTGCTTAAGATCAATCATCAGGTTGTCCAAGTTCTTCGAAGCATTATTTAAATTGTCATACAGTTTATCATCGTTTAATAACAGACCAACGGATCCTTTTCCGTTATTAATATTGTCGATGATATTTTGGAAATCGGCAACAGCCGCATTCGCATTGGAAATGGTTTGTTGGAAGTTCGCTTTGGCTACCTGATCCGTTACCGTATTTAGATTACCCAGAATATTATTGATCTTTTCGTTGTTGTTCTTGAAATTAGCAGAGATGGATTCTACATTACTCAAGATGTTGGCTAATTTGGTGCGTTGTGTACCTACAATGGCATCCACTTGCGCAGAAGTATGTTCCAAGGTGTTCAGCGTATTCGCAATACTAGCAATGCTACGATTAAAATTGCGCTGAAAATCAGCATTTACGGTATTATTTATGGAAGATAAGACGGAATCCAGTACGGCAACAACAGCTTCTGCCTTTTTTTGCACCGGTTCTACCTGTTCTAAAATATTCCGTTGAATATTTGCTTGTAGCGTATCGCCATCATTGGCATACAATTGACTATCTCCTAATTCAAATACAATAGCTTTTCCTCCCAAGAGATCGGTACTTGCTATTCTGGCAACGGTATTCGCAGGGATAGCATAGTCGTGCTTAATTTTAAATTCCGTCAGAATGTTGCCGTCCGGCAGTAATTGCATTTTTGAAACGCGTCCAATTTGATAACCGTTAACCATTACAGGTTTGGAGACGCTCAATCCATCTACCCGATCATAAGTAGCATAATACGTATTTTCACTACTGAAAACGTCATTACCCTTTAAAAAGCTATAACCAATAATGAGCACGGCAATGGCTACGGTAGCTAAGATGCCGACTTTGGTTTCGTTAGAAATCTTCATCCGTTTCGTTTAAGTTCTAAAAAATAACGTTGTCACCGAGTATTTCTGTACTAGGAACAAGTTGTCCATTAATTTGTTTAGTGCTTGTCTAAATTTGCAGCTTATATTTTTTAACAGGGTCTTAATTCTCCACCTGCCTTTTATAGTTTTTAATTGCATTTAATAGATTGGTTACGATGGTCGACTGCCCTTCAGCCGAATTCATATAACGTTCTTCTGTCGGGTTACTGATGAAGCCAATCTCCGTTAATATAGCAGGCATACCTGCGCGGGCTAATACGGCCAAACTCTGTTCTTTTACTCCTCTGCTTTCTCTACCAGACTTGATGTATTGTTCCTGTACCAAAGATGCCAGTTTAATGCTTTGATCACGGTAGGCGTTTTTCATCAATGAAAAAATGATATAACTTTCCGGATCTTTGGGGTCAAAACCTTCATAATTCTCCTTGTAATTGTCTTCCAATAACATAGACGCATTTTCTCGTACCGCGGCGTCCTGCTCGGAGAGCCTGCCGTATCCGGAAACGAAGGTTTCCGTACCACGTGTGGTGGTATTCTGCGTATACGTTGTTCGGTAAATAGGTATTCGTTTACCTTTTCTTCGTCTGTAGCCCGTTACAATCCTTTTTTTGGTATTCGGCATGGAATTGCAATGGATAGAAATAAATAAGTCGGCTTTTTTCTTATTTGCTAAACCAATGCGTTCATATAGCGGTATAAATACATCCGTTGTACGGGTATAAATCACGTTAACATCTTTCAGCTCTTGCTGAATGGCCCTGCCTAATTTCAAGGCAACTTGTAAGGCGACATTTTTTTCCACAGAAATCCGACCTTTAGTGCCCGGGTCGTGGGCACCATGACCAGCGTCAATAACAATGGTTCGAATACGATAACTTTGCTGGTTAACTAATATCGGATGGGTAGGAGGTTCCGCTGCAAATAATAGCTGTAAGGATAAGGTGCTAATGAGTAGCGCAATGACTAACTTTATCTTATACATCAGTTTTCTAGCTGTTTTTTGTAATTTTTGATGGCGTTTACGATACTATTTACAATTTCTGCCTGCCCTTCTGCCGAATTCATGTAACGTTCTTCTTCCGGATTGCTAATAAAGCCCATTTCGGTAAGTACTGCAGGCATTCCTGCCCGGGCGAGCACGGCTAAGCTTTGTTCTTTAACACCACGATCAACGCGATTAGATTTAATATATTCCGCTTGAATATAAGAAGCAAATTTAATACTCAGATCGCGGTATTGATTTTTCATAAGCGAAAAAATAATATAACTCTCAGGGTCATTTGGATCAAAACCGTCATAGTTCTCTTTGTAGTTCTCTTCCAAGAGCATGGACGCATTTTCTCGTACAGCAACATCCTGTTCATCCAAACGACCGTAACCGGAAACAAATGTTTCCACTCCATTTACAGACGTGTTCTGTGCATACACTGTTTTGTAAACGGGGTATCGTCTTCCTTTGCTGTTTCGCGCATAATGGGAAACGACACGTCTTCTGATATTGGGCATAGAATTGCAATGTAAGGATATAAACAAATCCGCCTTGTTTTTGTTGGCAATGTTGATCCGCTCATATAATTCAACGAAGCTATCATCTGTTCGGGTGTAAATGACTTTAACACCCTCAATTTCCTGTTCTATCGCCTTACCCAACTTTAATGCGACAGCTAAGGTAATGTCTTTTTCTTTGGAAAAAGAACCATGCGTGTTCCCATCTTTACCTCCGTGACCTGGGTCGATAACAATTGTTCGTATTTTATATGGGTTATCATACTTATTTGCCGAACTTTGCGTTGGTATGTGTAATAAACAAAGAAAACAAATGGCCATTGCAAGCCTAGATATATCTATAATCATCCAAATTTGTTCTTTTAATATATAATGCTATAAAGTTAATCTTATTGTATGATATTACTAATAAATCCCACACGTGAGCAATATTTTGTAGCAATTGCCGATAAAAATCTGTTATAGGAAAACAGTTTAGCTATTGCAAGCTGATAATGCTTTCACTAATTTTGGGCGCCTTTAATTTACTGTACTGCAAAAATAATATTCGTTGTCAAATTTGAAGTCTGTTCGCATTTTTTTTGAATATATTTTATTCGTTTTCGTAATGATGCCTCTTATGGCTTCAGGGCAGCAGTTTATTGAAAATGATGGACTCAGGAAGCGATTGGTCGATGGACCTCAGGATTCTACGCTACAAGATACTTCTTATAAGATTCGGGATACCCTATCCAGAAAACCTTTAATTATACGGCAGGACTCTACTTTGGGAGATTCGACACGTGTAGATTCAGTAAAGCGGGATAGTACAAAAAAGAGTGACGGACTTCAATCGGTTGTACTCAGCAATGCCGAAGATTCAACACGGACAGATCGGAAAAACAATCAACTCCATCTCTATGGTAAAGCCAAAATTAAGTATGAGGATATGGAGCTTACAGCAGACTATATTCGCATCGATAATAATACCCATATTATGTTTGCCAGTGGACTGGTAGACCATAATGGGAAGTATCGTGGGCGACCAATATTCAAAAGTGGTAATGAACCACCGGTAACCGTCGATTCGCTGCGTTATAATTTTGATACCGGGAAAGGTTTTACCTATGGCGTTTTTACGGAGATGGATGGCGCGTCTATTCAAGCCGAGAAAATAAAGAAAAACCAATATAATGAGCAGTTTATCCGCCATGGTTTTTATAGTACTTGTAACCTACCTCAACCACATACCCATTTTGGAATTCAGATGAGTCGAGTAATCCTTACGGAGAATCAGGTGGTTTCTCGGAGCGCCTACTTAGTGATTGAAGATGTACCGCTGCGTTTTATTATGATACCTTTTGGCTTTTTTCCGAAAACGAACAAAAGGCAATCGGGGATTTTATTTCCAGCTTTTGGTGAGGATTATAGCCGTGGTTTTTTTCTGCGCGATGGTGGTTACTATATTGGCCTAAATGACTATTGGGATGCAGAAATACGGGCTAATCTTTATACGAAAGGGTCGTGGGAAACGAATATCCGTACACGCTACAAAAAGAATTATAAGTACGATGGTGGGTTTTCAATACGTTATGCCTATACCAAAAATGGAGAGGAGAATACACCGGGTTTTTCGCGTGCTAAAGATTTCAATATTACCTGGAATCACTCGCAACGACAGGAAGCTAATCCGGGAACTACGTTTAGTGCGAGTGTAAACGCGGGTACCGGTAGTTATTTTTCCAATACCGCCGCTGGGGGTTCTTACGATTATAATCAGACAACAAGAAACGAAATGTCTTCGAGTATCGCTTATGGAAAGACCTTTGCCGATGGAAAAGTGAATTTTACTTCAAGCTTTAGTCACCGGCAAAGTATTGCTACAGGCGATCTAAATTTAGAGCTACCAACGGTAAACCTAACCGTAGCATCGTTCAATCCTTTTGATTCGAAAGATAGGGTAGGTGAGCAAAAATGGTATCAGCGCATTACCATGGGCTACAGCATGCAAGGAAAGAACTCGTTAAATACAAAAGACAGCCTATTGTTTAAAAAAGAGACTTTGGGAAAAATGCAGAACGGTATTCAGCATAATATTCCCGTGAGTTTATCTTTAAATGTGGCCAAGTATTTTCAATTCAATACGAGCGTTAACTATACAGAAAGATGGTATTTCCAATCGATTCGCAAATATTTTGATAATAGTCCGTCTGGTTATAAAGAAATAACGGATACCGTTCAGGGTTTTAACCGGGCATATGATTATAGCCTTTCCAGTGGTTTTTCTACCAAAATTTATGGGCAGAAAAACTTCAAAGGTAAACTGGCGGCTATTCGACATGTAATGACGCCTTCTATTAATTTTAATTACCGACCGGATTTTTCAGACAATAAATATGGGTTTTACCGAACGGAGAAGTATGCCGATGGTAGTGACGGAATAACTCCTCAGAAGTATTCTATTTTTCAGAATGCTGTTTATGGAACTCCGGGCGCTGGTAGGTCGATGGGGATTGGTTTTTCATTGGATAATACGATTGAAGCAAAGGTAAAAAGTGAGGACGATACGACTGGAACGGGATATAAAAAGGTGCCTATTTTACAAGGATTGACCTTTAGTGGGAATTACAATATGGCAGCGGATTCATTCAAACTTTCAACAATTAGTTTTTCGGGACGTACCTCTTTATTTGATCAAAAACTAGGCATTAATTTTAATGGAACATTCGATCCATATCAGTATGAGACATATACAACGCCCGGTAGTAATGTAGAGAGTTACCGAAGGGTAAATCGTTATGCGATTAAAGGCGGACAGCTTGCTCGTCTAACCCAAATTGGTTTGTCTACCGATTTTAGCTTTAATCCTGCTGCGGCTAAAAGTCGAGGTAATAAGCTCGATGAACTGGATAAAGGGAAAGAGAATATGACTCCCGAACAGCAACAGGAGCTAGCCCGGATCAGCAGTGATCCGAATGCATTTGTTGATTTTAATATTCCTTGGAATATTGCTGCATCGTTTACATTTCAATATAGTAAGCCTTTTGCGAAATCAACGATCACCAGTACCATTAACCTTCACGGTGATTTTTCGATCACGCCCAAATGGAAAATACAGTACAATAGTGGCTATGATTTTCAAGCAAAGAAAATCAGTATGACCCAGTTTAATATCTACCGTGATTTGCACTGTTGGGATATGTCCTTTGGGTGGGTCCCCTTTGGTACCTATCGAAGTTATACATTCACATTGCGGGTGAAAGCATCTATTTTGCAGGATTTGAAGTTAACCAAACGGAACGATTATTATAATAGTTTTTAGTCAAAAGCTTTTGAGTTGTACGTGATACGTTTAAGAGGTATGAGGTGTAAAGTATAAGGGTGGAAAGTTGATGATTAAACAAACACAACTAGATATGGCTTTTTTACTTTTGAATTCTTACTTTTCATTAGCACATGAAAGCAGCGATCATAACCATAGGGGATGAAATTTTAATTGGGCAAATTGTCGATACCAATTCGGCATGGATGGCTCAGCAGCTCAATGCCTTAGGGATTGATGTCATACAGATTAGCTCAATTGCGGATAAACCAGAGGCTATTCAGGAAGCGCTAACATTAGCCGGTACACGCGCGGATCTTATCCTGTCTACGGGCGGTTTAGGTCCTACTCAAGATGATGTGACCAAACAAACGTTGGCATCCTTTTTTAATACGTCGCTGTACCGCGATGAACGCGTACTTCAGCATGTCGAACAGCTATTTAAACGATTGGATCGGCCGATGCTGGAGACCAATAGGCAACAAGCGGATGTATTGGCTAATGCAGAAGTCTTACACAACGAAACAGGCACTGCACCTGGAATGTGGATTGCTAGACAAGGAAAAATATATGTCATTATGCCCGGCGTTCCTACCGAAATGAAGTATCTCATGGAGGCGGAGGTATTACCGCGGCTACGGAAATTGCCAACAAAACAGACGATCGTACACCGCTCTATACGTACCGCTGGGATTGGTGAATCCTTTTTGGCAGAGCAACTGGCTTCATTTGAAGCACAATTGCCTCCTAATATTCATTTGGCTTACTTGCCTAAATATGCACAAGTGAAACTTCGGTTAACCGCAATAGGCTCGGACAAGGACCGGCTATTAACAGCTATAGATGCCGAAGAGCAGAAGTTGATTTCACTTACCGAATCTTATCGGGTGGGATTTGGTGATGTATTACTGGAGCAGCAGATTTTAGACGTGATGCAGGAAGCGGGATTGCAATTAACAGTGGCGGAAAGTTGTACAGGCGGATATTTGGGGCATCTACTGACGAGTCTACCAGGTAGTAGTGCTGTTTTTAAAGGGGGCGGCATCGTTTATAGTAACGAACTGAAGATGCAGCTACTCGGTGTACAAGAGCAAACGCTACGTATGTTTGGTGCCGTAAGTGAACAAGTAGCATTAGAGATGGCTATAGGTGCGCAACAGCGTTTTGGCGCAGATTACAGTATTGCAATTACCGGTATAGCCGGCCCGGATGGCGGTTCTGTGGAAAAGCCTGTAGGAACCGTCTGGATAGCCCTGGCGGGAAAACATGGGGCGAAAGCAAAATTATTTCATTTTGGTAATGTCCGCTTAGCCAATATTGAACGATCAGCCGCCAATGCTTTGGTACTACTATTTTACTTATTGAAGGATGAAGTAGGATGGCGGAGTTAATAACGCTTTTGTTTAATAATGGCAAATATTATTCTGTATTACATGTTTTTTTAAGTATAATTGTAAAAACTTGCTGCTGTAGACAATTTAATTGAAATAAATTATGGCTAAGTATCATTTACTTCTTCCCGCAATGGGTGAAAGCGTATTGGAAGCTACGATTGTAAACTGGATAAAACAACCTGGAGACGATGTAGCGGTTGATGAAACTGTTGTGGAAGTTGCAACGGATAAAGTGGATACTGAAGTTCCTTCGCCTGTAAAAGGCAAGTTGCTGGAACTTCGTTTTAATAAAGATGAGGTTGCCCAAGTAGGTGATGTCTTGGCTGTATTAGAAGTGGAAGGTGATGATGCAGATCTGCAGGACAATGGTAGCGAGCAACAAGATGAAACAGAAGAGACCTTAAGTACTACTTCAACAGCGAAAGAAACCATCGCTAGCCCTAGCGAAGGAGACGCAATCTCCGGTCGTTTTTATTCTCCCTTGGTGCGGAATATAGCACAGGAGGAAGGTATTCCTTTGGAAGAATTAGAGCGTTTACAGGGCTCTGGATTGGAAGGACGACTGACTAAGCAAGATCTGTTGGATTATTTGGCAAAGCGCAATGAAAGGCCAATAGAAAGTACAATCAAGGATCAGACAGTAATTACACCATCAGTTAAATCGACTGAATCTCCGGCAATACCTATTTCCGGAAAAGACGAAATTATCGAAATGGACCGGATGCGGCGTTTAATAGCCGAACACATGGTACACAGTGTACAAACTGCACCCCATGTATGTTCCTTTGTTGAAGCAGACGTAACGAACATAGTGAATTGGCGCAATCGGGTAAAGGATGATTTCCAAAAGCGGGAAAACGAAAAGTTAACGTTTACTCCTCTTTTTATTGAAGCAGTAGTCAAGGCGTTAAAAGACTTTCCGATGGTTAATATTTCGGTAAAAGGAACGCAGATTATCATGAAACATGATATCAATATCGGGATGGCCACCGCTTTGCCGAATGGTAATTTGATTGTTCCGGTAATAAAAAACGCCAGGCATTTAAGCTTGACTGGTATTACCAAAGCCGTGAATGATCTTTCTAACCGTGCAAGAAATAACCAGCTTAAACCAGACGATACACAAAACGGCACATTTACGTTAACCAATATTGGTTCTTTTGGTAATATGATGGGCACACCGATCATTAACCAACCGCAGGTAGCCATTTTAGCTGTAGGTACCATTACCAAGAAACCTGCGGTATTGGAGACCGAATATGGTGATGTTATTGCTATTCGACATATGCTCTATTTATCGCTATCATACGATCATCGTGTCGTTGATGGGGCACTGGGAGGAATGTTTGTACGTAGGGTAGCGGATTATTTGGAACAGTGGGACGTGAATAGGACTGTCTGATTCGTTGTTCGTCAATAATTGTTGCTTGTTCGGGCCTTACCCCATATTGTTTGTAGATAGGTCTGTTTTTGCACGTATTGATCTTTTGAAAGAACATCAGAAGAAAACGGATAAATTAATTCAAATGCATGAGCTATTCAAAAAAGGCGAGGAGCGAAAAACGAGTAACCAATAACCAGATAGGGATTAGATTTTTCTAATCATTCGTTTGCTATGTAAAATTTTAATAGCTTTGACTATTCATTTGCGGGGATAAGTAGTTTTTTACTAAGTTTGTCTCTTGCTTAAACAAGTAATATGATGTTAAGTTCGGTACTGTTATTTTTGAATATAGGCGGGTCGGAAATGATGCTTATCCTCTTGGTGGCGTTATTTTTATTTGGAGGTAAAAAACTTCCAGAATTAGCTCGTGGTTTAGGAAGAGGCATTCGGGAATTCAAAGATGCGTCAGAATCCATCAAGCGGGATATCAATGATCAGATCAATAATTTCGGTAAAGATTTAGATGTATCAGAATCGAATAGCGGTTCTTATGCAGCAAACAATTCCAGCTCAGCTCCTACTGACCAGCATGACTATAGCGATGGTGGAAATCGGCAACCCGATTATTATGGAGGCCACAAGGAAGAACAACCTAATGCAGGTGCAGATGTGGGGGCACCTGAAGAAGATGGGAGTGAAGTAGCTTCGACCATCGATTTAAGCAAGAAACCCGAAGAGAACAGCCATTAATTCATTTCGCTAAAAAGACTAACCCTCACGAAGAGGGTTTTTTTACGATTTTTTGTTGACGTTGTTTATCAAGAAACAACCTTCCCTAGCTTGTGCCGCTCTAATACTGGCTATTGGTGTCCAATAAAGGAATCATTCCTGCTGTTGAAAATTATTACTTGGTTCTTACACGGAAATGCCCCAAATTCGCGGCAGCGACTGATTGTTGTATCAGCCATGGAAATCAGTTGCAGCTAAATTTTATTTTATGTCAGTAACACACGAACAACGTATTGCTCAAGAGCTGTCTATACATGAACGGCAGGTGCGCACAACGATTCAATTATTGGAAGAAGGAGCTACTGTTCCTTTTATTTCACGCTACCGTAAAGAACTGACGGGTAGTTTAGATGAAGTACAAGTAGCAGCAATACGAGACAGCATTGCAAAGTTACGCGATGTAGACAAACGCCGAGAAGCGATTATAAAATCACTTACCGAGTTGGGAAAACTTAGTCCGGAGTTAGAGGAGAAATTAGCTGCGGCGGAAAGTATGGCCATACTGGAAGATATTTACCTGCCGTATAAACCTAAACGTAAAACCAGGGCTTCCGTGGCACGCGAAAAAGGTTTAGAACCGTTAGCAGAAGCCTTACTGCAGCAGAACCTAAGCGATGTAGCTGGTTTGGCAGCGAGCTACGTAATGGCAGATAAAGGGGTAAACACCGTAGAGGAAGCTTTGTCTGGTGCGCGGGATATTTTGGCCGAGTTTTTTGCTGAACATGCGGAAACACGTACGCAAATGCGTAACTTCTTTATGGAAAAAGGTTCCTTTGTGGCGAAGGTCGTTCCTGGAAAAGAAACGGAAGCAGGAAAATATAAAGATTATTTCGATTGGAGAGAACCCTTAAAAACAGCTCCCTCTCATCGTATTTTAGCCATGCGTAGGGGAGAGAAAGAGCAATTGTTGTTTTTGGATGTTGAGGTGCCCGAAGAAGAAGCCATAACCTACATGCATGATCGTTTTGTTAAGGCAGCAAATGAGGCATCTAAACAGGTGGCCTTAGCCATTCAAGATAGTTTTAAACGCTTGTTAAAACCGTCCATGGAAACCGAAGTGCGGTTAATTACGCGTAAGCGTGCAGATGAGGAGGCTATACGTGTATTTGCAGAAAACGCCCGTCAACTATTATTGGCAGCCCCCTTGGGGAGCAAGCGCATTTTAGCGATAGACCCAGGTTTTCGTACCGGGTGTAAAGTGGTCTGTTTAGATGAACAAGGTAAACTGTTAGTCAATACAACCGTATATCCGCATAACGGTGCTTATAAAGCTGAAGAAGCGGCACATGAGCTTAAAACACTGGTCACCCAATATCGAATAGAGGCCATTGCTATTGGTAATGGCACGGCAGGTCGCGAAACAGAAGATTTTGTACGGAAACTTGACCTTGCCAATGTCGTATTGGTGATGGTTAATGAAAGTGGTGCTTCCATATACTCCGCCTCTGAAGTAGCACGGGAAGAATTTCCAGATTATGACATTACGGTAAGAGGAGCGGTATCCATTGGCAGACGTTTAATGGATCCCTTGGCTGAATTGGTGAAGATTGACCCGAAATCTATCGGTGTAGGTCAATACCAACATGATGTTGATCAGCATCAGTTGCAGGAATCATTAGCCGATACGGTCATCAGCTGCGTCAATGCGGTAGGAGTGGAGCTTAATACCGCATCAAAGCAATTGTTGTCTTATGTTTCGGGCTTAGGCCCCGCTTTGGCACAAAGTATTGTTGCTTATCGTGATCAGCATGGTGCATTTAAACGGAGGTCTGACCTGAAAAAAGTACCTCGTTTAGGTGAAAAAGCGTTTGAACAAGCTGCCGGCTTTTTGCGCATCAGAGGGGCTGAGAATCCTTTGGATGCCAGTGCAGTCCATCCAGAACGGTATCCATTGGTAGAAACCATGGCCAAGGATATGGGCTGTCAGGTAACGCATTTGCTGACGGATGAGCAGTTACGTAAAAACATTCCCTTAACGCAATACATTACAGACGAAGTAGGCTTACCTACATTAAATGACATCTTATCTGAATTATCCAAACCGGGATTAGACCCACGGGAGAAATTCGAAACCTTTTCTTTTACAGATGGCGTACATACGGTAAACGATTTAAAAGTAGGCATGAAATTACCGGGTATTGTTACTAATATTACCAATTTCGGTGCTTTTGTAGATATCGGTGTTCATCAAGACGGACTAGTGCATCTTAGTCAGTTAGCCAATCGGTTCATAAAGGATCCGAACGAAGTTGTAAAAGTACATCAGCAAGTAGAAGTTACCGTATTGGAAGTAGATGCCCAGCGAAATCGGATTTCATTAAGTATGAGGACCGAAAAACCAGCTGTCTCTACAAAGACCCAGGATAAAAAGGTAAGGAATAAACAAGATCGGAAGATGCCGGAAACCGATATGGCAACTAAATTAGCTGCTTTAAGGAGCAAATTCTCTTAAAGCAGAAAAGACGTTTAAAAATGCCCTAATTTTTATTTCAGCTATTTTTATCTTCTACTTAAGCACACATAGTAATTAAATTTAAAAAAACCATTACTTTAGTTTGTATGAACAGCAAGCTTAATGGTTTTTTTAAAAACTATAGCAATATTCTTTTATTGCTTTTGGGGATTTTTATCGGTAGTCTTGTCGGTTTGTTTTTCCCACAGATTGTTGAGCAGCTAAAGCCAGTTGGTGATATTTTCCTGAATTTACTCTTTACAGCCGTTATCCCGTTAATATTTTTTGCTATTGCTTCGGCCGTAGCGGGAATCGATCAAAAACAACGGCTTGGCCACCTATTGAGTACCATGATGCTGGTCTTTTTAATGACGATTATTGCAGCAGCTGTTTTTACGATCTTTTGCGTATGGTTGTTCCCGATAGGAAACCCAACGGTTGACGTGACAAAGGCAGGTCCCTTATTAGATCAGGCAAAGCAGGAAAGTTGGGGAGAACAGGTTGTTTCTTTTGTAACTGTCAGCGAATTCAATCAATTGCTCTCGCGAGAGCATATGTTGGCATTTATCATCTTTTCTTTTTTAGTCGGTATATCGGCCTTACGATCGGGGGAAGCGGGAGAACCATTCCGCCAATTTTTGTATGCGGGTAATGAAGTGATGAAGCATTTATTGATCTATGTCATGAAAGTGGCGCCTATAGGTTTAGGAGCTTATTTTGCCTATCAAGTAGGCACCGTTGGTCCGCAATTATTTGGTATTTATGCGAAACCTATGGCCATTTATTATGGGGGAGGGTTGGTATATTTCTTCAGTTTCTTCAGTATTTATGCCTTTATGGGTGGCGGTAGGAAAGGTGTAATGCGCTTTTGGCGTAATAATATTTTGCCTTCTCTTACCGCTATTAGTACCTGTAGTAGTATCGCCGTTATACCTTCTAATCTCGAAGCCGCGAAAAAAATAAGTATTCCGGAATCCGTGGCGAATGTAGTTATTCCTTTAGGCGCGTCTTTACATAAGGACGGATCGGCTATGTCTTCTATTATAAAAATTGCCGTAGCGTTTGCATTAATTGGAAGGCCGTTTATGGAATTAGATACCTTGTTGTTGGCCTTAGGTTTAACTATTTTGGTGAGCATTGTAGCAGGCGGTATTCCTAATGGTGGATATGTTGGCGAATTGTTGATGATTTCTGCTTATCATTTGCCTGTAGAAGCTATCCCTGCAGTGATGATTATTGGAACATTAGTGGATCCTATGGCGACTCTCTTAAACGCTACAGGCGATACTGTAGCCGCACTGTTGGTTAGCAAATGGGTGAAGAAATAATCAACCAACTGCAGACAGCAGTTGTTCATTTTGTTCACTTTTCTTTCATCCGGTAAAAGCATATTGGTATTGCTTATTTTTGTTTTAAGCTATAAGCGATAAGCTTTAGGCTTTAAGTATATGGTCTATAGCTTATTGCCTATAGCCTATAGCCTATAACAGAATAACATGAGGCCAATGGAACCATCAGAAAAAGTACTTTATTATATTTGGCAATACCGACTGTTTAATCAACTAAATTTACTAACGAGACAAGGCAATTCCCTTCGTATTAAATCTCCCGGACAACTCAATAAGCACGCTGGTCCGGATTTTGAACACTGCCGTTTATGGATAAATGGTACCGAGTGGGCGGGAAATGTAGAGATTCATTTAAAGGCATCGGATTGGGATATGCATCTCCATCAACAAGATCCTGCTTATAATAATGTCATATTGCATGTCGTTTACGAAGATGATAAGATCGTCACCTTGGCCGATGGGACGATACCTGAAACACTGGTTCTGCGCCCGCTTATTAGTCAGGCATTACTGCGCAATTACCAGGAACTCATGAATAATAAAGCATGGATACCTTGTGCCGCTCAATTGCCACGTATAGATTCGTTTAACGTAACGGTGTGGTTAGAACGGATGGTAATAGAACGCTTGGGCGAAAAGCAAGAACTGGTTTACAAGTTACTAAAGGCGAAAGCGCATGATTGGGAAGAGGTGACTTATATCCTGTTAGCGAGGTATTTTGGTTTTAAAGTAAACGCCTTACCTTTCGAAAATTTAGCAAATAGTCTGCCGTATAAATTGCTGTTAAAGAATAGGTTTCGTCCATTGGCAATAGAGGCACTTGTTTTTGGACAGGCAGGTTTATTAGTAGGTGATTTTACCGATACCTACCCCAAAGAACTCCAGCGGGTTTATCAGGAACTACGTCAGCAATACCAGTTGAAACCCATTGTTGCTAGCCAATGGCGATTCTTACGCATGCGACCACGTAATTTCCCACCCCTTCGTTTGGCTCAATTCGCTGCTTGGTTGTTAACCGTAGATCATTTTTTTGCCAAGATCTTAGCGATAGATCATATTCAGGCACTGCGGGACTTGTTTTGCTGTCTTCCTGTTCATGTGTATTGGGCAGATCATTATACCTTTGATAAACGAGCTCCTATACATCATTTTCAATTGGGAAAAATCGCTATTGATGGTCTTATACTAAATACGGTGGTAACAATTTTATTTAGCTATGGTAAATATATTGGAAAAGAGGCGTATATTTACCGCGCAATTCGTTTGTTAGAACAGTTAGCACCTGAAAAAAATAGTGTTGTTTCCCAATATAAGGCTTTGGGCGTACAGGTGAAAACAGCATCGGATTCGCAAGCACTCTTACAATTGAAACAGCGCTACTGTGATGAAATAAGGTGTTTAGATTGTGGTATTGGTTTGCAACTATTTAAACTAAACGAAACGTTATGATACAACGTATACTGGTTTTTTTTGAACAGCGCTCCTTTGGTGTATGCGCTTATATCGGAGAAAAGTTCGGTATTTCTATTTCAAAAATACGGTTGTTTTTTATTTATTCGTCTTTTTTAGCCGTTGGTTTTCCTATTATTTTTTACTTATTGGCAGGTGTTGTTTTAGACGTGCGCGCTTTTGTGAAGCGTATGCGACATCGCCTTTGGGATTTTTAACAGGAGTGCTGCCAGGTCAAATTGACATAAAGATTCATTAGCTGAGTATTTTCGCTATTTCTAAGTACCCTTTTTCTGCTGCTAAATCTGCTGCGGTTTTTCCGAAATCATTTTTTATATCTACTAATGCTCCGTTCTCCAATAGCAAAATGAGCATTTCAATGTTTCCGTTTTGTGCGGCTGCATGTAGAGGTGTGGTCCTGGACGATTGTAAAACGTTGACTTCAGCACCTGCTTCTACGAGCATTTTGGCGATTTCGTCATATCCAGCACTTATGGCGGCGTGCAATGGATAAACGTGGTATCCATTTTGGGAGGACAAATTGACATCGGCGCCTTTGATTAACAAGTAACGTACAATTTCCGTGTTGCCAAAGTGAGTGGCCATCCCAAGTGGTGTAAAACCGTGTTCAGAAAACGTATTAAGCAATTCAGGCGACTCTTCTAAAAGATCACTTACCACATCTAATAAACCAGCCGCTGCCGCTTCCCATATGGTAATCTCTTGGATATGTTGAAGGATGATTTTTACAATTTGATGTTTATTATAATAACAGGCCAGCAATAAGGGAGAAATTTCGTGGCTTGTTTTCTGCTGACATAGGGCGGGATTTGTATGCAGTAAGTTGTCAATGGCAGCTGCATTTCCTGACTCTATATATTCTTCTAATTGTGTTAAACTCATTTTTAACCTTAATTAAATCTATTCTGCAAACCTACTACAAAAATCATTATTACAAAACTTCAACAGGTTAAAATTATTTTCGTTTTAATGTAAGTTTTTGTTTGGGATGTAAATATAATGCGTTATTTTTGTATTGCCTTCCCCCTAAGGAAGGCTGTTTTTCATAGGTAGATGTAGGATCAGGTACAAGTACCTGATCCTTTTTTATTTTAACGATAAATACTGTAACATTATTACCAGTTATTTCTATAAGGTTGCATTTGATGACAACTTTACCTAAGTTTGCTGTCCAGTATATGATGCGTAGGAAAGGAATCTTAGTGGCCATTGTTACAAGATTAATGCTTTTGTATTTTACATTAGCAGTCATTCCCATTGATTTTTTTCATACCCATCATATTGCATCAAGCCTATCTTCGGTTAATAAGAATTTTACCCATCATCGGGAAGATAGAAGTGCCAGTCTTTCCTCTTATTGTTTAATCTGTAACGCACATTTTGACCGGACGTATGCGTATAGTTTTATCAGTTTTGGACAGGTTTATTTACCTATAAAGCCCATTCGGTTTGCTGAGAAAATAATTTTCGCGGCGCAAAAAACGATTGGCGCAATTTCCCTCCGAGGCCCCCCTTTAATGGCTTAATTTACGCTTTTTCTTTATTTTTTTTACACCCATTTTATTGATTTATTCTAAAGGGTTTTGTCCCTATTTTACGATTAAAATTATGTATAAATACCTATATATATATGTATTGACGGCTGTTTTTACGGTTGTCGGTAATCAAACATTTGCCGTTGCCTTAGCCCAATTATCTGGAAAGGTTGTGGACAGCGAAACTGGAAATGTTCTTCAGGGGGCTACGATCAGTATTCCTGATTTACGTATTACGGTTACTTCCAATCAAAGCGGTACGTTTACCTTTCGTAATGTACCTTCGAAAGGTCGGTTTTTAGTTGAAGTTAGCTATATCGGTTATGAAAATCATACTCAGGTATTGGATTTGGGAAGCAATGAACCGGTTACTTTTCAGTTGAAGCCAACGGCTATTGAAACCCAAGAAGTGGTCGTGACGGGTACGGTATCTTCAGGTAGCAATAAAAGAAACAGTACGTCGGTTAGTATTGTCGGCAAGGATGAATTGCTTGCTCCTTCTACCAATTTGATTGATGCGTTGGCCAAGGTGCCGGGAGTTTCGCAAGTTACTACTGGTCCGTCGATTTCTAAACCAGTTATTAGAGGCTTAAGCTACAATCGAGTAGTCACAATAGACAATGGTATTAAGCAAGAAGGACAGCAATGGGGAGATGAGCATGGCATTGAAATCGATCAATTTAAGGCCAATAGAGTGGAAATATTGAAAGGAGCCGCCTCCTTGATGTATGGATCAGATGCCCTAGGTGGCGTGATTAACTTATTGGAACCATTACCTGTTCCTGAAGGGGAAATCAGTGGTGAGTTTTCCAGTAACTATGCAACCAATAACGGACTTACGGCAAGTTCGGTGATGTTAGCTGGCAACGAAAATGGTTTTGTTTGGCGTGGTCGTGGAACCTATAAAAATGCGTATTCCTTCAAAACGCCTACGGGTTATTTTCCGAATTCCGGATTTAATGAGACAGATTTTAGCGGCCTATTGGGGCTAAATAAATCGTGGGGTTATACCCATCTCAATTTTTCTACTTTCCGAAACAATATAGGCTTTTATGAACCCGAATTTGATGGTGATGGAAATTATGTGGATGAAGATGGGGAATTGTTTTCACACGATGAGTTTAAAAGCCATAGCCTTGCTTACCCCAAGCAGGATATTCGGCATTATAAGGTATCCTTAAACAATAACCTAATCCTAGGAAATGGAAATCTGAAACTTGACCTTGCTTATCAGAAAAATCAACGTCGGGAGTTGGAAGATGGGCCGGATCCTTCGTTGTTTTTCAACTTAGATACGTATACAGGCGATGCGCGCTATTATCTAGGACAGTATAATAATTGGGAGCCTGTTATTGGTGTCAGCACCGAAATTGGTCATAGCGACAACCGAGGTGAAGAATATTTGATTCCAGCTTATGATACCTATGGTATTGGCGGTTTTGTCTACCTCAAGAAGAATTGGGAACAAAGTACGTTTAATGTGGGGCTTCGGTACGATTTCCGTAAAAACGTAGGGAAGGCTTTGGAAGACGAAGGAGAGCAAATATTTGAAGCTTTTCATAACCAATTCTCCAATGTAAGTGGTGCTTTGGGATTTACACATCAGTTTAGTGAAACCCTAAATTTTAAAGCTAATGTAGGTTCTGCTTTTAGAGCACCGAATCCAGCAGAATTGGGTTCGAATGGCATACATGAGGGTACGTTCCGGTATGAAATCGGTAATGCGGATTTAAAACCGGAAAGGAGTTATCAGATAGATGCCGAGTTAGCCTATAGCGGAAAAATAGTGAATGCAAGTATTAACCTCTATAATAATTATATTCACGACTATATATACGCTTCTTTTAATGGCGAATATAAGCCGGACGAAGATGGGAAGGATACCCCTGTATATCATTACGGACAGGTAAATGCCAATCTATATGGCGCAGAAGCTAGCTTAATTATCCATCCGGTTTCATTTATCCATTTTGAGAATACATTTGGTTATACCCACGCGGAGAATACAACCCTAGATAGACCGCTATCGTTTATTCCGGCGGCAACGTTGCGTAACGAATTGCGTTATGAGCCGAAAATACCGCATTTGCAAGAACCTTTTGTTTCGGTTGGTATAGCCAATTATTTTAAGCAAAATCGAGTTGATGAAGAATTTGAAACGCCAACAGATGGTTATACCTTGTTGAATGCCAGTATCGGTACCACCATTTTTGCCGGAAAACAACCCTTGAAAATTTATGTTTCCGGTAACAATCTATTAAATAAAAAGTACTACGATGCTTTAAGCCGGTTTAAGCCTGGAAGATTGGATCAAACCGATCCTACATTGGGTATTTATAATCCAGGTAGGAATATTACATTTGGTGTATACGTTCCTTTTGTGATCAAACATGGGTAGCTAAGGGTTTAAAAGAAGGTCTACGCGTTTTTAGCTGCAGACCTTCTTTTTCCATTATCCCGACCAGTCAAAACCGTCATCTCGATTATTCACCTTCTTCATGATCATGATCTCCTTCAACTGGATGCAATTCAAAACTTTTATTAAAGTCGTCGGACCCACCAGCTTCTTGATAGTTCGTGCTATTCCAGCTTAGCGATGCTGCTTTTGCTTTATCTAAACCATGTCTTAAGATCAATTGTAGATCAAAACCTTCTGAAGTGGCTTTGTTAACGGTGAATACACCCTTGAAACCAACCCGATTATCCGAATAGGTATAATCCAAAACACCATCAGGAGCTCCTAAGAAGAACCATTGATGTTCATTTTCCTCAAATTCGGCGGAGGTGTCCTCTCCATTTTTTAACATGGCAATATCCAATTGGTACTGTTCACCGGCATGAAGATGCAGGTGAGAGGGGTAAGGTTTGTCACTGCCTTTAATAAAACGAACCTGTACAGTATCTCCAGAGGCATGAAATTCCTCGCCGTGATAATGTCCTTCGGTAAACGTTAAGATGGTTCCATCATATTCTTCCTGGTCAATTTCGGGAACCGGATCGTCTTTCGAGCAGGAAGTAAATGAAACAGCTGCTAAGCCTATAGCAGCAAGAATGAAATAGTTACGTAAATTGTTCATGTTAATAAGAATTAAAAATTAAAAACTAAAAATTAAAAAGACCTTATTGGCGTACATCACTAAAAACTAAAAGGTATAATTCAGTTTGACGGTAATATTCCGGCCCATATCGTGTGCGTAGTATCGAAACCTATTCATATATTCTTTATATGCAGTATTCAGTAAATTATTTACGCCTGCCTGTAAACGCAAATCTTGTTGATGTAGGTGAAACCGCATGCCTCCTAAAACATTCACTAAGCCATAGGCAGGTGGTGGTGGGGCAAAGTCGGTATCCGGGTTATACCTGGTTTGCCGAGCTACCCATTGGTGTTGAAGCTGTAGAAAAATTTGGTCAAGCCACTTAGCGGTATAAGTTGCTGTCCAACGTAGCGAATTTTCAATGCGGTCTGCCGGTATCCAAGGTAAATAACTTCCGTGTTTCGTGTCTTTTGCCCTCACTAGTGAGCCTTTCATGCTATAGTGTAGGTTCTTTGCCAACTGGTAGCGGCCTGTTAAATCAAGTCCCCAGAAAAAGGCATTGGTTTGATCGTAATGGAAAATAGGGAAGGCTCCTCTTAAGCTTTCCCAGAACTCGCCGGTAGACTGCAGGTAAATGTAATGCTTGAGATAATGGGCATAAGCATCCAGTTCAAGGTCAAATTTCGGGAGTTGAATCTTCGCGGCATTCATCCATTTAACTCCTTGCTCGCTCTTAAATTGATCATTCCCAATTTCGACAGCGGCAGTACCATGATGTAAGCCATAGCTGAACAATTCACTAACGGAAGGAGGACGCCAAGCTAAGCCAAGATTAGATTGAAGATCTAATAGGCTGTTCACATGCCATGTAGCTCCTACAGAACCGGAAAAATTATGAAAGGTTCGGGTTCCTGCATAATAAACAGAGTCTAATCGATAGCCCGCGGCATCAAAATATTTATAATCGTACCTAAGGCCTACCTCTACTTCATAAACCGACTTTACCCATCTTTCTATGAGGAAAACTCCGGCATTATAGCTGTCGTAATTTGGAATCAGTGGTGTGGTAAAGGTGCCCGGAATATTGTTGTTGACTTGTATGGCCAAATTCATACCGACAATACTACGGAGACCATTATTTTGCAGGTGATCGTAAACGATATCGAGGTTTTGCGTAGTAAGCGCTAAATCGAGCGAAGGGATACTTGTTCGTCCACCTCTACGAATATCATACTCTTTTCGGAGATTACGTTGTAGTCCATATTGAAGGTCTAGCTGTGCGCCATTTCGAAGATCTTTATGTGCTTTTAATTTTAAAAGATCGTGTTTGATCTCTTGTCGCGGAGCTTCTATTGTATAAGAAAATGGATAAGTGACGAATGGTCTGCCATTTTTAATACGAGCCCGTAAATCATCGACGCTTCCAATATGTGATCCGTTGAAGATACCGAGTTCGGTCTCAAAATGACTGTAATAACCTTCAAATTGAGCCGTGCTGGTTTTATAGCCTAGGGATGCTGAAAAGTTGATCTCCTTCACCCCTGAATTGTTAAGATAATAGTCGGCTGATTTGATATCTCCTAGTCGTTTCCAGGTACCTTGTGCACGCCAACTAAACCCTGGTAAGTTAGTGAGCCCGCCGTTCAGCATGGCGGAAGTTGTGCCCCCACGGCCATTGCTTTGTCCGACAAGGTCAACCTCACCATGGATTTCTGGGCTTATGGGTAAGACTGGTGGATCTATAATCACCACACCTCCAATAGCTTCTGCACCATAACGTACCGCTTCGGCGCCTTTAATGACCCGGATATGTTTTGCAATAAAAGGGTCGATTTCAGGTGCATGTTCATTTCCCCATTGTTGCCCTTCTTGCCTGATTCCGTTATTCAGCATAAGCACTCGGTTACTGTGCATGCCATGTATAACAGGCTTCGCTATAGAGGTGCCTGTCTGTAGCATGGTGACTCCCGGTATTTCTTTAAGCACTTCGGCTAATACACCACCTTTTGTTTCATTCAGTTGCTCTGGTGTAAGCGTATGCACAATGGCTGTTGTTTTGAGGCTGTTTTGATGCCCTACAACTTCAACATCGTGCAAGGTAATATCACCATGTTCCAGAGCAATGTTAATAAGTTCATTTTTTGTCAGACGGATGGTCCTCTTCGTTTCTTCAAAACCCAAACTTTTAACGTGAAGGGTATACGTACCCTCACAAAGAGAAGAAAACCGATAAAAGCCATGCTCATCACTTTTGACCGTTTTTTTAAGCGGCATAAGGGAGATGGTTGCTCCGGTTAAGGGTAATTGTGTGTCCGAATCAATGAGTTGTCCGTTAATCATAAATTTACATCCATTGTTCTGGGCATAACTTATAGGTAATATGCCTAGGAACAAGAATAACAGCATGAACTGCTTCTTAATAAACATAATATGTATGGGGCTTTAGCTTGTTTGTGCGTTTCAAAGCTGTGGAGAGGAATGTCTGAAAATCGGCGTTTTCCTGCGCTATCTCGACTGTAGTGGAGCGATTATCCATCAACAGATCCCTCGGTGACGTTCGGGAAGTCGATTCGATTCCGTTACGCTCCGCTCGATAGGACACCTATTTAATTTCAGACAGGCCTACCATGATTAGATCAATGGGGGACCCTTATTAAAACAGCTTGATAAAGGGATTTCAAAAGGTTTCGCCAAATCAAGGCGCTGAATTAAGATTGGTTTTTTTCGATAAACCTCACTTAGCGTAAATATTTTGCCAGGTAACTGCTGAATTTGGTTACTATGGAGATGATGGCAAATCTTACAATGGATTTCTTTTTTGAATTGAAAAGAAGTAAGCTCGGTTTGTTGAATGCTGTCGTTATGCTGGTAAGCATGTACGACCTGCACCACTTGCAGGTAAGTTAAGATTACCAGTAGGTAAAGGGCTACTATTTTATATACCTGTTTAAACCACATTCTTTTAGCGTATCATGACAATACCAGCACAAAGGTAGATTAAATGCATCTATATTGCAAATAAAAAATAGATCATGCTCTAGGGTGGAAATCAATCATTACGCTGCGTAAGTAATCCCGATCCAGATGGGTATAGATTTCTGTTGTACTAATGCTTTCGTGTCCGAGCATATCTTGCACCGCCCTTAGATCCGCCCCGCCCTCAATAAGATGGGTGGCAAAAGAATGCCTAAAGGTGTGCGGACTGATGGTTTTTTGGAGGTTTATTTTTGCAGCAAGGTCTTTGATGATCAGAAACACCATGACACGAGATAGTGGGGCACCTCTTCTATTAAGAAATACATAATCCTCATTGCCTGGTTTTTGGACGATAGCTGGTCGGGTGTGTTCTAAATAAAGTTGAAGGTGTTTAATGGCCGATTGTCCGATAGGTATCAAACGTTCTTTACTTCCTTTGCCCATTACTTTAATGAACTCTACATTCAAGAATAGGTTCGAGATTTTAAGGTTAACCAATTCACTTACGCGCAAACCACAACCATAGAGCACTTCTAATAAGACTTTGTTCCGCTGGCCCTCAATGGTCGAAAGGTCTATGGCGCCAATTAATTGATCGATCTCTTGAATGCTTAAGGTATCGGGTAGTTTTCTGCCCAGTCGGGGTGCTTCGATGAGTTGGGCTGGATTGTTCTTGATCACGCCTTCTAGTAGCAGGTATTGATAAAAAGCCTTGATGCCGGAAAGTACTCTAGCTTGGGAGTGTGGGGCCATACCGAGCGTATAAATCCATGCTAAAAAATCGCGGATATCCTGTGTTTGCAATGCGTCCGGATCTTTAAGATGACTGCATAAAGCGTGTTGTTTCAACATTTCAACATCGTGTGCGTAAGCTTCTATTGAATTTTTGGCAAGGGATCGTTCTAATCGTAAGTATTGTGAAAAATCCTTAAGTGCTGAATCCCAGTTCATTTTTTTTCTTAATTATCGATTTACTTTTCGTAAAATAGTCATGCTAAGTTAACAAAAACAAAAGCATAAAAATTGATAAAAAATATTTGCGCGATGTTGGTTAATTGTCTATCTTTGCCACACTAAAAACACGGTGGTCTTAGCTCAGTTGGTTAGAGCGCCTGATTGTGGTTCAGGAGGTCGTGGGTTCGAGCCCCATATTCCACCCAAAAAAATAAAAGGGGGTTTAGAGCAATTCTAAAGCCCCTTTTTCTTGAAATGAAAGCAATACTTTTTCAAGGCAAGGCCGGGTATAGTAACGTCGCTCAATGTTGAATGACTTGTCTGTCAATAAAGCGGATGGGTTTACCTACATTACCGTTTGGTTCTTGAATGTGTAATAAAGCGGCTAATGTTGGTGCAATATCGCACATGCTTACCACGTCATTGCTGCTGCCATGTGGAATACCCCAACCCATCCACAATAATGGAATATGGGCGTCGTAAGGATTCCATGCGCTGTGACCGGTTCCGGTTTGATGGCTAGATCCTGTTTTCCATTGTGGATCAAAAATAAGTTGGATAACGCCACTACATTTATAATTATAGCTGTTGATTATTCGTTCACGAATAGGCAGTGGCACGGAACTGCTTCCTACCTTATCCATATCAACAGCAAAGGCGATACCTGGTGTTTTCCTGAGGTATTGTACAATGAAATCACGTATTGCGGGTTCATTTAATTGTCTCTGTGTAAGTAAACGATGATTAAGGTGCACTTGATCATTTTCAAAGCTGATGATTAATTGATCAACGTTAAACGTTGCCTTCAACTGCTGGTTCAACTCTTTTAATAAATTGGCATCTAAATATCCACCGCTTCCTTTATGATCGATATAGAACGGATTATTATGGGAAGCACCATGATCGGCTGTTAAAAATAGGGTATATTTTCCAGCACCTATTTCTTGATCTAAAAATTGGAAAAAGGACGATAAATCTTGATCAAGACGTAAATACATATCTTCTACTTCTAACGCATTAACACCATATTGGTGACCAATGGCATCGGTAGAGGATAAGCTAATAGCCAAAAAGTCGGTCGCCCTAGCTGGATTATTGCCCAGCTTTTCGCGCTTAATAGCTTCTTTAGCAAAATCCAGCGTAAACGTATTTCCGAAGGGTGTGCTATAGATGATATGTGGGCCATTCTTTTCGAGAATTTCTGCGGTTATAGGTAAGATTGGGTGCTTGGTACCAGACATGGGGCCTTCATAAGGATTATCGTCAGGGCTACTTTGTGTATAAGTATTTGCTGGATACAAGGTATTCCATCCGTCTTTTAGGTAAGCATTTATTCTTTTTTCTTGATTAAACTGCTTTACCCAGCTAGGTAAATCTTGTTGATAATAGCTGCTCGTTATCCAGTTGCCGGCATCGTTAAACCAGTAAGCCGCATCAGCAAAGTGTCCAGCAGGTAAGATACTGGAACGGTCTTTAAAAGCGATACCCATGACCTTACTACGGAAATTTGTTGCTAATTTTAATTCATCGGTTATGGTAGAGGCCAACAGATTACGTGGTGACATTTGTCCTTCCTTGCCCAAGGTTCCGATTCCGTTTACAGTTGTATCTTCTGTGCAATACGTTTTCCGACCTTCTTGTTCTTTTATGAAGTCATTACCGGTAATACCGGTGATGGAGGGTACGCTACCGGTATATACACAGCTATGGCCAATGGCCGTAACCGTGGGTAAGTGATTGATGTAGGTGTTTTCATTACTAAAACCTTCGTTTAACAAACGTTTAAATCCATTTTCCTTATATCGATCGTAAAAACGGTAGAGGTAATCCCAACGCATTTGGTCAACCATTAATCCGATAACGAGCTTAGGGCGCTCAAGATGCTGATGTTGTTGGACATTCTGGGCAAAACTCGAGCTCGCAGTAAATAATAAAAGTAATAATAGAAGGTTTGGAAGATGTTTCATAGAAGAATTTGCGCTCATGTTATGAATAAATACGCAAAAATACCATTCTAGGAATACCTTAAAATAGGCCTTCTATTATCTTTTTGTTAAGTTTTACTTCGTTATATAGCTGTGGCGAATCTACTCAAACGAACTGCTAATGATGACCTCTTCCCCGATAACGGTTTTGGTGTGAATGGCCCTTATTCGCAAAAAAGCTCCTTTTCGGATGATGTTGTGATTTTCTGAAACGATGGTCTGATCGGTCCATAACCCGATAGTTGGGTCTCGCATACGACCTTCCATGGTAACTTGTCGGACGACTACGGTGTCCGATATAACGTTGTACACGATAGCCTCTATAGTCCCGGTAATGGTAACGATGTTGTTTAAAATGGTAATAAGGATGAGGTGAATTCATGACTACCTTGTAGCCTCGATAGAGATCATAATGTCGATACCGAGGAGGAAGATTCAGACTGAAAATCCAAGAACCATTGCTTAAATAGACAAATTGTCGCGTGGGCACATAGTAATAGCTTTCTATTTCAGGTAGGTAATAATAATCAACATGGTCATATCCTGTGGGGCCCCAGTCTGGTTGCAGTCCGATATTAATACTGAATTGTACTTGCGCTGATGAGCGAGTGGGTAATAAGCCGGCTAGGCTAATTACCGATAAAAAAAGTATCTTCTTCATATTCTAATCAATTTATCTTTCGTTGTCTTACTCAAAATTGAAGGGCAAAAATGAAATGAACATGAAATTTTGAATTTTTTTCACTTTTGTATTTTATTAAATTTTAGCCACCGTTTCATAATAATTTCATGTTTATAGACGATATTTGTGAGCGCGAATACAGGTATTACGGTTGAGAAGCTGCTTCCGCCAGCTGGTGGAGGTCAAGTCGGAAGTTTATGAATAAAATGTTTGATTAACCATTCGTGACGATTATTCTTTTTATATAAGATTGAAATTTAAGAAATGAAGCATGTTTTGATCTCAATTTTGCTTGTTAGTTTTACCGTTATAGGGCAACCTGTAAGAAGTTTCGCCAATACGCGTATAGTATCGTTATTACCTGTATGGAATACTACATTGCACCTAACTAAACAAGATCGATCAAAGCAGAAACCCCGCCAAAAAGAGGATGGAAAACAAAAAGTAAAGCAGGTTCCAAAAGCCAAAAGACAATCGAAACCCGCACCGGTTAAGCAAGATAGTAAAGGAAAAGGGCAATCTTCCGGCCGCAGACGTTAAGAAAGAATATGAATGTATTAATTGTCGAAGACGAAAAGACGCTAGCTTATGAAATGGCCGATTTTTTGAAAAAGGCATTTTACATATGTGATTTGACGCATACACTTGAAAAGGGAGTAGAGTCGGTGCGTCTCAATCGGTACGATTTCGTCTTGATTGATCTTGGGCTTCCTGATGGCGACGGTTTGGATATGTTGCAACAGGTAAAAACACACAATGCTGAAGCGGCCATTATTATCTTAACAGCCCGAGGTAATTTGGAAGATCGGGTAAAAGGGCTCGATCTCGGTGCGGATGATTATTTGGCGAAACCATTCTATTTGTTGGAATTGCAATCGCGGATGCAAGCCATTGCCCGCCGAAAATTCAATATCAAAGAAGAACTGATTCCATTAGGCGATTTTCAGGTCGATTTACAGAAACGCTTGATGTTATATGGTCCTGACACCATCGAGCTATCCCGTAGAGAATTCGATCTGCTAAGTTACCTGCTCTTGCATAAAAATCGGGTGCTTACCCGCATGCAGTTAAGTGAACATATTTGGGGCACGGTTGCGGTAGATGATTTCGATTCTAATTATATTGATGCCCATATCAAGAATATACGAAAAAAACTACACGCATGGGCTCATACCGATTGGTTGGAAACTGTACGTGGCGTAGGATATAGAATTAAAATACATTGAAATTAGCGACCAAACTTATTCTTTTTATTAGTGGGTCTAAGTTGATTATCGTAGGCCTGTTTATTTTAGTGCTACCGTTCTTGGTTAGGGAAATCGCATCTGAATATACCAATTACATGCTGCAGATGCAGCGCACCGAAGTGATGCGGACCATCCAAAAAAACGGACTGGATTATTATCTACAGGGCGAAACCGACTATGGCAGCTATACCATGTTGAAAGAAGAATATATCGCACTTGAACAGACGGATCATTCGTCCATTCAAGATACCATTCGCGAAGCCAAACGGGTCATCGAAGGCGATACCTTAAATTACCGTATTTTAAGCTATGTGTTCACCAATCAAGGAAAGCACTATTTATTGGAAATTGGAAAAACCACCGCCAGTATTGATCACTATAATAAACCATTGCAACGCGTTACATTGTATGCGCTGATCTTTTTAATAGCATTAACAGTGCTTGTAGATATTCTTTTTACGCGCATACTGGTAAAACCCCTTGCATTGATCATTAGCACTAAATTACAGAACCGCAAATTTCCGTTCAGGCAGAAGCCGGAAATGATTAAAACCAGCACCACCGATTTTAAGTATTTGGATGAATCGCTGGTGTTGCTCATGCAGCAGATTAATGAAGCCTTTGAAAAAGAACGGGAATTCACAGCGAATGCCTCCCACGAATTTATGACACCCATCAGCATCTTGCAGAGCAAAATGGAAAATCTATTACGAGAGGAAACGCTAGACGAAAAAGGTACCGTTCGGGTGGTGGAAATGATGCGAACACTTGATCGACTGAAACGTATTTCAAGCTCCTTGCTATTGATATCACGGATCGATAATGAACAATATACCAAGAAAGATACGGTTCCAGTATTACCATTCATCACTGATCTTGTACAGGAGATGGCCGTTAAATTGGAGGAAAAAGAAATAAAAACGACCATAACATTGGATAGCAATATACAATTCGTACAGGTTAATGCGGATTTGCTTTTTCAGCTTTTCTATAATATGCTCCATAATGCACTAAAATTCACCGTAGATCACGGCGAAATCCGTATTGAAGATACATATTTAACGGACGGCAACTATGAAATCCGTATTAGCGATACGGGTAAGGGTATTGAGGTAGACCAGCTGCCTTTTATTTTTGATCGCTTCAAAAAAAGTAATCGTACTGGGCAATCGGGTTTCGGACTTGGACTGGCTATCGTGAAAAGTATCGCTACCTATCATGACATGCAAATCCATGTTTATAGCAAAATAAATGCGGGAACGACTTTCGTTTTGACATGGGCAGCTGCAAACGTAAAGAAAAACAGTTAGTAACCCATTGATTATTTGGCATTCTGAAAATAAAAGACTAACTTTAACTAACCAGATTATAAAACGCTGCACGTTGCCGTTCTTTTTTATTTTGCCAATGCGTATTGAAGCTAGCGTTATTAACCATAAATCGAAATGATGATGAAAACTGTTAATCGCATTCTCCAAAACAAACCGGCCTTCGTTTTTTCTGTATCTCCACATGACTCTGTCTTGGAAGCCTTACGGCTGATGATGGAAAAAAATATTAGTGCTTTACTTGTTGTGGAACAAGGAAAGCTATTGGGAATCTTTACGGAAAGAGATTATGCACGTAAAATTATTTTGCAAGGAAAGTCTTCAAAAGATACTCCTATCTACGAAGTCATGACCCCTGATCCTTGTACGATCACTGCTCTCGAAAGTATCGATTATTGCATGGAACTTATGACGGAAAAACACTTCAGACATTTACCGGTTGTTGAAAATGGACTTATTATCGGCATGTTATCTATTGGCGATTTGGTTAAGCATATTATCGAAGACCAAAAGCAAACTATTAATCAATTAGAAACCTATATTAATAGCTAATCGCGGCAATAATGCCTTGGTTAATAGGATAAATCATCTTCTGTTGTATTTTTTTGTAAAAATGTAGACTCCTATTGACATTTTTCAAAAAATGACTACCTTTACGCCATTATGAGACTAATCAGTGTCAAACGGCTTACCATAGTGATAGCATAAAGCCCTATTGAGGGGATCATTAACGGTGCCGCATATTCATGCGGCAACTTTTCATATTTACAATTTTAATTTTCATACGCAACAGTTTTAGTCTTTTTGATTAAACTATTTTATCGATTCCATACACTATCGATTCCATGATCGATGTAGGATGGATGTCATTTGAAGCAAAAAATGGAACAGGAATTAACACAGGTTATTATTGAATTTTTCAAGAATAATGAACGGCAAGGGCCTGGGAACGAATGGGCGACAACCCATGCCCTGAATTTAGTAGAAGGATTGGACAAGGTTGAACAAATCCTGGATATTGGATGTGGTACCGGCGCACAAACCATTACCTTGGCTCAAAAAACCAATGCGACAATTATTGCCGTTGATCTGCTCAGCAGCTTTTTAAAAGTAGTGGAGCAACGCGCTGCTTGGTGGAACTTTCAAGACAGAATTCAGGTACAAGAAGCCAGTATGCAAGCACTACCATTTGAAGAAGATACCTTTGATCTGATTTGGAGCGAAGGTGCAATTTACCATATGGGCTTTGAAAATGGCTTAAAACAATGGTATAAATTGTTAAAAACGGACGGATATCTCGTGGTTTCGGAAATTTCGTGGATAACACAAGAAAGACCACATGAGCTTGTTAATTATTGGGTAAACAATTATCCTGAAATTGACCTAATTTCGAACAAAATGAAAATGGTTGAGCAATGCGGATACTTACCGGTTGGCTGTTTTACGTTACCTCGTGAGGCTTGGGATAATTATTACCATCCGATAATCAAACAAATAGCTGCTTATTTTGGCAAGCCTACGACAGATACGCCTACACAATCCTTTTTAGATCAGCTTATTGAAGAGTTAATCATGTATCAGCGCTATAGCCAATTTTATAATTATGTATTTTATGTGATGAAAAAGTAGGTATCTCCTATGCCTGCTTTTTCAATGATGTTAACAGATGCTTAATACCGTGCTAGTTGAATTTCTATTTCTCTAGAAAAACAACTAATTTTATATAACTGTAATGCTGATCTTAGGGATATTGGTGTATATAAACCTTTTATGATGAACGAAAGCCCTACTTTAACCCTGTATAAACGATGCTGTTTTCTATTTTATGGATTAATGGTGTTTCCCATATTTCTTTGGGGCCAGAAGGCAGAAGAACTAGAATTAGGGCAACGGTTAACCGATTGGATTGCGCGTGAACCTATCGAAAAGGTATATGTGCATTTGGATAAACCATATTATGCCGTTGGCGATACCATTTGGTTTAAAGTGTATGTAACCGATGGAAATCAGCGGCCATCCCTACAAAGCGGTGCTGTATATGTGGATGTTGTCGATCAAGCTGATTCCTTGGTCCATGCGCTCAAACTTCCCTTAATGAATGGACTGGGTAAAGGAAGTGTGGTATTGTCTGATGAGCTAAATGCCGGTAATTATCGTATACAAGCTTATACCCAATGGATGCGCAATGCGGGGACTGAATTTTTTTATCGACGGGTTTTTCCGGTAGGTAACGTTAAAGAAAAAGCCGTTATAGGAACCGCTTCATTGGTATCTTATCCACAAAAAAATGGCATAAAAAAATTGATCAGACTACATTTTACAGAAACAGAAAAGACAGAACCTGTAAAAAATGCACCGGTAAACTATACGTTAAAGACCAGTAAACACAATTATACCGGTCGTGGTATCACGACAGAAGAGGGTGATTTGCTTGTTGATGTTGATCAGAAAATAATGGAAGACAGTGTTTACCGAATTCAAAGCACCATAGCCCTCGATCAAGTAAAATTGCAGCGAAACTTTACAATACATCAGCAGAACGATAGTATAGAAGTAGCCTTTTTCCCCGAAGGAGGTACATTAATAGCGAATTTACAACAACGGGTGGCCGTTAAAGTTACTGGGGCAGATGGTTTTGGTTTAGCGGTACATGGTGAAGTTAAAAATCACAAAGGCGAAATGATAACTACTTGGGATACCCAACACGCAGGAATGGGATTGTTTAGTTTCCTTCCTTTATTAGGTGAATCCTACAAGGCCTATATTCGTTTTCCAGATGGAACAGCTGCTGTTTACCCTTTACCTCAGGCAACTACTACGGGGCATGCCCTTTCGGTGTATAGTAATACGGGTACCGACAGTGTATTGATACGTTTACAGGCAACGCCCGACGTTTATGGTGTGGTACATTTGCTCGGTCAGCAAAACGGGAAAGTCGTATTTTCAGAAACCTTAAATCAACAACGGTCTTTGGTACAGTTATATCTATCAAAAACATTATTTCCTTCTGGGATCAACCAATTTACGCTATTTGATGGTATGAGCCAACCAGTGGCGGAGCGCATCGCTTTTCTGGAACAACCAGATAGCTTGCTTATCGAAATTCCAGCGATAAATTCGCGGATACGCGATTCAGTGGCTATTCCCTTACAGGTTAAAGGTGATACTTCGGCGGTTTTTACTAGTCTTTCGGTATCTGTAACGGATGAGGAAGCAGTGCCGATCGCCAATGAGCAAGAAAATACGATATTTACACAATTGTTACTTCAATCGGATATAAGAGGGTATATTGAGGCGCCAAACTATTATTTCTATGCCGTAGATAACAAAAAACGGGATCATTTAGACTTATTGCTCATGACACAGGGCTATCGGCACTTTGCTTGGAAGGAGATTGCAGAAGGAATTCATTCCCAACCACAATTCGCTGCTGAACATTTACTACAGCACATTAGTGGCACGTTACTTACGCTTCGTGGTAGGCCGGTTGAAGATGGTAAAATTACACTGTTTTCCAATCGATTGGGTGTCGTTATGAATACGGAAACCGATGCTCAAGGCCATTTCCGTTTCGATAATCTTTTGATTCAAGATAGTCTTGCATTTACAATTCAAGGGCGTAAACCAAAAGGCAGTAATAAAGTGGAAATTAAGTTAGATGAAATTTCACGTGCGCCATTAACCTTCTGGAAGATACCTGATCCAATGAGTGCCTACGGGAGCAAGTTGAAAACTTACCTGGGCTATAAACAACAGGTTGCCGATAGTGATGCATTGTTGACGGATACCCATCAATTAGAAGAAGTCGAGGTCACGGCCAAAAAAGATCAATATTTGAATATTCGCGGATTGAGTATTCCGATGAAGCAATTGGATTATGTGATTCACCCTAAGGCAAGTGATTCATGCAAAAACTTGCTCGAGTGTATCCGCCGTTGGGTACCTGGCATTACCTTTGGCTTTGTTAATCGAGGTCGCGATGCAGGGCAAACCAATATCCGACCCATTGTGGGGGTCGGAGCCAATGCGAGTAGTATGCAGCCTATCAATGTGGGAGGCGGCCCTGGCTCGAGTGGTGCTGGAATTCTAACAGGCTCACAATATCACCAGCAGCATTTGCAAATGCAAGGTGGAGGATTACAAATACCTGTGCTTATCTCTGGAGGCCGTGAAATGCAATTGCTTTATAACGGCTTTCCTGTCCGTGCTTACGATATGGACGATCCTGCTAGTGCAGATTTAAATTATGAGTACTTACTAAAAGATCGTAAAGCCTTTAACCCCGATAATATTAAAGCCATTTACATTAAAGAGTTTAGTGGCACTGGCGCTTTCATTACGGGGCTTACGAACATCGACACGCGATGTTTTCTATACGTGGAGACCTATGATGGCCTAATTTATCCCCCTAATCCCGATTGGGATTATACCTTATTGAAACCGCAGGGCTTTAGTATGGTACGAGAATTTTATTCACCACGCTATGATCGTGGCCCTGAAGAAGCGAAACAAGCCGATCGGCGGAGTACGATTTATTGGAATCCTGATCTACGTACAGATAAGACTGGTCGCACCAGCTTTGGCTATTTTAACGCTGGCCGGCCGGGTACCTATCGTGTGGTGATTGAAGGACTTAACAGTAAAGGTCAACTCGGGCGGAAGGTACTGCGGTATACAGTAGAAGAGTAAATTCGATTTCCCTGCTTTTCCCAACTCCTTTGTCATTTAACACTTGCAAGAACATAGCAAATGCGGATATTTACTATATTAGCACAATAACAGACAACTTAACACGTACAACATATAACATACACATCGAGTATATGAATCATCTACTGCCCAAACAACCAAACACGTTTGTTTCTTATTGGAACGTAGGATTGCTATTACATTGCTCTTTGGTACTATTTTTACTCGAAACGGTTTTTTATTGGAATCGACTCAAAGACGCATATTACCACGAATCACTCTACATTACCCTATGGTGGTTATCGTGCGTGCTGTTTGCTTTCAGCCATATCTTTCTGGTGATCATGGATGCGTGGTCGCGTTTCCAGAATTATAAACGTGTGAAAGATCATCTTTTTGCACATGGCTTTACCCCGCAAATCGCTAAACATTACCGTGGATCCAAATGCCAGCGCAATGCCGTGATTGTGGCGGCAAGGGAATTGGGACTTGAAAAAGAAGTACTGCAATATTATCGGCGCCATGGCATCAAATGGTTCCATTTCATTCCACAATTTATGGTAAAAGATCCGTTCTTTTTGTTCAAACGTTACTTTTGGTCGCGTACCTTTATGGAGAAATATTACGAGCCGAAATTCAATTATCAACAACTTTACCAAGAAATATCGCTTTAATGCTGCTAGGAGAGAAACTAAGCAAAACCTATCCCTCAGGAAAGGTATTAGATAACGTAACTATTCAGATTGCTCCCGGCCAGATTTATGGATTGTTAGGACGCAATGGGGCAGGGAAGAGTACTTTATTTAAAATCTTGTGTGGACTGATCAAACCCGATACAGGTAAAGTGTCTATGCACGTTGCGCGAGCTAAACCGATAGGGGCCATTATCGAAAAACCGGGTTTATATCCTTATTTGAGCGCTGCCGATAACCTCCGGATCTTTGCCGGTATACAAGGCTTGCCTAAAGATAAAGCCAATATTGTGCAGCATTTGATAAAAGTAGGTTTACCTGTCGACCGCAACGATCCGGTACGTAATTTTTCTATGGGCATGAAACAGCGATTGGGCATTGCCATTGCACTGTTAAACAACCCTGAGTACTTGGTGCTCGATGAACCGTTTAATGGACTTGATCCCATCGGCGTGGCATCCCTCATTCAGCTCATTCAACAATTGGCTTTTACCGATCATATCGGTATTTTGTTGTCTTCGCACCTTATGGTCGAACTTACGAAATGTTGTCATTTTTTATATGTAATTGATGAAGGGAAAATGGTGAATGCAGGGTTTACTAATCAGCTCATTCAGGATCATATCCAGCGCTTTAGCATAGCAGCTGATAATATTACCACTGCCCGAGCTATCCGAAATTATCAACCAGTGATGGGTATGAATGATGTAAAAATTACTTGTCCGGCGAGCCAGATTGCTAATGTTTTACAAGCATTAATAACCGAAGGAATACGCGTAACAGCTTGTACACCCGAACTGACCTTAGAACAGTTAATCAAACAGCCTACCATATGAAGACGTTAGTTTGGGCAGAGGTAGTTAAATTGGCGAAGCAAAGTAAAACGTATTATGCCTTGGGTGCGGTTTTTCTTATCGAATGCTTGATTTTTATAACAGCCTATTATCAAGGTAGTACCATCCTCGATGTACTGCTCGATAGCCTGAAACAATCGTTTTACTTCGAGGGTACCTTGCTGAATGGCAACTTGATTTTATATATCGTGCTCAACGGCCTTTGGTTTAATGTGCCGCTTATTATTATGATCATCACTTCGGGTATATTGACTGATGAATATAAGGATGGTACTATACAAACAACCTTGTTGCAGGCAGTTAATAAGGGTTCATTCATTGGAGCGAAATACATTGTTGCTGTTGGTTTTACCCTGTTTATCATTACTTTTATGCTATTAAGTAGTAGTGCATTGGCTTATAGTATCTTCGGGAAGGGTGATCTGGTTGTTTATCTACAGACCCTAAATTTTTTCCCTGCTGCCGATGCTTTCCGTCGTATTTGCTGGGCTTTTGCTTCAGGAGCGGTGGCAATGCTCTTTTATAGTGTGGTAAGTGTCACCCTCGCCGTTTGGATCAAAGAAGCCGCGAAAACATGGATTGCTGCTGCCTTGTTTCTGATCATCACCAACCTGTTGCTGAAATTGGATTTGGGCATTACGATAGCTAATCATTTTTTCTTTCCGAAGTTGATGGATACGTGGCAAGCTTTTTTCTATAATGAAATTGACTGGAGCTCGGTTTGGATCAATAATGCGGTACTATTGGGATACGGCGTGTTGTTAACAAGCATAGGTGTTTGGGCATTTCGTAAACAAGATATTGGATGAAGAAACTACTGGTAATGGGTTTGCTACTGCTCTCTTATGCAGGAAGGGCACAAGAAGTGGATGCCGACTTGATGAAGGTCAAAAAGCGTTTGGATACGGTGCAGCAATTTACGGCTACCGTCGTGCTGGATCTGGATGTTCCCTTTATTCGCATGCCTACCAAAACCGCTCAAATGCATTATGAAAAAGGAAAACAGACGCGCTTTTCTTCTGAGGATTTTGTTATGTTGCCCAAACGCGGACTGGATTTTTCGTTTGATGAACTTTTTAAATATCCATTCATTACCGTCGATCGTGGAACGGAAATGCGTAACGGACAATCGTTAAAAATAGTCAATGTCATCCCTACCGATAAACGTGCGGAATTGGCTCTAGCTACTTTGTATCTGGATGTAAAAAATAGACGCATCATGCAATCGGAAATCAATACCCGTAAAGAGGGCTCGTATACATTGAGCATGCACTATACTAAGCCTAACGATATCCTCCCTGATTATGTAGAGGCAACATTCGCTGTCGAACGCTTAAAGATCCCTTTTAATTTTATGGGAAAAGATACAAAGATTGATCGACAGCAAATGAAAGCGCAGGATAAGAAAACGGGAGTCATCAAAATAAGGATAAAAGAGTATCGCATCTATGAATAGATGGGGCTCACAACGCGCAACTGATCACGCTTAAAATAGCGGGATCAAGGAGGCATCCCTTTATCAGAACGAAAAAGTAGTTCCTTTTAATGTATCGCTGTTTATTTGTACGGTTATAGCAGCATTTTTAGCTAACTTTTCTATATAGATCACCGTTTTACCTCCATATAACTGATTCGTTTTGGAAAGATAGGGGGTGGTATTTTGATGATTACCGTTTTCCATGCCCCTAAACTGCACTTGACCGTCGATGTGTACGGTTATGCTGTTGTGTGCATCTAGTACAGGGTTGCCAGCAGCATCGACTGCCTGCACCCAAATCGCTCTTACCTGATTTTCGCGGGCAGGAACAAGCTCTTTGGCGACCAATCGCTCGGCTGGGCCGACGGTTTGTAAGGTGTCTTGAGCAACGGCCTTGCCCGAGCGATAGGCCTTGGCTAGGACGGTGCCATCTTGGTAAGGAATATCCCACCAAAGAAATCCTTGCTTATTTGATTTGCGGACTTTACGTCCGTAAGATTTTCCGTTAAGCCATAGCTCAACCTCGTCGGCATTGGTGAAGGCGGTGACACGTTGCTGATCACCATACTGTTTACTCCAAATGGGTTCGGCACGTTTGTGACTCCAGATACCGTTATCCTCACGATCGGGTATGGTTGAGCTACCGATATACACCATGGGTTGCTCTGCCCATAAACTCTGTCTGAAGTAATATTCTGATTTTGGAAAACCAGCTAGGTCTATCAGACCTGCGCCGTTGCTTCTACTGGGAAATTTGCCGGCTTCACCAAGATAATCGATGCCCGTCCATAAAAATTGTCCCGAAATATACGCATTGGTATCGACCGCCAACCAGGCTTGGTATTGCATGCCGTTTTCACTGCCATAGATAATGCGATTGGGATAACGCTGGTGGTCTTCGGGATAACGGTATTCTTGATAGTTGTAGCCTACTACGTCTATATTGCTGGGGTAATCGGTGGTGTTGGACATGACAACACCAGCCAATGCAGCAGTGATGGGGCGGGTCGTATCGATGGCTTTTGCTGCGCTTACCAATTTAGCCGAAAGTTCGCTCAGCCGACTGGCAGCCGGATGGTCGGGTAAATAACCTTTTCCGTAGATCTGCGGATTGCGCCCTTCGCTCAATACTTCGTGGCTATAGGGGTCATTGGGATAATCCACTTCATTACCTATGCTCCAAAGGATGATGGATGGACGGTTGCGATTGCGCAAGATCATGTCTTGCACGTCTCTTTCTGCCCATTCTTTAAAATATTCATGATACCCATCTTTACCCGGTTTACCTACATTCCAACCGGCCATCCATTTGTTTTTTCCAAATTCCCATTCGTCAAACGCTTCATCCATTACAAGTAATCCAAGTTCATCACAAAGCGTGTAAAAGAAGTCTGCATGTGGGTTATGGCTCATCCGGATGGCATTGACACCAGCTGCTTTCAAGGTCTGCAAACGATGGCGCCATAGCTGTTCGTTTGTAGCAACACCTAACGCTCCGGCATCGTCATGGATACATACGCCTTTTAGTTTCATGTTCCGCTCATTCAGAAAAAAGCCATCCCGTGCGTCAAAACGAATGCTTCGGAAACCTACTTTTTCTTCGTAGCTATCGCTTAATTGTCCGTTTATCGAAACGCTCACGGATAACGTATACAAATAGGGCTGATCAACCGACCATTGTTGAGGTTGATGAACGACAAGCTTCGTGCTTATCTGTTTAGCATCGTTGGCTAAGAGTTGTTCTTGTACCTGTTGTTGGGCAACTAGGTTACCGGTAGCATCTTGCAAGGCTACGGTCACCGCAATAGGTGTGTTATGAGCCGATTGATTCATCACCTTAACGTCTACAGCGCTTTCAGCGTGCTGTTTATTGATGTTAGGAGTAGCAAATGCTACTCCCCAAGTTGCAATATGTACAGGTTTATAATGGATCAAATATACGTTGCGGTAAATACCTGAACCGGTATACCAACGCGAATCGGCAAATTGGCTATGATCTACTTTTACGGCCAGCACATTTTTACCGTTTGCCAAAAGATAGGGACTTAAATCATAGTAAAAAGAAACAAAGCCATTAGGCCTTTTACCTAAATAATGTCCATTGATCCATACTTCAGCATTTTTATAAACGCCATCAAAATAGATAGTCCAATGATCGTTCGTTGATCCCTTTGGAAGCTCAAAGGTTTTTCTATACCAGCCAATGCCGCCGGGTAAATATCCGGTAGCGCTAGCCCATTGTGCCGAAAATGGTCCAGCTACACTCCAATCGTGTGGTAACCGAACGGACTGCCAGTCTTGGTCATCAAATGTAGGATTTGAGGCATGGGCCAGATCACCTAAATGGAACAACCACTGATCGTTAAATAATATTTTATCTGGTTGTGCACTAACGGATATGGAAAGTAATAATCCTAGTAGTATGCCGATAAGTTGTTTCATCATTTCAACGTTAGCGAGTTGTTTTAGTAACCTGGATTTTGTTCTAATTGATTATTGGATGCTTGAATTTCTGTTCGGGGAATGGGCAGCCAATAATGCTTGGTTTGGAATAAGCGACCGGATAAGGCTTCCTTCCGTGTATATGTCAACGTACTGCCATTCTTGGTAATTTCGATACCATAGGCAGGTATATTTTCTGTCGTTTCAGCGATTTTCCAGCGTCTTACATCGTAAAAACGGTGTTCTTCGAAAGCGAGTTCCACACGCCGTTCATAGCGAACATCATCGCGAAACTGCGTTTGTGAACGTCCTGCGGCTATAGCTGGCATATCGACTCCCGGTCTGCTCCGAACGAGATTAAGTGCTTGTCGGGCACTCATCGAAGCACCAGCGGGAACAACATCAGGGCCATATGCTTCATTTGCTGCTTCGGCAAAGTTAAGTAGGATTTCTGCATATCGGAAATAGTTCCATGGCTGGAAGCCCGCGTTGCCCCAAGGATTGACGATGGGATAATCGTCGTTTATGAATTTACGTAAATAGTAGCCTGTTTTACTCGTATTCCAATTATCGGTTCCGTCTTTGCTGTCTTTCCCACCGGGTGTGAATGTTTCTATTGTTCGATCCCGGTAAGTTGTTCCATTGTAAAGAATACTGGCTGTAAAACGCGGATCCCGATTTTTATACGGATTTGCAGGATCATAGCCAGAAGCCGTGTTTACGGTTCCATCTTCATTGAAAGGAGCTAAACCATTGGTCATCTGGTAGGCATCAACAAGGTTTTGAAGGGGGGTATTGCCTCCCCAACCCCCATATCCATTAGGGCCATTAGCAATCTCTAAGTGCACATGATTCGCATTTTTGGTATAGTAACGGGCAAAAATCGTTTCCGAATTGTCATTGGTGATAAATAGCTTGGCATACCCACCGGTATATAGGCTGTACTTATTCAATGCAATTACCTCTAGTGCTGCCTGTGCAGCTGCGTCCCATGTTCCGGCGTTGTATAATGGGCTGGCGGCATAAAGCAATATTCTAGATTTGAGCGCAAGAGCAGCACCTTTAGTGGCACGACCTTGGAGCCAACCGGCTCCATTGTCTAATGGTAACTTTTCGGCAGCCTCGGTCAATTGATCTGCCACATATTGGACACCTTCGGCGATACTCTTCCGATCAAATAAAGCTGGATCTTGCAGATTGTCGCTTAAGTTGTATACGGTATCGCTCAATAAGACTACCCGACCGTAATTACGAATGAGATCGTGGTAGCGGAAAGCTCGAATAAATTGCAGTTCACCTTGTAAACGAGTCTTATGTGCTTCACTCATTTCGATTGCTGATAAGGTTTTAAGTGCATAGTTGCATTCGCGAATACTACGGTAGCTCCTCGCCCAAAATGTGCCGGCGATGCCCGTGTTCTCGGGGGATAACTGTCCGCGTTGGATCAACCACGTATTGTCATCGTTAGTGTACATCGATTCGTCGGTTAGCGACGACCATAATCCGTATTCAAAACCCCTTCCAAAACCTGGATCCGTACCTTCACCTTCTTTGTCTTGTAGTCGGGCTCCTAGGTAGCGGTTGGTGATGTAAGCCTCTAATAAAACGGTATCCGATTCGATAGATGAAGTGGATATGCGGTCCGTAGGCGTAACCGTTAAGTCATTTTTACATGCTGCAAAAAAAGCAATTGCTGAAGCAGCGTATAGCATATAGTGTTTAAAAGATAGCATCTTGTTTCCCTCCATTAAAATTTAAGATTTGCACCTATGTTGATGATTCGTTGTTGCGGATAAAACTGTCCGCTTCCGCTATTGCCTTCGGGGTCGTAACCTTTTACTTTAGTTAGGGTAAAGAGGTTAAAGCCGTTGGCATAAACACGTAGTGCACCTAGTTTAAGACGATTTAAAAAGCTTTGTGGCAGACTGTAGCCTATCTCTACATTTTTTAATCGCAGAAAAGAAGCATCATCCAGCCAAAAGGTATTGTTGTACAATCCACCGCTAATGGCACTTGATGCCCGTTCTGATACCCTGGGATAAGAGCCATTGGGGTTGTTGACCGCGTTGAAGCGGTTATCCGCCCAGCTGCTGTAAAAGTTTCCAACGGTTCCAGATTCAGGTAACACATATTGGCTTACCTGAGCCTGACCGGCGAAAAGTAAGGAAAAGTCAAATTGCTTATAGGCAGCGTTGAAACTGAAACCATAGGTAATTTGTGGAATATTACCATAGGGTGTACGTACTTGATCGTCTGCTGTAATTTGTCCGTCTTTATTGTAGTCTTCATAGATTAAATCGCCTATCTGGGTGCCTGTTACGTGAGGGAATTGCTCCAAATCGGCATCCGAACGGTAAATGCCGATCGCGTTGTACAGTAGATAGGTGTTTAAAGGCCTTCCTGTTTGTCGTTGGTAGTCTATTGCACCTTCAGCCTCGTCAATAAAGATAATTTTGCTTTTGGCATAGGTGAAATTACCGGATAAACCCCAACTGAAATCACCTGTTTTTTGATATCCTAAGGTGGCCTCGAAACCGCTGTTATTCACTTTACCGATATTTTCGGAGGGAACAAGAGGAATATTACTATCGGTTGGATAAGGATTAACAATACCCGAAGTTCCGGGTAAAGAAGCATTGCGCGTGGCTAAGATATCGGAGCGTTTTTGTTGGAAATAAATGGCTTCTACCGTAAAATGATTGAGGAATGCAGCGTTAATACCGACATCCAATTTTTTAGAGACTTCCCAGGTAATGTTGGGATTGGCCAGTTTAACCAAGTTAATATTGGGTTGAATAACAGGTCCATCACCTAATAAGGCTACAAAACCATTTCCTACTAACACGTAATTATCAAAATACTGGAATCCATTAACGTTATCATTTCCTAAAGTACCATAAGAAGCACGTAATTTCAGATCATCAAAAAAGGTAACCTTGTCTGCAAACCATTTTTCCTTGCTAATGCGCCAACCGGCAGATACCGATGGGAAATAACCGAAACGTTTACCTTCTGGAAAGATAGACGATCCGTCTACGCGTAATTGCCCTTCAAATAGATACCGTTCGTCATAATTATAAGCGATGCGGCTGATCACACTTTTGCGGGTATAATTGGTGCTATAACCGGAGTTCAGGTAATCGGTAGCAGCCGATCCACCTTGAGACAGCTCGGGAAGAAGTGTTGATAGGTAATTAAAGCGTTGGGCATCAAAATATTCTAAATGGCTCTTACTTTGCTCATAACCAACAAATGCGTTGATATTGTGCAGACCAAAGCTACGTTCAAAATTCAATTTGATATTACCCGTAATGAGGGATTCATTTTGGTGGGATTCGGTAAGTGTGGCGGCATTGTTATTACCACCAACGATGGTACTATTATACGTGTCGTTAGCGGCATCATAGCTGTACAGTAGATAGGGTACACTAAAGTTCTTGTTAAACGTGTTCGATTTATCTACCGATAAAAATCCATCTACCGATAAACCATCTACACCCGGGATTTGGTAACTGCCTCGCAAAATTCCATTAAAGACCTGCTTAGGATTATCTACTGTACCGGGGATATCGGTTACCATCACAGCTGGATTGGCATTTTCAATTCCTATTGTAGGAAGTCCGTTGGGATAGTAAGCACCTACAATGGGTTTTGCCCGATAAATGGAACGGAAAATGTCGCCTGCTCCGGCTATTGGAAATGTACGGTTCTCCTGCCTGCCCGATAAGGAAAGTCCGACGGTTAAACGTGAATTGATATGGGCATCAATATTGGAACGAAAATTATATTGCTTGTATTTGGTAGCTCCATTTTTATAGATACCATCTTGATAGATACTGCCTAAAGACATAAAGTAGGTGAGGTCATCGGTTCCGCCGCTTACGGCAAGGTTATGTTGATTTTGTAAGGCAACACCTTTTAATGTCGTTGCTTCCCAATCGGTGTTGGGATAAAGCAACGGATCAGAGCCATCCCTAAATTTTTGTATTTGTTCTTCGCTATACGTTTGGTTTAGGCCACCGTTCGGATTGGCATCGTAGGCAATCTCATTCATTAAGGTTGCATAGGTCGCTGCATCAGCCATTTTGGGCAACCTTGTTGGAGAGCTGAAACCTTGGTTACCACTGTAGTTGATGGTGGGCTTACCGCTTTTCCCGCGCTTGGTCGTTACCAGGATAACCCCATTAGCCGCGCGGTTTCCATATACTGCTGCCGAAGCATCTTTAAGTACGGAGATGCTCTCAATATCTGCCGGATCTAAGCGTTCCAATCCGCCGATCTGTCCAGGTACTCCATCTACAACCACCAAAACGTCATTGCTTCCGGTAGTGGCTTGGCCACGTACTGTAATGGAAGAGCCGTCATACCCCGGTTCACCACTACGATTATTGATAATGACACCCGAAAAACGGCCAGCTAACGAGTTGGAAACATTGGGTTGCGGACTTTTAACGAGATCAGCTCCTTTTACTTCTGATACTGATCCGGTTAACGTTGCCTTTTTCTGTGTGCCATAGCCTACAACGACCACTTCGTTCAGTGCTTGTGCATCAGCAGCTAGCGTAATATTCACAGCCGCCTGGGTACTTACTTCTACCTCCTGTGTCAGATAGCCAATATAGCTAAATACAAGGGTAACTTTTGTACTGGGTACTTGTAATTTAAATTGACCTTGATTATCGGTGCTTGTACCTATTTGGCTGTTTTTTACCTTTACACTAACACCCGGCAAGGCCTGTCCTTGGTTATCAACAACTTTACCATGGGCGGTATACTGTTGTTGCTTAACAGTAACGGTGGATAGTTTGTCCCTTTCATAGGCATGCACTGGGCCTAAATAAAAGAATGGAGCGGCTGCTAAGGTAGCTAAGGTTAGATAGCGCTGAACGCTTCGTTTGGTGTGATTTAGCATTGCATTCATCATATAGTATGGTTATGGTTAGTATAAACGTGTCATGTTGACAATAAAAATAGGTTGGCAAAAAATAACCTCTATTGGTTACAAGACCGTGTTTATAGAAAGCAAATCTCGTTCATCTGCTGCGGAAACGGTGAGGGGTAAATTGAAAAAAAGAAGGGGGTAAATATCAAGAGCGATAAGTTTTAAGTAACACGTAATACGTGTGATAACCTTGAGATGGGTATTGGTGTGAATGCCTGTTATGGATGACGAGCCACAAATTACGGACTGGTACCGGTTGTACCGTACGTACTAAACGGATAATGTACGAGGTAAAACTTATTTCGCATGGTAGATATCATGAAACGGTTTCCGGTATTGTTTGATATATTCTGAAGGGTTCATACCGTATTGTTTAGCAAATTGTTCCCGGAAATATTTAAGGTCGCGTATCCCAACTTGATATGCTACTTCATACACTGTAGCATCGGTACTAAGTAATCGCTTCGCAGCCATGTGTAACCTAACGGTACGAATGTATTGATTGAGTGATAGATCATGGATTTCTTTAATCCGATTACTTAGGGTAGCATAACTCATGGCGCAATCAGCAGCTAATGTATTTACACTAAACTGCGGGTCACTCAAGTTTTGTTCAATGATTTGGATGCATCGTTCATGCAGCGCCCTATCTTCGGCAGAAATCTTTTGTAGTCTTGCGTCAGCGGTCACCTGATTAAAAAAATAATCTTTGAGGTTCTCACGGCTTTTTAATAAGGTTGTTATTTTGGCTTGCAATACTTCTACCTCGAAGGGTTTGGTGATATAATCGTCCGCACCGCTTTGTAAGCCAGCCAATTTTGTTTCAATATTGTGCGCAGCGGTTAATAAAATGATAGGAATATGCTTGCGTTGTAAATCTTGTTTCAATTGTTTACACAGGTCAATGCCATTGCTATCCTCCATCATGACATCGCATAGCATGACATCGGGCATGACGGTATCGAATACGTGCAGCGCTTCGGTTGTTTCATGAGCCACGTATACTTGATAGTCGTTCTGAAAGATCGTTTTCAGGTAAATACAAAGCTCTACATCATCGTCTACAATCAGTATTTTCTGTTTATCGGCTACGGTAACACCGTCGTGTAAGGGGATGGATGAGGCTACCGTTGCGGTAACCGGCATAGGTGCCTGTATCGGTTCCGCCAGTGCGTTATGTTCGATAATAGGGCTGGATGTCGTTTCGCTAAATCCGGTAGGAAGTATGATGAAAAAAGTGGTGCCTTTGTCGATTTCACTTTCATAACGAATACTGCCTCCATGGAGCTCAATGAGTGATTTAGCCATCCACAAGCCAATACCAAAGCCTGTTGGTCGTTTCTTGTCGGCATCTATACGATGATGTACAAAGGGTTCAAATAGCTTATCACCGATTTGTTTATCAATACCGCAACCACTATCGGCAATATCCACTTGGATATGCTGCTTATCCACGAAGCGAAGGTGAATATCCAGACGACCTTTAGTGGTAAACTTTACGGCATTAAAAACAAGATTGAAGATAGCCATTTCTATTTTTTCACGATCAGCTTTAATGAGTACCTGCTCGGCTTCCGTCTGAAAAGTAATGGAAATGTGTTTGTGCTGGGCCTGATGATAAAAGCAACTGATGATTTCATGGATTAAGGAAACGAACTCTATTTCTTCCAGATTAAGCGACTCTTGAGATAAATTGTCTTTCCGAAAAGTTAATGCCTGGTTGGCTAAACGCAATAGTCGGTTGGTGTTGACATACAAGACATTGACTGATGGATCATGTTGGACTTCTTGGTTCTTATTTTTTAATAATTCTTTTACGGGCTGTAGAATTAAGGTGAGCGTTGAACGGAACTCATGAGATAAGCGGGTATAATAATTTAATTTGATGCTATGGATCTCGCTTTCTTTCGCTCGTTCCAATTGGGCTACTTTCAGCTGGTAATTGAGCTCTATTTTTTGTTGTCGATGTCGCCGATAATAAATGATGATTGTCCCCGCTACTATAAGGTATAGGAGGTAGGCCCACCAAGTTCGGTACCACGGGGGGAGCACTTCAATAGCTATGCTTTTCAAGCTACCTTGCATGACATTTCCGCCTTCTTCCACTGCTACCTGAAAGGTGTAATGACCAGGAGGGAGGTAACGGTAGGTGGCTGATTGTTCGTTGCCTACATAATTCCAATGTTGATCAAGCCCAAGTAAGCGATAGGCAAATTGTTGTTCATTCGCCGATCCGTAAATCAGGGAAGCATAATGAATAGTAATGGTAGATCGGTTATAAGGTAAAGAGAAGTGCCGCGTTTCATTGAGCGATTGAGCCAAGACTGAATCGGTCGTGGGGTTCATTAGTGAAAGCTCTTTCCCTTCAATAGCTAAACCGGTAAGGGTAATTTCCCGTTGAGGCTGTTGTCGATTCAGCTGTGCTGGATTGAAATAGCTGAGACCACCGGTTCCTGCAAAGAATACTTGCTTTCGGAAGGGGCTGTACCATGCCGCCTGCGGGTTGAAAATGCCGGATTGTAAGCCAGCAGTTACACTATAATTCTTAAGGCGGTTGGATCGCAGATCGATACACGATAAACCTTTTGTGGTGCTTACCCAGCAATGGTTATGTTCATCGGGCTGAATGGCCAAAACGGTGTTGCTGGCCAGTCCGTTTTTCTCGTTGAAAAGCTTGATCAGCTTCCGGCTTCGGATATTGTAGATTAATAAGCCGCTGTTTTCGGTAGCAATCCATAAGTTGCTGTCGGGTAGTATGGCCAAATCATAGATAACCTCTGCTTTGAGTTGATCAAAGGGTTTACCAGTGGGTAAATAGGGGATGAAATGCTCTTTATGCTGCTCGAAATAGGTAATTCCTGCTCCATATGTTCCGATGATCAGATTGCCTCGCTGATCGGTAACCATCGAACGGATATCGTTAGATGGAAGGGAGCTGTTTTGCTGGTTATAAATCGTGAACTTACCGGTATTGGGATTGAGTTTGTTCAATCCGCCACCATTGGTCCCTACCCAAAGTTGTCGGAGATGATCTTCGCAAATGGCGCGTACATCGTTTGCACCGAGCGTATTGTTTTTTGTTGGATCGCTCTGAAAACGTGTAAAACTGTCTGAATCGTGATTGTAGCGTAATAATCCACCACTGTAGGTACCAAACCACAATTGATTTTCACGATCTCTGTAAGCCGCCAATATAGCGTCATCAGAAAGACTATGAGTACCTTGTTGCTGCGTATAATGGCGTACAAGGGTATTGTTTCTATCTAATTTAAAAAGGCCATCTCCATCCGTACCGATAAACAAATTGCCGTCAACGTCTTCGATGAGCGCGTAGAAACGAAGGTCTTGTGATGCTCTTCCGGTAATGAGCTTCGTTTTGTTCCAGTTGAAAAAATTGTAAGTGGGTTTGGCCAGCAGGAAAAGGCCATCACCGTAAGACCCCGCCCAAAGGTTCTGATCCCGGTCGAAAAATAAACGGGTAACCGAACGTTTGGTAAAGCCCGCGGGATGCTGGCTCGTTTTACCTAGTGGGTTGACATCACTTATTCGAATGGGGAATGTATCATCATGGTAGGTCAAACGATAACCACCACCATCTTGTACACCAATACATATCATGCCCTGCTGATTGGATGTGACGGATAAGATACGGTTATTGGTAGTATGTAGATCCTGCTGGGTAAACCACTGTCCGCGTTTCCACCGACTGCTGTAGATAAACAATCCTTCTTCTGTGGCAACCCAAACATTACCTTGTGCGTCTTCGTAGAAATCATGGATCCGCACATATGGTTTTTTTATGCAGATATCCTGTAGCCTTGGGTTCGGTTCCAATGTTTCCCCTTGGATGCGATAAACCGTCAACCCCATATTTTGAGTGCCAACCCATAACCATCCCTGATGATCTTCATATAATGCTGTAATCATGTTGGAACGCAGTCCGCTTAGGTTGTGTGTGGTGAATCGTTTAGATGTTCCTGTTTTTTTATGAAAACGATAAATACCCAACCCATTAGCCGATATCCATAAAATATCAGGTTGTTTGGAAGCAGCAATGCAACCTACATCCATTTTATATTGGCCACCACTACTTGCCAAGATGGGATAGTGTGTGAATGATTCGAGCGAACTATTATACTTGCTAATACCTTGACGAGAGGATACCCACAGCGTACCTTCCTGATCAACTAATAGCGCTTGAATATAGTTACCCAATAGGCCATGGGGTACTTCGGCATCGTATTTAAAATTCTTGAACGATTTACCATCAAAACGACTAAGGCCATTTTCCGTAGCAATCCAGATAAAGCCAATGCGGTCTTGTACAATATCTTGGATGTTATTGAACGCTAATCCCTGCTGCCATTGGTAATTATACTGCTGGTAAACAGCACTATCAATCGAACAAAGAGCTGAAAGAGGCAATATGAGCCATTGAAGTACTATATAGATTCGTTTTACCATATGTCAATGCAGGGCATTAAACATACAGCTTTTTTACCTTATCTGAAAACAAGATGATTGGCTTTTTGGGTATTTATCTGGTGAAAATACGCTTATCTTCCAACAATGATCCGGTATCAATAAGCTGTTACTACTTACACTCCATTTTAGCCGTAATAGCATTAAAAGAATCATTCGTTTGTATATCCTTTCAAACAAAAGGATTAAAAAACGTTTTAGCAGGTACTGGGAAATTAAAAAATTAACCATAACTTGCGCTACTAACTAAAACAAACAATCCATAATGAGAACAATTGAAATACAGGAACAACAAGAGGTCTATGATGCCATCGTTGTGGGATCTGGTGCGGGAGGTGGAATGGCAGGCTACGTTTTGGCTAAAGCAGGTTTAAAAGTGCTGATGTTAGAGGCCGGACCTTTTTTCGATCCAGCAAAAGATGCGCTTCAATTACGTTGGCCTTGGGAATCTCCCCGCCGAGGAGCCTCCACCATTCGTCCTTTTGGTGATTTTGATGCTGCTTATGGCGGTTGGCAATTGGATGGAGAACCCTACTCTACGGTAGAGGGAACTGATTTTCAGTGGTTTCGTGCGCGTATGTTAGGCGGACGTACCAACCATTGGGGGCGTATCTCGCTCCGTATGGGGCCAGACGATTTTAAGCCTAAAGATGGGGTAACCGATGCGTGGCCGATAACATATGATGAAGTGAAACCCTTTTATGATAAGGTAGACCGGATGATCGGTATTTACGGAACCGTTGAAGGACTTCCAAATGAGCCAGATGGAATTTTTTTAAAACCACCTAAACCACGCTTGAATGAACTGTTTATTAAGCAGGGAGCGAAGAAAGCTGGAGTAACGGTTATTCCGGGGCGGGGTTCTGTCTTAACAGAAGCTTTACCGGGGGTAGAAGGTAGAGGGACCTGTTTTTTCTGCGGTCAGTGTGGTAGAAGTTGTAAAGTGTATGGTGATTTTTCTTCCTCTTCCTGCTTGGTTATACCGGCTATAAAAACGAATAATTTAAAAGTCATTGACAACGCTATGGTGCGTGAAGTGCTGACAAACGATGAAGGGATCGCTACCGGTGTTTCTTATGTAAGCACTAAAGATATGCAGGAATACAGTGTGCGTGGAAAAATGGTGATCTTAGGTGCTAGTGCTTGTGAATCGGCTCGTTTGATGCTTAATTCAAAATCCAAAGCGCACCCGGGTGGATTGGGTAATAGTAGTGGATTGGTAGGGCGGTACTTACACGATTCTACCGGTTCCAGTATGTCTGGTTTTCTTCCCCAATTGTTGGAACGAAAACGGTATAATGAGGATGGAACAGGTAGTGTACATATTTATTCACCTTGGTGGCTGGATAATAAAAAGCTGGATTTTCCACGCGGTTACCATATTGAATATGGTGGTGGCCTGCACATGCCGTCTTATGGCTTTTTGGATTGGGTGCCAGCAGTGAATGGTATGGTCGCCGGAAAGGATGGCAAGAAAAAAGAACAAGGGGGATATGGTGTCTCGCTAAAAAATGACTATCGCCGTTTTTACGGTGCAAATGTAGGGATGGCTGGAAGAGGTACCGCTTTGGCACGTAAGGATAATTATTGTGAAATAGATCCGAAGAAAGTGGATAAATTTGGTATTCCTACCTTACGTTTTCACTATAAATGGGGAAGTGAAGAGGTCGCTCAGGCCAAACATATGCAGGAAACGTTCAAAGAAATCATGCATCAAATGGGCGCTATCGTAACTTCTCCCAGCTATGGACCAGACACATCGTATGGTCTAGATGCTCCAGGATATATTATTCATGAAGGCGGTACCACCCGTATGGGTGACGACCCTAAAACATCCGTATTGAATAAATGGAATCAATCGCATGATTGTAAAAATTTATTTGTTGTTGATGCAGGCCCATTTGTACAACAGGGAGACAAAAATCTCACATGGAGTATTTTAGCTTTATCCATGCGGGCAGCAGAGCATATATTGGAAGAAAGAAGTAAACTAAACGTTTAACAAGCGATGGACAGAAGAAAATCTATAAAAGTTTTAGGACTTACCGCTGTTGGTACGGGGCTTTTAGTGGAATCCTGTCAACAGGGTAAGCCTGAAAAGGAAGCCGCTCATGCGGATGAGCTTAAAAAGTTGCCCGGTGTACAGGATTTTGAGCACGAACGTAACAACACCTTAAATAACGAGCGCTATTTTGACGAGCATGAAATGGCAACCATTACTGTTTTAGCTGATATCATCATCCCTAAAGACGAGTATTCGGAGAGTGCCTCAAAGGCTGGCGTTCCGGGATTTATCGAGTTTATGGTGAAAGATATTCCCGACTATAAATTACCTATGCGAGGAGGTTTGAAATGGCTGGACATACAATGTCTAAAGCGTCATCGTAAGGTATTTGTCGAATGTGATGAAAAACAGCAGCTTGCGATAGTAGATGAAATCGCCTATCCGCAGCAGGCTAAGCCCGAAATGCAACAAGGGGTTGCTTTTTTCGGTTTAATGCGGAACTTGACGGCATCCGGTTTTTTTACCAGCGAGATCGGAGTGAAAGACATCGGATACCAGGGTAACCGACCAGGACCTTGGGATGGGGTGCCTGCCGATGTATTGAAGCAGTATGGTTTTACCGAAGATACTTAAAGGAAGATTATCTGCTCAATTGTAATATTTTTATTAACATTTTGGTGATTTATAAGATACGACATATCTTTGTGTCATCATAATTTAGGTTTATAATTGGTTAATAAGGCTTCCAATCTCCCCGGTTGGAAGCCTTTGTTTTTTTAATTGTCTTTATTCATTTAGTACTACCGAAAATGAGATAATTTGAAGAACAACTGAACGAAACGACCTTTTTTTCCAAAAGCATATTCGTTATCTTCGCCAAGAAAGTGGTTTGCACAAAAGAAAGCGCACCAGTTACCCTAATCAAACAAAAAAATGAACTTAAAAAACGTGATTACCTGTACCATTGGCTATATATGTGTATGGATGTCTGTATCAGCGCAAGACTTTCCTGCTAATATTCCAGGCGATTTTGCCGACCCTTCTATTATCCGCAGTGACGATACGTACTATGCCGTTGGCACGTCTAGCGAATGGGCTCCACATTTCCCTATTTTTAAGTCGACTAACTTACGGGATTGGAAACAAACCGGTTTTGTGTTTGACCAGGCACCATCATGGACACAAGCTTCTTTTTGGGCACCTGAATATTATTTTCACAAGGGAATATATTACCTTTACTATACAGCAAGAAGAAAAAGCGATGGCGTTTCGTGTATCGGTGTGGCGACTTCTAAATTTCCTGATCGCGGTTTTACTGATCATGGGATATTGATTGCCTACGGCAAGGAAGCTATCGATGCGTTTGTATATAACGATAATGGTCAGCTCTATATTAGCTGGAAAGCTTATGGCTTGGATAAAAGACCTATTGAAATACTGGGGAGTAAGTTATCCGCTGACGGTCTTTCTTTGGTGGGCGAACCATTTTCTATGCTGAAAGATACCAAAGGGCAAGGGATGGAAGGACAAAGCATGTTAAAACAAGGCGACTATTATTACCTGTTTTATTCTGCGGGTGCTTGTTGTGGTGTCGAATGTTCTTATCATGTTAATGTGGCGCGTGCAAAAGCGATTACCGGGCCTTATGAAGAGTATGACCAAAATCCAATTTTGACCAATCGCGATGGCTGGAAGTGCCCAGGCCATGGCACTTTTATCAATAACCAAAAAGGAGAAACGTACTATATTTACCATGCATATCGTACAACCAGTAACGTATTTACTGGTAGGGAAGGCCTGATATCCCAATTACGTTGGACCGATAGTGGTTGGCCTATGTTCGACAAGCAATTAACGGCTCATGCCAATCCTGTTGGTATGCGCTACGATTTTGCCCAGAAACATACTCCGGTTTATTGGCAATGGGATTTTCGGCATATGCAACCGCGTATCGATGAAAATCAAGGAAAGTTGGATTTATCGGGACGTTACGACGCAGAGAACCCCGTTGGTGTAGCGGTCACCATACGACCATATAGTAGCGCGTATGAACTCGAAACATCGGTATTGAATACCAATGAGGCTAGTAAAGGATTGATCGTGTATGGAGATGTTTCTGCTGCGGTAGGCATTGCTGTACATGGAGATAAGGTCGGCTTTTGGGCAATAAAAGACGGTAAAAAGGAAATACTTCAGGAAACGAAGTTGCCATCAACGTCATTACCGGTCTATTTAAAATTGAACGTTTATCCAGATTTCACGTGCAGGGTCTATTGGAAACAACAGACCGACTGGCAGGAACTTACAACCAATAAGGCACCGTATTCGATTCAGTTTCTTCCACCCTGGGATCGTAGCCCAAGGCCTGGTTTATACATTTCGGGTAAACCGGAAGAAAAGGCAAGTTTTGGCTTTTTTGAAGTTTCGTATTAATAAGTGACTATGGAAAGTACGGGAAGCCGACTTTCCATTACGTTATATCCATGGCTGTTCACGCGATATCCGTTAAAAGTACATGCGAAAGGACAAGAAGGAAACATGAAGAGTGCGTAAAGGATAGGAAAAGGAAAGGTGGAGTTAACGTGGATAAAAGGTGGACTTGAAGTGGGGGTCATGTGGACTTGAACAACTTATAGTAAAGAAAATTCTCGGAAAAAGACGGGAGACTAACGTCGAAAAAAGGATATCAGGTAAATCTGAATAAAGATACAAAAAAAAGGCGTAAAACACATCATGTTTACGCCTTTTTATTATTGAAATTTATTTCCTAAAAGGGCAGGAAGATTCACTTTTTACGTTGGTCGATATAGTTTTTTAACAGATCAATTTCCTTCTGATCATAAGATGTAGCGTCCAGGGATGGTTTCTTGTGCAAATGCCGTACCCCATAATGTCTGTATGATTAAAAAACAGGAGCTTAGGAGAATCTTCATAGAAAATAGGTATAATACTTAGTAAACAATTGGATTTAAATGTGAATTGGCTAAGGCACCTACTGGTAAACCGGCTAACCAGGTCTTTCGATCGTTTTCCTGATGCGGGTTAATCGGCTCCGTTACTTGGGCACCGTCTGCAAAATAGATAACGGTCATCACCTCGCGGGTAGTGGTAGTTGATTGATTGCCTGGTGCGTGATGCAAGGTAGAACCATAATGCCATGTCGCATCACCTGCTTGCATGGTAATAGCACGATGAATGGGATAGCCTTGCTTTTGGATATATTGATGTAACAGTTGCTCCGATTGATCTGAGATAGCAATGTTCTCTATAACCCCTTCTTTGTGCGATCCGGAAGCGAAGGTCAGCATACCCATTTCTTCGCTGATATCAACCAAAGGCATCCAAAGGGTAACGGTATTCAAGGTGTCTAATGGCCAATAATATTGATCTTGATGCCAAGGGGTATGCCCACCCTGAGGTTCTTTATATAAGGCCTGATCGTGATAGATGCGTACATGATCTACACCTAATAGGTTGGCAGCTATTTTAGCAAAACGTCGTGCCAAGATGAACTGGCGTACATTGGCATCCACTTGCCAGAGGTTCATAATCTGTAAAAAAGCCTTGCCATAGGTATCTCGCTCGGCTAACGATCGTTTCTCCGTGTTATGGGCGTAGGTAGCCGCATTGACGGCGGCTCGGTAGGCAGCTACTTCTGTTTTGTTTAGAAGTCGAGGAGTTAACACATGCCCTTTTTCCTTGAAATCGTTAATCTCCGCTGGAGATAAATCGATTGTTTCTTGTAATGTAGGTAAATTGGTGGTATTCATTTAGATATGAGATATTAGATTTGAGACATTTTCATCAGAAGGACGACTTTCTAGACAGTTTCATGTATAGCATGTTTTTATCAGATAAAAGAGTATCGCTTAAGACAAAGTAAGGAGATTAGGTAGATGCAAAAAAGGCATATCTAGGCTATTTAGTGGATAATATTGTCCTATATGAGTGTAATATTAATTAAATGGTGTAATATTGTCTAGTTAGTTGATGGTTGTTTGTTGTTATCAAGAACGTAAAAATGAAAGCGACGTACGAATCTGTCTATAATTTACCGGCGACATCATTTACAGTTAGGCGTTTTGAAGAAAAGTATTTTTCTGCTCCTTACCATTTTCATCCAGAATTGGAACTGACCTTCATTATAAAAGGCGCAGGTAAACGATATGTGGGCGGTCGGATAGACGATTATGATGCAGGTGATTTGGTATTGTTGGGTGAAAATTTGCCCCATTGCTGGAAAACGGAGCTGGTTGACGACACCGAAGTAAATTCGATTTCTATGGTAGTCCACTTCAATCGTGATTTTTTAGGGACCAATTTTTTTACTATTCCAGAGATGAAACGCATTTCGAAATTGTTGCATTTAAGTAAAAATGGCTTGTATTTTACACCGGAAACAGCTTGTGAGATAGGTAAATCGATGGAAGCTTTAGTACAAGAGCAAAATACCGTAGCTAGAATAGGTTTATTCTTAAATATATTGGACCGCTTATCGTTTTCTACTGATTTTAAAGTATTGGAACAACAGAACTTATATGAACACATTTCAGTAGTCGAACGGGAGAAAATCAATAAAGTAAGCGCTTTTATTGTCGATCATTTTCAAAAGCCTATTACTATTGAAGAGGCGGCGTCTTTGGTGCATCTATCCCCCCACGCTTTTTGCAAATACTTTAAAAAGGTAACCCGGAAAACATTTATGGAAACGGTCATTGACTATCGGATTGATTTTGCTACGCAGCGATTATGTGATACCGATTTGCCCGTTACCCAGATTGCATTTGAAAGCGGCTTTGCTGATCTATCCAACTTTTATCGGACATTTAAAAAGAGAAAGCAATTGAGCCCATTAGCGTATCGCAAGGTTTTCCTAAACGCAGATGCTGCCTTAGGAATTTAACAAAATAGCCTCATCCATAATCGCTAGGAAAGACGGACACAGTCATATAGGGTATAGCAGCGATAGGAGTGTAGAAATGGATATTGAGAAGAATAAAGTTAGAACAGAGGGCTTATGTAAATTCCGGATTAGCATAAATGAGACGATATAGAAAAAGAATGACACAATTGTGCCCAGCAGATACGGGGGATAATCATTTTTTTTGTCGTTGTATGATGAACTGACAAATCAAGCTTTACGGAGACGGCATCAATCAGTTTACGAATCAGTTTATTAAACCATCTTATATGAATAAACCATTAAACAAAAACGGACGCATACAAATCATGCTCTTCTCGATGTGCTTATTTTTTTCGGGCATTTGTGTACAGGCCCAAGAAAATGAATCGCATAACGCTCCAGCACCTTTATTCCGGGATCCCATTACCGATGGGGCTGCCGATCCGGTGCTATTTTATAATCCCATTGAAAAAGCATGGTGGATGCTGTATACGCAGCGTAGGGCTAATCTAGAGCTTCCCGACGTGGCCTTTTGTTACGGTAATAGCATCGCTATTGCGTCTTCAGATGACCATGGGCAAACATGGGTTTACCGTGGGACTTTAGATTTGGAATTTGAGCATGGACAAAATACTTTTTGGGCACCTGATATCGTGTTTGATAAGGGTGAGTTTCATCTTTTCGTAGCTTATATAAAAGGGGTTAGAAGCCATTGGGGTGGAGAAGCGAAATTAGCCCACTATACCAGCAAAGATTTATGGAACTGGAAATTCCATGATTTTTCGGATGTAGGTGTAAAGAATGTAATTGACGGCTCGCTCATCAAAATGCCCAATAGTACCTGGCGGATGTTCTTTAAAGGGCCACAAAGTTTAACCATGATGGCTGATAGCAAAGATTTAGTGCACTGGGAACCTCATCATGATCCGGTAATTAAAGGGAAACCGCATGAAGGCGCCAACGTTTTTGAGTTCGAAGGTTTTTATTGGATGTTAACCGATGAATGGAGTGGCATGCGTGTTTATAAATCAACCGATTTAACGCATTGGGAAAGACAGGGAATGATTTTGAACGATATTGGTACAAGACCAGACGATACACCTACTGGCGCTCATGGCGATGCTGTTGTGGCCGGTGATAAAGCCTATGTCTTTTATTTTACCCATCCCGGCAGAAAAACGCATTCCGCGGCTACCCTCGATGCTAGTGGTGTATACCCCTATCAGGAGAGAAGATCGTCTATTCAAGTGGCCCAACTGGTTTACGAAGATGGAACGCTAAAATGTAAGCGCAACGAGGATTTCGATTTTTATATGGCTGATGAAGACCAAGGAAAAGACTTCATTGCACAAGAAAAACCGCTCATGTATTTTACCGACACCTCGTCTGGTAAATCCATAGCCAAAGATCCAAAAGTTATCCATTTTAAAGATAAGTACTGGCTATATTATTCTATTCCGGGAAAAGAAAATTCGGGTTGGCATATTGGTATTGCACAGAGTGATAACCTAAACGATTGGCATAAAGTAGGGGAGTTGTTTGGGGCTGCGTCATACGAAAAGAATGGCTTATGTGCCCCAGGCGCACTGGTGAGAGGAGATACGGTGCACCTCTTTTACCAAACCTATGGCAATGGACCTAAAGATGCTATTTGCCATGCTTATTCTACTGATGGTATTCATTTTATCCGGAATACGAGTAACCCGATTTTTAGACCTACGGGTAATTGGAATAATGGTAGAGCCATTGATGCAGAAGTGCATGCGTATAAACAGCAGTATTTTCTCTATTTCGCTACCCGTGATCCAGCGGGAGAAATTCAAATGCAAGGGGTCGCTACAGCGCCGTTGGGTACCGATTTTAGTCGGAATGATTGGAAGCAGGCTACTGATGAGCCAATTTTAAAGCCTACTCTACCATGGGAGGGAAAATGCATAGAGGCAGCTTCTGTAACCGAACGGAATGGTATGCTGTATATGTTTTATGCGGGTAGTTATAACAACGTTCCCCAACAAATCGGATTAGCAAAAAGCCGGGATGGCATTCATTGGGAGCGCGTGCAGCAAACGCCTTTTCTGGCTAATGGAAAGGCGGGTGAGTGGAATTCTAGTGAATCGGGTCATCCGGATATTTTTAAGGCAGCGAATGGTCAGTATTACCTCTTCTTTCAGGGGAATGATACCGGCGATGGGCAATCCTGGTATTTATCTAACCACTTATTACAGTGGAAGGGTGAGCTACCAAAACTTATTTCGGAAATAAAGCATGAATAGCTATTTTTTGTTGTTTACCGCGCAGCTGGATGCTACCCAGTACGCGGTTTCCATAATTGCGGGCAATATTAAGCATGGCAAGAAGATCAGCACTGATAATAATTTCTTCATGAAATTCGTTGCATTTACCTAAAATGCGCGATGTGGTATTCAAGACATCACCGGAGTAGGTGATGTCTCTTTTTACAATGCCCACCTCACCCGCAATGACATCGCCCGAATGGATGCCCGCCTTAAAGGACGGAACTAGTCCGTAACGCTTCTCATATTTCGTTTGTAGGGCATTAATCGTCTGTTTGATATCAAAGAAACATTTGAGGCATTGTGCCTCCATTAAACCATCTTTATAATTCCAAGCGATGACCACTTCATCGCCTACATACTGATAAATATGTCCGCGATTCTCTAAAATGGGGGTCGTAATGTCAGCAAAAAAATCTTTAAGCAAAGCGTGATAGTTTTCATTGCCCAATTGTTCGGCTATGGTGGTAGAGGCATTCAGATCAAGGAACATAAAAATGCGTTTTTCTGCCTTGGGTATATGGTATTTCCCACTGATGATATGCCAAAAGGTTTGGTGGCCAAATTTACTGCTTATCTGTAAAAGCAATTGGGTGAGCGCAACGAGAAAAGCCCATACCAAGGCATTTTTGATGGGATAGCTATCGGTAATAAAGGCGATATATGCTTTTTGCGTAATCGGTGTAGATAGCGGAGCGCCTGTTTGTAGTGGTGTTAAGATGGCCCCCATCACCAGGGTAATGATACCGATAATGCAGATAAAGGAGATATATACCACTGCGATGGTATAGCCATATGGTTTGTCCCGGTATTTTTCATTGATATAAAACACCAATAAGCTTCCGCCAAGCAAGGCACCGATTAATCCAGCGCCCATGTTCCGCAATAGGGAAAGGCCAAAAGCATATTGTTCAGAAGGTCCCAGTGAAATGCGGGTATGGATCACCAAATGATCATACACTGCAACGATAAAGCCCAGTATGATCCAAGCTACTAGGATGACACCTAATTGCTTTAATTTTAATTGTGTTCCTCTTTTCATCTTAGTACAATTTGGTAAATATTACCGTTATACAACTAAATTATAAAAAAATAGCCGACTTGATTTGCCTAGGCAACGTGGGATACCCTCTGTTTTCTCAGTGAGTAGGAAACCACTTAACGGTAAGCTTGAACCTCAACTAGCTTTTCGGTCTTTAAAGAGAAAAAGAAAAATGACCAAGACTATTGCCGAGATATAAGCAGGCGCAAGCCACATGTTTTTCCAATAAGATGCGGTGTCTACTGTTTGGTAGTGCTCGGCAATGTAGCCTGCCACCCAGAAACCGATGAGCATCCCAACGCCATACATGGCTACCGTAACCAGACCCTGTGCGGATGCTTTATAACGATCGCCGGCAATGACATCCGTATACATTTGTCCGGCAACGAAGAGAAAATCATAGCAAACGCCATGAAGAGTAATTCCGATGATAAGCATAAAAGCTAAGTCACCTGCATTGCCGTAAGCAAATAGGAGATACCGGATTACCCATGCACTGATACCTAATATGACGGTTTTCTTAAAGCCTAAACGTAAAAGAAAAAAGGGAATAAGCAATAGGCACAAGCCTTCTGACAATTGGCCGAGAGCCATTTTTGCAGTAGGATTTGGTAATCCTATAGCCGTGAGATAGGGATTAGCCTGTTGATAGTAAAAGGCTAATGGAATACAGATTAAAATTGCGGATATAAAGAACACCAGAAAATCTTTTTGTTTTAGTAATAAAAGGGCATCCAAACCTAACATTTCTGCTATACCTTTCTGATGTGTAGTTTTAATCGGTGGACTTTTAGGCAACGTAAAGCTCAATATGGCTAAAATCAATGAAGAACCACATGCTAAAAGAAAAGTATATTTCAGAAAACCCTTTACAACGGCGTTGCTTTTGTCCCAACCAAAGAGATAGCTGATCATCAGACCCGAAACAATCCAGCCTATGGTGCCCCAGACGCGTATAGAAGGAAATTGCCTTTTAGCGTCGGGGAGATGTCGGAAAGCAATGGCATTGCTAATCGCTAACGACGACATGTATAAAATGAAGTATACCAGCACAAAAGGATAGAGATCGGAAGCATTCGCAGAACGATACATCATCAATAGTAAAAGGGCACCTACAAAATGAAGTATAGCCAATAATCGTTCAGCATTGAAAAATTTATCTGCTAGTAAACCCATAATTAAGGGCGCAATTACTGCTCCTAAAGAATGGGTAGAAAAAATATTAGCCATTTCAAAACCAGTTGCCTTTAAATTGGTGGTTAAATACGTCCCTAGCGTAACAAACCATGCGCCTTTAATGAAATATTCTAAAAACATCATCAGGGATAATTGTGCACGTAACTTAAGCGTCATAAAGGGCTGTAATTGTTTGTTTTTTGATAAAAATAGCCAAAGTTCTGTGATAGGCAAGAAAATTAGTATAAAATATAATCCTTTGTTTCTTTTATGTAAAAAAATCCTGTAACTGACTTTTTGACTCTTTTAATAAAAATTAAAATTTGCTTAAATGTCGATTTAATCAGTAATTTGTCCCGTTAATTTATTGTTAAGTATATCAAGCTCAACAACAGGTTGTAAAACAAATTTCAATCTTTTACGCGATATTTAAATTCTTATACAAAAGCAATGGGATATTCTATTCAACCAGCAGATGGTAAATTGGGAATCTTGATTCCCGGATTAGGCGCTGTAGCCACCACTTTTATTGCAGGAGTAGCTGCCATTAATAAAGGCATCTCCAAGCCAGTCGGATCACTCACTCAAATGGGAAATATTCGTTTAGGTAAACGTACCGAGAACCGGTACCCACTCATTAAAGATTTTGTACCATTAACCAATTTAAAAGATATTGTTTTCGGTGGATGGGATGTGTATGAAGACAATGTTTTCGAAGCCGCTAGCAATGCCAAAGTGTTGGAACCGATGCTTTTACACGCAGTGAAAGAGGAACTGGAAACAATAAAACCTATGAAAGCGGTTTTTGATAAAAACTTTATCAAAAACTTAGATGGTACACATATTAAAGAACAAACCCATCGCCGCGAATTGGCAAATGCCGTTTTAGAGGATATTGCACAGTTTAAAGAAACCAATAATTGTGATCGTTTAGTGATGGTATGGTGCGGTTCGACCGAAAAATACATCGAGCATTGCGAAATATTCGAGTCGATCGATGCCTTTGAAAATGCATTGGATGCAGACGATCGCCGGATATCACCCAGTATGATTTATGCCTATGCTGCTATTAAATCACGCGTACCTTTTGCTAATGGCGCCCCTAACTTAACGGTGGATATACCGGCCTTAGTGGAGCTGGCACAACAACTAGAGGTGCCTATTGCTGGAAAAGATTTTAAAACCGGACAAACGCTTATGAAAACGATCGTTGCTCCTGGATTAGCAGCACGTGCCTTAGGTGTTAAAGGTTGGTTCTCTTCAAATATTTTAGGTAACCGTGATGGATTGGTATTAGATGATCCAGAAAATTTCAAAACAAAAGAGGTTTCTAAATTAAGTGTTCTAGAGGAAATTTTGAATGCAGATATCAATCCAGAGCTTTATCAAGAACTGTATCATAAAGTAAGGATCAACTATTATCCGCCACATGGCGATAATAAGGAAAGCTGGGACAACATCGATATTTTTGGTTGGTTAGGTTACCCCATGCAAATCAAAATCAATTTCTTGTGTCGCGACTCTATATTAGCTGCACCTATTGTACTTGACTTAGCTTTATTTTTAGACTTAGCCCACCGTGCTGGTATGTCAGGCATCCAAGAGTGGTTATCCTTCTATTTAAAATCACCACAAACGGCTCCCGGACTTAAACCAGAGCATGACATATTCAAGCAACTGATTAAATTGCAAAATACCTTACGCCATATCATGGGTGAAGACTTAATCACACACCTGGGCTTAGACTACTATCAAGAATTGGTAGACAACTTATAATACAAAACGAAGGTAAGGGTTAAGGTAAAAGCTTTCTTTTTATCTTCATCCTTACCTTCGTTTTTTTTAAATAACTTTGGCAGACTTGTTGAGTGTTACGTATATAAAATAGAAAAATGGATTTTGCTATCATTGCTGCAGGGGAGGGGTCACGTTTAGCTAAAAGTGGGTATCCATATCCAAAACCATTGGCCCAACTTCAAGGTACACCATTAATTGAACGATTGATTACCATTTTTAATACCTGCGGAGCAGACAAGATCCATATCATTATCAATGAAGCATCAGAAACTTTGTCCGAATATCTCGCGATACATTTCCCTGATTACCCTATCCGTTTGGTAAAGCAAACGACACCAAGCTCCTTACATAGTTTTTACGAACTGATTAAAGATGCTGGGCCATTGGAAGCATTGTGCGTCACAACCGTCGATACCATTTTTAAGGAAGATGAATTTGTGAGGTATTTAGAAGCGTTTCGGACGAACAGCACTTTGGACGCTTTAATGGCTGTCACACCTTATGTAGAAGACGAAAGTCCGTTGTACATAGAAACAGATCCAGAAGATTTTATTACCGCATTTGCTGACCAACGTACCAACACGCAACAAGTGTTGGTTTCCGGAGGTATCTACGCGTTACGCAAAAAAGCTTTACGATGTGTAGAAAAGGCCATTGGTCTTCGTATCGAGCGAATGCGTAACTATCAGCGTATGCTGTTAGAAGAACATTTAGCCGTGAAGGCCTTTATATTTGACAAAATCATGGATATCGATCATTTAACCGACCTTCAATCAGCAGAAGACTGGTTGAATGAAATGAAGGTATCTTAATCATTATACAGTGAAGCATATTAATATCATAGGTATTCGACGTGGAACTACCTTCTCTCCAAACCATATTGGTAACGATGAAGCTATATTTTTATTAACCATGGAAGCCCTGAAAAAAGAAGGGTATTCGGTTCATATATATAGCGAAGAAGCGTTCATGCAAATAGAGTCGTTTCCTGCAGAACTTTATATTGTTTCGATGGCACGAGAGAAACAAGTAGTGAAAAAATTGCAACTTTTGGAAAAGAAGGGTGCGCTAGTGGTCAATTCCGGTTTTGGTGTGGAGAATTGTTTTCGTACCAATATGACCAAATTGCTTATAGCGAATCAGATACCTTACCCTAAAAGCATCATCGTGTCTACCGAATGCAAGGACGAACGTTTATTTAATGAATTTCCTCAACCAGGTGTTTGGATTAAAAGAGGAGATTTTCATGCCATTCATAAAGAAGATGTGACGTTTGTTTCCTCTAGGGAAGAAGGGTTGGATATTTTGCGGGAATATGCGTTAAGAGGTATTCCTGATGCTGTTATTTCCAAACACCTCGTGGGGGATCTAGTTAAATTTTATGGCGTTCGGGGAACAGACTTTTTCTTTTGGTTTTACCCCTATGAGCATAACCATCATAAATATGCACATTATGAAAATATTAATGGCAAATTAGTTTATAATACTTTTGATGAGCAGCAACTAAAGGCTTTCGCCGTTGCCGCCGCGGAAGTGTTAAATGTATGTATTTTTGGAGGCGATGCGATTATCGATCCGCAGGGTAATATCCATATCATTGATTTAAACGATTGGCCTAGTTTTGCGCCTTGTAGAGAGGTTGCTGCCACTGCCATCGCTCGATTATTAACCCATACTTTTCAGAAAACTTTAGATGGAATCATTGCAAGTGAAAAATAAAAAGCAAGAGAGTAAGGAAATTTTTGAAAATTCATTAAAATCAAACGATACTGAAGAAAAGATAGATATTTATTTTTACCGTCCTATCGGTTTGCGTATTGCTATTTTTTGTCAAAAAGTAGGGCTAACACCTAATGCCGTCACAATCATTAGTATTTTCTTCGGTGTGGCTGCTGGTATACTTTTTTATTATCCCTCGCTTTCCATTAACGTGGTAGGTATGTTATTGCTCATGTTTGCCAACTCATTGGATAGTGCCGACGGGCAACTGGCTCGCCTAACGAATAACAAAAGTAGGTTTGGACGTATCTTAGATGGTTTTGCTGGCGATTTTTGGTTTGCATCAATTCATATTGCCATCTGCCTGCGCGCAATGAATGAAGGTTGGTCTCCTATTATCTGGGTTTTAGGTGTTTTGGCCGGTGTATCGCATACTTTTCAATCGGCAATGGCCGATTATTATCGAAATGTCCATCTTTTTTTTATTAAGGGTACTAACGGTAGTGAATTGGACAACAGCAAAGATTTACAGGAAGAATACGATAAATTAACTTGGAGAGAACATGCGTGGACTAAATTTGTATCTAAAGGTTATTTAGGTTATACCAAGATGCAGGAAAGGTTTTCCCCTAAGCTGCAAAAATTGCTGGCGGTAATCCGAAGTGACTTTAAGGGAGGTTTACCACCAAAACTGATACATGACTTCCGGAAGATGAATAAACCTTTGATGAAGTATACCAATATTGTTCAGTTCAATACACGTGTTATTTTCTTATTTCTATGGTTAATTATCGATTATGCCTGGATTTATTTCTTCTTTGACCTGTTTATTCTTAATCCTATTTTGATTTATATGTGTAATCGCCAGGAAAAAGTAAGCGCATATTTTTATACACATATCAACGATTATAAAAATCCAGATGGCCAGTAAGGTATATAAGGTTTTATTTTTTATTATCGGAGTAGCTACCTTATGCTACATGGTATATGCCTTGGGCTTAGATGTAATATGGGAGAATATTAAGAAAACAGGATGGTGGTTTTTGCCGGTGATTGGAAGTTGGTTAGTGATTTACATTTTTAATGCGGTCGCTTTTAAAGCCATTATTCAAGAGCCTGATATTCCTTCAAGTAATCTGCACTTCCTGACCGTTTTAAAGCTCACGATCAGTGGGTATGCCATCAATTATATTACACCATTCGTGGCCTTAGGTGGAGAACCCTACCGGATTATGGAATTGAAGCCCCGTTTAGGCATACAGAAGGCGAGCTCATCTGTACTGTTGTACAGTTTGATGCATATGTTTTCTCACGTCCTCTTTTGGTTGGCTTCCATTATTTTGATCCTCTTATATGTGCCGGCAAATACGATTATGATTACGGGGTGCCTGGTGATGTTCGTTACGGGAGTCGTCTTGGTTTATTGGTTTAGCAGGGTTTATCAAAAAGGGTTTACTTTAAGTACGTTTAGGTTGTTGGCCAAAATTCCTGGGTTGAAAAAGAAGGTGGGTGCCTTTGTCGCGGAGAAGCAAGAAAGTTTAAAGGAGATCGATAGCCAGATCACGGAGCTTTATGCACAACGTAGGGATCGGTTTTGGAAATCACTAGGTTTTGAATTTATAGCTAGGGTAGTGGGCTGTTTGGAAATTTACTGTACTGCTCGCGCTATTGGATTACAAATGTCGATTATTCAATCGTTAATTATCAGTTCAGGATCTTCGTTATTTGCCAATTTGATTTTCTTTTTTCCCATGCAGTTGGGTACAAGAGAGGGAGGTTTAGCCTTGGCCTTGAAAAGTGTCGGTATGCCTGCCTCGTCAGGAATTTTTATCGGAATCATTATGCGAATTAGGGAACTGGTTTGGATTATTATCGGTTTAGCCTTAATGAAGGTAAATAAATCTAGTACGGAAGAGTATATTGAAGATTTGCAGAAAAACAATTCGGATGTAAGTGTCAAAACATGAGTATCAAGATGTTACATATCTAAAACGTATGACTCAGAAGCTTTTTATTTTTTAATTATGGATATATTGTTTATTTTAAAGGCATCAATGAACCCGCTAGCTAGTGGGGTTTTTACTTCATAATATGATTAAGGGCGTTTTAATAGATTACGGTGGAACGATCGATACCAATGGAAAACATTGGGCAAATGTTATTTGGAATGCATACATGGAAGTTGGGATGAATGTTCGTAAAGAGCAGTTTATGCAGGCTTATGCTTTTGGCGAAAAAGCGCTGGCCATCCATCCGTTAATTAAACCTCATTACACCTTTGATGAAGTCCTGCGTATTAAATTACAGCAACAGTTTGATTTTTTAACGATTGTAGCAGCGGATAAGCTCGAAAAAATAGTCACCCATTGTATGACACTGGTAGCAGCAAGCATCGGCGAAGCAAGAAAAACGCTGGCTGCGCTAGCGACACAATACCCGCTGGTGTTAGTTTCTAATTTCTATGGTAATATTGCAGCGGTATTAACTGATTTTCAGATTAATTCGTATTTTAATGCAATTGTAGAATCTGCTGTCGTTGGTGTGCGTAAACCGAATCCCGAAATTTATAAACTAGGCGTAAAGGCAATTGGTCTTCAGGCGGAAGAATGTGTCGTAGTAGGCGATTCTTTTAAAAAAGATATCTTACCGGGAAAAGAAGCCGGTTGTCAAACCATTTGGCTAAACGTGGATGGCTTTGCCGAAGATTTGGAAAACGTAAATAACGCTATTGCGGATAGGCAAATTACTGATTTTGCCCAAGTACCATCGTGCATTATCGAATGGAATGAACGTTATGGCATTTCTACATAAATTCGTGTAGCGAAGCTAGATAAGATCAAGTTGTTCTAGATCAAGAATTCGTTTCCACTCAGGATGCCGTCTAATAAATGCGACTACTGCTGGACAAAGCGCAACCAATTTATAGTCGTTTTCTTCCATATATTGTAGTATTTTTTCAATGAGCGCGGAGGCCACACCCTGACCTTCCAATGCCGTTGGTACCTGCGTATGTACAAGAAAAATCTTTTGGTTACGTTCTTTATAATTAACAAAAGCAGTTTGATTTTCTACGATCATTTCAAAACGGCCCTCTACCTCATTTTTGATCAGCTCCAGTGCGCTAAATTCTTCTTTCATGTGTCTAAATATTAATCTTTTGATGCTTTTTAAGATGTCAATATGCTTTCTGCCGTTTGCCGATATTTACTTAATCATAAAGCTTATGCCCTTACTTCGCAATTTACTAACAAAAATTAGCTATTTTCTGTTTGCAGAGATTAATTGATTGTCTGATGACAGACCTCTTAAATTTTCCTACCTTTGACCCCGTATTCAGGCTAGCGTTGAAAAAGGAGATTGCTTATGGAACAAAAGCTTCAGTTGAGAACGGTTAACGTAACCCGTTATGTTAACCCTTTGCGGGAAGGCGGCTCCATGCCGGCCATCGTAGAGGCAGATGATGATTTTTTATACGTGCTCAAGTTTCGGGGGGCAGGGCAGGGAACTCGTGCCCTCATTGCTGAACTATTGGGTGGAGAATTGGCTAGGATTTTAGGATTAAAAATGCCAGAACTTGTTTTTGCTCATTTAGTCGCAGATTTTGGCCGCCTCGAGCCTGATGAAGAAATCCAAGACTTGTTAAAATTTAGTGTTGGACTTAATTTAGGCGTGCATTACCTTTCCGGAGCAATTACCTATGATCCTGTTGTAAATTCGTTAGACGAGCGATTAGCTTCTCAGATTGTTTGGTTGGATGCTTTGCTTATGAATGTCGACCGCACAGCGAAAAATACGAATATGTTGATGTGGCATAATGAGTTGTGGCTTATTGACCAAGGTGCATCCCTCTATTTTCATCATTCTTGGCATAATTGGCAAGAACAGGCATTAAGACCCTTTGTGCAGATTAAAGATCACGTGTTGTTGCCCCAAGCTACTGAATTAGCGGAAGTAGACCGTCAATTTAGCGCTATCCTTACGGAGGAAGTGATTCGGCAAATCGTTTCCTTGATACCTGATGATTGGTTGACGGGCGAAACAACCTTCAGTACAGCAAGTGCATATCGGGAAGCGTATGCTTATTTCTTGAATACCCGTATTAAACATTCAGCCATTTTTCTTAAAGGGATTGAGGATGCAAGAGCTACACGTATATGAATATGCCGTAATCCGTCTCGTCCCTCAGGTTGAGCGAGAGGAATTTCTCAATATAGGCGTTATCTTATATTGTGCCAAAGCACGTTTTTTAGATCTTCGGTTTTATGTGGATAAGCAACGATGGTTAGCCTTTAGCAATGTCTTGGATGTGGGGGAAGTGCAAGATTATTTGGCTGCATTTGACCTTATTTGTAGTGGCGGAAAGGCAGGGGGAACAATTGCTGCCTTACCAATGCCAGATCGGTTTAGGTGGTTGACGGCTACACGAAGCACGATATTGCAGACGTCTAAAGTGCATGTTGGCTTATGCCAGGATCCGGCTGTTACCTTAAACATTTTATTGAATCAATTGGTATTGCTTAAATAGAGACGCGTCGTATGAATGTTACATAGAAGTTAGCTAAGATTCAGTATATTTGGATACTTGGGATTCTCCAATTCCAGAACAAAATCTGATGACAAGTAATTTATGTTAAAGAAACTGGTTTTTAATCTACTATTGGTGGTTACAGCAACGATTTTGCTTGTTAAACCATTAATTGGATTTAACCTCTATCATCGCGCCAAACAATTGGCTGTTGATGAATTTATTACTGTTATCAAAGCTTTTAGTAAACGTAAACAGGATTATATTTATGGAATGGATGCGGATTGCCATTTTATCAGTCCGCAGAACAACCCAACAGTCCTACAACCGATATGCTATTTAGCTTCATTTCTTTACGAAGGTTACGCCGTCATGTGCACATTCAGTGCCGTATTGTTGCGGAAAATCTTGCACAAAAGTAGTTTATACCCGAGACTGTATCTCCTTCACGGTCGCCTTTCTTTATGATGTACCACGCTTTTCTTTTTTGTTTTTAACTTATTACAAATGTGGCTCCGTCAGGCCATAGGTTTGCGATCCGTTTTTTACTAAGACACAACGTACATTATGCTAAAGCAATTTTTATGGCTTGGCTATGGGCTATTGGGAAATATTTTCCTCTGCCTTGGCCAAGCACATCAACAACCCATTACCCTAAACGAACTACTAACGTTAGTGCGCCAGAATGCGCCTTCTTTGGTTACTGATTCTACCAATCTATTAATTAAGGAGGCTCAGGCGCGGGAAATTTACAATAGTCGGTTGCCAGATTTGAATTTATCGTATCAGGCGAATGTCGGCTCGAATAATAATGTTCCAGGACCCTATTTCGGTTTTGGTTTGGTTCCTACGAACAATGGCGGCATTCGCTCGTCGGCTAACTACGAAGCGGTATCCAGCAATTTAGGTATTGCCGCTTTCCAATGGGAATTCTATAACTTTGGTCAGTATAAAGCACAGGATGAGCTGGCAAAAGCCGAATTAAAGGCCGCGCAAAGTCGTTTTGAAGAAGCGAGATACGACCTTCAATCCTTTACCATTTACAGCTATCTTCAATTGCTAAAATATAATGACCTAATCGCTATACAGGCAAGAAGCATCAATCGAAATAAAGAAATTCATCGATCCATCATGGCGCTGGCGAGGAGCGGTATCCGCCCGGGTGTTGATACCAGTATGGCAGAAGCCGAGTTGTCACGGGCGCGATTGAGTCAAATCGATCTCACTAATCAACAGAATCAATTAAAAATACGGCTAGCGGCTATTAGTGGTTTATCCGCCGAAAAGATTGTACCTGATACGGTATCGGAAAAGATTCTATTCGAACAGATTAAGAATTCTCCAGTTGAAGTCCATGGTATTATGCAACATCCGCTGATTAATTATTACCATGCGTTGTTGGCTAGCCAGCAAGCGAAAGAAACCTTGCTCACCAAAAGTTATCGACCGAAGCTGTTTTTATCTGGTGCCGTTTGGGGTCGTGCAGCTAGCATTACCAGCGATAGCCGGTTTCTTTCACTCGATCAGGGACTAGGTTTTCAACGAGGCAATTACCTAGCCGGCTTAGGCATAAGCTATAATTTATTTGATCGAAAACGGAAACAGCTAGCGTTAAATACACAACGATTATTGGTAGAGCAGTCGTCGCGCAAATTGCACGAAGAACAAGTCAATATAGAAACCAATATCTTGCAGGCATCTGCAGAGGTAGATGCTTCGCAACAGCGATTGAATGAAATACCTAATCAGATCAAAGCAGCTAACGCAGCTTATAGACAAAAGTTCTCGCTTTACAAAAACGGACTGACCGATATTGTCGAGTTGAATGTTGCACAAAATATATTAGATCGTGCTGAACGCGATTATATTACCGCTAAATACAATTATTATCTAGCTCTTTTCCATCAAGTGATCGCGCAGAATAATATTGCTCCTTTTCTTAAACTTTTTAATTGATTTGCTATGTCTTTAGTTTCATCAGCACTAAAAAGACCGATCACCACGATTATTTTTACGGTTAGTCTTTTAATCTTTGCTGTTCTTGCTGCACTTAAAATACCCATTGATATTTTTCCAAAACTCAATTCGCCGACAATTTATGTGATCGAGTCGTATGGTGGGATGTCTCCTCAACAAATGGAAGGGTTCTTTTCTTCACGTATGCAAGATCAGTTCCTGTATGTTAGCGGTATAAAAAATATTTCGGCAAAAAATATTCAGGGGCTCACCTTGCTGAAGCTGAGTTTTTATGAAAATACCGATATGGCGGAGGCCTCTGCCCAGGTAGCGTTGCAGGTTAACCGAGCCATGAAGTTTTTTCCTCCAGGTGCTTTACCTCCTCAGGTTGTGCGATTTGATGCTTCTTCGCTTCCTGTTGGTCAGCTAGTGCTTTCATCCGAAAGTAGAAGCCTGAAAGAGATTTATGACATGGCCAGTACGCTGGTTCGACCCATGTTTTCTTCTGTTGCCGGATTATCTGCACCACCTCCCTTTGGTGCTAACTCTAGAACCATTACCATTAACGTCGATCCAAACAAACTACGCAGTTATAATTTAACACCAGATGAGGTTGTCGCCGCTTTGGCGAAATTTAATGTGATGTCGCCGTCGGGAAATTTACGTTTGGATAATACGATGTTCGTAACCACCATTAATTCGCTTATAAAAAATGTAGATGATTTTGGCAATATACCGGTGGTGACTAAAAATGGTATCCCGATCTATGTGAAAGATGTTGCCCGTATTGCGGATGGTTCTGACGTTACGGTAAGCTATGCGTTGATTAATGGGCGGAGATCTGTTTATATACCAGCAGTTAAAACAGCCGATGCCTCTACTTGGGATGTGGTCAAAAATCTTAAAAAGAAGCTGCCCGAGATCCAAAGCTTATTGCCCGAAGATGTACACGTTTCATATGCGTTTGACCAATCGGTAGCGGTAATGAATGCCGTAGAAAGTTTAATGCATGAAGGGGGCCTTGGGGCCTTGCTTACTGGCTTAATGGTGCTGCTATTCTTGCGTGATTGGCGAAGCAGCCTCATTGTTATGGTAACTATTCCTGTTTCTGTGTTAATTGGTGTTCTATTGCTGACACTTTTTGGTCAGACGATTAATATCATGACCCTAAGCGGTCTAGCGCTGGCTATTGGGATTTTGGTGGATCAAGCCACCGTCACCATCGAAAGTATCCACCAACACCAAGAGAAGGGTAAGTCGAAACGACAGGCGGTATTTGATGCCTGCCAGGAAATTGCTATTCCTTTATTGCTTATTTTATTTTGTATCCTTGCTGTATTTGCCCCTTCGTTTCTTATGGAAGGTATTCCTAGGGCAATGTTCCTACCCCTCTCATTGGCTATCGGACTGACCATGATTGCCTCTTATTTTATGGCGCAGACCGTGGTACCGATACTCGCTAATTGGCTGTTAAACGATCATCTTCAACCAGATCACGGAAAACCTTCTTTCTTTGATCGGGTGAAAACACAGTATATACATCAATTGCATCGACTCATGCGATTTAAGAAAACGGTTATTGGCGTTTATCTGGTTGTTACAATTGCCTTGGTAGCGGGAGCCTTTATGCTGATCGGTAAAGATATGATGCCGAAGGTAAATAATGGTCAGTTCCAGTTGCGTATTAAAGAACCCGATGGAACGCGTTTGGAACGTACGGAGGAAAAGGTAAAACAGGTGCTTCAGGTTATTGACAGCACAGTAAATCATCAAGTGGCTATTTCTTCTACTTTTGTAGGGATGGTACCTAGTAGCTATGGTGTGAGCAATTTATATGTGTTTAATACTGGAACCCATGAAGCGGTTATTCAAGTAAACCTTCAGCATGGATATAAAATGAATACCGATGAACTGAAAGATGCCTTGCGGAAAAACATTAACTATAAGCTGCCCGGTTTACGTTTGAATTTTGAGCCCATTGATATGACCGAGAAAATTATGAGTCAGGGAGCTGCTACTCCTATCGAGGTACGTATAGCAGGTAAAGACATGGATGAAATGAAGGAATATGCGGATAAAGTTGTCGACAGATTGCAATCAATTCCCTACCTACGGGATGTACAAATTGCACAACCCTTAAAATTACCGACCATTGCGATTTCAGTAGATCGTTTGAAGGCTTCCCAGCTAGGATTGGAAATGAATGACATTGCCCGATCAGTGACCGCTAGTACTTCTTCAAGCCGCTTTACACAAAAAATCCAATGGTTGGATGAACACAATACCTATACGTATCAGGTACAGGTGCAAGTGCCGGAATACGTGATGAATACGATGGACGAACTGAGGGAAATCCCATTAGTAGCAGGACAACGTACACCGACCTTAGGCGACATCGCAACGTTTAGTACAGCATATGTCCCTGGTGAATATGATAGACAAGGTCCACGGCGATATCTAACCGTAATGGCCAACATTCATCAGAAGGATTTAGGAAGCGCCACGGATGCGGTGCAGCAGGCGTTGAGTAAATTAGAAAAGCCCCCACGCGGAGTGCTTGTTGAATTAAAAGGGATGTCGTCTTTGCTGGTAGAAACTCTGAATAGTTTGCAGACAGGCTTGCTATTTGCGGTGTTAGTCATCTTTTTATTACTAGCAGCTAATTACCAATCGCTTAAACTATCACTCACTGCGCTGATTACCATTCCGTCGGTCATTCTTGGCTCCTTGGTACTCTTGTTACTCACCGGCTCAACACTTAACCTGCAGTCTTATATGGGGATGATCATGTCTACCGGTGTATCAGTAGCCAATGCTATTTTGATTGTATCCAATGCCGAAAATTTACGCTTAGTCGTGCGCGATGCCGAGTCGGCTGTCTTACAAAGCGCCGGAACACGGCTTCGGCCTATATTGATGACCAGCTTGGCGATGATCGCTGGAATGATACCGATGGCCTTAGGAACAGGAGACGCTGGTGAGCAAGCGGCACCTTTAGGACGAGCCGTAATTGGCGGTTTATTCGCTTCTACGTTTGCTGCGCTGTTTATCTTGCCGTTGGTTTTTACCTGGTTAAAAGAACGTGCTGGATTTTCTTCGCCTTCATTACTGCCACAGACGCGGGTAAAAGAATCACCAGAACTTCAACAAGAAACCCTATAACAACGCATCAGTATGAAATCTTATGCTTAACGTGTAGACTTCACGGATAAACCGTAAAAATAAATCATGAACAGACTAATTATTTAGAGATGAAAAGCTTTTTGTATTATCTACTAATTATCGGCCTGCTTGCTGCGTGCGGTGGCACAGAAAAGCCGAAAGATTTAACACATAAAAATGAACGTAAAGTATCTCGTTACGAAACCGGACAAATCCAGGAAAAAGTTTTGGCCAGTTCCGTGCGTTTACCGGGACAGCTAAAACCTTTCAATGAAGTGAATATCTTTGCCAAGATCAATAGTTTTGTGAAGCAGATATACGTAGACCGGGGAACTGTTGTCAAGAAGGGACAATTACTGGTAGAATTAGAGGCGCCAGAAATGCTTTCACAGTTGCAATCGGCCAATTCACGCTATATTCAGGCGCAGGAAACGGCTACGGCCAGTAAAGAAAAATATAGACGTTTAAAGGATGCTGCCCAAGAGGAAGGCGCCGTATCACCTTTAGATTTGGATAATGCCTTGTCGAAAATGAAAGCCGATGAGGCAGTAGCCATGTCTGAAAAATCCAATGTTGAAGCGATGAAAACCGTTCAATCGTATTTGAATATTCGAGCGCCTTTTGATGGAATGATTGTGCAACGGAATGTTTCTGCCGGTGCACTTGTTGGCCCTGGTAAAAGCAATGAGCAACCTATGCTGGTGCTACAGGATATCGCTAAACTTCGATTGGAAGTACATATTCCAGAAAGTTACGTCGATAAAGTTGACTTGTCCAAACCGGTGAAATATATTTTCAATAACCGCCCCGGAGAGGAATACCGTGGAAATATTAGTCGATCGGCTAATATGCTGGGCGCCATGCAGTCAGAAGCCATAGAGATTGATGTACAGAATAAGGATCAGCGCCTAAAACCGGGGATGTATTGTGAGGTACGGATTCCGTTACAATCTGGAGCAAAATCGTTATTAGTACCCAATCATAGTATAGTACGGTCTACAGAGCGTCAATATGTCATTAAAGTGATCGATGGCCATGCTACCTTCGTTGATATAAAAGAAGGTATCGCGGCGAATGATTCTACAGAGGTATTTGGTAATTTAAAAGCGCAAGACAGTATTCTCTTACATGCCAATGATGAAATCAAGGAAGGTACGACAATTAAATAAGCGATTGTTTAAAATTTAATTAGGTAAATTTTAAACGGTGTCTAAAGGACTTTAAAAAAAATAAGCTTTTTTGTATTTTCGTTAGGTCTTTAGCTCGATTATATAAACCGAAGAAAATGAAACAGGCTTTTTTTACATGGTGTTTAGTTGGCTGTTGCCTTGTGCTGGCTACTGCTCAAACACAGCACACCAATAATTGGCAATTGCAATGGAGTGATGAATTTAATAGCGATGGATTACCCGATAGTAACTATTGGAGTTACGCTATCGGAGGCGATGGTTGGGGAAACAATGAAAGGCAATATTATACAGCAGCAGACCCGCAGAATGTACAGGTTAAGGACGGCTATTTACATATCATCGCTCGTAAACAAGAGAAAGAGGGCAAACAATATACATCAGCACGTTTAGTCACCAAAAACAAAGTCGACTTTCGCTACGGCCGAATAGCGGTAAGGGCAATGCTGCCTAAGGGTTTGGGTTTATGGCCGGCCATTTGGATGCTTCCTAGTGATTGGACTTATGGTGAATGGCCCCAAAGTGGCGAAATTGATATTATGGAACATGTGGGTTTTATGCCCGATTCCGTCTTTGGTAGTGTACATACCGAACGGTTTAACCATACCATTGGCACACAAAAAACAAAAGGTATAGGGATTAAAAATCCCTATACCGATTTTCATGTATTTGCTATTGAATGGAATGAACAGTATATCGACTTTTATGTAGACGATCAACAGTATTATCGTTTTTCAAATACAGTCAAAGGAAAGGAAGAGTGGCCGTTTGATCAACGTTTCCATTTGTTACTCAATATTGCCGTTGGCGGCAATTGGGGTGGACAAAAAGGAGTAGACGACCACGTGTTTCCGGCTACCATGAAAATCGACTACGTGCGCTATTATCTTCCAAAATGAAGAAACTAAAAAATGAAAAGGGTTGTTTCCTATAAAGGAATAGATAAAAGTGGAACATCTAAACCAGCAGCCATCATGCGCGTTTTACTACGGTGTACCACTGATGCCCAGAAACCATAGCGGTTAGGTACCATAATCACAAGATCCGGTTTATACGCTAAGACTTCTTTTCTGATTTCTTTGATAATGGCATTGGATTCTACGTTTTTATAAAAGTACTGGATGCCTTCCATATCTTCTTTTAATTGGTTTACCGGATGTAGCGGCTCTTCCAATAATTTTGCTAATTCTTGTTGTACACTGAAAACTTCCACTTCGGCGTTCCAGTTTTTAGCGATCTCTTTAATCTGATCTAGAATGGTTTTATGAATGCCGCGAACAACATCACAGGCATATAAAATTTTCTTTACCCCTTTAAAAGTTACGCCTTCAGGTATGGCTAAAACGGGAAATTTAAGTTTTTGGATGATATTGGTTGTTGTATTCCCGAGCAAGTCTTGTTCGATAGAACGCTTAGCCATGCCCATGATGACCATTTCGGCTTGGTATTGCGTCATTAACCGCTCAATTTCTTCTTCGGTGTTTAACAAAGTAGATTCAACCATTACCTCGATGTTGTATGCTTTTCGAAGTTCTTCCGCTCGTTGTTCCAACGCTTGTTTGTTTTTATTCACCATGTGTTGTACGTTTTCTACCGATAAGATGGTATTGGAAGCGTGAAGGGGTAATTTGAAAGCATTGAAAAGAATGAGTTTACCTTGTACAATACTGGTACCTGCAGCGGCATATGCTACCGCATTTTCTGCAATTTGGGAAAAATCGGTAGCGACGATAAATGTTCTCATATAAGGGTGTGTTTAGAATGCTAAATTTACATGTTAAAACAGGGATTTGTGGAATCTGCACTGAAAATTACATGCTTTTAACATTTCTATGCCCTAACGTGAAATTTGACTCATCTAGCTAAGTCTACCTAAAGCCATGATGCCTGGAAAGGCGTTCTAATTATTGGTAATATTATTTGGAGTTATTCTAAATAAGATTAATTTTGCAGCTATTCATGTCTAAGTCTGACGACATATCGCTTATTGATGAAACGGACACTTTGGGAACGGCGGATTTTGAACGATTATACCGCTCGACGTGGAAATCTGTCTTTGGCATTTGCTATCATTATGTGCGAGATCAGGAATTAGCTGCAGATTTAAGTCAAAACGTTTTTGAAATGGCTTGGAAAAAAAGAGCTATCCTTCAAAAGGGAACTGCCATCGAAAAATACCTCTATCGAGCGGCAAAATTGGAGGCACAATCTTTTTCTCGTAGCACAAGACTTCACCGTGAACATGAAGAACGTATGGGCGGGGAACTAGTGCAAAGTGATGTCGCGACAGAAACATGGCTTCATTTCCGTGAACTTCAACAACAAATTAATCTACTTTTAGATGAACTGCCTAGCCAAAGCCAACAAGTGTACCGATTAAGTCGCGAGCAGGGCCTGGATAATAAATCGATTGCGTATATGCTTGCTGTTTCGGAAAAAACAGTAGAATATCACCTCTATAAGGTATTGGCATTTTTACGTCAGAAAATAGCTCACTAATACGCGCTCCGGCTCATGCTCGTTTAAAAAAAATCATTAATCTTTTAGGAAAATCTTCGGCTTATACCGTATTAAATAAATGGTTATCAAAAAAGTGGTAAAGGCTAGAAGTAATGGAAATAAACCAAGAGCTATTAGATAAATATTATTTAAACCAATGTATAGCAGAAGAGCAGGCCGCAGTGGAAAAATGGTTGGAGGAAGAGCCTATTGGGTATTCCTTACCTAAAGACGTCGATATACAATCACTGGAAAATCGACAATGGGAGCGTTTTCAACAAAAAATGCAGGACAAAGAAATGCCGCGTAGGCAAGCGGTTGTCTACCTCAAACGTTATGTATGGCCCATTGCCGCAAGTTTTTTATTGTTAACATCTATCTTGTTATTTTTTAGGATCAATCATAGCCAGCAGCGGGGAGCTATAGTTTATCGTACATACACAACAAAAGCGGGTCAGCGGGCACAGATCACGCTTCAAGATGGAACAAAGGTCTTGTTAAACGCTTCAAGCCATCTAAGATATCCAGAGAATTTTGGTAACCGTTCGCGGGAAGTCTTTCTTTCGGGAGAAGCTTTTTTTGAGATAGCCTCAGATGCGAAGCGGCCGTTTTCTGTCCGCACATTGCGTACCATCACTCATGTTTTAGGCACCACGTTTAACTTAAAGGCTTACCCGGATGAAAACCAAACGTCTATTGTGGTAGCTACCGGATTAGTTCGTTTCTCCGCTAGTGAAGGGAAATCTTCTCTTTTACTGGGAGCCGGTAAGCGCGGTATCCTAACGAATGGAAAAGTATTTCAACAAGCATCGGTGGCACTTGCAAATTATATGGGATGGAAAGACGATAAATTAATTATCGATGATCAACCCTTAGCCGAAGTTTTTCCACTATTGGAGCGGTGGTATAATGTGCGCATAGAGGTCACGGATACACAACTCTTAAAAGAACGGTATAAAGGCCAATTTGATCACCCACGCTTAGCGCATGTGCTCAAAAGTATCGGATTCGCAACTCATTTTCATTATCGCATAGAAAAGAATCAGCTTATCATTTATAGAAAACCATGAACACCTCTTAATCAACAACAATAATTTAATGCTTAAAAAAGCCCGATACCCCATCGCCAAACGTTGTACCGGGCATGTCAATCAATAAAATTATCAATTTAACAATGTACAAAAATATGCAAAGGGCATTTAGTTCCCCTAAAAATATTGCTAAATATTTCAGCAATCGTTTCGTTTTACACGTTATTTGTCCAAACTATGTCGTATTACTGCTCTTCTTTACGTGTTTATTGATGACGTTAAATTTAGCTGTTTATGGGCAGCAGCATTTACTGGATAAACCCATTACATTGCAACTCCATCATGTTACGTTGGCAGAAGCGCTTACAGCCATTGAAAACCAAGCTGAGGTTGATTTTTCGTATAGCAGCACACAACTCAATGTTTCTAAACGGGTAGACGTACAGGCTAATGGTCAACCGTTGCGCCACGTGCTCCAACAATTGTTGGGAGAGCAGCTTAAGCGTTTGTTGGTAGAAGGAACGCAGATTACGATCCAGTCTACTACCGCATTTGGTACGGTAAAAGGTGTGGTGAAAACCAGCGACGGACAGTCGGCAGGCTACGTAACGGTGAGTATTAAAGGACAACGCAGCACCCAGGCAAATGCAGATGGAACGTTTACATTAAAAAATATAGCCGTAGGTACCTATACCGCTACAGCAAGCTATGTAGGCTTACAGACCCAACAACAATCCCTGACCGTGAATGCTGATCAGGTAACAAATCTGGCGTTTGTACTTAAGGAGGACGCGGAAACCTTACAAGAAGTAGTGGTCAATGGAGAAAAGGCAAACCGGTATACAGCAAAAGAATCAAACAATGTGGCTAAGATGCCTTTAGGAGACTTGGAAAACCCTCAGGTATACGTTGCTATTCCTAAAGAAGTTATACAAGATCAGGTTATCGTGACGTACGCTGATGTGTTAAAAAATATGCCCGGTGTTATTTTGCAATTGGAAAATAATTCTGCTGGTGGTACCGTAACAACTAGAGGATTTTCGGCTGAATCGTATTTACGAAATGGTATTCCGGGTACAGGAGGAAGTGTCTCTATTGATCCGATCAATATCGAAAGTGTAGAGACCATAAAAGGGCCCTCAGGCACTTTATATGGAGCAAGTTTGATTTCTTATGGCGGACTTTTTAACCGGGTAACCAAAAAACCATTTGAAACTTTCCGCGGCGAAATGGCTTACACTGTCGGTGGTTACGGACTAAATCGGTTAACTGCCGATATCAACACACCGCTAAATCAAGAAAAAACATTACTTTTCCGTTTTAATGGAGCGCTGCATCACGCCAACACCTTTCAGGACGCTGGTTTTCAAACCTACGCTTTTTTTGCACCGTCGTTAACCTATAAGATCGATGAAAAGACTTCCTTAAACCTTGAGTTGGAATATACTAAAGAAAAAGCAAACGACTTTTATCGTTTGTTCACGGATGGCTCTATCGCGACAGGTGTACACAGTCCTAAAGAACTGAATATAGACTTCAATCGGCGTTTCATTGGCGATGACCTTGCCACTAACCTCACACAAGTTAATTTTTACGCTGATTTAAACCACCAATTTTCTGATCAATGGCAGTCAATAACAACCATCAGTACCCTAGTAGGAGCCAGCAGCGGAGCAAGTGGTTACTTTAATTTAACGCAAGGAAATGACTCTCTATCGCGTAGTATGACCTACTCTAATTATTATAAAAGCCGTGACATTGATGTGCAAGAAAATATTATGGGCGATTTTCTCTTGGGAACCATGCGTAATCGCCTATTGATTGGTGCAGAGTTATATAGCACCAATTATCGCTCTAATTCGGCCTTTACGGTATTTGATACCATTAATGTTGCAGATCCAGGGAAAGCGTATAGTGCCTTAACCATGCCTGCATTGATCGATAGGGTGAAAAACTTGCCATTCTCCATTGGTAGTAGTACACAGAATACCTATAGCGCTTATGTACAAGATGCCCTCAATATCACCGATAAGCTGATCGCTTTGGCTAGTATACGTTGGGATTATTTTGATAATAAAGGAACGACGAACAATACCACTGGTATAACCGAAGGGAAATACCATCAAGGTGCTTTTTCACCGAAATTTGGCCTCGTGTATCAAATTGTTAAAGACCAGTTATCTCTTTTTGGAAATTACATGAATGGCTTCCAGAATAATTCCCCTCGATCACAGCCAGACGGAAAAATCTATAGTTATAAACCGTCTCAAGCGAACCAATGGGAGGGAGGATTGAAAGTTGACCTATTACAGCATAAAATAAAAGGCACTGTCAGCTATTATGCAATCAAGGTGTCTGATATTCTCCGCAGTGATTATCCAGATCGACCAGCGTTTACTGTTCAGGATGGTGAACAATACAGTAAGGGGATAGAGGCACAGTTTACAGCCAACCCTTTTATTGGGTTTAACATCATTGTAGGCTATGCATATAACGACAGTAAATACCAAAAGGTATCTCAAACACTGGATGGTTATCGACCAACAAGTGCTGGGCCTGCTCATATGGCTAACTGGTGGATGAATTATCGTATTCCTAGCGGAACCTTAAAAAATATCGGCTTTGGTTTTGGAGGAAATTATGCGGGCGAAAATGAAATCGGGGTATACCAAGAGCATGACTATCGTTTACCAAGTTTCACTGTCTTAAACGCTTCTCTATCTTACGATAAGAGACGCTACAGCATCACATGTAAACTGGATAATTTGACGGACAAAAGGTACTGGATTGGTTGGGGAACGACTAATCCCGGAATGCCAAGAAGAGCAAGCCTTAACCTTGCAGTTAAATTCTAATAACAGGATAACGAGGGAGTCTCCTATGTTTGTTCCAAGCAAACATAGGAGACACTCTTTATGGTCAGACTTACCTAGAATAATTTGACCTATTAGTATTCGTTAAAATTTATAAGAAATATTAGCGACAACACTGCGTAATGGTTGAGGCACCGCGCCCGACCAGTATTTTTGATTGGTCAGGTTATTCAGCTTTATCCCCAATCGCCATTTCGGTTCTTCATAAAATACGGTTGTATTCAGTAGAAAATAGGATGGAATAATGATGGTATTATTGGAATCATAAAACGATTTATCAACATAGTTACCACCTGCCCCTAAGCCAAAATGTTGTAATATGGCATTTGACTGAAATTTATAACTTACCCAAAAATTAACAAGGTTAGGTGGATTTCCTGTAATTTGTAAACCTTCATCCTCGGCATCTTCCTGGATATATTTATTATTGTTATAGGTATAACCAGCCATTAGTTTAAGTCCCGGCAAAGGACTGCTGATTAATTCGGCATCGAAGCCTTTGCTTTTCTGCTTGCCATCTTGGTGTGCAAAATTATTTTCATCATAACGAATGGCATCATCAATGTTGATGTTATAATAACTTAACGTGGCATTTAGATTCCCTTGGAACACATTTATCTTTACGCCACCTTCCCATTGTTTGGCATGTTCCGGATCAAAGACAATCTGTGTGCCATAGGGTTGTGCACCAGGCCCATTATTAGTAAAACTGCTCATATAATTTCCGAAAAGCGATACCTGATCGCCAATTACCTGGTATACAAGACCTAATTTGGGTGCCAAAGCTGTTTGTCCATATCCACCTTTTTGCTGATAACGGTCTACACGAAGGCTCAACATCGCTAGGAAATTCTTGGTGAAGTTCACCACATCCGAAGCATAGACACTATAGGTATCACTTCCACTGGTCCAACCCATAGCGTTATTGCTTAAGCCCAGGGCGTAATTTGCCTGCTGTTTACCCAAGGTAGGGTATCCCTTACGGATATCAATCGTATCCACATCGGCTCCGGCATAGGTAAAGTCCTCTTCCCAATGTAAATAATCCAAACCTAGTACTATCCGGTTTCCAATGCTGCCGAGATTAAATTGTCCGTTAAAATTTTGTTGGAAATTGATATACGTGTCCGAAATGGGCCCAAAAAGACTCATCCCCCGAATGATGCTATCCTGATTGATCCAATTGGGATAAGCTTGGTAACTGGCCTCCGCTTTAGTATTACTCACCGATAGATTTGTAGTGGATACCCACTTATCCGATAACTGATATTTCGCAGAAATAAATGACCGATAGGTACTTGCTACGCCACTAAAGTCATCTCCGTATAGATTGGTCTTGTAATCGAGTGGAATATCCTTTACATTATGTAAACCCAATGCTGAAATATTGGGATAAGGAGTGCGTGTCCGATCTTCACGGTAAAACTCAAAATCCACCAAAAATGAAAGGCGGTCGTTAATCTGATAGGAGAAGCTTGGTGCCAGCGCAAAAGTATTGCTATGACCTGTAGACATAAAACTATTCTCACGGTTGAAAGAAGTATTTACCCGAAATAGAGCTGTTTTGTCCTTATTAACCGGTGTATTGACGTCGGCTGTTATTCGGTTCAGTCCCCAACTACCCATCGAATAACTTAACGAACCGCCTACGCTGTCGTAAGGTTTCTTGGTCACCAAATTCACAACGCCCCCATAGGAAGAAATCGTATTTCCAAATAAGGTGGCAGAAGGCCCCTTCAGCACTTCAATGCGCTCTACATTGACTGGGTCAATGGTAGAGCGCCCAACAGGCGAAGCTAGGCCGTTCCGGGCATTCACTCCAACACCGAAACCTCTGGCACTAATTCCAACTCCACCCGCGGGATCATTGGAAGCCACTGCTCCCGGTATATTGTTCAGCGCTTGATTGATGTTGGTAACCAGTTGTTCGGTCATCAATTCTTGTCCGACAACACTGTAAACTTGTGGATTCTCCAGGTTCTTCAAGGGCATACGCGCTACGTAATCACTCTCTTTTTTTGCAAAAATGTTATTCCGCTTTCCCTCCACAACTACTTCCTGTAGTGTTTGTGCATCCTCAGCAAGGGTAAAAGAGAGGGAGACGTCCTGACTAGCTTTTACCTGCACAAGCTGTTGTTGCGTTTGTAAACCGATGTAACTGGCACTTATTTCGTATACGCCAACGGGAATCTTATCGAAGCTGAATTCGCCTGCATCATCTGTTCTAACACTTTTTAATCCCTTAATGGCAATCGTTACAAAAGCAGCGGCCTGACCATCACTCGTCCGAACTACTCCTTTTATTCCTCCCTTACCTTTCGCTGGCTGGATGGCAATCTGGTTGTTAGAAACTTCGAAACTCATGGCTTTGTCGCCAAAAAGCGCCGTTAGCACTTGGCGTAGTTCGACATCGTCATACTGGAGATTGACTTGGTGTTCCATATCCATACGTGAACCGCTGAATATAAAGGTACAACCTGCCTGTTCTCCAATGGCCGATAAGGCTTCACTCAACCGAATAGCATTGCGGTGCAGGGTGATTTTTTTCTCTAACAGATGCTGTTGTGCTGAAACGGGTTTGGATAACCATAAAAATGGAAATAACAATAGACAATGAATATAGCGGAACTTTAAACTGCTAAATAGCAAAGTTTTCATATTTTTGATGACAGTTAATTGATTAAACCCATATGTTGGGTTAAAATAGTGGATCAGTTAATTCCCCGGTGCTGCGTCGCCAAACTAAGCGCCGGGATTCTTTTATAAATTATAAATTGCTGATGTCATTCCCTCATGGGGGATTCTTACGTAAGCGTTTCATTCTTCAAATAAAGTCAATGTATGATCATGTAATGTATAAGAGATATTCATGGTAAGATGCAACCAATGCAAGAGCTTTGGTAAAGAAGGGTTTGGAAAGGTACCGCTCCAGCGTTGCTTTCCCAAATCTTCATCTTTCAAGTTAATTTTAATATTATACCAACGTTCCAAAACAGGAATGACCTCTGTTAATGGTGTATTATCAAAGTGAAGAACATGGTCTTTCCAAGCAAGCATAGCTTTGGATAAAGGATACTTTTGTAACTGATGTTGCTGCAATATGGCTTGTTGATTAGCTGTCAGCACTAGATTATCTTTAGCTCCTATTGCTGAAAACTGAATTTTTCCTTGTTCCACAGCTACTGATACGGCTTCTTCTTCTGGATAGGCCTTAATAGTAAAGCGGGTGCCTAGTACTTTTATCTGGGCCTTTTCTGTTTCTACATAGAAGGGATTTTGTGCATCTTCACTTACATCGAAATAGGCTTCTCCTTCTATGATCACTTTTCTTTTGCTTCCTTCGAAATATTTAGGATAATGTAAAGTCGATCCGGAATTGAGATACACCCTGGTCCCGTCAGAAAGTTGAATTTGTGCCTTTTTTCCGTAGGCGATCGATAAGGTTTGTAAACGGATTGTTTGTGGCTTATATAAGCGCAGGCCTATTCCACAAATTAATAGCAGTAAAGCCGCTATACCTATAAAGACCCATAGGTTCGACTTCCAGATGTTTGGGGAAACCGATTTGCTAGGAGGTATCTCCGGCATGATCTTTTCCCAGATTTGCCCTTCCAGTTGCGCTAAGCGCTCAGGACTGGGTAGGTAAACGTTCGTTTCGGGTTCATCTAACCAAGCTTCTACGGCCAGTCGTTCCTCTTGGGTACACTGGTTTTGGTGATATCGCACTAATAGCTCTTGGGTAATTTCTATCATCATTCCATTTAGCCAAGGAAGCTTATGGCTCCTTAGCAATCCATTCTGATAACATATAGCTACCAATGATACCTAACCCTAGTCTGTTTCAAAAAAAATTATTCCATGATCAATGCGTTTCGCTGAAATTCACTTGGATTATAGCCGGAAAAATGCTTGAAAAAGCGACTGAAATGAGCACTAGTATCAAACTTGAGTTTCTCGGCGATTTCTTTGATGCTTAGATTGGTATGTAATAGCCAATGCTGAGCTTCCTGAAAAATACGGGCATGGATAATGTGTAGGGCTGTAAGGCCGGTACATTCCTTGACTACCTCTCCCAAATATTTGGCTGTCACAAACAAGTTGTCTGCATATTGCTTAACGGTTCTTTTTACTAAAAAGAACTCATTTACCAATAGTTTAAATTTATTGACCAGTTGTTGTTGGCGAGTTGGAAAAATAGGGGTATTGGCCGATAATGGTTCGTTGATCCTAGCTATTTCGAAGAGAAGTTCTACAAATTGCAAGGTCAGCATTTTTTCATGGAAAAGTTTATGGTTATGGTATTCCCGGTATAAACGGTCGAATAATTGATAAATTTCCATATAATTACCCTTGTTCAACTCAAATATTTCTGGTTTTCCAAAATCATAATGAATCAGGTTTTCTACGAGGGGTTCATTGATAAAGGTATTGGTCAGAAACGTTTTCCTAAACAGAATGACATACGACTGAAAATCTTCTGAAAAACCGAAAAGCCGTTGTATCGGATCGGTTGCTACGATGTATAAGTGATCGGGGAGTAGCTTGATTACTGATTCATCAGTGCCAAATTGACCTGTACCTTTTATGACAAGAAAAAAAGCAAAGCAGTCGTCTGGGAGCAGCATCTCACTCATGCTTTGCTTATTACAAAACAACATCCTAAATTGAATATCCATAAATTTATGGGCGGTGAGCAATGAATTTTGCATTAGCATAGATGGATAAGGGTAATATTTTTTAAACAATTATATACGTTTACAACATTTACCATGCAAAAGAAGAGATATCTACCCGAAAAAAAGTTAGATGAATCTCATATTATACCTACTGTTCTTAAAAATACAAAGGACGCCTGGTGTTACCAGCGTCCTTTGTATTACAAAAAAGAAATTGTTGGGAAGGATATTTTGGATTATAAACCAAAGCTATAGGCGATGCGCAATCCGAAAAAGTTATTGCTGCTTCCGCCGTCAACAAACTTAGAATTTCCTTCAAATCGCACACCTGCATCAAGGTAATTTTTACCTCCCAAAGGAAATAAATAACCTATTTGAGGGGCGTATATAAAAGCTGCTGACTTCGTTGCGCCTACATCGTCTTTATTGGTAACAAAAGAAGCTCCAGCTTCACCTTGTACATAAAAGTTATTTACAACGAAATATTTTAATCCGGCTTTAACAGGTATCAATTGCAAATCTTCACCAGAAACTCCTTTAATATCTTTTGCAAAGAAATTATTAAAACCAGCATTCAACGTTACATAGAGGTCATTGTTTAGAATCGGCAGCTCTCCTTGGATAGATCCACCTAAATTCCAATCGTAAAAATCACCAAAATTTCCTATTGGTAGTCCAACTTCGGGACCAACACTTAAACGGAAACCGCCACGGTCTTCTTGGGCATTGGCTGTGTAAGTAAAAATGGCTAAAATAGTGACGATAATAGAAGTTATTTTGCTTATTGTTTTCATGATATTTAAAAGATTTAAGGGGTAAAAATTGTTCATTTGTTCTTGTGCTTTCATTTCTTCTCTGTATAATTTCTGCGACAAAGGTATAAGCCCGAAAAAGAGGCATCAATTCCAAAAATTCGGATTGTACCACCAATTTTCCTGTTGACTGCGAAATAGTGTCATGCTAAATTCAAGAAAGAGAGAAGGGGGATTGATTGTGTGGCGTTTTGGCTTAAAGACTATATTCACGGGTAAGGTGTTCCCGCAAAAAATGAAGGGCTTTGCTGATGTGGTATTCAACGGTTTTTACCGATATCTGGAGTTTCTCGGCGATTTCTTTATTGCTTAATCCCTGTTCGCGACTATAATAATAAATGGTTCTGCACTGTGGGGATAATTGTCCGATTAGTAGTTGTACCTGTTGGTTTAACTCACGGCTCTCGATATAACGATCTGTGGTGGAAGCCTTCTGCTCTTGCGTAATAGAAAAATGATTAAGATGACTTGTCCTTCTCGTTTCTGTACGGAGGTATTCCAGCACTTTTAGCTTAGCCGAACGGACAAGATAATGCTCCATCGGCCCATTTATTTGGAAATTTGCCCGCCTTTCCCATAAGGACTTGAAGATCTCTTGAACGAGTTCAGCAGCTACTTCTTCATCCCGGATAAAATATAGACACGTTCCAAATACTTTTTGCCAATAGTTACGGTACAGCTGCTCAAACACCTGTTCATTGATGATATTGCCTTCAGACGTACTGGACATTGTTGATTATTCATCGCAAATATAAGTCTATTTAGATTAATTCAAAATAATATACTTTGCTTTTTGTTTATAGTTTTTGGGCAAGATGAAAAGATCGGCCAGCATATTACTGCACCGATCTGATTGATAGCATTGCTGTTGATAAGTATTATTTATAGGTGACTATGCGTCCCCATATATCATTAGTCCCCCAGATGCCCTGCCGGTAGCATTCCAGCTGGACAAGTTGACTATGGTCGGCAAACACATTCACTTCTGGACCGTAATTTTTAATTTACCATTTATACACTGCCGGATCTGCCGCTTCAAACATCACATGCTCAAGTCCCAATTCATTAATAAACTTGACGGGAAGGGAAGTGTTTTTAATTTTGACATAACATTTACAGTTTTCATTGAATATACATGGCTGATTCGCGTAGTTATTGTGAATAATTTGGAATAATTCTAATTAAGCATATATTTGCAAAGTTCTTTTTTACAAAAGGGGATATCGTGTATTGTGGAAAATCAGGTTCATATCAACAGAAAGACGTTTGAAGGACTTTATGCGAGTTATGCTGGCAAACTTTACCGTATTGCCTTCTATGAATTAAAAAATGAGGATGACGCGGCCAATATGGTTCACGACGTTTTTATTTCCTTATGGGAAAAACGAGGACAACTTATATTGGATAAACCCGAATTTTATTTAACGAGAGCCATTAAATTAAAAATTATCAATTATTATCGGGATAAACAAAGACGCCAATCCATCATGCACGATATGCTAAACTATGACGACTCTGATCATAGTACTGAAGAAATTCTAGTGTTCCGCTCTCTAAAGCAAGAAGTCAACGAGCTTCTTGAGAAATTACCAGAGCGATGCCGAAAAATTTACCACTTGCACCACGACAATGGCTTGGAAAACCAAGAAATTGCCAGCAGTCTTCAAATATCTGAAAGCGCCGTTAGGCAACACTTGGCTAAAGCCAAAAATTTCCTCCGTAAACATCTTCAATATTGATCCAGAGAAGATAACGGCGCCATTAACCGAAAATTAAAAAAGGTAATTATAGACCATTATGACCAATACAAAAAATGATGCCGTCATTGCGAACCCGAGGAACGAAGGTGAAGCAATCTGTTTTTCTTACTAGGATTTTAAGATTGCTTCGTTGTAGCTTCTCACGATGACGTCAAGGTTATAGCACTACCTTAAAAAAAATTAAAGACTGTCTGTCAAAACACTCGTCTTAGGTGACTATTATAGCGTGAATATAACAGAAGAAGAATTTGCGCGATATGCCAATGGAGAAGCTTCTCCTGAAGAGGAAGAGAAAATAGAACGTTGGTTAGCATCGTCAGTAGGAGATATGCTCAAAGCTCCTGGAGAAGATCAAAAACTTGCTGCGGTGTGGAATGAACTGTCCTTGCTAACGAAACCAAGTAAAAAACGGACCACATTCCGACTTGCTTATCTTTCAACAGCAGCGGCCTGCTTTTTACTTATAGGCCTGACGTGGTGGTATGTGCTATCCGACCGAACAAATATTAAAACGGTTAAAGCAGAAAATGGTCAACAAGTCCATATAACCTTACCCGACGGTTCTTCCGTACACCTTAAAGGAGGAAGCATACTTTCTTATCCGGAGCGTTTTGCTAGAACCGAACGGAGGGTCATTTTAAGTGGCGAAGGTTATTTCGACATTGTGGAAGACAAGAAGAAAGGCTTTATCGTGCAAACCGATTCCAGTTTCACAGAGGTACTTGGCACCCGCTTTGACCTAAGGGCGTATAAAAATGAAGAGCAAGTGATCTTGACCGTAGAACAAGGAAGAGTACGTTTTGGGAGAACAAATCGAAAGCAAATGGTAGTGTTAACAGCGGGCAGACAAGCAAGTTTAAAGTATCTAGGAGTACTTTCTGAAAAGAACGTCCCGGTTGATGAAGTCATTGCTTGGAAAGATAATGGCGTGGTATTTAATGAAACTCCTTTGGTTGAAGTCGCTCAGGAGCTGGAACGCCATTTTGGTATCCAAGTGGAGTTCAGTAAAAAAGAGTTACAGTCGCTTACAGTGACTGGTCGATATAAGGAAGCAAAACTGGACCATATTATGCGAAGCTTATCGTTCAGTGCAGGTATCCATTACCGATATAAAGATCATACACTGACTATTTTTTAGAAGAAAACAAACAATGCCGAAGTATATTTTTAAGCTCTGCCTACTGGCAGGGATGCTATGTTCTATGTCTGGGCTCAAGGCCCAAAATCAGAAAATATTAACTCAGAAGATTACTATAAAACTGGAGCAGGTTCGGTTATCAGAAGCCTTGAAATTGCTTGAAATTCAGGCTAATTGTAGTTTTGTTTATAGCAATCAGCTATTGAAAACGGATAGAAAGGTAAGTAAAAGTTATCAAAATAAAGACCTTTCATTTGTGCTTCGAGACCTGTTTAACGGTTATACGTTAAATTTTAGGGAAGAGAATGATCAGCTTTATATCCATGGAATTAAACAAGGGAACCAATCAGGGTAGTTTTTTAAACGATAAACTGGTGGCAACGTTGATGGCAAAATATTACGGTTTACATATTGCCCAAGTTCAAGATTCGCTGTCACCTGCCATCAACGATCAGGGAGAAACGATTTATCGGAATATTCCCGGCAAACGTTCGGCAGACTTCCATGGTTACAAAAGCTACGCAGCTAATGCGCGTTATCTTTTTGCGAAAAATTCGGGTATAAAGGTTTCTTATGAGAGGGGATTCCGCTTACCTATGCTGGACGAACTTTTTGGGGATGGAGTATCTGTTGCGGCTAATGCAAAGTTATCGCCAGAAAACAGTGATAACTATAATGCGGGTTTTTTTGGGGAATGGACGACAGGAAAACATCGTGTAAATCTGGAAAGCAATTTTTACTTGCGCAATGCGAAAGATTTTATTTACAGTACGCCAGTTAGCGCCAGGTTTGTACAGTATAAAAATATAGGTAAAGTCCAGATCAAAGGATTTGATGCGGAAGCCAGTTATACATATGGCCAGTTATTTCACCTAACAGCCAACTTCAGCTATCAGAATGCAGTGGATAATAACCAATATGCAGACGAGGCTTTAGGACTGGTAAGCATTACCTACAAGGCACGCATACCCAATATGCCTTGGATGTATGGTAACCTGGATTTCGGCATCGGTAAGGATAATTTGCTGGGTGAGAAATCAAGAATTGAATTTAACTGGCATACGCAATATACCCATTGGTTTTATTTGAGTTGGTCGTCACTCGGAGCGAAGGATACCAAAAATATTATTCCAACCCAATGGGTACACAGCCCAGCTGTTACATACAGTTGGGAGAACGGAAAGTATAACGTCTCTTTCGAATCATTCAACCTGACCAACGCGCTCGCTTACGACAATTTCCGCTTGCAAAAACCAGGCAGATCGTTTCAGGTCAAGTTACGCTATTTCATTATGCAATGATCTAACAATAGAAATTCAAAACAAATACGAAATCATCACTTTTAAATAAAACCATAACAAATGAAAACAAACAAAATAGCAACATGCGTATTGCTTTTATTAAGCATCTCCGCTGTATTATCTTTTTCATCCTGCAGTAAGGATCACGATTCGGATGTCGAAGAAACATCCCCAAATTTAGGGTATAGAATAATAGCTTATGCTAACAGCACGAATGTGGCGCAAGGGAGGTATCTATTGCCGTTTGATACCCTGACAAGCGGATCTATTAGTCCCGTCAATTATGGCTGGGAGCTCACAGGTACTATACCCTATGCTGCTACTTACTATCATAAAGGATATTATTATTTTTATCAAGACAATCAGTTAAACAAGTATAAAATAGATAAAACAACCAATCAGTTTACCAAAGTATCAGGTATGGTATTTACCTATTTTTCGCCAGATAAGCCATATTGGGTAGATGATCATACGATGGTTTTTGTAGGTGCTAAAGACAAGGCTGCTTCTTATGTAATTGTTGATGCAGATAATATGATAGCAACTGCCAGTGGCAAATTGGATATTCCTTACTATTCCGGGCCTACGCCTCGTGATCCTTCTACAAATGCGGCATTAACACCCGAATTCAATATTTTCTTTTTTAACGTGACCGGAAATAAAGCCGTTGTCGGATACTCCTATAGCACTAGTGCCTACCCAGATATACATGGTGTCGCAGATGTAAATTATTATGCGGAAATGGACTATCCATCTATGAAAAATGTAACTATAAAACAAGATGCTGGAAATGAGTATATGTCGAATGTGAATTTTGAAGACGAAAATGGGAATATTTATTTAGTTACTGCTAATTATATCAATGACTCTTCAAAAAATGGTGTAATACGCATCAATAAAGGAGAATACCTACCGGATCCTTCCTATTTCCTTGAGGCAATACAATCGGATCAGTATAAAAGTTTTTCTTTTGCCATATATACAGCTGTTTATTTAGGAAATGGTAAAGCTTTCATAGCAGGACATGGAGAATACAACACGTATTTATTATTGGATCTTAATGCAAAAACAGTTAAAGATCTTGGTGATAAACTTCCTCAAAACGATTGGGAGTTTGCAAGTTATGACAATGCATTAGTTGAGAACAATAAATTGTATTTTTTTGCCAGCGGTTCTACGAGCGCCATATACGAGTACGACCCTGCAACGGATCGATTGACAAAAGGTCTTGAGTTAAATGGTGGCGTATATGCAGGAGCATTATTTCACAAAGTAGAAGGAGAATAATTCGTAACCAACAAGCTTGGAGTTGGCTTGGGTGCTGGATGCTAGCTTGAATGGGACTTGTATTGGTCTTCAATGGGACTCAAATGGGAAAATGCGATCGATATAGGCTTTTAAGTATAGCGTAAGGTAAGTAAAGCACCCGAGCCGTTCCGGTTAACGTTTCGGCAAAATAAGAATCGTGAATAAGCACGGGTTATTATTTGCCTTAATAAACGTAGTATTTTCTAGGCTGAATTAATGATCCCATTTCAAGGCGTTCTGAGCAGAAGATAATAACCGAATTCAGGTCTATAACACTCCAAATTTCGTATCCATGCCAAAGTCAATAATGTTTTTAATAAACGCTATTATGTTATTAACAATTATGTGCTGTAACCATTGCGTCAATTTATCTTCAGTACGACGTACCGATTCTAAAAATCGCACTGAAAAAAGAAATTGACTTAATCTGATATCATCGTAAATGAGGAAACAATAAATATACGTTCTTTGAAATAAATACAGCGAATTTAAGGAGTGTATTATTTGGATTTGTTCTAAATAGTGATACCTTTGCAAGGTCATGCCAGCCATAAAAGCACGGGAAAAACAGCTAAAAAGTCGATTGATAAGCGGCGATGAGAAAGCTTTTCAGCAACTTTTTGAATGGTATTGGGAACCGCTTTATTCCTTTTGTTTCTATTATACAAGAGATGAAGAGGGCGCAAGAGACCTCACCCAAACGGTTTTTGCCAGTTTGTGGGAAAAAAGAACTACACTTGGACCAGTCAACAACCTTCAACATTACTTGGCAGGAATGGCTCGCTTCCAGTGCTTCCATTATGTTCGTCAACAAGTGAACAGAAAGCAAAAGACAGTGGTAATCCAGTCGCGACAACTACTATCTATTGGTCCAAATTACAATCCAGAGGAATTAATGGAATATAAACAATTCTCGGATGATGCAGAAAGATACATTGAAAGCTTGCCGGAACCGGGCAAAACCATCTTTATAATGAGTCGCGATTTAGAGCTTTCTTATCAAGAAATTGCGCTACAACGGGGAATATCTGTTAAAACAGTTCAATATCACATTTCGGCAATGCTGCGCATGCTTCGTGAAAAATTAAGAAAAAGTTAAAGTTTTTCATTTTTCTACTAGCATTGCGCTAACGTTAGGGTACTATAGTATAATATGCAACACATAGATCCCGATCTGCTGGAACGTTATTTTAAGGGGAAGTGTTCCAGAATTCAAGAGCAGCAAGTATCTGCATGGCTAAAGCAAGAGGCGGGTTTTTCTCCCATGGATACCTCTTGCACCACTCAGGAACGGGAACGAATCAAACAGCTAATATGGGAGCGAGTTAAACCACAGGCACAACATGCTCAGAAATTTAGCAGTAAGGGGAGAGCAATCCGTATCTTAACATGGCCCTTGGCGGCTTGCTTAATCCTTACCCTTCTATTTGTGTTCAGGCATCTTTCCACTACACTACAAGATTTTTCAAACGTCAAACAAATTACTTTCCATGCTCCCTATGGCAAAAAATCGGTTATTCATTTATCCGATGGTAGTATAGCAGAACTGAATGCTGGAACCATTCTGATCTACCCGGAAAAGTTTGGAAAGAAGATCCGACGTATTCGATGGAGCATGGAGAAGCTTTTTTTGATATCGCTCGTGATCCGACGCGCCCCTTTATGCTGGATCTACAGCATACACAGGTGCACGTGTTAGGCACCCGTTTTAACGTTCGGCAGCAACGCAATCAAAACACAATGACACTCACCTTGGAAAGTGGGAAAATTGTCTTAGAGGCCAACGGACAGCAAGAGGTTTTGCACCGAGGAGAACAACTTATTTATAACATTAAGGAAGAAAAAGTGCTTTCCATAATGCAGGTAGATTTACAAAGGACAACTGCTTGGAGAAACGGTATATTACGATTTGAAGAAACACCGATGAAGGAGGTCCTTCATACATTGAGTAATTATTACGGGGTGCAATTTGTCGGGCAAAAGAAGTTTCATGATGACATGCTCTTCACCGCGCAGTTTAAAGCAGAACCCTTAAAACGTGTTTTGGAATTGATTGAACTGAGTACAGACTTGCATTTTCGTCAGGAACAACATCAAATTATTATCTATTAACAGTACAAACATGATGCATATTCGAGGAAAACCCAAATAATATGATGGTAAAAAGCCGGACATGCTACCAACATGTCCAGCAAACGATTTAACATCATCATTGCGCGAACAATTCATTTAGCTAAATCAATTCAAAAGTATGAAAATTAATCGTCAGGGCGGTTATTTAAATCTCCCTGCCCTAACCTTACGGCCTTTAGTACTTTTTTTGCTGTTTGCTCCCTTCCTATACATTAAGAGAATCACGAATAATGAATAACACGCTATTTTTATATAAACGGTATTTCCTTTTTTTATGCAGCCTGCTAATGGTAAATTTATCATGGGCGCAAGAAGGTGTGATACGCTACAACATACAGGGTCAGGTAACCGATTCACTCAGCAATGAACCCCTAGGTTATGTTTCGATCAACGTGAATACCATGGATAAACCAAATCAACCAGTAGTGGCCTCTGTTTATACCGATGAACAGGGCTATTATCATATTCCAAACCTACTTCCGGGAAAGTATCAGTTGGAAAGCTCCTTTGTGGGATATCGCTCCAAGGCAGTCCCTTTTGTGATTTCAAAAAATGGACCTACAGCAGTGCTTCCGATAATTGCAATGTCTCCTGATGTAAACTTATTGGGAGAAGTAACGGTCACTGCCCGCAAAAAATTGGTGGAACAACAACCGGGTATGCTGATCTACCACGCAGAAAATGATCCTTCCAATACGGGCGGATCGGCTGCAGATGTATTGCGCAAAGCCCCTGCGCTAAATGTCGATGCCGATGGAAACTTGACTATGCGTGGCAATGGTAACATCCGCATTCTGATCAACGGCAAATATAATGGGCAGGTTGCTCGTAGCCCGGCCGATGCTCTGAACATGATTCCGTCAGATATCATCCAGTCTGTGGAGATTGTTACCAGTCCGAATGCCAAATACGACGCCGAAGGCGCTGCCGGTGTCATCAATATTATCACCAAAAAGAACAGCCAATCCTTTGGCGGTGCCTTGGCTCTCACCGGTGGAAACTGGGAACAGGTATTGAATCCAAGGGCGGACTTCTCTTCGGGAAAATGGAATATAAATACCTATGCTCACTTGCATCGGTTGCAGATCAAAGAAGAGCGTCAGCTAGACCGGCTTCCTGATGCTGCCGGTGAAACGGGAAGCAGCTTGAGCCAGTTCAATACCGGGAATAATGTTAAACCACATGGTGCGCTCGACCTGAGTGTCGACTATCAGGCCGATACCAGTACGCTGATCAATTTCTCCGCCGCGGGATGGTTGGGCAACTGGCCGGTTAACACGCTGCAGGACAACACCAATATGCTAAACGGTACTAGTTCCTATTATCAGCAGGAAGTCCATACCCGTAGGGCACCCAATGCAGGATTTGAACTCAACTCGAGTTACACCAAACGGTTCCGTAGGCCTCGTCAGGAGTTTTTCGCTATTGTTCAATATGTCAATAACCTAAAAGACGATTATGATTACGATACGTGGCACCGCAATAAAGAAGGCAATATCATATACCAAGAGCAGAATCTGAATCATATGCAGACCGTGGAGTGGACCCTACAATCCGACTACAGCCATCCGTTGAGCAGCACCAACAAAAGTGAATTGGAACTGGGTATAAAATCAATCTTTAGAGATGTTGTTAGTGGCTACAGTACTTTGGCTAGTGAGGATGATCCCAATCAGCTACTTCCCCAGCCTTCGCGCACCGACCAATTTGACTATAGCCAGAATGTCTTAGCTGCTTATCTGCAAGCAAAACTCGATTTACGTGCGGGATGGTTTGCCATCGGCGGTATGCGACTGGAAAAAACGTTCATTGAAGGCCGATTTCGTTCGGTAGCCGCACCATTTAAAAACGACTATACCAACTGGGTACCCAGCGCGACATTTGAAAAAAAATGGAACAATAATGGTACCCTGGCTGCAAGCTACACACAGCGGATCTCCCGGCCTTCCATCATCGATCTCAATCCGAATATTGACGCACGGGATGCCAATAACCTCGTAGTAGGAAATCCGGATCTCCGTCCGCAGGCCAGCCACCAAACCGAGCTTTCTTATAGTGCCAATACTCCTTCGGGCGTTTTCCTGTTTGGTTCGCTTTTTTGGAGCCAAATGGATAACTCCATAGAAGATGTCGTACACATCGATCCTGTATCCGGCGTTTCAACGACAACTAAGCAGAACTTAGGTGCCAGCAAACAATATGGAATGAACTTCTCCACTACTTGGCCGGTTTCCGAAAAATGGAGCCTCAGCGCTAATGCCAACACCGGTTACCGACGCTTCCGCAGTGGAGCGCTGGATATTGCCAGTCAGGGGTGGGCATGGGGTCTTAACATGAACCTCAACTATTCCGCTGGAAACCACTATAGCTTCCAGGCATTTGGCGATTATGATTCCCGGGCAATAACCTTGCAAGGGCATGAAAGCCATTGGTTCTATTATAGTTTTTCGGCGAAGAAAGAACTACCCAAACAAAATCTAACGCTGACGTTCATCACCTCGAATCCTTTTTCATCCTATACCTCCCGTATCGATGTATTTCGGGCTTCCGGTTATGCCTCCACGTTTAATACCCATTATTACAACCAAAGCTTTAAGCTTACGCTGGGATGGAAATTCGGGCAGAACGGAAGACAGCTGCAACATAAAACTGTAGAGAATGACGATGTAAACTCAAGTAGGGAAAAATAAACATGAAGTGGAAAAAACTAAACGGACAAATTCATCTATGGCTCGGCCTATTGTCAGGCATCGTAGTCTTTATCGTGGGCATTACCGGATGCTTTTATGTGTTTCGGGATGAGCTCATCAAGTTAACTACGGAACGGGATTTAGTGCTAAAACAACAGTCGGAGAAACCTTATTTAGCTCCTTCCATCTTAATAAACGAAGCCAAAAAATATAATAAAGGTCAACAACCCAATACCATTCGTTATGAAACGGGAAAAGCCTGCTGGATTCCATTTTTTGGAGAAAATGAGCGTTTTGAAGTTTTTCTTAATCCTTATGACGGTCACCTCGTGAAAACCAAGCACTGGAAAAAAGGAGACCCGGATAAGTTTGATTTCTTTGGATGGGCACTGGATGGGCACCTGAACTTATGGCTTCCCTTTAAAATCGGCAGACCAATAGTCAGTTACGGCATCCTTATTTTTGCCATCGAACTACTAACTGGCTTAATATTATGGTGGCCGAAGAATCTGAAAAAGCAGAACGTGGAGAAAAGCTTCACGGTAAAATGGAAAGCCAAATTTAAGCGACTCAATTATGACCTGCACAACGTGCTGAGTTTTTATACCTTAACCATTGCACTCATGATTGCTATTACCGGTTTGGTTTATAGCTTCCAGTGGGTCTCTGCTTCGCTGTACTGGGTCGCTTCCGCCGGGGGCAAACCCATGAAATTTGACCCGGTTTTCTCAGACACGACCTATACAGAAACAGCTCAGCATAACATAGAAGATCAGCTTTGGAAGCGATTTTGGATCGATTCCCTTAGCGGAAAAGGGTCGCTCTATATCGGCATTCCGAAGACGGCTAAAGACACATGGTTTGTCAACATGAACCGTTCTCCCGGAACGCTTTACCGTCAGGAGATTTACTATTTTGATAAAAACACAGGCAAGGAACTGCAAGGAGGCGGTGTTTACAGCAAGAGTAGGTATTCCACGGCCAATTTTGCTCAAAAAGGCGACCGGATGAATTATGATCTCCACGTCGGTTCATTTTGGGGGCTTCCCACAAAAATATTGTGGTTCTTTATTTCATTTATAACAGCGAGCCTTCCCATTACCGGCTTTCTGATCTGGTATAATCGAAAATGGGGTAAGAAGAAAAAAAGAGCAAAATATAAGCGCCATCTGCCTGAGACGAATGCACAAATGAATGATGTAGCACGAGAATCTAGTCCATTCAAAAGGTATTCAGTTATGACTACCATAAAAAGTACAGATGAAGACAGAAACAGCAAACATGCTTGAAGAGGCAGCCAAGATCAAGGGGCGGAAGTTGACAAAAACCGAAACAATTGTACTTGTTTTCTTTACCCAAACACAAGAGCTTCTTACAGGAGAAGATCTTTTCATGGGATTGTACAATGAAGGTCAACCAGTAGGCTATCCTACTATTTACGTCACCTTAAGGAGGTTAACAGCGTTGGGTTTATTAAAAAAGCAACAGCTACCGAACTCCAATAAGGTGGGTTATGTTTTGGAACAAACATAGAAACTGCATGAGCATATCCTAGTATAAACAAATTTATTTACACCTTAAATCATCAAAAAAATGAAAACACTAAAAGCGTTATTATTGCTAGCCCTCATTACCTTAAACATCTATCAGTTATCTGCCCATGCATTGTGGATTGAAACGGCACAGACAGGAAAAACCGGACAACTACAAACGGTCAAGCTTTTCTTTGGCGAATATGCAGAAGGGGAGCGGGATGAAATCGCTAAATGGAATTCTGACCTGGCCTCGCTGGAACTTTGGTTAATCAAGCCGGATGGACAAAAAGAAAAACTATCCACCGAAGCCCGAACCAGTTTTCTGCAGGCTTCCTTCACCCCCGGAGAAAGATGGTGTTTATGCGTTATCCGTTGCCCACAAAACTAAAGACTTGAACGGCACCACGCAATTTGAATTTTTAGCAAGTGCCACTGTTTCGGTAGGCAAACCAGAAAAAACATTGGAACAAGCGCTAGAGCAAGTGGAGCTCAAGGTGTTTCCGATTAATGCGACGAAATGGAAGGTAAATCAACCGGTAAGCTTAAAAGTAATTCAAAAGGGTGCTTCAAAAGCGGATGCTTATGTATCAATCCTTTCACCCAAAGGCTGGTCGCAAGGGTTGAATACCGCCGCCGATGGTACCGTTAGCTTTGTACCGGCCTGGCCTGGCCTTTATGTGATTGAAGTAACGAATTATGAAAAAACACCTGGGGAATATAAAGGCAATAAATATGAGGCTTTCTGGCAAGGTTCTACCTATAGTTTTGAGGTGGGTAAATAATCCAGCTTGAATTTTAATGGCCAATTTCACCCTAAAATTTTAGGTTAACAAGTAAAAGAACTTCACTTACCGGCTGGAATTCCTTTCCGGGCCGGTGAGTAAATAAAAAAACAAACAGTTTGTTGGTTACTCGTAATGTCCTTTAAGTGAATAAACGTAAAGTTTCTCGTCTTTTATAAGATAAATATTTGATAACGAAGATAATAATTTATTGTTGAATGACGTGAAAGCATAACTTAAGGCTCTGGTAGAGCTTTCTTTCCTAGCTTCCAACCACCAGCTTGTTGTTGGATATCATAAAGACGCCGGTATAAGCCACCTAGTGCCATTAATTCACCATGTGAGCCTCGTTCTACTATCTGTCCTTCTTGTAAGACTAGTAATTGATCGGCTTTGCGTACGGTGGCTAGCTTATGGGCAATCACGATGACGGTCTTATCTTTTACTAACTCCTGTATAGCTTGTTGAATATAGATTTCGTTTTCTGGATCGAGCGATGCCGTTGCTTCATCCAATAGCACAATTGGCGCATCTTTAAGTAATGCGCGTGCAATACTAATTCGTTGCTTTTGCCCACCAGAAAGCTTGTTGCCATTTTCGCCAACAGCGCTATGTAGACCGCCGGGCATTTCCCAAGCGAAATCAAGTACACAGGCGCGCTCAGCCGCTGCAATGATTTCCGCTTCTGTCGCCTCTGGTTTACCGTATTTAATATTGTTGTAAATGGTATCGTCAAAGAGGTATACCTCCTGAAACACCTCACTGATTAAGCTATAAACGGTGGTAGGTTTCATATCCTGAATAGCTATTCCTCCAATTTCAATCCTCCCTTCATCAACATCCCAAAAGCGAGCAATTAAAGAAGTAATTGTTGTTTTGCCGGATCCGGACGGACCTACTAACGCGGTCATGCGATGTTCGGGAATTTGAAAAGATACTTTATCCAAGACCTTTCTTTCCGGGTGGTAACCAAAGCTGACGTCATGAAAACAAATGTCATAATGAGAAGGTTGTAGGTTTTTGCCTGCTCCTTGCCTGGGTGTTTGTAGCAATTCCAACACGCGTCCTAAACTGATATTCATGTACCGCAATAAAGCAAAATCGACTAACATGATTTTAATAGGGTCATATAGCCGGTATCCCATAAGTAGAAAAGCAATCAATACAGGAATAGCTAGGGTACCCTGGGCAAAGAAATGGATCCCCAACCACAACATCAGTAAAAAACATACTTCGAGTACCACTGTAGCCAATAATACAAAAGGACCAGGAATAGCTTCTGTACGGATGCTGGCTCGACGAAAGTCGTTCAAAGCTTTTTCTAAACTGGAAAAGCGTTTGCCGGTCATGCCAAAAGATTTGATCGTTCGGATGCCAGAAACATATTCCAGAAAGCGGGCGCTGGTAGCATTACGGGCAGCTACATGCTTTTTACCTTGTTTGGTTAACAAATGCGCGGCCAGGCGTACCATGAGCCAAACAAGGGGAAGCGCAGCTAGTAAAACGATAGCCAAACGCCAGTCGGTTATAAATAAGAAACCGGAAAGCACCAACATGCTAAACAATGCTGCCGTTATATTGCCAACTGTATGTCCGAAAATGAGCTCAAAATTTGCAACATCTTGTAACAGAACAGCAGCAAGATCGCCGGGATCACGTTGTTTAAAGGTGCCCATAGACAAGCGCTGTAGCTGGTTGCCTAAACGGATGCGAAGATCAGTGGATACGGCATAGGTCATGCCATTACTGGCGATAACGCTGCGTACAGCAACAAATAGTTGCAGTACAAGCAAGCCAATCATGAGGCCTACATACGTCCATAGTTTAGCCGGATGTGGCGCTGGCAAAAACAGATCTTGAAGAATAAGCAATAGGAAACCAATAGGTGCCGCTAGGAAGATAGCATGGACCAACTCCCATAAAATGGCTTTATACGTTTCTTTACGCTTTAAATTCAGTACATATAACAAATTTTTAATCATTATTATTTTATTGAAATTGTTTGAAAAATAGTCTGTTTAATCCAAATTCCTAAGGTGAGATGCTGGGTTTAAGTAAGGGCAAAAGTCTTCGCCTGCATATGGGCATCCCACATAGTCTGGTATAAGGGGCAGCTTTTCAGCAATTCCTGATGTTGGCCATGGCCTACCACGCTTCCTTTATCCAAGACAACGATTTGATCACTGTCTGTAATGGTACTCAGCCGATGCGCAATAACCAGCACGGTTTTTCGCTGAATTAATTGGCTAAATGCCTGTTGAATGAGTTGCTCATTTTCCGGATCGCTGAAAGCGGTTGCTTCATCCAGAATGAGAATCGGCGCGTCCTTTAAAATTGCCCTCGCCAATTGGATACGCTGTTGTTCACCTCCGCTTAAATGTATGCCATCCGCTCCCCAGCGGGTTTGGTAACCTTGTGGTAAACGCATAATGAAGTCATGGCATTGGGCCGCTTTAGCCGCTGCAATAAGCTCCATCTCTGTTTTATCCATGCCCATACGAATGTTTTCATAGATACTTTGCTGAAAGAGAAAACTGTCTTGAAAGACAAAAGAAATCTGATGCATGAGTGCTTCGGGTTTGATGCTTTGAATGGGCTGACCACCTATTCGGATCTCACCTTGTGTTACATCCCAAAAGCGCGCAACCAATTGAGCTAAAGTAGATTTTCCCGATCCGGAAGGACCAACTAAAGCGGTGATACTTCCTTGAGGCACATCAAAACTAACCTGGCGTAAAACTAGGTGCTGCTGGTCATAGCTAAAAGCAACATGATCAAACGCAATGCTGAAATCAGTCGTTAATTCCGCTTCACCAAACGTCTCTTGTTCCTTGCTAAATAAAACTTCATCCAATCGCTTAACGCCATGATCAATGACCGATAGTTGAGAACCCAGGCTGGACAAGGAAAATAAAGGCCGAATATACCCGACACCCAAAATCAGAAAGAGGATAAATACAGATAGGCTGATACCAGTAGAAAAGTATAAATACAGGCCTAAAGCTAATACAGGAAGTGTAGCATTACTGATGAAACTGATAAATACGGCATAGGGCGCAGATGAGGTTTTAATCCATCGATTGACCATTTCGTGAAAGCCTTCTACCTTGGATGTATACCGATCAAAGCTTTGGGCGGTATGCCCAAAGATCTTAATCACAGGCATTGCCCGAACAAATTCGATAATACCCGCATTCATCTCTTCAATCGACTGATGATATTGTGTCAGCAATTCCCGACGATCCTTATTGAACATGCGGGGTATAACCAAAGCTAGAAAAACCATGGGTAAGCAGCTGGCCAGTGCCAATCGCCAATCAATGGTAAATAGATAAATTAACGAACAAAAGGGGAGGGCAATGCCTTTTACGATATCGGGAATGCTATGGGCAATGAAGTTCTCCAGCCGTTCGATGTCATCAGCCATAATTTTTTTCAGCGTACCTGAATTGGTGTTGTTAATAAAACCAAGGGGCAATTTGGCGAGCTTTTCGGCCATCTGTACACGCAGTTCATATAAAATCGTAAAGGCGGCAATATGGGAAGACATGCCAGAGGCATATAATAAGCCATTGGCCAAAAGCATAGCCAAGGCAGCCTGAATAAGATAACTGGTGATTTGGGAAACATGAACGATATTGCCTGTCATCTCCTGTATAATGTGGTAGACAAGGATGTAGGGAATTAGTGAAAGTAAGGAATAAATGATAGCCAGTAGAGCGGAAAGCGTTAGTAGGTGTTTCTTTCTTCCAGCAATTTCCAGTAAACGGGTTATGCCATTTTTAGGTTGTGTTGTTTTCATGCTAGCTTGACTCATTTTTATGTTTTTTTTGATAATTTATAATCTGTATACCATTTTTTACGGGCAATATGATCGCATCGCCTATTCTCCATAGCATACAAAAGTCCTGTTTATCCTATAAAATGATTTACGCCATCAGGAGCAATTTTTACGTTAACGGGATTTTTAAATCTTCGCAAAGGCACCTTGCCTAGGTTTGCTATTGAATTTCTGAGTGCATAAAGAATAACCGAATTCAGGTTAATTTATAATATGTTACTTTTGTTGATATCATAATCGTTTTATTTATGGGAATGTGCATCAGTAATCATATTGGAGAATCGATTGAGATGGGAAACGGACTGGATATGCCTACACTGCCATTGGTTGTTGAGCGTAGGGAAAAATACAGTTTCCCTTTTGGGGATGCAGAAGTGGTACAACTCGCATTGCCCGAAACGTTTATTGTTTACGGAGACCTATTGTTTAAAGAACGACAACTCAACTTTAGATCTAGCGACCGATCAGATATGGTCGAGCTTAATTTTTGTTTATTAGGAAGAGGCCAAGTATATAATCAGCTGACGCAGCAGACCCATATCGTTCGTCCTATGGTCCACAATATCCTGTACACTTCAGCGCTAGATGGCGGTGGTAAATTCGATACAGAAAGCCCTTATCGGTTCATTGAAATCCATTTTACAAGGAAATACTTTTTGCACTTAGTGCAAGATTGTGGAGGTTTACTGGCTAAATTTGCCGATAAAATTGCACAGAATAAGTATACTGAACTTTTTGAACAGAACATGCCCATTGATTTGGAAATGGAACAATGTTTACATGATATCATGTACTGCCCCTATAGTGGTAGTTTAAAATTATTATTCTTACAATCTAAATGTGTAGAGTTATTGGTTAGGCAGGCTGAATCTATCAAAAAATATGTGCAAAAAAGCAGTTTGAAATCCGCTTATGACCGGGAATGCATTTGCCAAGCGAGAGATTATTTAGTCGAGCATACTGCCAAACCACCAACAATCCCTGAACTCGCAAAAATTGCTGGTATTAATGAATTTAAGTTAAAGAAGGGTTTTAAAGAGCTATTCAATAATTCCATCCATGGTTTTTTAAGGGATTATCGACTAAATCGGGCAAAGGAGAAATTGCTGCAATCCGATTTACCCATAAAGACAATTGTTGAGGAAAGCGGCTATGCAACGGTGCAACATTTCAGTACAGCGTTCAAGAAAAAGTTTGGAATGTCACCTGGAAAACTAAAAAACTAAAACTCTGCCCCGCAGTCCTTGCATTTATATACATTTTTGTAATAGATTGGAAAGACGGCCATAAAGAAGGATATGATTGCCGAAAGTATACCCTTGGCACCTTTCATGGATTTAAAATTGGTATATAAATGGGTTGAACCGCATTGAGGACACGCTATAATTGCTTCTTTTTCATCTAAATTGGGATGATCATCGATTTCCCTTAAAATTTGTTGTGCTAATGCTACATCTGCGCGTGGGATATTAAGCTTGATGCCGCCTACGGCATAATTGTATAATGGATTTAAGGCTACAATGTTTTCATCCTGAAGGAAGCACGGTATACCCTCACTTTCCAGTTTAGACTTGAGTAAATGTGCCTCTATCGGGTTGTCAAATACTTTAAGGGTTATGAAATCCATGCTTGTTGAAGGTTATTACTGGAATAAAGATAAGAAAAAATGAGGAACTAGCTTATTACCTGGTAGAATCCTGCTTATCCCTTTCTTCTTACCAAACTCCTCACTAAGTCTAATAAAAATCTTCTTTTCTTTTGCTATTGATTGTCTTTTTGCCGTCTTTCCATAGTCTTTTACACTAACAAATGACGACCAAAAGACGATTATATTACTTCTAAAAGTAAAATCAATATAAATGGTGTATGGAATTAGTAAAATCTTTGGTAATACGTTCGTAATAAACAAGGACTAGGAGGGGGTAAAGATAGGAATAATACAAGGAAATATGGCTATGGTTCTTTGGTATAGGTAGTAATCGCGATAAATTGTTTTGGTGTTTTCTCAGTTAGCCCTGTTATGGTTTTAGTGGTTAAGATTAACTGATCGTTATTTTTAAAGGTGATGGTTAAGGTGGCCTCTTTGTCCATATTTTCCAAGCTTGTGATTAGCTGATCTGCAGTAAGACGATAGCTTCCTCTTTGGGGGCTTAAGGTTACGATAACGAGCGAATCGCCTACTGTTGTCGCATATTGTCCTGACGATTTAAAATGGCCAAGACTATCAAAGGTTAATTTGCTGAAATTTCTTTGATCGGATGGCAGCAGGTATGTTCCGCTTAGCTGACCATCTTCATACACCTCGGTTATGGTTTGGGTGCTTTTCCATGTTCCAATAATAGTTTGGTTATTGGAAATATTCTTCTTTTTGCATGCGAAAGCAAGCAGGATTAAAAGTAATTCGAAGCAAATCGTTTTAAAGAATCGTACTGATTGCATAAACCAGAAAAATTAACGTAATAGGTCTCGTTGAAATAAAAGAAAAGAGATAGCTAACAGTGATTTTATAGCCTATAATCTTCTAGGATATGCGGTGTGTTTAGTAGTATTCATGACGGTGTTAAAAACAGTGCTAAGTTCTATAAAAATTATATGGAAAGCAAGTTAACATCTATATAAATTCAGTTGAATGTATCTGTTTGGATCGATACCAGCATATAGGAAAATAATAACATTTAAATATAAAAACCTTTTTAGCCTTTCTATTGTTAAGCCAGCAATCATATCATTAGTCTATGTCCGAATTTGACCTAAGAGATCTTGAAAAAATCAGCAAAAGCGGGGAGCTGCTCGATTTGTTGGTTGAAAAAAATATTATAAAAGAGGGAAAGTTTAAGAAACAGCTGGCTTATGAACGGGAGCTGAACACCCTGCAGTTTGAATTATTGCGATTACAACAGTATGTAGCGACCAATAAACAACGACTGCTACTGATTTTTGAAGGAAGGGATGCTGCAGGCAAAGGCGGTACGATCAGTAGGCTGATCGCTAAGCTTAACCCCAAAAAGTACCGTGTAGTAGCCTTGCCCAAACCCAATGCAGAAGAACAAGCGCAATGGTATTTTCAGCGGTATATTAAAGAATTGCCAAGAGAAGGTGAAATGGTATTGTTTGATCGCAGCTGGTATAACCGTGCCTTGGTAGAACCGGTTTTTGATTTCTGTACAAAAGAACAATACCGACAATTTATACGGGAAGTTACCCGTTTCGAGAAGCTGTTGGTAGATGATGGTATCTTATTGATTAAATTCTTTTTGACGATCTCGAAGCAGGAACAACAAGAACGTTTAGAAGAGCGAAAAGCTGATCCAATGAAACAATGGAAAATAGGTGATTTGGATATGCATGCACAAGAGAAATGGGATGATTACGCATACTATATTGATCAATTATTCGAGGAGACAGCTACCAAAAAATCACCTTGGATAGAAATTGTGACGGATGATAAAAAGGTAGCACGTTTGGAGGTCATGAAATATGTGTTATTGCATAGCGGGAATTATCAATGTCAGCATCCGCTGCAAAATGATAAAGCCGTTGTGAAAAAAAGAACGTGATTTTTTTAACTGTGATCATCTATCAACGATCGAAACTATTCCAAAGTTGTGCATTGGGCTTAGGTATAGATAAATCGATTTTTTCATGGCTAATGGGGTGTTCAAATACCAATCGTTTGGCATGAAGTGCAATGGCTTTTCTGGGGGTCTCCCGTGGATAACCGTATTTATAATCCCCTACAATTGGGCAACCTATTGCTGCTAATTGCGCCCTAATTTGATGGGTACGCCCCGTACGCGGATTGACTTCTATTAAATAATAATCATTTGCTTGGGCGATAATACGATAAGATAATTCCGCTTTTTTGCTGTTTTCAACTACCTCTTGGTGCGTAAAGGTGATGTTGTTTACTTTATCACGTGTTAACCAATGTATCAATACAGCCTCTGATGGCTCCGGTTTTTCGTGTACAATAGCCCAATATGTTTTTTGTACTTTCCTTTGTTTAAAAAGCGCAATCATGCCATCCAATGCTTCCTGCGTTTTAGAAAATAATAATATTCCGCTGACGCGTCGATCAAGCCGATGTACGGCATGCCCATTTACTGGTTTACCCGTCTGTACACTTAAATAATTGCTAATGAGGTCTACTAAAGTCTTTTCACCTTTCTTCTTGGTTGTTTCTGCTAAGTATCCAGCCGGTTTATTAATGGCAATTAAATGGTCATCTTCATAAATAATAGTATCGCTTATCGCTATGGGCATAATCGAATATATCGCTTTGGGGTACAAACTTAGCCAAATTGCTTGGTATTTTTAAGAATAGTTGATCGGATTTTGTTATTTTCCAAAAGTGTATTAACTTTGTAACTCAAAGTACTTTTATATGAAAGAACATGAAGCATTAGCCGAGTTAAGTTCTATCCGTAGCTTAATGGAGCGTTCTGCCAAATTTATCTCTCTCCATGGTTTGTCTGGTGTGCTGGCTGGAATATATGCCTTGATTGGTGCATATTGCGGTTATCGAATGGTTTATCAAGCGGGTACACACCTGATGTATCGCCAATATTATGTCAATGATCAGACGGTTATTGTTAAACTGAGTCTAATCGCTTTAGTGGTGCTTTTCTGTTCTATAGGCACGGCAATTATCCTGAGTACCAAAAAAGCCAAGCAAAAAAAGCAGCCCATTTGGAATGCCGCCAGTAAAGGTTTGTTGATTTATGCAGGAATACCGCTATTAACCGGCGGATTGCTTATCCTAATATTCTTGTATCGCGGGTATTTTGGAATTATCGCACCTGCATGTTTGATTTTCTATGGTTTAGCACTGGTTTCGGGCAGTCATTATACCTTTAAAGATATCCGGTGGCTAGGTCTTTCAGAAATAGCTTTAGGCCTTTTAGCTGCCTGGATGCCTGGTTATGGACTCTTGTTTTGGTCGGCCGGATTTGGTGTGCTCCATATTGTGTATGGATTAATCATGTATTATAAATAGGATAACTCAAAATAGTGTTAGAGCAATTTAATAAAGCGTTTGAAAGTCGAATTCGTTTACAGATCATGAGCATATTGGTCGCGAATGAAAGCTATGATTTCACATCGCTCAAGGAGTTACTGGAGGTAACAGATGGTAACCTCGCTTCTCACCTTAAGGCATTAGAAAAGGAGGGATATATTGCCGTAAATAAAAGTTTTGTTGGTCGCAAACCCAATACCCGTTATGAAGCAACAAAACAAGGAATAAGGGCCTTTAAAGGGCATCTGGAAGCATTGGAAAAGTTAATTAAACAACAAAAATAATTTTTTTTACCCTTTAACTTTGTAACACAAAGTACTTTTAAAAATAGAAAAATGGAAAATCAACAAGAAAAAAATGGATTATTCAATTGGTTTAGACAGTCGATTGTGGCTAAATTGGGTATGGTTGCCCTGCTTAGTTTATTATTGCTCATCCCTTCTTCATGGGTAAATGATCTCATTTACGAACGTCAGGGAAGGCAAGAGGAGGTGATGAAAGAAATTGCACAAAGCTGGGCAGGAATACAATATGTCGCTGGGCCGGTTTTGGTTATTCCTTACAAAACGGTGAGACGGGAACGAGATGCACAAGGACTTACTGCCTTGTGGCCTCAGCGATATAGGCTGCACCATCACCAAATTCGCTTTCTGTAAGCTTGTTAATGCCTGAATTATATAAGGAACGCGCTAAATTTTTCAAAGCGAAATTTTTCTGTTGCACGGCAAATATTCCTGTAATGATAGCAATGACAGCTAATATGGTAATGGCAATAGCAATACGCTTGGTCTGGCGGTGTTTACGCTTTATTTTTTCCAATTGATAGGCTTTATCCCGTTTGGTAAACTCGCCTAGTGGTACATGCAAAATGCCGGATACGATCTTCAATACGGCTAGATCTAATCGGTTTTTATAGTCTTCTATGCTGTTTTTTAGCTGCTTTCGGGATACCCCCTTTGTTTCCAGCGAATGGCGATAGGCTTCAATGGATGTAAAGCCTTCATCTTGGGTATGTGGTATCCGTACATCTGCAGCTAGCACTTCTTCTGGCTTATCTTTTATCACCTGACCGTCAGCATCTACGGCGTACCGAAGTTCTTCTGGAAAACATTGCTGTTCTGAAAAGTTATCATCGTATATGGGCTCACCCTTTATGATGAGCGCGATAATCTTTTTAGATTTTCCAATTTGCTTAAAATAACGTAGTTCTTCCCTGACATAGGGTGATCGGGCGGATTGTGGAGAACTTAAATAGACTAAGAATTCTGCGTGGTTAAGGGCTTCCTTTAAGGAGCTATTCAGATCTGAGCTCGCCGCCAATTCTTTTTCATCTTGGAAAACAGGGAAAATTTGGGCTGGAATGGGTTCGCCTAATTGATTTTTTTGGCCTACTAGCTCTTCTGGAACCTCGTAGGTTTCTAATTGGTGATGAAGCCAATCAGCCCATTTCCTACCGTCTTCTCGATTATCGCTGTGACTATAACTGATAAAAGCTTTATATCGTTTTTCAAAGCTAGCAGACTGATCGTTCATAATAGTATAGATAGGCTTTTTGCCTTGCCTGTTTTGGTTTATATACGGATAAACGTTATGGTTAATAAATGATTATGGTGATCGGATATCGTTAATAAAAGGGTAGAAACTATACCACCTCGACCGTAGTAGAGAGATTTATTAAACTTTCCGATAGTCATTTAAACTATTTTATTAAACATAAACGTATTTTAGGGATAGTTATTTTACACCCAAAAAACAATACACGGTAATTGCTGTTTTATCCAAAAACTTTTCCTTAAGTCATAAAAACGCCTTGCATGTTAGAAAACTTCCCATTCTATTTGAGTTTGGTCATCGTTATCATACTGTTGATCATGCTCGCCAATAAGCTCAAAATTGCCTATCCAGTATTGCTTGTTATCGCCGGTTTGCTAATCAGTTTTGTGCAAGGGGTTCCCGTGATACATATTAACCCGGAATTGATATTTATTATCTTCTTACCACCACTTTTATATGAAGCTGCCTGGACTATTTCGTGGAAAGAATTATGGCGTTGGCGTCGAATTATCGGTAGCTTCGCTTTTGTACTTGTTTTTCTTACCGCAACTTCTGTTGCTGTGGTTGCACATGCTTATATTCCTGGCTTCACCTTAGCGTTAGGTTTTCTTCTTGGAGGCATTGTATCGCCCCCAGATGCGGTAAGCGCCAATGCTATTTTAAAGTTTGTGAAAGTTCCTCGACGAATGTCTTCCATTCTGGAGGGTGAAAGTTTGCTGAACGATGCCTCTTCGCTTATTATTTTTCAATTTGCTGTCATAGCCGTCAGTACAGGTGAATTTGTTTGGTATAATGCTGCCCTAAATTTCGTATGGATGGTTATTGGAGGGATAGGAGTTGGTTTATTAATTGGCTGGATATTTATGAAAGCACATCGGTATTTACCGACTGATGTAAACATGGATATTATATTGACGATAGTAGCTCCTTATGTAATGTATATGGTTGCGGAAGAGGTACATAGCTCGGGTGTTTTGGCTGTAGTAAGCGGTGGACTGTTCTTATCGAGGAAAAGACATTATTTTTTGAACAGTAGCTCACGTTTACGGGGTGTGAATTTTTGGGAAAGCTTTGTGTTTCTGCTCAATGGCTGGGTATTTTTGCTTATCGGTTTGGATTTACGGGAAATTGTTACTGGATTGGGTGGAGTGAGTCTTTCTTCCGCTATAGGTTATGGATTATTGGTTACCTTAGTATTAATTGTGGGACGAGTTTTAGCAGCTTATGGAGCCGTATTGGTTACCTTAATTGCCCGTAATGTCATTGCAGTAGCCGATAGGAATCCAGGATATCGAACACCTTTGGTTATGGGGTGGACGGGGATGCGAGGTGTGGTTTCATTGGCTGCTGCCTTGTCTATCCCCATATACCTGGAAGGAGGGGAATCTTTTCCGAGGCGTAATCTGATTTTATTTATCACTTTTGTTGTTATTCTGGTCACCTTACTTTTGCAAGGTTTGACACTACCTTATGTGATTAGAAAAGTTCAAGTGCCTCAATACGATGACTATCTGCCGGAGGATGAAGCAGACCATGCACTAGTCGCTGGACTAAGTGAACATGCCTTAAAACATCTTAAATCTAATTATGGCGATGCATTGAATAGGCATGAGATATTACAGGAGATGGCTCGTAAGTGGGAAGATAAAAGTCAATTTTCCGATCGATTACTCATGGTTGAAGAGACCAAACTTATTTATTTGGATATTTTGGATCAACAGCGGCGATGGCTTTTGAATAAAAATAACGATAGCAATTTTGATGAAGAAATCATCCGGAAACACCTGAGAAGAATAGATATTGAAGAAGAGAAAATCCGTTTATTATAAACCAGCACAAAAGTGCTCTGCCTGGGATCGCTATTAGATTTTCGAGCCGATAAAGAATAATCGAATCAGGTTATAAACACGTTAAAAAGGTCTGAAATATGGCCTACGGGTAAAAGGTGAAAACTGCCATGGAATGGATAAAAAGATGATCAATAAAGCAACGCTGAACCAAATCGCCATAAGCTTAAATTTTTTGCTGTCTTCTTTTGCCCGTTTAGCTTTCATAGAACCGATAGTAACCAAGGTTACCGCAATGAACATCATGAGACTGTGTTCCATACCGAAAAAGCGAACTTCCCGGAGATGGACAGCTTCTGGAAAATGGTGGATAAAGTAATCGACAAACGGACTAATCGTGTACAAAGTGAGTCCGAGTACAAGTTGAATATGAGTGAAGGTTGCTGTCCAGTGCCGAAGAATATGATCCACGTGCGAAAAACGTTTTTTATGTAGCCAGCCGGCATAAGCGCGAATGAGCGATAGCAATAAGCTAGTCAGTACGAGCCAACGGACCAGTGAATGCATGGCAAGTAAAGCCGGATACATATGAGGAAAAGATATGCCTAGATTTTTTGCTACAGTATCTAACATGGCCACATGCTGCGTTAGCTTATTTAATTTTTTCCATCGACTGCATACGCATCAAAAGCATCGAAGATCGCTTTGAGCTCTTTAGTCTTTTCTGGGTATTCTTGAAGTACATTCGTTCGTTCACTCGGATCATATGCTACATTAAACAACTCTTTAGCCGCTTCATAAGGCTTACCTGAATTATTATTAATACCGGCTTCCACCTCACGGTATTTCCAGTTCCCCACTTTTACTGCTTCCAGTTTTCCATGATTAACCAGGTAAATCGGTCGGTGAGGATAATTGGTGTCAGCTACCTCACCGGTAAGTAAAGGAGCGATAGATTGGCCATCGAGCTCCCGGTCTTGAGGTAAGGTCGCTTGTGCCCAAACAGCCAAGGTGGGTAAGAGGTCTACATTGCTGATAGCACTACGAATTGTTTTTCCTGCAGGTATGTGCCCTTTCCAGTAAACGATAAAAGGCTCGCGTACACCACCTTCATAGGTCTGTGCTTTAGAGCCCCTAAACATACCTGCCGTACCAGCATGCCAATGTTTGGTTGCACCGTCACCACCCATGCGTACCGGATATTCTATCCATGGACCATTGTCGCTCGAAAAAATAAACAAGGTATTATCGGCAAGTCCTTGCGTTTCCAGGGCCTTCCAAAGCGCAGCTAAATGGGCATCGAGATCTTCTACAACGGCGCCTAATGGACCTGCATTTTGCATGTCTTTCATCCGCTTAGCTTCGGCAGCGAAGGCTACAGGAAGGTGTGGCATATTATGCGCATAGTAAAGAAAGAATGGTTGCTTACCGTTTTGTGAATGAATAAATTTAATGGCTTCATCATTATAAATCCGGCTCAAAGCAGAATCAGCTGGACGTTGGATTTCAGGTGTCCGGTTGCGGTATATTTTGATGGTGGTATCGGTCTTGACATAAGGATCCCGATAATCGTGACTATAAAGCATGCCATAAAAAGAGTCGAATCCTTGAGCCGTAGGGTAATGATAATCTTGTTTATCACCCAGATGCCATTTACCGATCATAGCAGTACGATATCCTGCGTTATGCAAAACTTCGGCAAGCGTTACCTCTTCATCCGGAAGTCCTAATGGTGATCCGGGTCCTATTGGGTCGGGTAAGTTATAACGGGAAGCATATCTTCCCGTAAGTAAGGAGGCTCGAGAAGGAGTGCATGACGGACTGGTAACGACATAATGAGTGGCACGAAGGCCGGCGCTTGCCATAGCATCTAAAAAAGGTGTGGCAATAGCGGGATTTCCGTAGCAGCCTAAGTCGGAATAACCCATATCGTCCGCTAGTACCAAGATAATGTTTGGCTGTTTTTGTTGCGCAAGGATATGTTGTACTGGTATCAGTAAAAAGAAACAGACAAAAAGTGTAATAAACAGGTGTGATCTATTCATAAGCTATCTATTAGGTTGGATTGTTTACTGCTAATGAAAGAATAAAATCATCTAACTTAGCTTCTTTATCAAGCTTTAATTTTTGTTTAATGCGATAACGGGCCATTCGTATACTTTTGGGTTCAATGCCTAATCTGGTGGATATTTCTTTATTTGGTAGGCCCATTAGGATATACGAGCAATATTTTAAGTCTAAGCGTGTCAACGTATCACCTGCTCGCTGTTGTAAGCGTTCAAAAAAGATAGGATTTACTTCCAGAAAATCATTTTTATAACCATCGTAATCCCGATCTAATTTTTGTTGCTGCTTAACCATACGTTTCAATTGCTGGTTATTGAGGAGAGCATCACCTTTGGGATCTTTTTGGGTGAGCAATTCCAGTAATTGATTTTTTTCTTCTTTCCGCAATTGTTCAGCGAGTAGTTCTTTTTCCAGCCGTTCCTGCCTTTCACGTAATAGCGCCTGTTCGGCAAGTAAACGATTGGCTTCGGTTTCTTGTAGTTTTACCTGCAATTCTGCCTCTTGTTTAGCTTTATCGATCAATTCCTGTTTCCGTAAAGAGGCCTTTAGCTTATAGTTATAAGAAACCAACATGAAGGCGAGTGATAACAATCCCGTTAATCCGAGCACAACATACCATGTTTGTCTTTTTTTACGAAAGTTTGCCTCTTGGGCTAATAATGCAATTTGCTGCTTTTGTTCCACACTACGGTAGCGCGCTTCCAAGCGTTGTGCATTAGTTATCCGCTCTTGGTTAAAAGCTTCCTGATTATTACTGACATAGTTCTTTAAATATTGGAGGGCTGTTGCAGGATCACGACGAACTTCAGCAATACGCGCTAGGTTCTGATAAATACGTGCTTTAGCTAAAGGAAGATTAACGACGGCATGATTAACGCGGTCTAAAGCGGTTAATAGCAATTGTTCGGCGCCCTTGGTATCACCTTGCTGTAAAGCATATTCACTACGCATGCCATAGCAGTTTACCAGAATTTCCGTAAGGCCTGTTGTGGAAGCCATCTGCTCTGCGATTTCAAGGTAGTGGTAAACGCTATCGCGATAATGAGCCGGGTAATGCTGGAAATAGATGTTCGCAGTATTTAGTGCTACGGCGGCGGTATTGCTGCGTACTAATAACCATTCACTGGCCCTTTGGCTTAATCTGATGGATTGGCGATAATAATACAAAGCCGAGTCTAGGAGTTCCCGAGGATTTTTGGAAATTTTATACTGATCGTAAAAATATTGTCCAACAGTGTAATAGGCTGTATTCAACGCATCCACGTTTTTACTTGATCGAGCATAGTTTAAGCTGTACAGTGCATAGTCTTTTTGACGTTGTACATCTGCTCCATAGCTATAAATACTCGCTAAGTAGTGATAAGCGAGCGTCATATATTCATGGTTATGGCCTTTCTTAAAAAAATCAGCAGCCTTCAGTAATTTAGCCACAGACAGATCGTTTTCGTTGGCTACCAGATCAAGCCAACCGTTTCTGAGCCATACCATACCTTTGGCCACAGGGTCTGTTACACGAGGTTCATAGCGCAAAGCACTGTCTAGCGCGGCATATGCACCAGGTATATCTTTTTTTTGTACCAATAAATGTACTTGTGTTGCGTAAATTAGCGCTTTAGCATTGGCATCTTTTTGCTTATTGGCCAAATTCAGCGCAGTATCCATCTGTTGAAATGCTTGATCTAGGTGTTGCTCAAAAAGGGCTCGTGCCAGTTGACAGCGAACAACTACTTGCGTATAGTCTCCGATGTCTTTTTGCTCTAGATGTTGCTGCAAGGAATCCATATAATGTTGCTGCGCACACAATTTACCTGTCAGGTGGCACAGAAATATTCCGAAGATTAGGAGTAGTGTAATCTTTTTTTGCATTGTTCAAACTTAGCTAAAATGTGTGATTTCCGCTATATCCGTATAAACAAATTAGCGTCTGTTTACTAAATTATTGGATGGACATAAAGTGATGTAATTTACTTTTGGTGAATAAACTCACCAAAAAGCCTTACTTTTGGTGAGCACTAGAAATATTATGATTAAACGAATTATTGAACCTTTAATAAAGGAAAGATTGTTTAAGGGTAGAACGATTATTGTTGTTGGTCCGCGCCAAGTAGGGAAAACAACATTGATCAGGGAGGTGTTGAGTAGTAAAGAATACCTTTTTTTAGATGGGGACGATCCACTGGTGAGAACCCAATTGACTAATCCAAACGTAAAGGAAATAGCAACCATTATTGGTAATTCAAAAATAGTGTTTATTGATGAGGCCCAACGCATAGAAAATATCTGGATAACATCTAAGATGATCCATGATCAGTTTAAACATGTCCAACTAATCATGAGTGGATCATCAGCTTTTGAATTACGAAATCATACTAATGAATCATTGACTGGGCGGAAATGGGAATATCATCTGTATCCCATTTCTTATGAAGAATATGAAAATTCAACTCATTTTATCAATGCCCGTAGCGATTTAGAGAATCGTCTGGTTTATGGACTTTATCCGGATGTACTTAATAATCCGGGCGAAGAACGTGAAATACTGAACGAAATTACCCAGAGTTATTTGTTTAAGGATATTTTGGCTTATAGAAATATCAAAAAACCTGAGGCCTTAGAAAAAATACTTCGCGCACTCGCATTTCAGGTGGGTAGCGAAGTCAGTTATAACGAAGTAGCTCAATTAACCGGTGTAGACAAGAATACGGTTGCCAATTATATTCATCTTTTGGAATTATCTTATATTGTTTATCCGCTAACATCCTTTAGCCGAAATCTCCGTAATGAAATCAAAACGAATCAAAAGATTTATTTTTACGACAACGGGATACGTAATGCGCTCATCCAAAATTTCAACCCGCTTCAATTGCGGAATGATATAGGTGCTCTGTGGGAAAATTTCCTAATGACAGAGCGTTTAAAGCGTAATCAATACCATCGGATTTTTACTAATCGATATTTTTGGCGAACAAAACAACAACAGGAGATTGATTATGTTGAGGAAAAAGATGGGACGATTAGTGGTTTCGAATTCAAATGGAATCCTAAAACCAAGGTATATATTCCTTCTAATTTTGTCGATGCTTATCAAGCTAACATATCCACGGTAACTAGCGATAATTTTAGGGAATTCATTGGAAATAACAATTAAAATAGAAATTTTTTGTGGATATTTAGAAGTGTTTTCATCCTTTAGCAAAATAGCATAAAAAACACCTAAAACATCCTGTATATGAATGTCCCTTACAACGTCTGGTGGTTAAACAACAAATTTTTGTTGCTGCCTATTTTGCTCTTCACCTATCAATTAAGCAGTGCACAACTTTATCCTTATCAGGAAAAATGGAAAACAATAGAAAAGAAAGAAATAGATGGTTTACTCAAAAGTGTACAACCGCTAGTGGATGAAATCTACAGCCAAGCTAAAAAAGATCACCTTCCTCAACAACGCATACGCGCACTACTTTATCAAGCTAAAATACAGATCACTACTGAAGATCATCCACAGCAGGTAGCTGCTTTATTATCACGCTTTAAGCAAGAAATAGCGTCAGCAGAACCAATCGAAAAATCAATCTTGCAATCGTTAACAGCAGAACTGTTACTGGAGTATCAACAAAGCAACCGTTATCAGATTGATCGTCGAACGGACATCGATAGTATACCTAAAACAGATGATTTTCTGACTTGGAGTAGCGCTACTTTTAAAAAGGAAATCGCGAATTTATACCAAGCTTCACTTGACCCCCGTAAAATTTTGCAGCAAACACCCACTGCCGATTGGTCATTTTTGTTGGACACGGTGAGCCAATACCGCGAACTACGACCTTCCTTATTTGACGTGCTGGCTCATAGAGCCATCGCTTATTTTACCGCAAATGAAAATCAAGATAAAGTGCGGCAGCTCTTAGGGGAATTGATCCGTATACATGCCGCGGAAACGAATAAAAATGCTTACCTCTATAACCGTTTGCAAGAGTTGTCGTTAAGTACAGTCCCCTTAGATAGCATTCCTGATCAGATTGCCCAATTAAAAGCGTTAGCTGCTTTACATCCCGAGGCTTGGTATACTGCCGAAATACTGTTACAATTGGTTAATAATTACCAGCAATTGCTGTCAGCGGCGACGAAAGATGAGCCAGAAAAACGAAAGGTTTATGCTGAGGCTATTTTAGCCTTATGCGAAGAGGCGCAACAATATCCGAAAACAAATGCGGCAGCACAGCTCCGACGAACGAAGTACACTATCCTACAACCAACACTCGATATACAAGCCGAACAAGTGAACGTACCGGAACAGGACATACCGATCTATATCGCGCATAAAAATATCGATCGTGTATATGTCAACGTTATGGCTTACCCGCATACGGTAACAGATTATTTAAAAAAAGAAACATTTGCTTGGAATAAGGAAAATAAACAGGAGGTAATAGATCAATTTTTGAGTCAACATCAACGCGTGCAAACCTACACTATTGATTTGAAACATTTTGATGACTACCAGTCGCATAGCACTTTGGCAAAGTTAAATGCACTGCCTAAGGGTTCTTATATGCTGGTATTGGGGAACAATGAGAATTTTCGGATAGATAGCACCCATACCGTTACTTTTTTGGAGCTTGATGTAAGTCCACATGCCTTGGTCATTCGCGACGATGAATTGCTGCTAACCGATCGGGAAACCGGTAAACCCATAGCCAAGAAGGATGTCGCCATTTATGAACCCAATGAAGATAACGATAGCCTTCGCTTGCTAGCCAGCGTCACCACTGGGCCAGATGGTAGGGCAACTTCGGAGATGTCCAAGGGAATAAAAAGGAACAGTTACCGTACCCGGATTTATCAGGTCAAAGATGATCAGGTGCTCTTTGATATCAATGGTTACTTTAGGTTTGTAGCGGATGAAGACACCGCCGAAGAAGATGATGAACCGGAAACAAAGATCCAGTTCTTGACCGATAGGGCAATTTATCGGCCAGGACAAACCGTTTATTTTAAAGGGATTATATATCAGGAGATCAAGGGAAAACGTAAGGTATTAAAGGATTATCGTGCCACGGTTAACCTAGTTGATCCAAATGACGCCGAGGTGGCTAAGGTAGCACTCACCAGCAACACCTACGGCTCTATCTTTGGTAGTTTTATGCTACCGGTTGGGAAAGCAACGGGCGAGTATTACCTGGAAGAGGAAGACTGCGATGAAGAGCAAAGATTTAGGGTAGAAGAGTATAAACGGCCGAGCTTTGAAGTGGCCATGGATACCGTAAAAGAAACGGTTAGGATTGGTGATTCCGTTATAGCGAAAGGACATGCGCAAGCTTTTTCCGGCGCGGCGATCGGCGAAGGGAAGGTAACTTACCGTGTGGTACGTAATGCTGTTTTCCCTTATCGCCTGTGGTCGGCTACTGGCCGTTATAACCGATATCCACAAGAGGAGCTTGTCGTGGGCGATACTTACACCGACGCCAACGGCCAATTTAAAATTCCTTTTCTAGCGAAGGCGGCAGAAGAAAAAATAAAAGGGCAATTTAGGTTTTATAACTATACCGTGCATGTGGCGGTTACAGACGTCAACGGCGAAACCCACGAGGGACAGCAGACTATTGCCGTGGGCGATAAGTCGGTATTGTTGCAAATCCCCTTACCGGCGACCCTTCATGCTGATGAGCTGGATTCCATTGCTTTCCGGACTACGAACCTGAATAACCAAGCCATCGCGGCAAAGGGTAATATGCGCTTAACCAAACTGAATGCTCCGGCTAGGGTGCTGCGCGATTTTCCCTTTGCCCAGACAGAGTATCAGCTATTGGACAGCCTAAGCTTTATCAAGGCTTTTCCTCATCTGCCTTATGGGGACGAGCAGAACACCGCTAATTGGGCAAAAGGAGAGGTGGTTATGGATAAGGACTTTGATTCGGCACATGAAAAAGCTGTACGCATGGACCGCAAAAATAAGTTAAAGGAAGGAACTTATTTGTTGGAAAGTTACGTGTTGGACGGTACGGATACCTTGCGGACTTCCCAACTGGTACAGCTTGACCGACCGGACAGTAAAAAACCGGTAGACCATGCATTTTTAAGTGTATCTACGAGCAAAGAGGTTTATGCGCCAGGAGAACAAGCCGAGATTATATGCTCATCGGCTATCCCACAGGCTACCGTATTGGTCATGGTAGAGCAAGATGGTAAAATCATTAAGCGCGAGCAGTTGACCCTAACCAATAACACTAGAAAGCTACTCGTCACGATTGATAAAAACATAAATGTAAGCAGCCTATATGTACATTATTATTTAGGACATTATAATGCCGCAAAAACTGGAACCTTACCGATAAACATACTGCAAAGCTTGAAAAATCTAAACATCAATGTTGGGACTTTTAGGGATAAATTGCAGCCCGGAGAGGAAGAAAGTTGGGAATTAAATATAAAAGGACCGGATAAAGACCAAGTAGCAGCAGAGCTGGTAGCAGGCATGTACGACGCGTCGCTTGATCAATTTGCGCCGCATAGTTTTCGTTTTCCGGAGTCTATCCAGTATAGCTATGCTAAGCTAAGTAATTGGAACATAAGTGATGCCTTCAAGTCTAGCTATGGAAAGGTAGTCCCTTACGAACGTTTGTATACCTATGTGCCGGGTATAAGGTACGAAGATTTGCAAGATTTCGGTTTTAGTTTCATGAATGCCACATGGAAGCAGCAGCGTTACGTCGAAAAATTGAAGGACGAAAAGGATACGCATCATGCAGTATCATACGCTGCCGATGAAATGCTTTACGATAAAATGGGAGATGCCAATCTAAATAAAGTAGTCGTAATGGGTTATACAACACAAGTTAAACGGACATTGACGGGTGCTGCAGCCGGAATTCAGATTAGGGGCGCAGCAGCTCCTCTGCCAGCTAATCAGTCTTTATATGTTGTTGATGGCGAGATTAAGTCGGATATCAGCTCCTTAATCCCAGACGATATTGCTACAATACAGGTCTTAAAAGATACGGAAGCAACGGCACTTTATGGTGCGCAAGCGGCTAATGGCGTTATTGTCGTTACCACAAAGGCAGCTAATGAAGCCGCTTTACAGCAAGTGAAGGCACGTGCCAACTTAAAAGAAACGGCTTTCTTTTATCCGGATTTGCATACAGATGCAGCAGGGAATATAAAAATCCGATTTACGGCACCCGAAAGCCTGACCCAATGGAAATTCATGGCTTTTGCCCATACGCCAAACTTGCAAACAGGCTATTTGGAAAAAATCGTTAGAACGAGTAAAGATTTAATGGTCGTGCCGAATGCGCCACGCTTTTTACGGGAAGGCGATGAACTGGTGTTGAGTGCAAAAATCGTCAACCTGTCTGATCACGTGTTGAATGGCTCGGCCAAGTTGATGCTCATGGATGCCTATACCATGCAGCCACTCGATACGTTATTTGGCCTTACAGGCAATATACAAGCTTTTGAGGCAAAAAAGGGCGATGATAGACAGCTTACGTGGCATCTAAAGATTCCGGCTTCGCAACAGGCGGTAGTATACCGTATTGTTGCCGCTGCGGGTAGCTTTAGTGATGGTGAAGAAGCAGTATTACCTATTTTACCCAACCGGCTGTTGGTGACGGAAACCTTGCCGCTCTACGCCAAGGAAGGGCAAACGAAACAGTTTATCATGCCGGCTTTAGCCGAGGCGACTTCGACGGCACAGCATCAGGGACTGACGCTGGAGCTCACGACGAACCCGATGTGGTATGCAATTCAGGCCTTACCCTATATGCAGGAATATCCTTACGAATGCTCAGAACAACTATTTGCCAAACTTTATGCTACGCTAATAGCGAAGAAACTGTTGGATACCGCGCCGAAGCTTAAATCTCTTTTTGATGAATGGAATAAAAAAGGGATGCTGCAATCGAAATTGGAAAGCAATACCGAGTTAAAATCTATTCTATTGGAAGAAACACCGTGGGTACGTGAAGCAGAAAATGAGGAAACCCGGATGAAACGTTTAGCGGTATTATTTGATCTGAATAGTCTACGAAACCAATGGCAAACGGTTTATCAAAAGTTCGCCGCTAGACAATTACCATCGGGTGCTTTTCCCTGGTTTGAAGGGGGAGATGCCAGCTTATCCATTACTACCCATATTGTTGCCGGTTTTGGTCAACTCCGTAAGCTACAGGTGGATGTTAAAGGTATAAGCGACAGTACATATCAGAAAGTGCTGAAGCAGGCCATTGCCTATTTAGATACGGCAGCAGAAAAGGAGCTGAATAAAAAGGATAGGCTCGTTCCGCTATCGTATTATACCTTTAGCCATTATTTATATGCGCGTAGCTTTTTCTTAGCTATCTATCCCCTAAAAGACGATATCCGGAGAAAAATAGGAACACTTTTAGACAAAGCCGACGGCAAACTGGTGGTGGATCATTTACAGCAGCAAGCGATGCTGGCGACCGTATATAATCGTTTTGGCGAACAAGAAAAAGCAAGGAAAATCTTGGTATCCTTAAAAGAGTATGCCGTAAATGATGAGGAGAAAGGCATGTACTGGAAAGCTAACAAAAGTGGGTGGGACTGGTGGCAAAGTCCGATTGAAACCCAAGCGATGTTGATAGAAGCTTTTGACGAGATGAAAGATATATCCAGTGTAGAACAGTTAAAACTTTGGCTAATCAAAAATAAGCAAAGTAATCATTGGGGCAGTACGAAAGCGACCACGGAGGCCATTTATGCGTTATTGTTTGCGGGAAAGGATTGGCTTAATACCGAAGGAAGCCTAACTGTAGAAGTAGGCCGGGAGCCGGTTAGCCTCCAAGATGCTACAGCGGCTACCGGTTATGTAAAAACTTCCTGGCAGGCATCAACCATTAAACCCAACATGGCGCAGGTAACGATTAGCAAAACAAGCGCTGGCCCAGTTTGGGGTGCTTTATATTGGCAGCATTTTGAAAAATTGGCAGACATAAAAGCTGCAGCTACAGGTGTGCAACTGGAAAAGACGCTCTATCGGAAACAGCAGACAGCCAAAGGGCCCTTGTTAAAGGCGATTGATGCACAAACGCCTATTCGGGTAGGCGATTTAGTAACCATTCGCTTAATATTGCGTGCTGATCGGGATTTATCTTTCATCCACCTGAAAGATATGCGGGCCAGTGGTTTTGAACCAGTCAATGTGTTATCGAGCTATAAATGGCAGGATGGTTTAGGCTATTATGAAAGTACCCGCGATGCAGCGACCAACTTCTTTATCGATAAGCTGGCTAAGGGCACCTATGTGTTTGAGTATGACGTTAGAGCCAATAATGCGGGTGTATTTGCCAACGGTATCAGTACCATTCAAAGTATGTATGCACCAGAGATGAGTGCCCATAGCGAGGGAATTACCGTTCATATCGCTGGACAAAAAGATTGAATAGGATAGATACCCATTTGTGAAATACAGTAGATATTACCAAATTAGCGGTAAAAAAACGAGCGATCTTCATGAAGAAAATTGTTTTAGCCAGTACATCAACGTTATACGGTGAAAGTTATCTGGCGTATTTAAGAGAAACGATTGTAGACTTGTTTCAACATAGCAAGGAAATTATTTTTATTCCTTACGCCAGGCCGGGTGGGATTAGCCATGAAGCATATACCCAAAATGTAGCAAGCTTTTTTAAGGAATTGAATATCGGAGTGAAAGGCTTGCATGAGTTTGCTGCTCCGACACATGCCTTACAACAGGCGAAAGGAATTTTTACAGGTGGTGGCAATACCTTTTTGTTGGTGAAAGCTTTACACGAATTGGGTTTAATGGCCGGTCTTAAATCGATCGTTGAACAAGGTACACCTTATTTAGGTACCAGTGCGGGCAGCAATATTGGAGGTGTTAACATGCAGACCACCAACGATATGCCGATTGTTTATCCGCCAAGCTTTGAAACGATGGGACTTGTGCCTTTTAACATCAATGCGCACTACCTGGACCCAGATCCTACCTTGAAGCACAACGGTGAAACTCGGGAAACCCGTATTCGCGAATTCCATGTATTCAATACTATTCCGGTGGTTGGTTTGCGGGAGGGGAGTTGGATTGCCGTTCATGACGAGGTGGTGACGACTGAAGGAAGCAGGTCGTCTAGAATATTTAAACCCAATCAAGAACCAATAGAAATCGCTCCAGGTACCCAAATACAATTTTAACGGCCATTTTTAGTCGCACTTAAAAAATAGAATAAGATCTGTAATACCATGTCAGCGATAACGATAAGAACGAAACTGCAACCAGGCGATTTAAGCTATATTGCCTATATACACAGCACCTTATATGCTGATGAATGCCATTATGGTTTAGGCTTCGAAGCTTATGTATTGCGTGGCTTAAGCACCTTTGCAGAAGATTACGACGCCGATAAAGATTGTGTTTGGATGGTAGAACAAGAAGGTAAGATGGTCGGTTGTTTAATAGCCGTTATGCAGCGTGATGCCTTACAATTACGTTATTATTTATTGCTGCCAGATTATAGGGGGCAAGGAATTGGGAAATTGCTGATGGAACATTTTATTGCGCATATGCGTGATAAGGGATTCGGGAAAGCATTTTTGTGGACAACCAATGAACAACAAGGCGCAATTTCCTTGTATACTAAATTTGGTTTTCTTTTAACAGAAAAAAAGCCATCGACTGCTTTTGGCAAACCGCTAATGGAGCTCCGTTATGATTTGGTATTAGCGCAGCAAGGAAAGGTAATGCAAATTTAGGTGATGAGCCGGTTAATATCTTTTAATTCGCCGAATAAAACTAAGATGTCGTCTTTTTGAAGTAGCGTGGAGGATTGTGCTAGTTCAGCCGACGTGTTCTCGGCAGAAATTTCGCTACTGTCTTTAGGTCTCAACGTAGTTAATACAAGTACTCGGTATTCGTTGGTAATGTTAGCTTCGCCAAGTGTTTGGCCGACATAACGTTCGGGTACTAAGGCTTCTACAATACTGTGCTTATCGGAGATTTTAAAAAATTCAATAATTTCACTATTGTTGAGACGCATGGCCAATCGTTCAGCCGAATCAACCTCAGGCATAATATATTCATCGATGTCCATCGCTTCCAGTACGGTTTGTTGGAGATCGGACATAATTCGGCCAATAATACGTTTTACTTTTAATTGTTTAAGGAGTGCCGTAGATAATAGGGATGATGCCTCATCTTCGCCTATGGCTACAATGACGGCGTCGCTGTCTTTTAAAGGTAAGGCACTTACAGCATCGCGGTCCGTACAATCCATGCACACCGTATGGGTGATTTTGTCACGCAGCCGTTCTACTTTAGCCATGTTTTTATCCACGCCAATGACTTCATGGCCAAGTGTGGTGAGTTGCGTAGCTAGGGAATTACCAAAGTTGCCTAATCCAAAAACGATATACTTCATACGTCAAGATTTGTTTAAAATAAAATGTTTTCTTCAGGGTAGCGATAGTTCTGAAGAGGACGTTTTTTTATAAATGCCAATAAGAGGGTAAGCGCCCCGACCCGGCCAATAAACATCGCCAAGATCAAAATAATCCTTCCACCTCGCGTTAGTGTGCTGGTGATCCCCATGCTTAAACCAACGGTATTGTAAGCCGAGAAACTTTCAAACACGAGGGCTATCGGATTTTTATCGCCATCGGTAAGCGTTAATCCGAAAATACATAAACCAATACCAATAATCGATAAGGCGATAACGGCAAATGCTCTCCGGACAGAATCACGTGAAATGCCTCTTCGAAAAATTTCTATATGATCTTTACCCTTGGCTAAGCTAAATAAATTTAATGTTGCTACAGCAAATGTGGTGGTTTTTATACCCCCTCCTGTAGAGCCGGGTGAAGCACCTATCCACATTAGCCACAGTAAAATAAAGATACTGGAAAGGCGCAAGGTATTGGGGTCAATCGGGCTAAGTCCTGCAGAACGTGGTGTGGCACCGATAAAAAAAGCGTCTATCAATTTTGCCCAAGTGGTGTCATAATGGCTTAAACTGTGGCCTGACTCCAGAATAAAGATAGCCAAGGTGCCTAATACCAGTAAGAAAAGGCTAGTGTATCCAATAAGGCGAGCGTTAAAATTAATGACCCATGGTCGGTATTTAAAGGGTCTATGATGAACTAATTTAAAGTAAAAATTTTTTATCCAACGTTTAATAAACGTAAAGGTGTTAAATACAATGGTAAAACCGAGTCCGCCCAATATAAACAATAAAGCAAGTACCATATGCAAGCTACTATTGAAACGTAGGCTTGGATGGTACAATCCATCCCGCACAGTGGAGAAACCGGCATTGCAAAAAGCAGATATGGCATGGAAGACGGCAAAGAAAAAATGGTCGTGTACGCTGGGAAAAAGCTTGTCGCTCGTACTTTGGAAAATCAATATGGCACCAATGGCTTCGAACAGTAAGGTGACAAAAATAATTTTTAATAAAGTACCGATAACGGAGTTTAGTTTTTTTTCACCTAGGAGCTCCGTGTACATCAACTGATTTTTATAAGAGAAACCACCCGAAAAAAAATAACCAAAAAAGCCGGTAAAAGTCATGATACCTAAACCACCGAGTTGGACGAGTACAATCAATATCGTTTGCCCGAAAGAAGTAAAGTCGGCAGATACATCAACTACCGTTAAACCTGTAATGCAAACTGCACTGGTAGCCATGAAGAGGGCGTCAACAAAATTGAGTGGCGGTCCGACCATCACATTCGGTAGCAGCAATAATACGGTACCAATAAAGATCATGAAAAGAAAACTGATGATAAATAGTAAGGTTGGACTGAAATAAAAGCGATCGAAGAAAAGGACATTTTTGGATAGTTCTACAATAAATACAGCGAAGAATCCTAAATATACCCATGCCGGATCATTGTAAGGGAAAAGGAGGTGAAACTGACGATCAAGAATAATGAGGATAAAATATAAAGCCAGTGCCAGTTCGGGATAACGAGACTTTAATAGTGATTTTCTGACCAGAAAATTACTCACCGCCCGTATACATAGAACGCAGGTAATACAATAGAATAAAACAATAATTCCCTGATTGAACCAGTTGTCTAAATAAAAATGTTCTTGATAACCGGTATGCGCTAATATCGCAATTGCGCAACCTAAGCTGAGGTATAATAAGAGCCAATCAATGCGTTTTCGTAAGCGGGTAATTTTAGTATCGTTGGTATCCTGCCTCATGATATGCAATAATACGGTGTTAAATGGTTATTGTTTGCTTAATATCGGAAAAACTTTGTTAATTTCAATAGCTAGTGTTATGGAATATTGTTGTCTCCATCTATCTTTTTTATAATGACGATCGGGTATTTACCTAAAGCCAAGACATTTCAGGATGATAGGCGTATGTGCCTTTTAGTTATTTTTCCGATGGTCATTTTTTTATATATTAGAATTCTTTTAAATAGAAATTAAATCGCGGTACTTAGACGATTACGACCAACGCAAAAAACGATACCGTCATGGTATATAACTGCTTAAATTACCGGAACAGCAACCGCATGTACAATATAAGCTGTGAAAAAATGCTGCTATTATAAATGAACAGGAACAGCTTGTCGTTAAACAATATAAAATGAACAAAGTAGAAATATTTGAAAATGAAAGAGCCTCAGGCTATAATACCTTTGTAGAAACGTGGATACCGAACTATTCCGTTTTCTTAAACGACCTTCCTAAGCTGTTCAGTAAAATGAATCCCAAAGAACTGTTAGTGGTAGGTTGTGGAACAGGAAACGAAATTGAGCAGTTTGTACATCGTTCCGAACGATGGCTGATAACTGGTATTGATCCTTCACCCGAAATGGTTAAGCAGGCGATAGATCGCTTTCAAGGCTATGAGCATGTAACACTGATGGAAGGTTTGGTCACGGCTATTGACGCAGAGAAAAAATACAGTGCAGCAACGCTTTTGTTAGTCTTGCATTTTCTTGAAGATGATGGCAATAAGTTAAACTTATTGAGCAATATAGCAGAGAGATTAGTTTCGGGAGCAACGTTTGTGATGCTCGACATAACAGGTGATAAGCAGCAGATCAAACAGAACCTAAAAATCCTGAGGCTTCTCTTGCCAGACGGTTTAGATGAACAACAAATTAATCATCGCCTTAACAGAATAGAAAATGAACTCTTCCCCATTTCAGAAGAACGACTGGCAGCATTATGCGTAACAGCAGGATTTGAAAAGCCTATTCGCTTTTTTCAATCGTCCATCTATATGGGATGGCTAATGACCAAGAAATGAATGAGCGGTATATTGATGAGGCACGTTTAAAAACTTATTTCTAACTTTGAGGCTGCTGAAGTGATTTAGCTATGAATTTGTTTAAACATTGTTCGCAATGGACACCTTATTTTCCATCGAGAACAACGTTTAAGCAGGTGTTATATTAACTCCTAGATTGATCATGATGATAAAAAACTGCTGGCTGCTGGGCTTCTTGTACCTATTTCTTAGTGGAACAGGTGCCCAAGCGCAATCTATCCAATTAAAATCGCCAAATGGAGCGATAACGGTTTCGTTGAAATTGACGGATAAAATCTATTACACCTTGTCTTATGGTAACGAGGTGTTGTTAAAGGACAATTTTTTGCAGCTGAACCTTCGTACAGGGGCACTTGGAGAAAAACCTAAACTTAAAAATAAGAAATTGAAAACGGTATCAAATACCATTAATCCCCTGGTACCTTTGAAATACGCTACGGTTAACAATCGCTATAACCAACTGGAATTGAATTTTAAAGGAGATTATTCGGTAGAGTTTAGGGCTTTTGATGATGGAATAGCTTATCGGTTTATCACGCATAAAAAAGGAGAGGTGGAAGTGTTGTCCGAAGATTTTGGCATTCATTTTCCATCCGCATATCAAGCCCATGTGCAGCAGCCTAATGGTTTTAAAACGTCCTATGAAGAACCTTACTCAGCGATAGTCACTCAAGATTGGAAGTCTACCGATAAAATGGCAACCTTACCCGTGTTGATTGATACCAAGAAGCAGTATAAATTGCTCATCAGCGAAGCTGATCTACGCGATTATCCTTGCATGTTTTTAAAGGGAACAGGAAATAATGGGATGCAAGCCACCTTCCCCAAAGTTCCCTTAACGTTTGGTCCTGATGGTGATCGCAGTTTGAAGATTGAAAAAGAGGCTGATTATATAGCAAAAACAGCGGGTGAACGGACATATCCATGGCGTTATTTTGTGCTTACCAAAGACGATAAGCAACTGGTTGAAAATACCATGACCCTAAAACTGTCCGCACCGAATGAATTGGCAGATCCCTCGTGGATTAAGCCAGGGCAAGTAAGCTGGGAATGGTGGAATGACGCGTCGCCCTACGGGCCAGATGTAAACTTTGTGTCGGGTTATAACCTGGAAACATATAAATATTACATTGATTTTGCGGCTAAATTTGGAATTTCGTATATATTAATGGATGAGGGTTGGGCGAAGAGCACTCTTGACCCATTTACACCCAATCCAAAAGTTGATTTGCATGAATTGATCCGCTACGGTAAAGAGAAAAACGTAGGTGTTGTGCTATGGTTAACTTGGCTCACGGTGGAGAACCATTTTGACTTATTCAAAACGTTCCATGAATGGGGCATAAAAGGGGTGAAGATCGACTTCATGGATCGGAGCGATCAGTGGATGGTGAATTATTATGAGCGGGTTGCCAAAGAAGCGGCTAAGCATCACCTTTTCGTTGATTTTCACGGTGCATTCAAGCCTGCGGGTTTGGAATATCGTTATCCCAATGTACTTTCGTACGAAGGGGTGAGAGGAATGGAGCAAATGGGCGGCTGTTATCCGGATAATAGTATTTACTTCCCTTTTATACGTAATGCGGTAGGACCTATGGATTATACACCCGGTGCTATGATTAATATGCAACCCGATGTGTATCAAGCTGCCCGGCCTAATGCGGCAAGCATCGGTACCAGAGCTTACCAATTGGCATTATATGTGGTTTTTGAAAGCGGCATCCAGATGTTGGCTGATAATCCAACCCTTTATTATCGAAATGAAGACTGCACCCGATTTATCACTCAAGTGCCGACGACTTGGGATGAAACCAAAGCATTAGTCGCCAAGGCTGGTGAAGTGTTGGTCGTTGCCAAACGTAAAGGCAATAAGTGGTTTATTGGAGGAATGACTAATAATAAGGAAGAAGTCCGACAATTGACCATTAACCTGGATTTCCTTCAGGAAGGAACAACCTATCACCTGACTTCCTTTGAAGATGGTATCAATGCCGGGAGGCAGGCCATGGATTATCGTAGAAAAGAATTGACTGTACGAAAAGGAGATCAATTGTCGTTAAAAATGGTTAGAAATGGTGGTTGGGCTGCGGTGTTGGAATAGTGGAGACCGTCATTGCATCAATCATCTGTTGGTTAAACCAATGAGGGTATAGCCATCTCGGTTTGGTTAAATTGTCTAGTAATGCAATTTCGCTCGCACTTAAGGTGATATGAATTGCCTGTAAATTATTTTCCAACTGACTGATTTTACTCGCTCCGATAATAATACTTGATATTACAGGTTTGGTAAGTAACCACGCTAGAGCAATTTGTGAAACGGATGCCTGATGCTGCTGCGCGAGCTTTTCTAGCGTGTCAATCACTTGGAAACCAAATTCCTTATCAAAAGGTAGTAAATCAAAAGCCGATAGGCGATTTTCCGTATCTTTTAAATTTTCGCGCGTATATTTGCCGCTTAAAAAACCGCCGGCTAAAGGGCTCCATACACTCATGCCGATTCCGGCATATTGCATAAAGGGGATAATATCCTGTTCCACATCTCGGCCTACTAATGAATAATTCATCTGCCCATTGCAAAAGGTAGCCCAGCCATTGCTTTTTTGTATTTGATAAGCGGTGGCCGCTTTCCATGCCGACCAATTAGAAAAACCAATATACCTAACTTTGCCTGAAACAATGAGATAATTAAGTGCTTCGAGTGTTTCCTCAAGTGGCGTAAAGGGATCTTCTTTATGCAAAATATAAAGATCGATGTAGTCTGTCTTCAGTCGTTTTAAACTTTGTTCACAAGCATACAAAATGTGTTGTTTAGAAAGCCCGGCTTGAATGATCGCATCTCCTGTTCGGAATCCTACTTTTGTAGCGATGATGACCTCTTTACGTTTTATTTTAAGTATATCTCCCAACATTTCTTCTGATTGTCCGTCAGCATAACCATCAGCTGTATCAAAAAAATTAATTCCCGCTTCCAACGATTGATCTATCATACGTAAGGCGTTTTCTTTGTCAACCTTATAAACCGACGGAGCGGAAGGATGGGCTCCAAATGTCATGGCTCCAAAGGAAAGTTTGGAGACTATCAAACCACTATTTCCAAGTTTAGCATATTTCATTTTCAATAATTTTCGTTTAATCTATCTGTTTTATTTATTGCAAACTTAACTAGCCATCTATACCTTTACAATACCTGTCAATTTTGATAGGTGAAAAAAATAACGTGCATGATTATAAATGGTGAAAATTTGGCTTTTAAATTAAATGATAAAATGTATCATTGTGCTTTAGATATCACGATGGATTTTATCGGAGGTAAGTGGAAATGTGTAGTGCTTTGGTATTTGAAATCGGGTAAACTGCGCTTTACTGAAATCAGGCATTATATGCCAGAAATTACAGAGAAAATGTTAAGTATACAGTTAAAAGCTTTAGAAAAAGACGGCTTAATAGAGCGGAAGGTATATGGCAATAAACCTCCCATACGAGTGGAATATATGTTGTCTGCTTTTGGCAGAACGATTATTCCTGTAATTGATGCGATAGCCAAATGGGGTAGAGAACTTGGTGAGCGTAATGGCGTATTAGTCAACATTGATCAATCAAAAATAGCAGATTATAGGTTATAATAAGATAAATGAAACACTATAAAGTTGTTGCCGCTGTTATTGTGCATAACGATGAAATTTTGTGTGTACAAAAAGGAGAAAATCCATATACCTATCTTCGCTACAAGTTTGAATTCCCTGGAGGTAAAGTGGAATGGAATGAACGAGAAGAAGATGCACTGCGTCGGGAAATAGCAGAAGAGCTGTTGCTACCTATTGTTGTTGACCATAAAATAGCAGTGGTGCATCATCAATATCCCGATTTCAGCATTACCTTAACCGCTTACCATTGTTATACCTCTACACGTGCGCTTACCTTAACGGAACATATCAATGCATTTTGGTTACCCAAGGATAAGCTTGAAACACTGGATTGGGCAGGGGCAGATCAACCTATCGTGAAATGTTTGTTGACAACATAAGAATGGATTTTAACACTTTTTAAGGTGTTTTAAGACAAGTTTACGATAAAAATCATAACAATTTTGTTGTATTTTATGAAAGATTATTCTTTTTAATAAATTAGCTCCCGCTTTCCAAACAGATAAGCTTTAGCCTACCTGCAAGTGATTTGGAAAGCCTAACCTCTGTACTGTTAGTATCTGAAATTTAATTTAATTTTTATGTTAACGCGTGCAAAACGACTCGGTAAGTCTTTATTTGTTCTATTAGTTGTATCGGGCCTATTCTCCCTCGGTTTTTATGAAACCTGCCAAGCTCAATCCATTTCCTTGTATACGCCGTATACGAAAATTTCGGTTCCACCGGGCGAATCCATCGATTACGCCATAGATGCCATCAATAATGGTGGAAGAATAGCCACCAGTGATATTGTAGTCACCGGTTTACCAAAGGAATGGACCTATGAAATGAAATCGGGTAATTGGACCGTGGAACAGCTTTCCGTATTACCTAAAGAAAGGAAAAACTTTACATTGAAGGTAAATGTGCCTTTAAAAGTGAATAAAGGGGCCTATCGCTTTCAAGTCTCCGCACGAGGCTATAGCACTTTGCCCTTAACCATTGTCGTTTCTGAACAGGGGACGTATACCACGGCTTTATCTTCTACACAAGCTAATATGGAGGGGGCAGCTACTTCCACTTTCACATACAATGCTACCCTACGAAATGGTACAGCTGATCATCAGGTATATGCCTTGCGTGCTCAGACACCTCCAGGATGGAATATTACCTTTCGTGCTAATGGTAAGCAGGTTTCTTCAGTTGACATAGAAGCGAATCGTACGCAGGATATTACAGTAGAGCTTGATCCGCCAGATGAATTGGGCGCCGGCTCTTATAAAATACCTATAGAAGCAAGCACAAGCAATACATCGGCCTCTTTAACCCTTGAAGCCGTTATAACCGGATCTTATAAGATTGAGTTAACTACACCAACCGGGTTATTGAGTACAAGCGTTACGGCTGGTGATAGCAAGCGAATACAGTTAGCGGTGAAAAATACCGGTTCTGGCGACCTGAAGAATATTGAAATGAAGTTCACTGCTCCAACAAACTGGGATGTTGTTTTTGAGCCAACTAAGATTCCACTTTTGAGGCCTGGGGCTACCGCTGATGTCTTTGCGACGGTAAAAGCGGATAATAAGGCTATTGCAGGAGATTATGTCGCTAACTTGGAAGCAAAGACACCAGAGGTTTCTTCCAAAGCTTCGTTTAGAATATCGGTAGAAACTTCTTTATTGCGGGGCTGGTTAGGTATCTTGATTATTTTAGCCGCATTGGGAGGAGTATACTACTTAATCCGTAAATACGGAAGGAGGTAATCGTGAGCCAACATATTATAGTATTGGAAGGCTTAACGAAAAAATATGGTGCTTTAATAGCCGTCAATGATCTCCACTTAACCATTAATAAAGGGGAGATTTACGGCCTACTAGGACCAAACGGAGCTGGAAAATCAACCACCATCCGGATGATGCTGGGTTTAACGGAACCAACGGCCGGTATAGTACGTGTTTGTGGGATCGATTCTACCGTGAACCCGATAGACGTTAAGCGAAGGGTAGGTTATCTCCCTGATAATGTGGGTTTTTATGATAATCGTACCGGATTGGAAAATCTATTGTTCATTGCCCGTCTAAACCGTACAACAGATGCCGAAGCGCACGCGCGGGCCAAAGAATTGTTGGATCGTGTGGGTTTAGCGGATGCGATGCACAAGAAGGCTGGCGCCTATTCTCGCGGGATGAGGCAACGCTTGGGCTTAGCAGATGTACTCATCAAAAAGCCTGAGGTGATTATTTTAGATGAGCCAACACTTGGAATAGATCCAAGTGGGGTGAGGGAGTTTCTACAGTTAATTGTTCAGCTTAGTCGAGAGGAAGGACTGACGGTATTACTTTCCTCCCATCATTTATACCAAGTCCAACAAGTGTGCGATCGGGTGGGGATTTTTGTTGGTGGAAAGTTATTGGCTAACGGGGACATTCCTACCTTATCCAAGCAGTTGTTCACAGGAGATTCATTTGTTATCGAAGCTGGTGTTCGCTATCCGAACCCTGCTCATGCAGAAACACAGCGAATGCAATTGGAGCAAACGTTAAGGGATACTTCTGGTGTCTCTTCGGTACAGGTAGTTGGTGAGCGGTTTCGTATCGGGTGTTCGGAAGACATGACGGCGCTTATCGCGCGCATCATTGTTCAGGCAAAAATTGATTTAACGTATCTATCCAAAAAGGAGTACGGACTAGACGATATTTATCAACGTTATTTTGAAGGAGGTCAAACACATGAGCAGGTGGCTTAATTTGACGCAGACAACAACCAAAGAAGAACGATCCGTTCATCCCTTTTGGGTATTAGTGGCTAAGGAAGTAGCAGACCACATCCGAAGCTGGCGGTTTATCATTTTGCTTTTATTGATTTTGCTGACGTGCGTAGGTTCATTGTATACCTCAATCAGCAATATTAGCAAAGCGGTGGCTAAACCGGATGATCCGGAAGGAGGATTTTTATTTTTGAAATTATTTACGCTTTCTGATGGTACCTTGCCTCCCTTTCATGTCTTTATCGGATTTTTGGGGCCGCTGTTGGGTATTAGCCTTGGCTTTGATGCCATCAATTCGGAACAGAACGCGGGGACGTTAAGTCGCGTAATGGCGCAGCCCATTCATCGGGACTACCTGATCAATGCTAAATTTGTCGGTGCACTATTGGTCATCAGTACTTTGTTTTTTGCTTTAGGTTTTCTGGTGATGGGCCTGGGTTTGATCATCATCGGTATCCCACCTTCAGCACAGGAGTTTTTGCGAATCATCTTTTTCTTGTTACTCAGTGTGTTATATGTGGCTTTTTGGCTGAATTTATCCATCTTGTTTTCTGTCAAATTTCAGCAAGCAGCAACCTCTGCCTTAACGGCTATTGCCGTGTGGTTATTCTTTACCGTGTTTTACCAAATCATCGTCAGTGTGGTAGCAAAAGCCATTATGCCTGCTGATACTGAAAATCCTTATGCCATGATGGGCTATCAAAAGTTTATTATGGGATTGCTGAGTATTGTGCCTAGCCAGCTATATAGCGATGCAACTACTACGCTGTTGATGCCCTCTGTACGGAGTTTGGGGCCTTTAACGATGGAACAGGTCTATGGCGCTATACCTAGTCCATTACCCTTGAGAGAAAGTCTGATCCTAGTTTGGCCACAGCTAACCGGACTGATTGCTGCTACTGTTGTGTGTTTTGCCTTATCATATTATACCTTTATGCGGAAGGAAATCAAGTCGCGCTAATCAAGCCTAAGTAGTTAACGGCTAGCGGATTAGCACTTTCCTTAGCTTCTAAGTAAGCGTGGAATAATACCATACCGATGTTTGTACGCGGCAGAAAAATGATTGGCATTTTTGTATCCTATTTTTCTGGCAATCTCCGAAATTTTCATGTGCTGTTCGGTCTTCAATAAATATTGCGCTTTCTCCATCCGTAAATCAGCTAGATGGCCAAATATGGTTTTATCATAGACAGTTTTAAAATCCTTTTGCAGTTTCGTACGATTAATGCCAACCAACTTGGATAACTCCTCAATGGAGTAAGGATTTTCTATGTGGTTTTCGATAATTTTTTTAGCTTCTTCGATGCGGTCTATATCTTCAGGCCGAAGTTCTTCTTTCCTGGGAAAATCATCCGCTTGCATCAATTGGTTAACTTGTAAGCTTAATAGCTCCAGTAGTTTTCCTTCGATGAATATTTTCTTTAATTGATCGGTAAAAGGGCAGTGGAACATGTCGATTAAAACCTCCTTCATCCTCGGCGTTATCGGAAAACATTTGCCGCCCAGCATGGTTGGGCGTTCGTGACGAATATCTTTTGCAAAACTGCCTAATAGTTCTAAATCATCGTTAAATACCCGTCTGAGGTAATTTAAGGTAATCTCTATCTCGATACCAAACCCTTTTTTTACTGTTGGGTAAACCAAATATCCATAAAGTGCCGGAAAATAAAATAAGGTATGAAATCCAGAAGGTATGGAACAATCCATGCCGCCATAATCCTTGGCGTTGTAGATAACTTCTCCTTCCAATTCGAAGTGCATCTGTAGATAAGGACCATCAGTTCTGATATAGCAACCAAAATCTTCACGGCGCGACTTTTGGATAAAAGCGATATGCACTCCCTCCAGAAATAATCGCGTAATATAGTCTTCTGAAAAATCGGATATATAAGTGCTTTTCTTTTCGATGAATAAAGAATGATCGGTACCAACGTATTCGTCTTCATATTCTACGACGGAAAATACATGATCAAAGTCATCAATACTGCGAATAATTTTCATGAGCCTTCATTATTATGGATCAAGGTACTACTTCCTTAATTGCTTTTGAATAAAAATGCAGCTAACGTAGTTGATAGTGCAGCTATCGTAGTTCCTGACTTTTATTTTTGCGTTTTATTTGTAATAAGTCTTAATAATGACATAAAGGTATATATTTTTAGCGAATGTTTAATCAACGACGGGCATATCTACTTAGTTTTTTATTTTGTTTTATCCGCGTTTTTGCCGTTTGGAGCCAATCGATGCCAAAGAATACCGAAACTCAGGCTGTCGGATACCGTTGTTCGGGTATCATTAAGGATGCCGATGGTGCTGCAATTGCCGGAACAACCATCACCTTAGTAGGAACAACTAAAAAGACAATGAGTGATGAAAAAGGCTTTTTCCTTTTAACGGATATTCCAGCTAAAACCTATCAGTTGCAGGTACGGCATTTAGGACATGAGCCACAGTTGATTACATTGGATTTTGGAAAGCACAAGGATATTGAGCTTAGCATTACTTTAGCGAGTGAAAGCGGACAATTAGAGACTGTTTATATTACCAGTAAGTCGGTTAACCGCGAAATTGCCGAGCGTCCCGTGTTAACACAGGTTGTCAATACTAAAATTGTGCAAGACCAACCCACAACCTTGGTTGAATTGCTGAATAGGACGGCAGGGATCCGTGTAAGGCAAACGGGTGGCTTAGGTTCATCGAGTAACGTGATGATTAATGGCTTTCAAAATAGATCTATCCGTTATTTTAAAGATGGTATACCGATGGATTATTTGGGTAGTGGATTTGATATATCCCTAGTTCCGGTTAATATGTTGGAACGGGTAGAAGTTTACAAAGGAGTACTTCCGCCCCTATTGGGTTCTGATGCTTTGGGTGGGGCTTTGAACTTGGTAACCAGGCAAACTACGAATCAGGTGCTGAGTGCATCTTATGAAGTTGGCTCTTTTAATACCCACCGGGCATCATTAAACCTTTTTCACAAGTCTAAAACACAACATCACTTTATAGGAACGGACGCTTTTTATAATTATTCGGATAATGATTACCAAGCGAATGTAAACGTAATTGAACCCAATACCGGAACAACATACGCTACTCGCGCCCCATTGTTTCATAATGGATTTAAAAATTATTATGCGGAAATCTTCGGTGGGGTCAGTGATACGCGATGGGCCGATGAATTGCGGATTGGGCTTACTGCCTTTGGCATTGATAAGCAGATTAATTACGGGGCTTCCATGAACCAAGCCATTGGGGCTGCAACTAACCATCAAGACGCGTTAGTACCCACCGTAAGGTATCAAAAGTCGCTTTTTGATAAACGTTTGTCTATTGATCAATTTGCTACCGTTAATACCCTACATAGTAATAGGGTAGATACGGCGAAAGGTCAATATAATTGGTTGGGCGAATTTACTCCGTCGGATTCCCGATTGGGCGAATTGGTTACCCGAGGTACGCTGGCAAAGCTCCATTTTAATTATTATACTTCGCGCACCCATCTGCATTATAAATTGAACGGTCGGCATGATGTAGATTTTAATGCAGTTTTGACGGGTTTTTCCCGTAAAGGCGCAGATCCTCTAGGGCAACGCTTCGCATCAGGAGAAGATGTACTTTCAGCAAGAGCCCATTATGATAAGCAGATTTTGGGCCTTGGTTTGACATCAACTTTGCTACAACAAAAATTAACCAATCAGTTAGTGCTGCGGTATTATCGTTATAGTACGCAGGCAACGGATGCAGACTATCAGGGTAATGCCCTTACGCATGAAAATAATAATAACCGTTGGGGGGTGGCAGAAGCATTAAAATATACCTTAACCGAGCAAAGTTTCTTACGACTATCCATGGAAACAGCGTTACGCTTACCAGAACAAGATGAGTTATTTGGTGATGGCGACCGTAAATTAACCAATTTCGATTTAAAGCCGGAGCGGAGCCTGAACGCCAATTTAGGTTTTAGAACAACTTTTCACCAAAAACATAGTCTAGAAATCAATACGTTTTACCGCATTACACATGATATGATTTTGCAGTTGCCCTATAATTTTCTGTTTAGTCAAAGTCAGAATATAGATAATGTACGCGGTATCGGATTCGAGGCAGATGGAGAGGTAAGTCTATTGCCATGGCTAAAGGCAACGGGCAATTTTACTTATCAGGATCAACGCGTATTTGATACGGGTAACCCGAGTATGGAGCATTCAAGACTTCGGAATACACCTTATTTCTTTTCTAACTTTTCATTGAACGGTTCATTTCATAAAATATTCAGTCAACAAGATAGATTACAGGTATACTGGTTTTATTTATTCGTACGCCAATACTATCTGGATGCCCTACCCAAAGACAAAGAACCAGATGGTTTTCTGGGATTATGGGGTAGCGCCAAAATTGACGCCCAGAATATCATTCCGGATCAACAGCTACATACCATAGGGTTTACCTATACGCCTGCATTCCACGCATTAACCATTGGTTTACAAGTGAAAAATGTATGGAATAAAGCGGTGTACGATAATTTTCGTATCCAAAATCCAGGAAGAAGCATTTTCCTGAAACTCAGCTATAGCTTTAACGAACAATAACAGATAAAAATTAAATCATATGAAAACAATCCTTACTTCATGCAAATACCTGATCATTGCCGGCTTACTGGCATTTACTGCATGTAAAAAAGATAGTAAATCAACACCCGATTTTCATGCACAATATGTGCTAATGACTACTACGGGGCCATGGGCAGGCAGTTTTCAAGGTGGATATTTTGGGGCTTTCGAGGAAATGCCTAGTGGAAATATTAGCAATATTAGTGAACATTCGTTGCAGCTAGCAAATGCATTTGGTTTTCGCAGTTACGGAAAATGGATATTTAATCAAAACAATACGCAAGGAGACGTAGGTTTACAAAAGTATACGGTAGATCAAACCGGTAAATTTGTGGAAGAGGGATTTTTGTCCAATGCACAACCCTCTTATCTTATTGTGAATGAACAATTGGGCTATTACCTCGATCCCGAAAGAGGCTTGTTGAAAATACAAATCTTTAATCCATCAACCATGCAACGGACGGGCGAAATTGACTTGAGCTCGCTTAAAAAGGAGGGTGTTGAATATCAAGTAATAGGCAAACACACTTTGGCTACCAAAGAGGGGAAATTATATGCGGGGATTACCTATAGCACGAATGCCCTTCAGGGTTATGGTGGCGATGTGGTCGATTATGTAGAATTTGCAGTGATTGATATCGCAACAAACAAGCTGGAGAAAACCATTAAATATGATGGTCTCAAAAGTATTGGCTGGGGTTCTAGTGGGAATAAGATGTGGACCTTAGGCGATGATGGTGCACTTTATTTTTACGCAACCGATTTAGGGAACGCTTTTCAGCATTCTGCTATCATTCGCATTAAACAAGGAGAAACCGATTTTGATCATGAATGGATGTTAAAAGCCAATGATTATGGTGTAAAGAGCACCTTTGCTACGGCATTGATAAAAGATGGGAAACTATACACAGAGTTTGCTTCAGAGCCATTAAAGGCTGATTTTTCTAATTTATCCAGCTTGATTTGGGATTATTACGTCATTGATATGGCTACAGGTGAGCGGACGAAGATTAATGGCATGCCCCACGTGTTTTATGCCTGGGGGTCTAATGATGCTATTAAGGAAATCGATGGAAAAGTTTACTTTTGGGCAAGCAATTCAGATGAGAAGATTGAAGGTTATTATGAGCTTGGCGATAATAATACCGCGCATCAGGTATTTAATGTTACCGATGGCGGTATGATCTGGGGCTTTGTAAAATTACAATAAGATAACGGATGTCTGAAAGGTCCATACCAACGTCATCTCGAGCGTAGCCGAGGGATCTCTCCGTGAACAGATCTCTCCGTGAACAGATCTCTCCGTGAACAGATCTCTCCACTACGGTCGAGATGACATGGGTCGGCCAGTCGATGACGACTTTCAGATGTCCTCATTATTCAAAGAAAACAATTATGGCAACATTAAAAAGTGCAAAACGTTGGTTTGGTGGCATAAATGGACCAGCTTAATCTGTACGCTATTTTTATTGCTTTTATGCGTAACGGGTTTACCATTGGTATTCCACGAAGAGATTGATGATCTGTCTAAAACCAAAAAGGAAGAAATGAATCCCAATGGCCAGACAGAGCAAGCATCCCTTGACGTGGTATTGGCCAACGGCAAAAAGGCACAACCTAACAAGGTAACACGTTTCGTATTTTGGGATGATGAGGACCCTTCGGTCGTTTACTTGAGTTTGTCGGATTCGCTGACAGCCCCTCCAGAAAATTATAAAATCTTGCAGATGAATGCGTATACGGGAGAGCTTGAAGAGCAACTGAAAGTAGATGAAGGCTTTATGCATATCATGTTGCAATTGCACACAGATCTCTTTTTAGGTATTGGTGGAAAGTTATTTCTTGGTTTAATGGGCATACTGTTTATCATTGCTATTATTTCCGGGGTAGTGCTCTATGGGCCAATCATGAAGAAGTACGATTTCGGAATGATCAGAAATGAAAAATCACGCCGCTTAAAATGGCTTGATATGCATAATTTATTGGGAATTGTAGCATTGTTTTGGACCTTCGTAGTCGGCTTTACAGGGGTTATTAATACGCTGTCGGACGTGGTGTTAGGCTTATGGCAGCAAGGGCAGCTGGCGGAAATGACAGCACCCTACAGTGATGCAAAGCCCCTTCATCCCGATTCGTTGTATTCGTTGGAGCTAGCTACAAAGACTGCGGTAAAAGCCGCACCGCATATGGGCTTACGGATTATCGCCATGCCGGGTACCATGTTTACGAGTAAACACCATTATGCTGTTTTTATGAAGGGCAACACGCCATTAACATCCCGATTATTAATGCCTGCTTTGGTTGATGCTAAAACCGGAAAATTGACGGATATGCGCAAAATGCCTTGGTATGTAAATGCCTTGTTTTTATCCGAACCTTTACATTTTGGCGATTATGGTGGTTTACCTTTAAAGATGGTTTGGGCTTTACTGGATATTATTACCATAGCCATCTTAATTACTGGTTTATACCTTTGGGTATCGCGTTTAAAGGCAAGTAAGGCACAACTGGCTCGATTGGATAATAAGTCGCCTGTTTTAGTACAAGAAGAATTGAACCATGAATTTTAAAACACCGTTTTTACGACTTTGGGGAATACCCATTTTATTGGCACTCGCTACCTTAGTAGGATTGCTGGCCGCACTCATTGGCGACGGTCTCTGGGATGCTTTATCCTGGTTGTTACTAAGTAGCTTAGTGCTGGTGCTTGTTTATTACATCGCTAAAGCAAATAGAAAGGCCTAATGGAAGGTACCTTATGAACGGAAAGATAGGGTTTCGCCGTTTATTCTAATGTTCCAACGAGATCAACAATATTATCGATAAAATCAATATACACACCTTCGTCATAGTAATAATAGGTTATAACGAAAAGATCTCCATCATAATAGGAATCGCGATCATCAGGTGCACCCCAGAAGCTTTCTACACGGTCTAAGCGGTCTCCCGGTTTGGGCCAATAGTTTTCGGGTGTTATATCACTAATCTCGCAGGAAAGGAAGGAGAGAAGGGTAAAAATATAGATTAGGAAATGTCTTTTCAGAACCATCATGAACTTGCTCTTTACCTGAATGTTTTATTATTTTTCATTTGTCTGTAACGCCAATAGGAAGCCAAAGCTACGATTAAAATAATAGATACCGTGAGGTATACCCAGCCTGGTACCGGAACGGGATCACCTTTAGCATAGGAATGCAGACCAGATAAATAATAGTTTACGCCGAAGTAGGTCATGATAACGCTCGAAAAACTGAGTAAAGACAATAGATTGAATAAGAATTTTCCATTTAATTTAGGTATGAGCCTAACGTGAAGTACAAAGGCGTATATGATAACGGATATAAACGCCCATGTTTCTTTGGGATCCCAGCTCCAGTATCTTCCCCAGCTTTCATTAGCCCATATCCCGCCTAAAAAGGTACCTACGGTGAGTAAGAATAGTCCTACGGTTAAAGACATTTCATTCACGATGGTTAATTCGTTTAATGAAGCAGCCACTTTTTTCGCTATTTTCTGATGGTTAATGATGTGTAAAAGGAGCGCCACCATACCAATTAATGCACTTAAACCAAAGAAACCGTAACTGGACGTGATAATGGCTACATGAATCATTAACCAATATGATTTCAGTACAGGCACTAAAGGTGTGATCTGAGGATTCATCTGCGATCCTCCATGGGCAAAGCCCATTAAAATAACCGCAATTAAGCAACCTGCGGCAGGAATAAAAGCATTGCTGTTGCGGTATAACAACAAGCCTGAAATTAAGCCAATCCAACTAATGAACATAACGGCCTCGTAACCATTACTCCAAGGTTCATGTCCGGAAATGTACCAGCGTACGCCTAAGCCGACAGCTTGAAGTAGCGCCGCAAGTGCAACAAAACCTAATAAAACGAATATAACGCGATTGAGTAGTTTGCTTTCTTGGAATAGCTTTACAAAAGCGAGTATCAGAATGAGGGTACCTACTAAAGCATAGCATATCATCAATTTAAAGAAAATGTTCCATGAATTGTACCGTATTTCCCAATTAATTTTTGCCTCAGAAGGAATAATAGACTTCGCTTCTTTGACTTGTACATCTTTAACTTGTTGCAAACGCTGATCGGCTTCCTTCCAATTACCAGATGATTCGGCATACACGGCGGCTTTTAGATAATTGGCAAAAGGATTATTGTTGTCAGCCGCATGTTGAGCATGGGCATTGCTCCAAGCTTCCCATGTATGGTTAGGATCACCGGGAATAGGGATTACGCGTAAATATTGACCGCTAATCAGGTATTGCATGACCTGCAGTTTATCGTTCAATTCAATGAGCTCCTTATCGTAGTTATTTTGTTCGGCTGGTTTCTTGGCAAAGGCTTGCTGATACTCAGCATCCAATATAAAGTGTGCTTGTTCATCTGTACCAAACTGTATTAAGTTTAGTAAGGTTGTATAGCCATCGGCATCAGCTTTAGTTCGTTTTAACAATTCTGGTCCGCCTTTAGCGCCTACTTTGATTAACGGTACCTGTGCCCAAGCAAAAGGTTGCGTAGAGACGGAAAGCAAAAATTGGTTGGCATCCAATTGAAAGAAATGATCTTTGTGGTATAACTTTCGTAAAATCTCCAAGGCCAAGGTGTTAACTGGTTCAATACGTCCATCAAAGTTTTGTACTAGTAGCGACCCAAAACGTGCTGCATGCTCTTTGTCGATGGTAACCGATTGGGCAAAAGATGCACCGTCTTTTGCAGCTAGTGTATTGGGCATTTGTATTTCGCCCGAATCGTGTGCATGGCCGTGACTGGTGTCTGGAATAGCCTGTTCTTTGAGCAATTGATTTCCTTCTGAAGGCCCATGGGTATCGATCTGTTGCGCAAAGCTTGTATTAAATGGTAAGCACAAGAGCGCCAATAGCCATGCTTTTTGTTTAGCAAGTTGTTTCAATTGTTGGTTTAATTTAGAAAAGCGGGTTCCTTTCCAGAATAAGGTGAGGAACATCCCTAAAAAGAGTAACGTATAGCCTATGTAGGTAATGGTGGTGCCCCAGTAGTCGTGGTTTACCGAAAGGACAGTGCCCTTTTCATCAGGGTCAAAACTCGATTGAAAAAAACGATAACCTTTATGATCGAGAACATGATTCATGTAAATGGTGTAGGGTTGTTCTGAAGGGCCATCAAGGATGCCAATATCGGAAGAATACGCAGCAGGACTATCACTTCCTGGATATTTCTCCAATTTAAATTTGTTTAATTTTAATTCAAAAGGTGTATTATATATTTTTGAACCATAGCCAATTGATACCAAGAGTCCGTCAATTTGCGATTGATGTTGAAAGCTGGTGATTCCTTTGCCTCCATAGAATGAAACCGTGTCACGAGCATTGTCGGTCATTAATTCGAGTGTCAATCGATCAGCATCATGTTCATGTGTGCGTTTATCTCCTTCATAATAAATGATTTTTCCAGGCTGCGGTGCCTGAGGAACCACAAAGGCTAGGTTTCCAATGGTATATAAACTTCTGAGATGGAACGGCTGTTTTTCGCTTGAACCCGTTAAAGCTTCCCGCGTTTGAGTGGCCATAATCATATAATTACCATCAAAAGGGGAAGATATAGTCAATGCCCCCGTTTGATCGGAAAAGTTTAGTGCACCTTCTGTCTCTTTATTAAAGCTCACCAGCATATTTTGCACCAATTGCACTGTACCAGAAGTGATATATTTGTTGGTACGGCTACCGTTTTCTAAGGTTACCAGATGTAATACAGGGCTTCCCCCGCTTGTCGTTACCAAAGAGTCTTGCGCTCTTGCCATAAAATTTAATATCCGCAGGTTTAGATGCTTTCCCATGAAATTATAAGTAGCAGCATAGCTTTTCTTAAACGGTTTAAGATAAAAAGGAACTTGATCAGACGTTAACATGGCGGGTACATCATCGTAAGCTAATGCTTCTTCACCATTGGAGATTTGTACCTTAAAAAAGGAAGCGTCAGACACAATTTCATTGCTTGTTTCGCCCTCTCGAATGTGCATAGACCCTTCAAAACTGATATAGCGTGTTATAGCACCTCCCAGAAATAATAATACGAAAGAAAGATGAAAAATCAGTAATGGCCATTTTGGGCGTCTATACAGTTGATATCGTTTAATATTGCCTATGAAATTTAATATGAGGAGCAGCATAATACCTTCAAACCACCAACTATTGTAGATTAAGGCCTTTGCCACAGGAGTACCATAGTCATTTTCTACAAAAGTGGCGACAGCCATAGCCAAAGCATATAGTAATAATAGGAAACCCATTGTTCGGGTAGAAAAAAGAATTTTTTTTAGGGTATTCATGCTGTGCTTGTCTACAGGAGAGCCGTTCATGCTAAAATCTCTTTCAGCAAACAGCGTGGAGAAACATCCTTCGTTTTAACCGCTGCAAATATCCCCATTTCAAGATTAGGGGAGCGCTTAGATTTATAATATTAGTGTCAAAAAAGGGGTTTATGCAAGATGTTTTTGACGTACCTTATCAAAAAATGGGGTATGTTTTTGCTGTACACAATAAGCGGCATATAGATACATGGAAGCCGACCAAGTTTGCCAATTTTGGCCCATTGGTTTTCCCGTTTGCGCTTTATTCCATTCGTTGAATCCATAAGCTAAGGCTTGATTGTTAGCCTGCTTAATGAGTTTCGTGAGAAGCATCAGTTTATGTTCGGCGAGCTTGAATTTTTCAGCCGCCACCAAGGCAGCTATATAAAAACTACAAATAAAAGGCCAGATGCCACCGTTATGGTAATCCCCAGGATTATTATAAATAGCTTCTCTAGCCTGCCAATCGGGGTCAGTAGATTGGGTAAAAGGAAAGAAGTTAGGCGGTAAGTCGACGGCTAATGATCCTTTCGCTTGCATCGCTTGGCATTCTTGCTCTACCCATTCAATAATTTTTTTTGCTCTGGCTTTGGAAGCGATGCCACTGAGAATGGCGAGGCTATTGCCTAAAAGATCAAAACGCTCATTGCTTAAAACCTTATATGACCATAACGCGTAATAAGGTTTGTCTTTTAATTGAAATCCTTCGTGTACATGCTGATGCTGCACATGGCCAGTAATGGTGAAATGTCTCATTTCCTTACATAACTGGGTGGCTTTTTCTATCTGGCCAAAATGTCGGAGATAGGTATACACCAAGGTATTGACAAAAAGTCCGTAACCTAAAACCCATTGTTCATCACGCCAGTCGCTGGTCGGTTGTTGCGCTACAATGACATCATCTGATGGACTTTGGTAATCCATCCAAGTCATGGCTTTTTTTGCGGCAGTTGCCAGGAAATCCTTTTTTCCCGTAAGATCGCGCATTAAACCTATACCGATTAAGAAAAGAGGGGTAGAATCGCTTGACCCTCTGTCTTCCCGGTCGTGTACCAGCGAAGGAATATGGCCGTGTTGAGATTGGTTTTTTGCCAGTGTTTTCAACACCGTTTCCATGCTTTTGATAAGTACCTTGTTGCCTGTGACACTAATTCCAAAAAGGGATAATAGTAGATCACGAGTGTACGGTTCTGGATATCCCCATCCGGCAGTTCTTGGCAGGCTGTGGAATGGTCCTTTTCTATTATGTAGCAACACATTCAAAGCAGCCTCTTTAGCCTGTTCGATGCTTTGTATTGTCTTCATCTTTAGTTAATTTCAAATTTATTTTGGATGATTTGAACAAATTGCCGTGCTACCTGCCGATAATCGAACCTTGCTACGACATGTTGTCGGGCGGCTTGCCCCAAACGCCTTCGTTGCTCAGCATTGGTCATCAAGTCCAATAAAAAATGGGCAATATCGTTTACGCTAGCTCCATAGTCGACGGTACGTGGCGGATCAAAAACTATTTTTTTCTTCTTTTTAAAACCCGATTCGGTACCTAAAGTTAGTTCTGTTTTTACTATTTTTTGATCTACACGAGCCAAAAGTCCTGTTTTTCCATGGATAATCGTGTCTAATAAGCCCATGGCATTAATGCCAATAACCGGTTTTTCACAGGCTCCTGCTTCTATTTGTGGCATACCAAAGCCTTCTAATCTGGAAGGGGCGGCATAAATATCACAGGCGTTAATTAAGTGAGCCGTAAATTCCCTAGATGTTATGGCAGTAGTATAGCCTATTTTATGATCTATCCCCAGTGTTTTAGCCAGTTGAAGGTCGGCAGCATTTTGTATCGTCGTTCTGGGCTGAGGCCACACTTTACAAATGTATTTCCAGCTAGGTACTTGATGATCAATTTGTGCAAGGGCACGCATCACTTCTTGTGCTCCTTTTGAAGCAGCATCACCACCAATGGTAAGTAACAAAAGGTCTGTAGGCAAGACGTTAAATGCTTCACGGATAGTGTTTACCTTATTGTCTGTTTGGGCACGAGGCGAAAAAAGTTCGGTATCGCATCCAACAGGGAGCACTTCAATGATGTCTTCGCTAATGCCATCGCGTATATACATTTCTTTTACCCAATGGGAAGTGACCAATAATAAAGGTAGCTTATTGAGCACCTTTTGGTAGTTGGCAATAAAACCATCGGCTACTAACCAGGGAACGGCTCTAATACCATATTGTTGTGGATGAAGTATTACATCGGGCGTATGCCCCCAATAACCTACACCGACCACAATGTCAGGCTTAAACCAACGGTAATACCATTCTTTTTCTATAGCAGATGCTACATGGACGGGAAAGACGTCAATGCCAATTTCCAGAAGCCCTCTATAAAGTAGATCCCCTTGTGTTGCCAAACCTCCAGGGGCTGGCGGATAATCATAGAGGACTAACACTTTCATTTTTCTCTACCTCCTTGAATTAGCCAATCTTTTGCACGTTCTGGGCGGTTGAATTTCCAAAAAGCTTCCGCTTTAGGGGTAGTTTGGGCCTCCCAGCTGTCAGTACTAAACCCGTAGATCGTATTGATGATCCAATTTTTGCTTTCCCATGTTTTTCTGGGAAGTTTAAAATAGGCGGTTGCATTTAATCGGGGCTGCGGAAGGTATTTTTTCCCGCCATCTTCATAGGCGAAAGTCCAAAGTTCCTTCGTTTTTATTTTCCCTACGTACCATAGATTAATGACCGCTTGGCTAACTTCTTCATGACGTAAATGTCGTGTATATTCGCCATTGGGATTATGGGTAATGATAAGATCATAAGCTTTGGCTGGTAATAGCGTAAGGATGGTATCTTCCACTTCTCCTTCGGTTAATGCTTGCTGTGCGGTTGCATCGTCCAAATCGCCCATAGCACCATCGGCATTAAAGTGAGCTAAGGCCCTAAGAAACTTGGGAGCTCGATCTGGATCACTTCCTCTGCAAAGGGAAAGAATAAAAACGTCCCATGACGTGTAGCTTAAGAGCATTCCCCCAGCCCATAAGGTTTCATCATCTGGATGAGCTACAATCACGGCAACAGTTTTGATGTGTTCTGCCTCGTTTATTATGCCAATGTTCATTGGCATATAAACCTTTACCGAATTGCATTTGTTTTTATCAAAACTGTTACGCAAACAGTACAACATGTAATCAGCCCACAAGGGGTACGTATACTTAAGGACTTTGGGAATTAAACCACCAAAGTTTTAGGAAAGATAAGAAAACGTCATTTGTTATCGGTTAATTGTTGGAGTTGTTGCTCTAACAATTCTTTGACATGTACTTTGAGCTGTGGTGGTTCTAAAATTTCGGCCTTGTCGCCAAACATGATATACCATCGTGCAAAGCCGTGTTGTAAATCCTGGACCTCAAAAGTTAACTCTACTTGATCTTGTATACGCTCTTCCTTTACAAAACCGTGATAATGGCGCTCCCACTTTAAATATTTTGCAATTATAGCATTGACTCTTATTCTAACCCTTGTTGTAGGTTTCTGTTCCTTGTTTTGCAAATAAAAATCCAGCGGTTGATGCTTAAGCGAAAACGGTGTTTCGGTCTGCCTGATTTGCTTGATCCGATCGATCCGAAATTGGCGATAGTCATTTCTCAGATGACAATAAGCAATAACGTACCAAAAATTTTCTTGATGAAATACACCTACGGGTTCTATGGTTCGAGCAGTAGGTTGGTTCGCTTCCAATGCTTCATACAGCAAGTCTACCTGTGTTCTGCGGGCGATGCTTTCGAATAAGGTGCTTAATGCATGTGGCACATCGTCATTAAATTTTTTCTGTGTTGGTTTTACAATGACCTTTGATTCAATATCCGCCACCCAATCCTTATCGTGGTTACGTAATACGGCGCGAACCTTGTACATGGCAGAAGCAAAATGTTCACGAATGGTTTTATCGGTGAATTTTTGCATCAATTTCTCAGCAGCTACAAAACTAGTTGCTTCCTCTTGGGTAAACATAACCGGTGGCAGACGGTAACCATCTATCAAGGAGTAGCCTATACCAGCTTCGCTATAAATGGGTACGCCAGAAGCTTCCAATGTTTTAATGTCGCGGTAAATGGTGCGTAAGCTAACGCCAAAGCGCTCAGCCAATTCCTGAGCTTTAATCACGCGTTTGGATTGTAGTTGAATGAAAATGGCAACAATCCGATCAAACCGTTTGGGACTATCGTGAGCGATCATAAGGTGCGGTGCTTTAATTACAGGTACAAGTATAAATAATTTAGGTTAGCTTGAATGGTGATGCTCCTTTCTTTTTTAAAACTAATTGATGAAAAAATTGTACTTTTAGTAGGTTGTTTTATTCACCTAATTAATTCGTCTAATATGATTCGTACCCATCAAAAAGTATTTTTGCTCAGTGTTTTGTTATTGTACGCATTAACTGCCTGTAATAACAGTGCTGGAAATTCATCCAATAACAACGCTCAACCGGATAGCAACGCACTTCCACCAGTAGAAACCCAGAAACCCAATACAAACTACAAACCTGCTTTTCCGGGACAAACACGTGCACCAGGCGCAAAAACGGAAACGCCGTTAGCGATTACCGTAATTGACAGTACTTTGGAAAATCCATGGGCAATTTGTCCGCTACCGGATGGCCGTTTTTTGTTAACGCAAAATAAAGGCACTATGTGCATTGTTTCGGCAGATGGTCGATCAAAAAAGCAGATCACAGGCTTACCGGCGGTAGTCTCGGACGGTCAGGGTGGTCTATTAGATGTTAATATTGATCCGGATTTTAGTAATAATCGTGTATTATATTGGACATTTTCTGAGAAACGAGCCGAAGGAACATTGTTATCGGTGGCTAAAGGGAAATTGTCGACAGATGAAAGTAAAGTTGAAGATGCTTTAGTGATATACCGGGCTACACCAGCTTTCAGCGGAAATCTTCAATATGGATCACGGATTTTATTTGATAAAGCAGGAAATTTATTGGTTAGTACAGGAGAGCGTTCAGCTAAAGAGATTCGAGACCAAGCACAGGATTTGAACTCTTCTCTAGGAAAAATTATACATATCACACCCGACGGAGATGCGGTTCCCGGTGGCCCGTTTGCAAATAAATCTAAAGCACGCCCCGAAGTTTATGCTTATGGCCTTCGGAATCCAGATGGCTTAGCTTGGAATCCGGAAACAGGCGAATTATGGGAAGCAGAATTTGGACCTCGGGGAGGGGATGAGATCAATATTATTCATGCTGGCAGAAATTATGGCTGGCCGGTAATTACGTATGGTATCGAATATAGTGGCGAGAAAGTTGGTCATGGTACACAAACTTTGGTTGGTATGGAGCAGCCAGTCTATTATTGGGATCCGGTAATCTCTCCCGGCGATATCACGTTTTACGATGGTGATATGATTCCGGAATGGAAAAACAATCTTTTTGTAGCAGGCTTAAGCAGTATGCATATCGCTCGTTTAATTATTAAAGATGGTAAAGTAATCGGCGAAGAGCGTCTATTGCAGGATAAGGGAGAGCGCTTCCGTGCACTTGCCATGGGGAAGGATGGAGCACTTTATGCCGCTACTGATGGTGGAAAAATGTATCGGATTGCTAAAAAATAAGGAAAGAAAATAGCGTAGGAATTGGTATAATGAACAGTAGAACAATTGCCATTATTGCTTATGTTACTATTATTGGATGGATAGTAGCCTATATTTTATATCGAGATAATCGATCGGCATTGGCCAAATATCATTTGGAGCAGGCCCTTGGTGTATTTATATTTTCTTTTTTATGGTCGGCAGCCTTACAAATCGTATTTACGGTCATTCCTTTTTTAAGTTTATTAAGCTTTTTATTTATGGTGCCGTTGGTGTTGGCCATTTTCGGAATTATTTATGCTGCTCAGGAAGTGTTAAAGCCGATTCCTTTTATTGGGAAATTCATAGAGGGAAAATTTGGAAATTTATAGTGTAAACCGTTCCACAGTTCGGTGCATCGTTTTATACAATTAAAAAGCATTAGGCGCCAGGACAACCTTTATGGTTACCAGCAATTGTCCCACATGCCGCTGGCTATGTTCAGCGGCATGGAACAACAGGCCTATATAAGTGGTTGGAATGCGTTTTCTACCTAAATATCGTATTTCCGTTAATTGGCTTTCATTAATGGTACGGAGTTGGTTTACTGCCCATGCCGTTTTTTGCGCTACCGCTTTTATCAATTCGCGTAAGGTAAGGGAAGCATGAGGTTTCCCTTCATTAGCAAGGTAAGCGAATTGCTCTTCTGAAAGCAATTGATTGGCTGCATAGGCGAACATTCGGTCAATAACGCCAACAATATGTTGGAGATGAAAACCCACGGATGCCATTCCAAGAGGTTTCACCCATAAGAGCTGCTCCTGTAAACCAACAGTATAATGGGAAAGGTCTTCCGATACTTGCATTAAGGCATGTGCCACGGGCTGTAGTAAAGGGGGCACGTCTTCAACGGGCCCACGCATCCACACTTCTAATGTTTGGTTTTTATCCATCAGTATGCTTTTTAACGATTTAGCATTAGGGTATAAAGTTATTGTTTTTTTCGCATCGGTTATTCTCCCCTCCCTTTTAATCTTTTTCTAATCTGCCTTAAATGAACCTCTAATCTTACCTCGGTAGTTTTGCACGGATTACAGATGTACTATGGAGAGTTTAGTTAACGTAAACAATATATGTTTTGCTCGCTATATTGGGATTATGGGATTGCTGCTAACAAGCCATTTTAATGCCTTGGCACAAGATAGCCTACGCTTATCCCTAGCTCAGGCAGAACAACTTTTTATTGCGCAGAATTTGTCTCTGTTAGCGCAGCAATACCATATTGATCTGGCAAAGGCATCCGTTATTCAGGCAAAATTATTTAATAATCCGACGCTTCAATTTACGTTAAACGCTTACAATCCAGAGAATAGACGCTTCTTTGATACCGGAAAAGGTACTGGTCAATATGTAGTCGATATTCAGCAATTGATCCGTTTAGCCGGAAAACGGAATAAAGAAGTGGCATTGGCCGAAACCGATGTGATGATGGAGGAAAGCCGATTTTTCGACTTGTTAAGGAGCCTGCGTTTTTCGCTTAGAAGCGACTTTTACCAATCTTACTTTTTGCAGCATACCCTTGCAGGATATGTACGGCAAATCAATAACCTGGAACGGCTTCATAGTACTTACCAACAGCTATTGGCAAAAGGAGTGGTTACGCTTAAAGATGCCGCGCGGATCAAAACGATGCTATATGCGCGGAAAGCCGAATATACTAGTTTGCAGGGGCAATTACTTGACGTTAATGCAGAATTGCAGCTGCTGATCCATAATAATAAGGCATGGATCATTCCCATAATAGATACAACAAGAGATTCCCACCTGGGGCAGTACGCTTTGGCAGACTTGTTGGATTCGGCCATGGCTAATCGGCAGGATCTTCGATTGGCCCAGCAAAGCAAGCACTATAGTGATCAGAATTATGCTTTGCAAAAAGCCATGGCCATTCCTGACCTGACCATAGGCGCGGAATTTGACAAACGTGGAAGTTCTTTCGATAATGCTACGTTACTTTCTGTAGCCATTGACCTTCCGTTTTTTAATCGAAATCAAGGTAATATTAAAGCAGCGAAATTAACTATTGCCCAAGCGAAAACCGAACTGGAGCAACAGCAAGAGAAGGTAGAGAACGAAGTACAAAACGCCTATGCTAAGGCAATACAAGCGGATAAGCTGGTGCAAGCTATTGAACCACATTTCATGGAGCAATTGGAGCACCTATTGCAATCCGTTACCGACAATTTCCAAAATAAAAATATTAGCCTATTGGAGTTTGTCGATTTCTATGATAGTTACAAAGATAATATGGTGCAACTTAATCAACTGCAAAACGAAAAAATGCAAGCATTGGAAGCCCTACAGTTTGCTGTTGGAACGACTATCTTTTACTGATAAAATAATATGAAGAATTGGTATTTATATTCATGGATAGGATTGCTATGGGTTATGGTCTCTTGTACTTCTTCGCAACCCATGCAACAGCAAGACGTATCGGCGGTTTCTGATAGTATCATCCGCCATCTACAAACGGCAAAAGTGTCGCTGGATAAGGAAGATGGCTATGTCAAGTTGAATGGAAAAATCGTGCCTGACGAAAGTAAAGAAGCGAAAATTTTTGCATTGGCTAGTGGTAAAATCTCCTCATTAAACGTAGCTCTCGGTGACTATGTGCAAAAAGGTCAAGTTTTAGCGGTACTGCAAAGTTCGGAAGTAGCCAATACATCCAATGAGCTTGCCATAGCTAAAGCAGATTTAGCAGTAAAAGAAAAATCGGTAAAGGCACAAAAAGAACTTTTCGATGGAGGTTTAGCTACCGAACGGGAATATGTCGAAGCGGAAATGGAGTACAAAAAAGCGCTTGCAGCAGTAAGCCGTACAGAGCAAGTAGCTGCTATAACAGGTGGAGATAAGGCGACATATTGGCTAAAAGCACCTATTAGTGGATTCCTCCTGGAAAAAAATGTAACCAATAACTCAGAGATTAGACAGGATAACGCTATTAATCTCTTTACCATTGCGGATTTGACTGAGGTTTGGGTGATCGCTAACGTTTATGAGGCTGACATTAATCATATTCAGTTAGGCGATTCTGTCGTTATGAATACCCTGGCTAATCCAAAGAAGAATTATGTTGGAAAGATTGACCGAATTTATCATGTACTTGATCCGGCAACACGCACGATGCAGGTAAGGGTAAGCTTGGGAAATCCTAATAATGAGCTAAAACCGGAAATGTTTGTTACTATGAAGGTGGCACAAGCACCAATGGGCAAAGCGTTGACTATCCCTAGTCGAGCGCTTATTATGGAAAATAGTCGCTATTATGTCATTGTACGCCAACAAAACCAATTAAAAATACAAGCTATTGAGCTTCTCAACCGATCGGCGGATAAAGCCTATGTTCAAGGCCTGTCTTTACATGATGAGGTGGTCGTTAACGAACAAGTGTTTCTTTACGAGGCTTTAAGTTCAAAATAAGTTCAAAACATGTCTAAAGTCATTAAACACCTTATCGCTTTTTCGTTAAAAAATAAACTGTTTGTTTTTTTTGCAACACTCTTACTCTTGATCTGGGGTGTTTTAGCCTTTAAGCATATTCCCATAGAAGCATTTCCAGACGTCACGAATACCCAAATTACCATCATTACCCAATGGCCTGGACGCAGCGCGGAGGAAGTAGAGAAGTTTGTCTCTATCCCGATTGAAGTAGCCATGAACCCGGTACAAAAGAAAACTTCCGTGCGTTCGACAACCGTTTTTGGACTTTCCGTGGTAAAAATAATATTTGATGATGATGTGGATGACGCTTTTGCACGTCAGCAGGTTAATAATATGCTACATAACGTCGAATTGCCTGAAAATGCCGACCCTGATATCCAACCACCTACTGGTCCAACGGGCGAAATCTTTCGGTATACGTTGAGCAGTAAAACGAAAACGGTTGAGGAACTAAAAACCGTGCAAGATTGGGTAATCGAACGGCAGCTTTTGGGCGTACCGGGTGTAGGAGATATCGTAAGTTTTGGCGGTGAGGTGAAAACCTTTGAAATAAAAGTAAACCCACAAAAATTAGCTTCCTATGATATTAGTCCACTGGATATTTACGAAGCTGCATCAAAGAGTAACATCAATGTTGGTGGAGACGTCATTGTCGACAATGCGCAGGCATATGTGGTGCGTGGAATCGGTTTATTGAATGATGAAGAAGAAATTGGGAATATTATTGTGACCAATATTAATGGAACACCCATTTTAGTGAAAGATGTGGCCAATGTTAGCGTCTCCAGTTTGCCCCGCTTAGGACAAGTAGGAAGAGATCGTCAACACGATGCGGTGGAAGGTATTGTTGTCATGCGTAAAGGAGAAAATCCCAGTGAGGTGATCCAAAAGGTGCAAGAAAAAATTGATTACCTTAACGATAAAGTATTACCTTCTGATGTGAAGATTAATACCTTTTACAATCGGAACGATTTAATTGGGTTTGCTACCCATACCGTATTGCACAACATGGTAGAAGGTATTGTATTGGTAACGGTGATTGTTTTACTGTTCATGGCCGATTGGCGTACGACCTTAATTGTTGCCTTAATTATACCCTTAGCCCTCTTGTTTGCCTTTATCTGTTTAACGTTAAGAGGTATGAGTGCTAATTTACTTTCCATGGGTGCGATAGATTTCGGAATCATCATTGACGGAGCGGTAGTCATGGTAGAAGGTATTTTTGTTGTTCTCGATCACCGTGCGCAACAGTTAGGTACAGATTGTTTTAATAAGCTCTCAAAATTGGGCCTGATTAAACAGACGGGCGGTGAGTTAGGAAAAGCGATCTTCTTTTCCAAATTAATTATCATCGCCGCCTTATTACCCATCTTTGCTTTTCAAAAAGTTGAAGGTAAAATGTTTTCCCCTTTGGCTTGGACATTGGGTTTCGCACTTTTGGGTGCACTCATTTTAACCCTTACTCTTGTTCCGGTGCTGGCCAGTTTATTATTAAGGAAAAATGTACAAGAAAAGCGGAACCGTTTTGTTGAAGCACTTACCAATGGCGTTATGAAGCTATTTGCCCGAATATATCGCTTTAAGCGGTTGGCTTTACTAGCTACGGGAATCGTGGTAGCGATCGGCCTGTTTTCCTTTAGATTTCTTGGTACAGAATTTTTGCCCGAACTGGACGAGGGTGCAATTTATATTCGAGCCACTTGTCCACTCAGTATTTCCTTAAATGAATCTATGCATGTGGCCAATAAAATGAGGCGTATCATTAGTGAATTCCCAGAAGTCAGGCAGGTACTGTCACAAACGGGAAGACCTAATGATGGAACTGATGCTACTGGATTTTATAACATTGAATTTCATGTTGATATTTATCCACGATCAATGTGGAAAAGCAGACTGACCAAGGAAGAACTTATTGCACAAATGCAACAAAAACTTGGTATGTTTCCCGGCATTGACCTTAATTTTTCTCAACCAATAATGGATAATGTAGAAGAGGCTGTCTCTGGCGTTAAGGGATCTTTGGTGGTGAAAATCTATGGGGATAGTTTGGCTGTTACAGAACAAAAAGCGAATGAAGTTTATGCAGTTATGAAGCCTATTCACGGTATCGAAGATCTTGGCGTCATTCGAAATATTGGACAACCGGAACTTCGTATCGATCTAGACGCGTCAAAGATGGCTTTATATGGTGTAACAACTGCAGACGCTAATGCAATTATCGAAATGGCAATAGGCGGAAAAGCGATTTCATGGATATATGAGGGCGAACGTAAGTTTCAATTACGTTTACGTTATGAGGAAGGTTATCGGGATAACGCTGAAGCGATTAGCAATTTAATGGTGCCTACCTTAAGGGGAGCAAAAGTACCCATAAAAAATATAGCAACCATTCGACGGCTTACAGGAGCTAGCTTAATTTTTCGAGACGATAACCGAAAGTACAGCGCCGTTAAATTCTCCGTAAGGGGACGAGACATGGGGAGCGCCGTAAAAGAGGCACAGCAAAAGGTTCGTGAGATGGTGAAACTTGATAAAGGGTATGACATGCAGTGGGCTGGCGACTTCGAAAACCAGCAAAGGGCTACACGACGCCTACAAGAAGTAATTCCGCTTAGTTTGTTGATTATTTTTGTCATTTTGTTTGCACTATTTGGTAATATAAAAGATGCCGGTATCGTGTTACTGAATGTACCCTTTGCCATTATTGGAGGAATTGCCGCACTATTAGTTACGAATACTAATTTTAGTATTGCTGCCGGTATTGGCTTTATTGCCCTTTTTGGTATTTGCATACAAAATGGAGTTATTCTCATATCGATCTTTAAGCAGAATCTGCGTCGAGTAAAACGTCATGAGTGGACAGGTGATAACCTTAAACAAGCGATTATGGGCGGTGTAAGAAGTAGGGTAAGACCGGTGATCATGACGGCGTTGATGGCTGCAATTGGTCTAACACCCGCTGCACTTTCTACCGGAATAGGTTCGGAAACTTCCAAACCGTTGGCTATTGTCGTCATTGGCGGACTCATCACGGGAACCCTATTGACTTTATTGATTTTCCCGTTGTTTTTTTACCAATCCTATAAAAAAGGTGCTGCTGTTCAATCATAGCCAAACTAAATGCCACCCGAGCTGTTAACAAGCAACAGGGAAAATATGGCTGGATCTAAGACACCTATCTATACGGCTTTTGCTGCTAACATGGCTATTGCCATCGTTAAATTCATTGCGGCTTTTAGTACGGGAAGCTCAGCTATGGCTTCTGAAGGCATCCATTCGTTGGTGGATACCAGCAATGAGATTCTACTACTGGTTGGATTACGCAATAGTCGGAAAAAGCCCGATGCAGCAAGGCCATTCGGCTACGGTAAAGAACTTTACTTCTGGGCATTTGTCGTTTCTTTATTGTTCTTTGCGCTGGGTGGAGGTTTATCAATCTACGAAGGATACCATCACCTTCAACATCCAGAAGCAATCAAAAACCCAGTTTGGAACTATGTCGTATTGGGGCTGGCGTTATTGTTTGATGGTTATTCCTTGTTAACTGCTGTTCGGGAATTTAATAGGCAACGCGGTGAAACACCTTTCTGGAAAGCGGTAAGAAAGAGTAAAGACCCATCTACGTTTGTTGTCTTATTTGAAGATGCAGCAGACGTGATTGGTATTTTACTGGCTACCGTTGGCATCACCTTAAGTCTGTTATGGAAAAATCCTTATATGGATGGTATTGCTTCTATTATGATTGGTTTGCTGCTAACGGCGGTAGCCGTGTTTTTAGTTAGGGAAAGTCGTAGCCTACTGATGGGTGAGGCGCTTGAGCCCGTAGAATTGCAACAAGTGGTTGATTTGGTGATGCAGAATGAAGGCGTTTGCTACGTAGATAAACCGTTGTCTATGTATCAGGGGCCCGATGAGGTGATTTTATTCATTAAAATAAAATTTAAAGAACGTTTGGAAAGCCAAGCAGTAGTTGACACCATTCAGCATCTTCGACGGGATTTACAAGACAAGTATCCCCAGTATAAGCATATTTTCTTTGAACCGATATAAACCATCTGAAAAATCTGCAAACATTTAAGTTTTTGAGTTGTTTGAGAAAAAAATACATACAACATGGGATTGTTTAAAACAGCGTTATTAGGAGCTGCCGTATACGGAGCGTATAAATTGGCTACAAAAAAAGATGAAAATGGCAAATCTATGGTAGATAATGTCAAAGCAAAAGCTCCTGAATGGAAGGGAAAGATTACGCGGATTAAAGAAAGTATAGCGCGTGAATTTCAAACAAACGAATTGTAATCTTTTTGAAAACTTGCGCAAGCTAAAGAATCGCCCTTCTATTATTTTATGTATATCACGTAGATAATGTATTAACATTGTTTACTAATTTTACTTGGCCTGAGGATTCTCTTTACTCCATTTATTGGGCTAGTTGGCTAGTTATGCACACCTCTAATTATGCGCACGTATTTATTCTCAAAGGTGTTCATGAACGCATTTCATTCGGTTGTTTAATTGGCTAATTCGCTTCTTCCTTATTCATCAAAATCTGCCCATTTCCGTATTCACTACTATTTTTTATATCTTTGAATTAATTAATTTTAAGATGAATGGATAAAGCGGAAACGTTACAAGAATATTATCGTAGAACCTGCCGAGCGTTACCGGATGATTTGAAGGATTCTGATGGAATGAGGGCGCACTTTAATGTGTTAAAGCGTAATAATTGTTATGCTAGCTTACATTTCACGCGCAGAGATTATTATAAAATTTGTTTGACTCAAGGGCAAGCCCTATTGCGAACCGATAAGGGTACCATTAAGATTGAACGTCCTGCTATATTCTTTTCCAATACCAATATCCGTTTTGGTTGGGAAAATTTATCGCCAGAACAAAAAGGATACGTTTGCTTGTTTAACGAACAGTTTATGGGTAATGAATTGAGAAAGGCGTTAGACAATTTATTTAAGCTGTTTCGAAACGATACCTATTCCTTTCTGTTTTTACAAGCAGAGCAATATGAGCAATTTACACAATATTTTGAGTGGATGTTAAGCGAATATCATAGCGATTTCGTTTACAAAAAGCAGGTTATAGAGGATTTTTTAAGATTGATCGCCTATCATGCTATCAAATTGCGTATGGCCGATGGAAAGATCCTGGAAAAACCAGATGGCGATTTGGTGAACCGATTCTATGCGCTTTTAGAACGGCAATTTCCCATCGAATCTCCGGATAATCCGCTTAAGCTGAAAACGCCTGCGGATTATGCCCATCAGCTGCAGGTACATGTTAATCATTTAAACTATAGTTTACGGAGTTACTTCGGAAAAACCACCAGTACGCTTATCCAAGATCGAACACTACAAGAAGCGCTTGATTTGCTGCAATACAGTCAATGGCGCATTGCTGAGATCGCTTATGGATTGGGCTTCGAATATCCCCAGCATTTTAACAATTTCTTTAAAAAGAAGACAGGTAAAAGTCCTAGAGACTATCGCGACTTATTAACAATCAATATTTGATTTATTTAATAAATATTTGATTTACTTATTTTTCACTTCCTGCCAGTCTGCTAGTTTTGTAGCTCCTATTTAACGAGTGATACTATGAAGTTATATCAACGTAAATTTGAAAAAATAAGTACATTTTCTACATTCACGTTAATTCCTTTATCGGGCCTAATTACGGATATTTATATTCCATCTTTCCCTGAAATGCAGACCGTATTTCATACAAGTGCCTCTGGGATACAGTTAACGCTTTCTTATTTTTTGATTAGTTATGGTATTACCATGTTTGTGGCCGGAAGTATCGTAGATAGCTATGGGCGTTATAAGATTGTTTTGAGTGCCTTATTGTTATTTGCACTTAGTAATTTCCTAATCGCTTTACTACCTAACCTCTTATTGATCTATGCCATGCGTATATTGCAGGGCATCTTAACAGCGTTTATTGTGGTGGCAAAACGTGCCTTTTTAGTAGACATTTATACCGGTGACAAGCTGAATAGCTACATGGGATTATTATCGGTTGTCTGGTCTTTAGGGCCAATTACTGCACCTTTTCTGGGCGGATACTTGCAATCATTTTGGGGGTGGACATCCAATTTTTATTTCTTAGGCATTTATGCGTTGGTTTCGTTGACCATGGAATGGTTTTTTTGTGGTGAAGCGATGCATGGCGGTCGGTCATTTAGTCTATCAGCTATCGTACAAAGCTATCGTCAAGTTCTAGGAACTGGCAGTTTTTCAATAGGACTTTTGGTTTTAGGAGCGAGTTATGGCATGGTGTTGATGTTCGGTATGACAGCACCGTTTATCATTGAAGAACATTTTCATTTTTCGTCTATTGTAACGGGTTATTGTGCACTTGTTTCTGGCCTGGGGATTTTTACGGGTGGACTATTAGCAAAGAGCTTGATAAAAAAGTCTTTTTTAATAAAATTACAGGTTGGAAACATGGCCTCGGGAGCAATCGCCTTGCTTATGTTTATCGTCGGTTTCTTCTTTTCGAATATCTACCTGCTCATGTCCTTTGTGTTTATCATGCACCTTTGCTCCGGTTTTATTTATAATATCTATTTTACATATTGCTTAACCCGCTTTCCGGAAAATGCAGGTATTTCCAGTGGGATAACCAGTGGTGGTTCCTATTTGATTACATCAATATTAAGTTATGGAATGGTAAATTTAGTACAGGTGCATGACCAACGTACGCTGGCTATTTGCTATTTTAGCATGGCCGCTCTAACTTGTTCGTTATTGCTTATATTGCGGAAAGCCCGCATATAGCGATGGATGTTTCATATTTCTGCGATAAGAGCGCATGTTTCGGATTTTATAAGGACAAAATCCTTACGAATTTTGTTGTGTTATAAGAATCAAAAAGATGGAAACACAAGACAGTTTAAATTATAGACGTATTGCCGCGGCAATTGACTATATTAAAAAGAACTTTAAAGAACAACCAAGTTTGGATGAAATAGCATCACGTGTACACGTAAGTCCGGCACACTTCCAACGTCTTTTTACAGCATGGGCAGGAACTAGTCCGAAGAAATTTCTACAATATATTAGCGTCGAATATGCAAAGAATATGCTTCGGGGAAATCATCAGGTAACTTTATTTGACGCAGCTTATGAAACAGGCTTGTCCAGTACCAGTCGTTTGCACGATCTATTTGTAACAATTGAAGGGATGACCCCAGCAGAATATAAAAATGGAGGAGAAAATCTATCCATCAATTACAGTTTTGCTGAAAGCCCCTTTGGAAGTTTATTGGTGGGCTCCACAACTAAGGGTGTTTGCTATATGGCCTTTGTGGAAGATGAAGTACAGGCTTTGACGAATTTAAAAGAAAAATTTCCCAATGCTACCTTCCAATGTAAATTGGATTTGTTGCAACAACACGCTTTATTCATTTTTCAACACGATTGGAGTAAATTACCCGAGATTAAGTTGCATTTAAAAGGAACTAATTTTCAATTAAAAGTTTGGGAAAGTTTATTAAAGATACCTATGGGCGGGCTTTCCACTTATGGTGCCGTAGCGCAGCAAATAGGTAATCCTAGCGCTTCACGGGCAGTAGGCACAGCTATTGGAAGTAATCCGGTTGCATTTTTAATTCCCTGCCATCGCGTTATCCAAACGTCAGGAAATGTGGGTGGTTATATGTGGGGATCTACGAGAAAAACAGCGATGATTGGTTGGGAGGGAGTAAAAACACATGCAGAAAACTAAATGGACAACTATGCATACGAATCGTTCGAAAATTATAGCATTGGATTGGCCAAACATCAGCAATTCCTTACACCAAAATGGATTTGTACTAATTCCCCGATTATTAGTAAAGGAACAGTGTGAACAGCTTAAGCGCAGCTATCATCAAGAAGGGCAATATCGAAAAACGGTGATTATGGAACGTCATCGGTTTGGCTTAGGTGAGTATAAGTACTTCAATTATCCCTTACCCAGTCTAATTGAGGAAATACGAACAACGATCTACCCGTATTTGGCGCCCATTGCTAATACTTGGTTTAAGGCTTTACATCTAGATCAGCAGTTCCCACTTTCACATGCTGAACTATTGGCTCAATGCCATGACCATAACCAGAAGCAGGCTACTGCTCTGTTGTTGAAATACGGTGAAGGCGGGTACAATACCCTACATCAGGATTTATATGGGACGGTTTATTTTCCTCTTCAGCTCGTATTATTCCTTACTGAACCGGAAGAAGATTTCTCTGGTGGTGAATTTGTACTGATGGAGCAGATTCCTCGTGCGCAATCCAAGGCTATAGTACTGACACCAAGGAAAGGTGATGCACTAATTTTTACCACCAATTTCAGGCCTATTAAAGGTGCAAAAGGTTACTATCGAGCAAATATGAAACATGGCGTTAGTGAAGTACACCAAGGGGAACGTTACACCTTGGGTATCATTTTTCATGATGCGATAAGTTGATTCATCTATGTTAAGCCACATGTTTGTTGAAGCGACAGACTTAAGAAGAAAGATTAGGTGTCAAGAGATACGCTATGCGGGAAACCGTAAGCTGGGAATTTATGGAAAACTGTCTTGTTTTTCAGGTAAACGAATGAAACGCGAAAATCGGGTTTTCTTTTCGTCTGAAGAAGAAGCAATAACGAATGGTTATCGCCCCTGTGGACACTGTATGAAAAAACAATATAAAGCATGGTATGATCGATTTATTCAATAGTATAGAAGATGAGCAACAGAATCTATTGCCGAAGGATGGCGTAGTATGGTACTATGGAAAACTATGGAATCAACCAGTTGCCGATCATTATTTGGATAGGCTATTATACACTGTTGAGTGGCGGAACGATGAAGCAGTTATTTATGGTAAAAAAATAATCACTAAACGAAAAGTGGCTTGGTATGGAGAAAAGCCTTTCGAATATACCTACTCCGGAACAACTAAACGAGCACAATATTGGACAAAAGAATTGATCGAATTGAAAAAAATAGTAGAACAGCGCACGGGAGAGACCTATAATTCTTGCCTGTTAAATTTATACCACGATGGGGAAGAAGGGATGGCGTGGCATAGTGATGCCGAAACTGATTTAAAGAAAGATGGAGCAATAGGATCATTAAGCTTTGGTGCAGAACGTAAATTTGCCTTTAAACATAAACAAACCAAAGAGAAGGTTGACCTGATCTTAGAACACGGCAGCCTTTTGGTCATGAAAGGTATGACACAAACGTTTTGGTTACATCGGCTTCCACCTACCAAACGGGTAAAAAGACCACGGGTGAATCTGACTTTTCGTACGATTATGGAAAAATAAAATGGGCCACATCGAATGTGGCCCTTAGTGTTTATTTACGATAAAATCACTTCTTATTCATAATGATAAGTACTCACCACATTACTTACTTTCCATTCATTGCCTTCCCGTCCTAAGCTTACGTAATCTACCTTAGTAAAATTTTCGTATTTCATTTCTACTTTAGCCAGAGCATAGTTGGTATTTTCTTCTATAACCGTGTAAGCTGTTTTACAATTTTGCTCAATATTTTTTCCGTTTTTTAGGAAGTCGACCAATTCTTTTTTATTATGCGTAGTCAATTTACGATTACTATTGATTTTATGCGTAAAAGATTCGCTGAATAACTGATCAATGTCGTTCGTGTTACCTTTGGTGATCGTTGCTACGTATTGATCAAGTGTAGTGTTGGCTGCACGCCTATTGAGTTCTCGTTCAGGATGAGCAGCTAGGGAAACATGGATGCTTGCTATAATTGCTATGGTGGTTAGGATGGTATTTACGGTGGTTTTCATAACGTTGTATTTTAATGGTTAATAAATCTTGTTTGTTGATTCAAAAGTAGATTAAAATACAGCGTATGCCCATGCTTATTAGGCGAACCACTGTAAGAACTCGGTAAATAGGGGGAATTATTCGGTGACTGCCAATCCCACTGCCCGCACACTTGCCTCACCTACTTTCCGACCATTTTCAAAACCAACGGCCTTCACATTGCTGGGAATCTTTACTGAAAACGGGCCTTGATAAATAGCCGAATTGCTATTGGGTGTAGTGCCATCTGTTGTATACCTGATTTCGGGATGATAATTCTCTGCTGATAAGGTAACTTCTGCTTGTTTACCATCGATTTTCTTTTCTTGTATCGTTACCTGAAAAGCACTCTTAGAATAGTTGATATCCAGCTGATCATAGCGTTTATACTGCGCCACCATACGGCGTTGAAAATCTGGCCAGTTCTTATTTTCAGGGCTAGACCAGGCTATTTCAGCGAGGGCGGCAGCACGTGGGAAGGCCATATATTCTACTCTTTCGGGCGAATGGATAAACTCTGACCAGACATTACCCTGGACCCCCTTGATGTATTGAGCCTCATCTTTCGTCAGCTGTTCAGGCACCGGTTCATAGTTGTATACTTTGCTCAAGGGTACAAATCCGCCAATGGCTAAGGGTTCTAAGTAAGGTTCTCCCTGATAATAGTCAAAGTATAGATAATCGGTAGGGGTCATCACGACATCGTGGTGCTGCTTAGCCGCTGCAATACCACCATCAATGCCACGCCAGGACATAACAGTTGCATTTGGAGCCAAGCCACCTTCTAATATTTCATCCCAACCGATGATGCGCTTGTTTTTTGTCAACAGAAAATCTTCTATGCGCTTGATAAAATAACTCTGTAACTCGTGTTCATCTTTTAAATGTTCACTGCGTATTTTGGCTTGGCATTTCGGACATGCCTTCCACCGATCCTTAGGGCATTCGTCTCCGCCAATATGAATAATAGGGCTGGGGAAAAGATCAGCTACCTCGCTCAATACATCTTCTAGAAATTGATAGGTTTTTTCATTACCCGCACAGTAAACATCTTTCTGTATACCCCAAGCAACAGGCATCTGAAAAGGTCCGCCAGTACAGGATAGCTCAGGGTACGTGGCAAGTGCCGACAAGGAATGTCCGGGCATTTCAATTTCCGGAACGATGGTGATATAACGTGCTTGCGCATAGGCTACCAGTTCTTTAACCTGCTCTTGGGTATAGAATCCACCATGGGGATTGTGGTCGATCTCATTGGCATTCTTACCATATTGAGTGCCTGCACGCCAAGCACCGACCTGTGTTAATTCAGGATGTTTTTTGATTTCTATGCGCCAACCATGATCTTCAGTCAAATGCCAATGAAAGGTGTTGAACTTGTGCATGGCCATATAGTCGATGTATTTTTTTAGAAAATCCATACCGTAAAAGTATCTACCTACATCGAGCATCATACCCCGCCATTCAAAACGGGGTTTATCGGTAATCGTGGCAGCCTGAAGGGCTTTGGCATCAGATGTTAACAATTGCGTCAATGTCTGCATCGCATAGAACATACCATTGGGCTGATAGGCTTCTAAAGTAACCTCACTTGGTGTCACTTGTAACCGATAACCTTCTTTTCCCAAGGATTCCGATTGATCGCTTAACTTCAATTGAATAGATGATACACTGTTAGGTGTTTTGTTGTCGCTAATGGTTAGGTTTTGTTTACTAATAGCTTGAATATAGGTTTGTAGCATTTCTGCAATTTTCAAGAGCTCCGGCTGTTTTTTATCAACGACTATAGATACGGATTTGGTTAATTTAAAGGTGCCCGACTGTACGGTGGACTCCAATGGTTTGGGAATAATCGTTAATTCGGGTAGCTGACCTTGAACCGCTAGTGTACCAAAAATAAGTAGGTTAAAAAGCAGTGCGATTTTTTTGAGTATCATAATATTTAAGCGTATTAATTCTTGATTTGTAGTCTAATATTACTATTTTTCTGCCCACGAACGGCAATTTGTTTGTTTTTTTCTTCTACCTGGTGTTTAATGGTTTTATATTATTGGTTACTATCGGTAAAGGTAACAATTTTCCTTGATGGGGGCGTTATACTTCCTTATTATCCCGACTTCAGGTATAATCTCGAAACAGTGCTAGTTACATTTTGATCAATTACAGCAATGGCTTACATGGTTCTAAGTCAAAAGAGAGCAATGGGTCTTGATTTTTTAGTAAAAGGATACTTTCATCTACTATATCTTGGTCAGGACCTATTGCGTATGACAGTTACGGCTTTTTGCAGGTATTTTAAAAAGCATACAAATAAAACCGTTTTTAGCTTTCTTAATGAGCTAATAGTGGGTTATGCCAATAATTTGCTAATGCCACCAACCTTTTAACTTTCGTATCAAGACAATTTGACCAACGTGATAGGCATTGTGATCGATGATCAATAACGCTTCATTGAAAAAGCTTTGTCCGGCTCCATGATCAAAACGTTTGAGTATGTCTAGATCTTCTTGCTTTAATAACTCGGCAAAAGCTCGGTGATCTGCCCGAATGGAGTCTATGGTTTTCTTCCATTCTTGACTGTCTTTAGGACTGGCTTGTTTGGGCCAATATCCCGATGGCCAGTGGGGTGATGTGTATGTCGTATTGTTACAAAACTCCAATATATCGTATTGTGCAATCCGAATATGTTCCGCTAATTGCCAGATATTGTACGGGAAGTGCTCATCTATTTCTCCCGCTTGCTCCCAAGAAATTCCATGTAAGGCGTCGAATAAATCTGCATGGGCACCACTTTTAGTAAAGCGATCCAACAGTTGCGTCTTTAATTGTTTAATGATTGGTGCTGTTGTATCCATGTTTATAAAAGAAATAAAAAACTTTTTTGTTTGCAGGGATGTAAAATCGGGATTCAACAAAAGAAAGTCGAGTTTTAACTCCTGTTGGTGTTAACTGCTGTGTAAAGTAGTGTTAATAGAAGTTAAAAATGTTAAAGTAACAAGTAATATGTGCGTTATCATCTATTTTTATACAGTGTAATGAATAATTTTTATCAACCTTTCATGATTTCAATATGGATCGATATTTCTTCAAATTTGGCCAGCCCATTTTAACTGCACTATTGATAGGATTAATAACGTTTGGATGTACGAAAAATGATCCTGATGAAACCATTAATGATAACTCGGCTGCACCAAGTGGGGGTACGGTAGCTGTCGACGAAACCGCTTATACATCGGGTACACCTGAGGGATCTACCGAGACAGGGGCGGATGACGAGGATTTAGTGGAGAACGCGACATTTGATAAGATGGTGAGCATCAATTTCGGCACCGAGATAACGGTATCTAATCCTTACGCGAATCAGGGAGTAACAGTTACATTAACAGACGAAAATGTGGTGATCAATTCTTCCCTTTCCGAAGTAGACTATGTTCTTAGCGGAACGACCACTAAGGGTTCGGTTAAAATATATAGTGATAAAAAATTTAAACTAACCTTAAACGCTGTGTCCATTAGTAGTACAAACGGACCGGCACTCAATATTCAGTCGAAAAAGCGGGCATTTGTGGTGTTAGCCGACGGTACCGATAATCATTTAACGGATGCTGCAACGTATACTTCGGTGGCCAATGAAGATATGAAAGGGACATTGTTCAGTGAAGGGCAATTGATTTTTAGCGGTAATGGAGCGCTAACTATTGTTGGGAATTATAGCCACGGTATCTGTAGCGATGACTATATTCGCATCAGAAGCGGGAATATCACGGTTGGTAGCGCTATCAAAGATGGAATCCATGCGAATGATGCCTTTATTGGAGACGGGGGTACCGTCACAATTAAGGCTGATAGTGATGGTATTGAAGCGGAAGAAGGTTTTATCATTATTAATAAAGGAGATTTTACATTAAATGTAGGTGATGATGGCATAGTCGCGTCTTACGAAGAAGACGATACGTCCATTGATCCTTTTGTGGTGATTAATGGTGGTGATATAACCGTTAATACAACAGAAGGAGAGGGAATAGAAAGTAAAAGCCATCTGACAATTAATGACGGAAATATTGTCACAAATACGGCAGATGACGGGCTAAATGCTAAAACTGCTATATATATCAATGGTGGTCAGGTTTATTCTATCAGTACAGGCAATGATGCCATGGATTCAAATGGAACCTTTACGGTAACCGGTGGAATCGTAATTGCTGTTGGTTCCAAACAACCGGAGGCGGGTTTTGATTGTGATGCTCGAACATTCAAAATTACAGGAGGTCTTGTGCTCGGAACGGGTGGCGCAACCAGTAGCCCTACCGCTAATGTATGTACCGTATATTCGGTGGTAACCGGTGGTATCGCTACTGCCGATTTCGTCCATATCGAAGACGAAGCGGGTAATGAAGTACTGACGTTCAAAAGTCCGACAAGCTTTAATACCATGCTTTTTGCCAGTACCAAATTGAAAGTAGATACCAAATATTATGTCTACACAGGTGGAAGCATAGCTGACGGCACGGCGATACATGGTGTGTATACCACAGGGAACTATACTCGAGGTACAGCACAAGCCAATTTTACTACTTCCAATAGGGTGACGCAGATCGGAGGATCTATTAGTAGGAATTAGCCACAAGCTTATTTATGGTTACGGTAAGCGATCTAGAAGCTGATTTCTACGCTGTAAAATTTTGCACGAAGTAAGTCGTAAACGACTGCCCATTAAGAGATATTTTTTATTTTTACGCATTACCGTATTTTATGACAAAATATCTCATTGGGCTTTTTTTGCTCTTAACCTTTACATCAGGCTTTGCTCAATATACTACAGCCGACTCGCTCTACATTCAGCAGCACTACAAAAAAATGGAAGTGCGTATTCCAATGAGGGATGGTAAAAGACTTTTTACCAGTATTTATCTACCGCTTGATTCGAGTAAAACTTATCCCATTATGTTCATGCGCACCCCCTATAGTGTCGCACCCTATGGCCGTGGGCTGAAAGTACCTTTAGGCCCCAGTATGCAGTTTGCACAGGAAGGTTTTATTTTTGTTTATCAAGATATTAGAGGAAAGTATCTCTCCGAAGGAACGTTTATGGCTGTCCGCCCGTATATTCCACATAAACGAAAGTCAGATGAAGTTGATGAGAGTTCAGATGCATACGATACTATTGATTGGTTGATTAAAAACCTTAACAATAATGGGAAAGTAGGTGTGTGGGGTATTTCTGCGCCAGGTGGCTATGCAACAGCAACCTTAATAGACAGTCATCCAGCAGTTGTAGCCGTCTCTCCTCAGGCACCTGTTACCGATTGGTTTATGGGTGATGACCGACATCATAATGGCGCATTCATGCTCATGGGATCCTTTGCTTTTGTATCCTCTTATGGAAAATACCGTAATGAACCGAGCGTCGTCGGACCGCTTGGTTTTAATAACTATGGAACTCCTGATGCCTACCAATTTTATTTAAAGGCTGGAGGTCTGAAAGAAATCGATGGAAAATTGACTGCCGACAACAATCCCCTTTGGCAAGATTTGATGACCCATGGTACGTATGACACTTTTTGGAAGGCCCGTACACCATTACCTCATTTACGCAAGGTAAAGCCTGCGGTATTAACCGTCGGAGGATGGTTTGATCAGGAAGATCTTTACGGCCCATTGAAAACCTATACCGCTATTGCCAAGCAAAGTAGAAAAACACAAAATATGTTGGTGATGGGCCCTTGGTATCATGGCAGTTGGACACGTGGAAAGGGAGATTGGTTAGATAGTTTGTCCTTCGCTTTACCGACTTCCAAATTTTATAGGGAGCAAATCGAATTTCCTTTTTTTATGCATTATTTAAAAGGAAAACCTGATCCGCAATTACCTAAAGCGTTTATCTTTGATACTGGGGAAAAACAATGGCATCGTTATTCCTCTTGGCCTCCTCCGGAAGCAAAATCGATGAACTTGTATTTGCAACCACAAGAGGGCTTGTCTTTTCTGCCGCCACCGGCATCAGATCAGGGTTTTGTCAGCTACATCAGTGATCCAGCAAAGCCGGTACCCTATTCGAATAAAATTACGCTTTTTCGCGGACGGGAATACATGATCGAAGATCAACGCTTTGCAGCACGTCGTCCCGATGTACTCGTATTTGCAACCGATATCTTAAAAGAAGATGTGCAAGTTATGGGAAATCTGAAAGCAAATTTATTTATTAGTTCTACAGGTACTGATGCTGATTTTATTGTTAAATTGATTGACGTTTTTCCGGATACGATGTCAAATGCCAAAGAGAAACCAGGTACCCTGTTGGGTGGTTATCAGCTCATGGTTCGTGGCGAGGTTATGCGTGCAAAGTTTAGGCATAGTTTTGAAAATCCCAAGCCGCTGGTACCGGGCAAGGTTGAAAAAGTGACTTTTGATATGCAAGATGCTGCGCATACCTTTAAAAAGGGACATCGCATGATGGTGCAAATACAAAGCTCATGGTTCCCTTTGGTTGACCGGAACCCACAGCAATTTATGGATATTTACCAAGCCGATGCATCGGCATTTAAATCTGCAGTACAGCGGGTTTATTTTTCACGTGAATACCCTTCACATATTGTATTACCTATTTTAACAACCTCCAATGAAAAAGATGAACCTTAAATTAAATCGTTTATGGACGCTAATCCTGCCTATTCTATGGCTTTTTGACGTCCAATCTGTATTTGCCCAAAGTCAAAATGAAGATCAGCAATACGGAACTTATGTTATCAAACATTTAGCTTCTAAAGCTTTTAAGGGGAGGGGATACGGCTTGGGTGGTGATAAAAAAGCGGCTGATTTTATAGCAGCTGAGTTTCAAAAAGCTGGTGTGAAGCCACTTACAGCAGAAGGGTATTTTCAGAAATTTACCTTGGGAGCCAATATTTTTCCCGAAAAAGTTGATGTGAAACTAAACGGAAAGGCACTTCGCCCAGGTAAGGATTATTTGATTTGGGCAGGTAGTCCTTCACTCAAAGGGGATTTTGAAGTAGTACATGTTAACCGTATTGACTTATATGAAAGCAAACATGTTGACTCGATAGGAGCGTTAGCGGCGCATAAGTTTTTACTGATCGATAACCAAAAACCAGCGACTGAAACCGCCGAGCAAACGGCAATAGTGAAAGAGAGCTTACTTCGATTGCGGAATGATGAAACGTTCAACATGAGCGGCGTATTAGTAGCGAGTAATGAAAAGTTGACGCATACAGCACAAACCAAACAAACAGCACGCGTAGTATTATTGGTTAATAAAGACGATTTGGTGCTAAGCGATATCTATAAGGTATCGGTAAACATTGAAAGTAAATGGATTCCCAACTACGAAACACAAAATGTAGTAGCCAAGATACCAGGTACACAAATGCCCGATTCAATGATCTTTATTACCGCGCATTATGATCACCTAGGGACAATGGGAAAGAAAGCTATCTTTTATGGGGCGAATGATAATGCTAGCGGAACGGCTTTTATGCTAGATGTAGCGAAATACTATGCCCAGCATCCACCAAAATATACCTTAGTTTTTGTTGGTTTCGCGGGCGAAGAATCAGGTTTATTAGGTTCGATCGCCTTTGTGCAACATCCTCCAGTAACCCTATCAAAAATTAAGTTTTTGTTGAATTTTGATATGGTCGGAACAGGAGAAGAGGGAATTACTGCGGTTAATGCCACTGTTTTTCCCAAAGCTTTTGCCAAATTACAAGCATTAAATCAAGAACATCACTATTTACCACAGGTTAAAAGTAGAGGCGAATCTTGTAACAGCGATCATTGTCCTTTTTATCAACAAGGAGTGCCTAGTTTTTTTATCTATACCATGGGGGGTATTGCAGCTTACCACGATATTCTTGATCGGCCAGAGACGCTACCACTTACTAAATTTGCGCAGTTAAAGCAATTGATCTGTGCATTCGTAGATAGTTTATAAGCGAATAGACCGCATATGACTTAGCTAAACTTTTGCATCTTAAAGCTGCGATAAGTATTTTTGTTCGCGCAAAATACCCGCAATGAATGAAAACATTAAAGCCATTTTTTTTGATATTGATGGCACTTTATTAGGCTTAAAAAGTAAAGAAATTCCAGAGTCAACTATTGAAGCCATCCAACAGTTAAAGAGAAAAAATATTCAAGTGATCGTCTCGACAGGGCGTTCTTATGCGCACGCGAAATTTCTCAAATCATATGGTTTTGAGTGTTTTATTACTTTTAATGGTAGTTACTGTGTGGCAGAAGATGATGAAGTTATTTTTAAGCATGTTATTGATCCGGAAGACATACAAGCGCTATACCAACACCTGCTTTACACGGAGCATTTTCCTGTAGGCGTGATGACAACAGATAATTCCTATATCAGCCATGTAACCGATGACGTAACGACCATCTTTAATTTACTCAAACTACAGGTACCGGAAACGCTGCCTTTGATGGAGATATTAAATAAGGAGGTTTTACAACTCAATCTTTTTGTGGATGAGGTAAAAGAACAACGAATCATTAACGAGGTTCTAAAACAGTGCGAATCAAGCCGTTGGTGTTCTACGTTCATTGATGTTAATGCAAAAGGCATCACCAAGCGTATAGGAATGGAACATTTTTTAGCGCGGCATGGTATAGACTTACGTAATACCATGGCTTTCGGTGACGGCGGAAATGATATACAGATGTTACATGCTGCAGGGATAGGAATAGCCATGGCGAATGCCAGCGATAGGGTGAAACAGGTGGCCAACTATGTAACAACTACTACCGAAGAAGATGGTATTTGGCGGGCACTAAAACGATATGAAATTATTTAAACAATATCAATAGCAACGATTTCAGATCCGTTAGGATACATATCTTTTTTAAATAAACAAATCAACCTGTTGAAAATGATTTTTTTTGTTATACTTGCATTATTTTTAATTGTTCTAAATAAATAGCTACAGCTTTTTATGACCTGTAGTGAATAGTCATTAAAGGTTATGTACAGTACCGCTTTTCTGTTATTATTAGTTGCTTTCTATGTGTTATACAACCTCTCCTCGCGTATAAAAACAAACGCGAACCATCCATCGCTTTTGGTCTATTTACGAGAGCAACAGAGGCTAAGCCGCTGTATTAGTCTTGGATTGGCTATAATTGCTTTAACAATATTAACACTGCACTTGGGGATTGGTGCGGGAATTTTCAGCTGGATCGTGGCACTTATGGGAGTAGGAGGCTTTATAGTGGTCTTGACTCCCTTTTCTTTTATGCGTATAACCCAATTACTGTTGATGTATTTATTTTTCGTGGTCGTTGAAATTTTTATCTTTTAAATATGCCTGCCAATAAAAAATATCTTACTCATTCCATTTTACAGCGATGGCTTAAAATAACTGCCGGTTTTTTCGGGGGATATGGTGTTGTCATTACTTTTTTTTTGATGCTGTCTTTCGTTTTTGAACGAAAAAATGTACTTATTACCGGAATTGTTATTGGATATATCTTATGGGCGGTGCTCTTATTATTCGCCTTTCTCGCGAAGTCTGGCTGGAAAATCTGGGCGATTTATCTACTATTGATCGTTCTTTTTTCTTTACCTTATTTGTTGTGTTCGTTTAAACTTTATCCTTCGATCTGTAATTGCGCCTCTGTACTCTTACTCTTCAGCTATTCTCGGCCAAGTAGTAACCCCCTTCACAAAAATAGCTTTGATTGGAAAAAAGATGCGTCAATTTCGATTTCAAAAACAAAATTTAAACGAATACTTTTTGCTGAATATTGATGAACAATAGAAACTATAATATCTATTTCCATACCCATACCATTAGTGGGATTATAACGGCTGCTGTGCTGTATGTGATTTTCTTTGCCGGTTCATTTTCTTTTTTTAAAGATGAAATCAGCGCCTGGCAAAGTAATACATCGCAGATGCAGCATAAAGGTCACCACTTCGATTATCAATTGTTGTTAGATTCACTGGATCAAAAATATGATCTTCAAGGGCGTAGTCTACTATTTTATTTATATCCCAATTCTTCTAATAGCTATGTAAATATGACGGTTTCTCAGGATACTGTCCATAATGCGAAAGCCAAAGAAACTGCCTATTTTAGCTACGATTTCCTTCAGAAAAAGGAGAGCAGTTATGACCAGAACTATGACCTTGGCGAATTTCTCTATCGGCTTCATTTTTTAGCACAGCTCAATCAAGCTATTCCGCTTCGTACGGGTTATCCCATTGGCTATTTAATTGCAGGCCTTGTTGCATTTCTTTTTTTATTTGCGTTAATAACCGGACTTCTGTTGCATTGGGATAAATTGGTCGCTAATTTTTATCAATTCCGTCCGTGGGCTAAATGGAAAACCATATGGACCGATCTGCATACAGTTTTAGGGGTTATTGGTTTTCCTTTCCAATTTGTGTTTGCTTTTACGGGAGTAATTCTAATCGTTAATGTTGTCTTTTTGGCTCCTTTTAGTAAGTTGCTGTATCAAGGTAATATGGAGAAAATATACCAAGAATTGGAATATACAAATGATCTGGATGTTCCTTTTCTATATAAACCGCTTGATAAGAAAATTGATATTCAACAATACATAGATCGTACACAAAAATTATGGCCTGATGCATTTTTAAATCGCATAACCATTAAAAATTATGGTGATGAAAGTATGGTATTGGCTATTGAATCAGAAGCGGATCGTACGCGTAGTTTTGCGGGCACCGGAACGATAGCATATCAAATAAAAACGGATAAAGTTATTCATCAGCGATCTCCTTACGATCAGCCTACATATATTGCCATCATGAAAAGCATCGTCTATCGTTTGCATTTTGGAGATTATGGTGGATATTTCGCAAAGATTGTAAACTTTATTTTGGGTATCATGGGCTGTGTAGTCATTGTGTCTGGAATTCTAATTTGGTTAGTAGCACGCGATAAGCCGAATGTTCCTGCACACAAACGGAAATTTAATTTTTGGTTAGCCAATATTTTCTTGGCGGCCTGTTTGACTATGTTTCCCGTGACGGCATTTACCTTTGTTGTGGTTAAAATTTTAGGAAATGCCGACCGTTCCGTGATTTATCACGTTTATTTTTATAGTTGGCTATTATTGTCGCTTTATTATATTATTAGAAAGAACCTAAATCGCACTAATCGGGAAACGCTTTTACTTGGGACATTGCTTGCGTTTGCGGTGCCTGTAGTCAATGGTTTCTTTGCTAATAACTGGTTTTGGAACGCTTGGAGGTTAGGGGCAACAGATATCTTTTTTATTGACTTATTCTGGTTAATTTTGGGTGTTTTAGGTGTAATCAGTTATCAAAAGGTACGGAAGCGAAATCTGGAAAAACAAACAAAATAAGGCTTATCCATTTTATTGCCGAAAGGTTAGAGACGGTTTAAAATTCATCTTCTAATTTTTTATGTTTTTTTGACTGTACTTTCGATAAATTTTTGGGGATAGATTTCCGACTATCCCTGCAAAAGCAACCTATAAAAATTTAAGCAGTAATCTCTATAGTATAAATTTTCTGATCAGATGTTACGGCATGCAGGACAAAAAAGAAGTTTTAAACAGAACCTGCGATTAGCAATTATGCTTTGCATAAATGCAGGATTTATTAATGCAGCAGGTTTTCTGGCTTTTAATGTTTTAACAACCAATGTAACCGGACATGCTGCTTTGTTGGCCGTGGATATTGCATCTATGAATTTGCGATCCGCGAGAATGGTGGTATTATGGCTAATATTATTTCTGTTAGGAGCATTTACGTCTAGTTTTATTATCTCCAGGGTTGGACGAAATCGCTTCTATGGTTATGCTACACCAATGATTGTTATTATTCTTATTGTACTGATGGTGGCTTTATTCGGGAAAAATTATCAGTATACACTTTCCGAAACGGAGGTTTTTGCTGGTAGTTTATTATTTGGTATGGGCATGCAAAATGCCATGGTCTCTATGATTTCTGGAGCAGTTGTTCGCACAACGCACTTGACCGGAATGTTTACTGATCTCGGGATCGATCTAGCTACCCTATTTCGGCAGCATCAAGAACAGTCAAGTGCACTTAAAAGAAGAATTGTACTTAAATTAGCTATTATCATTTCGTTTTTGCTCGGCGGCATTTTAGGTGCTTTGCTTTTTAATAGCGTATCTTTTACGGCCTTTTTCATACCAGCATTAATACTAGTGCTAGCGATGTGTTATGATTTTTTTCGTATTAAGATTTCTCGATGGGCTAATCGGTACTGGCGAAAACGATCGATAAAACACTAAAAACTTGTTAACCATTGCTGTAATTCCAACAAAAATGCTTGATGATATTTAAAATCTTTTTTTATGCCCCAACCATGTCCGCCTGTTGGGTAAATATGCAGGGAGGCAGAAACATGTTGTCGGTTTAAGGCTAAATAATAGTTAACACCATTGGCAGGAGGGACAATGGTGTCGTCATTGGAAAGTGCAATAAATGCGCGAGGAGTAACATCCGTTACCTGTTTTTCATTGGAATAGCGTATAATAGTGTCTAGCGAAGGGTTTGTTCCCAATAGATTATGGAGCGAGCCTTTATGTGCATAAGTACTATCCATAGTAATTACCGGATAAAGTAAGATTTGAAAGGCCGGACGTAATGCTTCAGTCGTATGTGTCGCGATGGTAGAAGCTAAATGCCCACCTGCTGAAGAGCCCATAATACCAATGTCTTTGGGGTTAATGTTCCATTCCGCCGCATGTTCCTGAACAAGGCGAATCGATTCTTCGGCATCCGAAAAGGGAACTTCCTTGTGCCCGAAAGGCATGCGATATAGCAAAACAATTAGTGCGATACCCTGCTGGTTAAAATAGGGGGCAAAATCAAAGCCTTCACGGTCAGATGCAAGTCCATGATATCCTCCTCCAGGAAAAGCAATAACCGCTCGTCCGGTAGCCTGCTCTTTGGCCGGTAAATAGATGCGTATAGTTGGTTGATAAATTCCCTTTTGTTCATTCGGAGCTTCCTCGGTGCCATTGGTATTTGGTAAACCCTTTTGCCATAAGGTAATTTCTCTATAATCCTTTTGCTGTTGAGCAAATGTAAATAGAGAACTAAAAAATAAACTGAAGGTGAAACAGAAAAATAAAAGACGCTTTTCAACGAAGCGACAATTGTTGTTAAGATATATCATCTTTTTATAGATTGGCTGGGTGCTAAGATAGGTATTTAATCAGGAAATTGAAATATAGGAAGATCGTTTATGAACGATTTGTTGGTCACAAAATGCTGCATGTAACCCTAAAAAGCAGTAGAGAAAAAATCATGGAAAATTGCTATAGGAATCACTGAGGTGGAGATTTAATTTTGAATTATCTTTTTATACTTAAAATAAACATTATGAAGAAAATAATACCATTTGCTATCTGTGCGCAACAAATAATTTTTATTTTATGCTTGTTACTCCCTTTTGGCTGTAAAAAAGATCATGATGAACCACCTATCGTAACACCAATCGATGATCATTCTTTGCCTTCGGCTGCCATATTACGTGTTAACGTAATAGAGAAAACGGCCGATCACCTCAAGTTTAGGATGGATATAGCCGTGTTCAGAGATTCTAAAAATGTAGAAGATCAGTTGAAGGCGGATAACTTTGTGATTGACTCGGTTGATTTTTATGGATATACAGCCAATTTTAAAAACAACCTAACAAAGTTGGTTAATGGAGGTAACCCAGTGGATTACAGCGCGCTAATGCTGATGGATCAAAGCGGAAGTATTTATGATTCAGATCCTAATGATTATCGTTTGGAAGCGGCAAATATTTTTTGCTCCAATTTAGGTATGAATAACAACGTAGCGCTATGGTCTTTTTCTGGTTATAATTACCAACAATTAGTAGGTTTTACTACCGATACCGCAAAGGTTATGGAAAAAATTGAACAATTACGCAATCAGGAGGGTGGTAGTACACCCTTGTATAGCACGCAATTTGATGGTGTTGATTTTGTAAAAACAAACGGAGCAAAAACAAATAAAGCTGTATTAACATTTACTGATGGGGAGAATACCGAATGGGGAAAAACAAACGAAGAGGTTGTAGAACAGGCGAAAGTTAAAGGCGTATTGCTCTATAATATTGGTTTAGGCGAAGTGAGCTCTACCTTATTACTGGATCAAGCAGTAGCAACTGGAGGTGCTTTTATGTATGCTAAGGATGCTCGGCAGTTAATCAGTATTTTTGGAAATTTAGGCAAACTTTTGACCAACACAGCGATATACTACCAAACCGAGTGGACGATCAGCGGGAAAGATAACGGCACCTTATTTCAGGGTAATGGAGAAGTGAAGCATGAGCTAAAGATTACCTTCCCATTTGGTGGCGAGATTACGGTACCCTTTAACTTTAAATACCAGTGATGGAGCGATAGTGGTAATTTTTTCTACTGATTACGTTCGTTCTATGCGGTCTTCTTTGTACGTAGCAAGTAGAACTCAATAACGGCAATCAATATGATTAAATAGCCATATAGTTCTAAGCATTCTTCTGCGGCATTTTTAACGCCTCGGACATAATGGTCTTCCATGACGGCATACCAAAATACTTTCCGACCAAACAAACGGGAAAATATGTAGGTTGTAATAAAGCCGAATGTGAATAAACCTGCTGAAAAGCTTTGCCTGTACTGATTTAATTGTCTGAGGAAAGTGGCCCCATTTTTTATTACGCCATATAGTGAAAAAGCTAAGACAACTAATACCGGGTAAAACCAGGTGGTTTTTCCAATATAGGTTTCAAAATAAATATCCTGCTCCCGGATAAAGGAAGCCACGGTTAACCCAAATAGCAATAAGGCAACATAGTTTTTTGTTGGTGATTTTCGATAGGTGATAAAAAGTAAAATACTGGACGTAAATAGGAAAAGGCTCTGTAAATATTCGGTATAGGAGCTTTCGGAGAATTTGGATTCTACCGAACCGAAACGCGCATCAAATCGAATAAACTCAGCTAAAAGGACTGCAGCGATGGCGTATACCAAAAAGCGGATGGTTTGGTGGATTAAGGGTTTATGTGTTGTAGGGCTTGTCATGATTATGATCTTAAGTTTAACGCCTTGTTTATGGAAATCACAAATATACGTACTGACCAATAAAGTAAATGAGTCAGTTTTGTTTTCTGACAATTCTGTGTTTATATACTTAAATGACTATCGGGAAGTTTACTTAAAAACGATAACACTTCTCCGTCATATGGAGTGAAGCGTAGCCGAAGGACCTGTTATAAAGATGAGATTCCTCTACTACGGTCGAGTGACCTTTCCTATCTCCCTTCAAGTTTTATTCCCTCCGGATCTCTAAAAAAAGGATTGACCCATCATTGACTTAGAAGAAACGAAGGGTTAATAGAGATATTAGCTAAGTAAATACTCTGTTATACCTCTGTTAACCCTTTTAATTAGAAGATACCATAAGGATCACATCCAGAGGAAGGTTAAAGGCAAGCGGATAGGATAGCAGAATAGAATAAAGATATAATTTCTATACGAATACTAAAATCTGTAAAGAACCATATAAGGAAATAGCTGCCTTTTATGGCGGCATTGTTTTTTGTATTAGTCGTGATGGGATATAAATGACCCTCTTTATTATTTTTTCCAGAACAGCTGGGCGGCATGATTGATTGCTGAAGCAGTTAAATGGTTGCCAGAATGAATAAGGACTTCATAGCGAAAAGTAATCGATTTTCCTGGAAGTAGTGAAAAATTTAGGCTTTCTTTTCCATTACTCATCGCCTGCTGGCCTAGGTTGTTGACCGCGAATAGCCCATAACCACGCGCATGCCAATAGGCAGGGTATCCTATATTATAAGGATGGTCAAGGATAACTAAGGAGATGGCCTCTTGATTGATAGTCCCCGTCAAATTAACCCATTGGGCACGTGTACCCCAAACATGATCTCCTGTTAAGCCTTCACTGCTGTAATAGTTGCCGGTTACAAAAGTGTTATCCTGTTTAGGTACTTCCGTTATATTACCATTGGCATCGGTAAATTTTACCGATTCATCGGATGGATGTTCGAGTTCTCTAGCAACCCGGATACCTAATAGACCTTCTTTATTGTCAGTGAATGTTACCTTCTCGTGTAATGCCGTTAACGTAATGGTCAGTTCTATAACACGGGTGTCGGTGGTCTCGCGAAAGATATAGCGTGTATCTTCCTTTAACAATCGAGCCGCATCGGGTTTTTCCCAATATTTGGTAACCGCTAATAAAGCATATTCGTTAGTAGCTTTTAGTTGATCGACCGATGCATGCATAATCGTGCCGTATTCGTTTTTCTTTTCCGATGGGATGGCCGTAGAGTTGTTCCAGAAATCTAAACCATTTACATTCCCATAGTTAAACCATAGCCCCACATGATGCGGGTGGTCTATCCGCTCTCCTGATCTAGGCTCAATTGGCCATCCACGGGTAATTAAGGTTCCTTTAGTGGTGCGTAGCGGATATAAAATAGGTTTCATTAAACTGTCAGCATAGCAATAGGAAGTAAATGGTTGTCCATCAACGTTTATGTTAATTCTTTTGGCTGCCTTATCTTCAGTAATAGAGAAACGGTATTTATCTACACGGAAGCTGCTTATGACGCATAAAAGGATGCCAATTCCTAATGGTATTGCGGTAAGGTTCATGGTATTGATGTTTAACTAATGACCACTTCTTGCTTGATATCATCAAAAGAAACCCTTTTGCCAGTTTCGAGTGCTGTTCTCGCCATAATATTGGTGATGGAATGGTTATAGCCAGCTTTAACAGATGCATTCGGCGTTTCCCTGCTGCGTACACATTCCATCCAGTTAAGCATATGTAAAGATGTCATAGGGTCGCTGCCAGCATTTGCTGCCGTTTCTGCCTTTGCCGCATGCGCTAAGGTGAACGGTTCTAGTAAGTTGGCTTTCATATTCATTTCAGCAGCCATTTTAGCAGTCAATCCCCCTTCTGCTGTAACTTGATTGGTGTCTAAGTTTAGCATTCCGGCATTGGAATAATAAAGTTCTTTAATGCTTCCGGCTGAATTGGTGAAGCGTGAAGAATAAAGTACCTGAAAACCTTGGTTTTTATCGTTAGCTGGGCCGTAATCCATTACCGCGGTTACTGTATCTGCATTGGTTCGGCCATCGTTCCATAAGTAAATCCCCCCATTGGCAGCAACACTGCGTGGATGTTGTAAGTCAGTAAACCAATGTACGGTATCAATCTGATGAGACATCCATTGGCCAAATATACCGGATGAATAGGGCCAAAATAGACGAAATTCCAAATATTTGCGTGGATCCCACGCCACCTTGGGTCGATTCATTAGAAAGCGGTTCCAATCGGTATCATGTTCCCTGATTTCCTTGATGAGTTGTGGAAGCCTCCATCGCCCGGGTTGATTAACATTCCAAGTCATTTCCACCATTTTAATATCGCCAAACTTACCTGATCGAATGTATTCATTGGCTGCAATATAATTCGGTGCACTACGGCGTTGTGAGCCCACCTGTAAAATTTTACCTGTTTCAGTAACTGCTTGAAGTAGTACTTTTGCATCTGCTAGTGTCTCAGCCATCGGTTTCTCTACATATACATCTTTCCCGTTTCGTACAGCTTCGGCGGCCATTAACGCATGTTGAAAATCAGCAGTACTAATGATAACGGCGTCAATATTCTTTTTTTGGTATAATTCATCATTGTTGCGGCATTTAGCAATCGAAATGCCTGCTTTTGTTTTGATAAATGCTTCGGCTTCATCACGACGACGGTTCCAAATATCCGATACAGCAATCAGCTCGAAATTTAGTTTTTTAGCGTGATCCATGAAACTGGGAAAAAGGGTGCTCATAAAACGATTGGAAAAACCAATTACTCCGACGCTTACCCGGTCATTGGCCCCTAATATTCGAGCATAACTTTTAGCACTAAAACCCATGGCAGATAGGCCAACTAAGCTTGCGCCAAGGGATGCTTGTTTAATAAATGTACGCCGTGGAAATTCTTTTTTTGGTACCATATTTTAGGAATTTAAAAATAAAAGGTTATTATTATTTATCATGGGTTTACCATGATGATGGTATATGCTATACAAGTATAATAAAGCTCATTTACTTTAAGTAAGCAATACCTAAAAAATCTACGCAAACGATATCGCATAATAGTTGTCGCATAAAAAATTAATGATGCTGCTGATAATAACTGGCTAATTCTTCCGGATGATCGGTATTGATCCAATCAACCCCCAATCGCTCCAAAGTCATCCAGGTTTCCATACGATCAGTTGTTGCCCAGAAACGAACAGGTTTGCCTTGCTGATGCGCAGCTTGTATGACGTGTATCAGCTTGCCCTGGTCTTCTACAGAGAGGTTTTCCTTTCCATTCCATTGGGTATAATGTTTAATATCTTGACTGATCATGGCAATTCGTTGAAGTTGCTGTGCGGTATACGTCTGTTCCGGTCTACCATCAAAGCTGATGTAAGATGGATACTGACTAAAGGAATCAGGTGTCGGTAAATCCCCGCTCAACACTATTCGGACTGCGTGCAGATTGATAGCAGGTTTGAATACGTCTTCGTAAGTATCCAGAATTTTCAGCAAGGCAGAAATAACTTGTTGGTAGTTTTCTTTAATATCAATCACCAATTGAAGTGTCTTATTCGTATCAGGAAAAGGATGTTGTTGATGTTGTCGAAAAGCGGCGACTAATGGATGAAGATATAAGGTTTCTAATGTACGACCGGGTCTTATCTCTTGTTTTTCATGCGCAACAAATAGCGTATCTCCTCGTAAAAAGACATCCGCTTCTATCGATTGCATGCCTGCTTGATAGGCTTTTATAAAAGGTAAATCTTGTTTATAATCGTTATGACTGTGGCCTTGGGTTTTATGGGAGTATAGCAATTGTGCTCCTAAGTGGAAAAAAGAAAATGACAAAAGAAATATAAAAATTAGGCCCGTTTTTTGGATTGGATTGCACATAATTGAAGAACTTTGGTCTAAAGTATAAAAGAACTGGGAAAGTAAAAAGTTTTATTTGGATGCTTATTGCTCTGGAAAGGCCGAGCAAAAACGATGTTATCCCTATAAAGCTACAAATATAAATAAAAACAGGTCTATTTATGGCAGCAATAAACAATACCACTCGATTCAGTGACCGTGTAGAAGATTATGTAAAATATCGTCCACATTATCCAAAAGCGATTATACCTTTATTACAAGAAAAATATGGTCTAACATCTGATAAGCACATAGCAGACGTCGGTGCTGGTACGGGCATTTCGTCTAGCTTGTTCCTAGACGCTGGATATCGGGTAACAGCTATCGAACCCAATAAAGAGATGCGTGAAAAAGCGCTTGCCTTGTTGGGAAAAAATCAAAAATTAGACATGATAGATGGCGCTGCCGAGCATACGACCATTGTTGCACATACGATTGATGTTATTGTTGCGGGTCAGGCTTTTCATTGGTTTGATCGAGAAAAAGCGAAAATAGAATTTAAACGGATTTTAAGGAAAGGGGGGAAGGTCGTGCTATTGTGGAATGAACGGCTAACAGCTTCGCCATTTGAGGAAGCCTATGATAGACTTATCATAAAACATGGAGTGGATTATGTGCAGGTAGATCATCGTAATATTGACGAGAACAAAATCCGGAATTTTTTTGAACCCGGAGAGGTTTTATTGGAAATTTTACCTAACTGGCAAATCTTTGATTTTGACGGACTCAAAGGGCGCTTGCTCTCATCATCTTATATACCTACCTATGGATCGGCAGGATATCCTGCCATGATAGCTGATTTAAAGCGATTATTTGACCAATATCAGCAAGAAGGTAAAATCCGTATTAATTACGAAACAAAACTTTTTATAGGCGCATTTCAGCATTAAAATTCATTATAATATATAACACGTTATGGCAAATTTAATTATAGTAAGGCACGGGCAATCGCAGTGGAATCTTGAAAACAGGTTTACCGGATGGAAAGATGTAGATATCACCGCGAAAGGTGAAGAAGAAGCACGCTTAGCAGGACAATTATTAAGAGGAGAAACGTTTGATCGGGCATTCACTTCTACATTGAAGAGGGCCCAACATACGCTTTCTATTATTCTACAGGAAAGTGGCATGGAAAATTTGCCTGTTCTGATTAGCGATGCGCTTAATGAACGGAGCTATGGTGAATTGGAAGGGCTAAATAAGGCCGAAACCGCTGTAAAATATGGAGAAGAGCAGGTTCATCAATGGAGACGGTCTTATGACACTGCGCCACCGGGAGGAGAAAGCTTAAAGGATACTGCTGAAAGAGTCATTGCTTATTTTACAGGACAGGTTGCTCCATTATTAACCGACGGAAAAAATATACTGATTGTAGCACACGGAAATAGCTTGCGAGCTTTAGTCATGTACCTGGAAAAACTCAGTCCCCAAGAAATTGCAGCCTTGGAGATTCCAACCGGAATACCACTTAAGTATGAACTGGAAAAGGATCTAAGTGTTCACGCAAAGCACTATTTAACTGGTTCAATCCATTAATTGTTTGGTTCTGTTTTATGTTACTGAAAATGAGCTTATTCGTAGAATAACATAACTTTAAAATAGGCTTGTTACAAATTGACGAGAAAATGAGAAAATTTTACGAAAACAATTGTTAACAATTCATTAACAATTTTATTTGTCTGTAATACAGTTTATTATGTTTTATTGTTGGCGTTGATGGAATTCTTGTCTTGTAAATGACAAAATTATTACTGTTGTTTGTATTGTGAATGTTACATGAAGGAGTATAAGAGCAGTCACACAATAAAAGAACAATACCTAACAGCTAACATTTAAACTTGATATAATATTTATGGATAAAAATTTACATTATTGCAAATAAGCTAAATCGTTTTATTGTAAAATTAATAAGAACCAATTTTTAACCTGTTGCCTGAAATTTTGTGTCGTTTACTCGGTAATTATTAATTAATCCATTGATGAGTTAATAAAACTCAATGATTCGTTAAGAAAAAACGGAGAGGTTTGCTGTTGTTTTATTTCAGCAAAAACAGCCTAACTATGGTCAAACTTTTTTAGTGATGTAACCTAAATAAATAATTATGCCAAAAAACTTACATGTGAAATGGCTTTATCAAACGATGGCCGTTTTTTATTGTAGCTTTCTTCTAACCTGGAGTGATGGGTATGCCCAAACGGCTCAGGATAGTATTCCTGCGGATAGTACAGAAACAATTACAGATTCTTTACAAGAGAAGCAACCCAAGATTGATTTTACCGATCTTCCGAAGAAAACAGTCGGGGCATCGGTGAAAGAATTGAGTGTGTTTCCAGCTGTTTCCTTACAACAATCATTAAAAGGGCAAGTACCCGGTCTGTACATTCAGGAGTCTTCTGGAGAACCGGGCACCATACAGCAGATGTATATTCGTGGCGTGCCTATGCCCTTGTTTTCTGCCAAAGAAGTATACCAATCACAACCGCTTGTAGTGCTCGATGGGATTCCGCTTATTGGTGAACACCCTTTTGCCTATGATATTCAGCAATATGATTTCAATCGTATTGGTCCGGCCACCAATCTACTGACAAATATCGATATGAATAATATCGCGACCGTAGAAGTGTTAAAAGATATGGCAGGTATGGCATTATACGGGCCTTTGGCCGCTAATGGGGTTATTTTGTTGACAAGCAAACAAGTTTCAAGTAAGCTAGCCATTGATGCACATGCCTACTTTGGTGTGGCACAACGGCCTACAGTAACCACCATTAACGGTGAATATGAAAATAATTTTCGTCGCCAATTTTACGATTTGTATACGGCAACAGGAAAGTACTCCGAAGATGATGTATATCCGCTATATTTAAGTGATTCGCTTAATTTTGATTATTATGGCCCGTCTAACTGGACAGATACCTATTATAAGAATGGTCTTCAGCATGGTGTCACGGCTGATATTTCGGGTGGTGGTGACCGTGCCAATTTCCGCTTTTCGCTAGGTAATTTAAGGCAAGAGGGGATCGCTGATGGTACGGGATTAAACCGGTATAGTGCCATGTTTCATGTCAATATGAAACCCCTTAAATGGTTACTGTTTTCGGCCATGATTAATGGCAACCGACTAGACCGCCAACGTAATCACAATATGCGTGACCGTTTTGCAGAGGTTGGATATTTGCCGGATCTACAAGCACCATTGGCTCCAAATAATGACATATATAGTCGGTATATGCTTCAGTATGATAATGGTTTTGATAACAACTATACCAACATTATAGAAGGGCACGCCAAGTTAGTGGCCGATTTCGATAAGTTTAAATACACGACACAGCTAGTGGTGGATTATAATGAAGGCTATCGGGATATTTTTTATCCTCGTCCGCTATTGGACGGGAATAGCTATGCTTCCAATTATTACGGCTTTAGCCAGCGAATGATTTATGAGAATTTTGGTAGCTACGACTGGAATATCAACGATCATCATCACCTTTACCTGCAAGCAGGGAACATTTTACAATGGGATAGTTATAAGTACAATTATGCTTATGCCTATAAAGGAGTAAATGATTTCATAAAACTCAACTTATTAGAGTCCGATCCAAATAATGATAATTATCTGAATCCTACTGCTTTTCCTAAACAATTGGTTTATAAATTCTTGGATCGTACGAAACAGAATTTAGTTTCTTTTTATGGAAAAGCTTCCTATAAATATGACGCCTATACGGTTTCTTTGCTTTTGCGCACTGACGGATCATCCAATGCACAACCTACCGAGCGGTGGTTATTTACTCCAGCACTTTCCCTAGGTTGGGATATCAAGGAGGCTTCCCTTCAGGAAAACAAAGTCTGGTCTACGCTGAACTTGCGTTTAAACGCAGGCCGACTGGGGCGATTAAATGCCTATGATAACTTTTCCCAAGGACCATCCTATACGGCAGATGTCACGTTTACTGGAAATGTAACCACACCCGGTTATAATGGTATCGCTACCTTAAATCGCCCGTATAACTTTGGTTGGGTGGGTTATGGTATTCCATGGGCCTATACGGATCAATTGGATCTAGGTGTTGATGTCGGACTGTTAAATGATCGAATCACGGCCAGCATAGATGGCTATATTAAGGAAGATAAAAACCAGTTATTGGGTATCCCGGCTTACGCAGAATATGGCTACAGTCGCTCATACGAGCCAGGTATGTCTGTTAGGAATACGGGCGTAGACCTTTTACTGTCAGCAGCAATTTTACCAAAAACTTCCCCAAGAAATTTGGGATGGTCTGCTTCGCTTAATTTGAATTTCAACCAAAATAAATTAACCGCCCTTCCCCGAGGCTTGGAAGAATTAGTGATTGATAATCGCCTGCTACGTGTAGGTGCTCCCATTGATCAGTATTGGTTATTGACTAATGATGGCATGTACCAAGCCGATGAAGAAGTGCCACAGGTTGATGGGGTTGCCCAAACTTATAATGGAATTACCTTGCATGGTGGCGATCCGATATGGCGTGACTTGAATGGTGATAACCGGATCAACGATGAGGATAAATCGCTTCAGGGAAATATATTTCCGAAAGTTGTTGGTGGATTTAATAACCAATTTTCCTATGGCAACTGGTCGTTAGGCCTTAATTTTTACTTTAATCTAGGTCGAAAAATCATCAACGAAGAAATGGCCAACCGCTTTGACTTTGTTAACCGGGAAGGAACGATCAATATGTCATCGGTCAAAGAAATTACCTTCTGGGAAAAACGGGGCGACTATAACAAATATCCCTTATATAATCCTTGGAGTACCGTTATACCCTACCGGAATGAACAGGACCTCTTTTTGGAGAATGGATCTTTCTTGAAATTGCGGACGATATCCTTGGGTTATGATTTGAGTGATTGGCTGAAACAAATGTCGTCCAAAGTAAAACGAATTTATGTTTATGGTACGGTGAACAATGTCTTTACGGTCTCTCCGTATAGCGGGCGTGATCCGGAATTGGTTAATTATACAGGTTATGATGCTGGCTATGGCATGGCTATCCCGCGCACCTATACCCTCGGATTTAAAATGGATTTATAAACCACAAGTTTATCGATATGATCTTTAAAAGTAATATAAGTAAAAACATACTGGTTTTGATGTTTCTTGGTGTGTGGTTGTTTACCGGCTGCAAGAAAATGCTAGACGTTGATTCAACACGCCTGGTGAATGAAGAGCATATGTGGGTCAGTATGGAGGATTCGCGAGCTGCTCTTATTGGGGTATATGGATTAACACGAGCCGCCCTGGCTGATAATAATGCGTATTGGCTTTATGGAGATGTGCGGGCCGGTGAGTTTAAAGCACCTACACGACAAGATCTTAAAGCCATTATCTTTAATGATCTTACAGCATCGTATCCGAGTATGGAGGCATTGACCGATTGGCGCAGATGGTATGCGGTCGTGAATGCCGCCAATATATTTTTGGAAAGAATCCATGAAGTAAAGGAAAATGACGATCGGTATACCGATAATAACATGACGGTAGATATTGCTCAAATACGTTTTTTAAGAGCCTTTGCTTATTTCTATATGGTGCGTATTTGGGGAGATGTACCCTTGATTACCTCTTCCTACGATGGAAATTTTGAAAATAAACCACGCGATAATCAGGATAAAATACTGACCTGGGCCGAACAGGAAATGTTAGCCGCTGCTGTTGATTTGCCCTTTCGTTATAGCTCTGGAGACGAACAGCAGATTGGAAATTATTATAACGAAGATGCGACGCGATGGATGGGCGCATTGGTCAGAAAGACAACGGCATATGCGATGTTAGCACATTTGGCAGCATGGCAAGGTAATTATCCCGAAGCGGCAACCTACAGTAAATTTGTGTTGGAAATGTATCCAGTGGGAGGGCTGGGATATACTGAAACCGATGATCTGACAAATGCCAATGGGTTCTTTTACAATAAACGGGAAAATCAACTGTTTGGTTTCAATTTTGATTGGGGGCATATCGACGCATCGTTTACTGGACACCTCGAAGAATTGACACTAGCCTCCCCGTTAGTAAATAAAAGTGTTCCAGATATTTATCTGACTAAAGATTCTATCTTGTCGGTATTTAACGAGCTCGGCGATGAGCGTTTTAGCCTGGATACATTGGGTAACCCCACAACCGAAAATTATTTCATGAATTTCAATGGTAAGTATCCTATTTTCTCTAAGATTAAATGCATCATGGGTGGTTCTACAGCCGACCCCAACTTCCGGACCTTTTCCAGTGCTATTGTATTGACCCGCCTGGAAGATATAACCTTATTACGGGCAGAAGCATTGGCGGTTTTGGGTGAACGGAGCGGAGCAATAGAAAATTTGAATGTCATACGGGAATTACGCGGACTGGAAAATTTTAATGAAGCTACTGGGGGCAATTTGATCGATGCTATTTTCAAAGAACGAAAAAGAGAACTGATGGGTGAAGGGCAGCGGTGGTATGATTTGGTACGCTATAATCGCATACGAAATAATAACCCTGCTTTCACCAAATTGATCAACGAAGGAGGCATTTACTGGCCAATTAACCGATCACTGCTCTCGCAGAACGATCAATTAGAACAAAATGCATATTGGAAGTAGTATTAAGCGCGATGTATATGAACATATTGAAAAAATCTTTGCTATTCGTTATAAGCTTTTTAAGTCTGTTAACAGCATGTAAAAATGACGATGGATATTATGATCCGGTCATTCCAGATAAAGGGTTTGATGGGGATGTTTATGAATATTTGCAGAGCAAACCGGGTGTTTACGATTCATTACTCAAGGTGGTTGATCGCCTGCAATTGGAAAGTACCTTACGGGATAGTAATATTACACTGTTTGCCTTATCCAATGCAAGCTTTCAGTTAGCGTTAACGAACCTGAATAACTTGCGGAAATTGAATGACCGCCCGAGTGAATACCTTGCCAATATCGATGGGAACCAATTAGACACCATGCTTACGCAATATATTATGCGTGGTAAATATATCTCCGATTCCTTAGCCAAACAGGATGGCTTGCCCTTATACGGGGTGAAATATGGCTACCCAATGCATGCAAGCTTAGTTAAAACGCCTGCTTCGGGATATGTAGATGGTGGGCCAACGGTCATTCAATTCAGCGATACCAAACGAAGCCAGTTTTTGCGGAATTGGGTTTCGACCACTACCGGATCTATCAACCTAGAGACTAAGAACGGAATTATTCATGTGGTGAGTCCGGATCATGTTTTTGGCTTTGGTGATTTTGTAAGCCGGCTAACCTATGTTCCACCTCCACCTAACTTATTTAAGACAATTGGCGGTATCGGTACGGTTTCGAGAGAAAATGGTGGCGGTCCGGATGCCGTGGAAGCATCGAAATATGCCTTTGACGGCAATCCCGAGACAAAATTCTTGATTGGTGGTATGGGAACTGTTTGGTTACAGTTTGAACTGAATGAGGCAGCAGCAGCAAATGCATATACCATTACGTCGGCAAATGACTTTGAAGATCGGGATCCGATAGACTGGACGTTGAGCGGCTCCAACGACGGAGAGAACTGGACATTCTTAGATTCAAAGGCGGGTGAAATTTTCGAACAACGTTTTCAAACCCGGGTATTCCGAATCTCCAATAAGGTGGCCTATAAGTATTACCGTCTGAATATTATTCGGGCAAAAAGCGGAGACGTTATGCAAATGGCCGATTGGAGTGTCAATAAAGAAGAAGCTGAAACTGTTGCAAAATAAAAGATACCATCACATATGGATAATCTAACATTAATAAAACAAAATAGATCGAAAGCCAAATATGCTATACTAGGCATAAGCCTGGCATTGTTCGGTCTGCAAAGTTGCCAAAAGGTGTATGACTTACCGGATGAGCAGGAATTTTTGAGTCCGAACATCAATTATCCTAACCAGGTTTTTGAACCCATTATTGGACGTACAACCGAACTGGGATCACCAAATACGGATAATTCGACCAAACCGTTAACTTTTGAAATTGTAAATGCCCGCTATGGAGATGGGCGGCCGGTAACCGATATTTTCCAAGTGCGTCCAACCTATGTATGGACTGGTGAATACACGGGCTTGGAAACCACCTTGGAAGAAATTGAGGCGAAACGTAAAATAGAGGAAAGACCAATGTTCGAGGTGTTGGAATCGGGCAAGTTTGTGCTCTGGGGATCTTCCAGCAACGATCTGATCGAGCCTCGACCAACTGATAGTAGTAATCTGGTACAGGATCGTCGGTATTTTGATTTAAAAATCAGTAATGTGGGGGGAGAAACCATTATTAAGGACTTTCAGCTCATTCCTTGGCGCGAATTGCCCTATGAACCTAATAATGATATTGATCCTTATACCGGAGGGGTGGCTCGAGATCCAAAAGATCCGCGCAATCCGAACAAAAGAGATTATATACTACCGTCGAATTTCGATAATATCATTGGTGCCCAGAGCAATCTTAATTTGGCAAACAATGATAAACAAAAAGACATAGTGGTGTATATACGTCCGTTTGAAGGAGGAAATGGCCATAACTTGCGCTTCGCCTTCATGGGCCCTGATTCTACCTTGATCGACCCGGCGAAGTTCAATGAAACCAGATGGGATGAACTGGTGCACGGTTTTAATCGAGTGAATACATCCGAATACGTGCAATACGATGTTGCTTATCCTATTCCTTTGACTACCGTAACAACAGACTATGCTTCTGGAGGGAGCGCGCATGTCGAATTTTCTTACTATCGGCTGGGTTTTAACAGTGTCCGTACTACAGCACATCTAGGGTTCAATTTTAAAATTTTCAGGGAAGGTGATTGGGAAGTTGTTTTTCACTTCCGGAGAGAGCTGCCAAAATTTGAGGACGAATATTAGTACAGGAATATATGAAAAATTTTACACCTTATATACGCTTGCAGATTGGTAGACAACAGAAAACGTTGTCGGCAAAAGCAGGATTGTTGTTTATTGTTTTCATCTTGTTAAGCGGAACGTTTATGAAAATATCTGCGCAACAACAGGTCTCTGGTGTTGTTTACGATGAGAAAAAAATTACCATACCGGGGGTGACGGTCATCAGTGGTAAACCACCGAGAGCCTTGGCTTCTACTAACGCTAGGGGAGAATTTCGGGTTAATGTACCGGAAGGAGCTACTTTGGTTTTCAAATTTATGGGATATATAGAGAAGCACGTCACCTTGAAAGCCGGTCAGACTACTCTATCCGTAACCATGCAAGAAGATCAGAGTGCCTTGGAAGAGGTGGTGGTGCGGGGCTACGTAACACGGTCTAAGCAACTAAGTACTGGATCATCGTATACGATAGGGGGTGATGAAGTACAAGACGTGCCCGTGGCTAACGTGGAACAATTATTACAGGGGAAAGTACCCGGGATGAATATTCAAGTCAATACTGGTGCCCCCGGTTTCCGTGGTTCGACGCAAATCAGGGGTTTGTCTACCATTACGGTAACGGGAAATGGCAGTGAATCCTTTTTACAGCCTACCTCGCCGTTGTATGTTATTGATGGGGTCCCTTTGGATGCCGATGGAGCCGCCGAATATGGCTTTCAACAACAGGGACCAGGAGTAAGTCCGCTTTCCATGATTCCGCAGGAAGATATTGCCAGTATTGAAATCCTGAAAGACGCACAGGCTACGTCTTTATATGGCTCTATGGCTGCTTATGGGGCAATCATTATTACCACCAAACGTGGAAATTCAGAAATTCCCCGCGTCAGGTATACCAATAATACCTTCGTGAAAACACCACCTGCTTTACGGCCTACCTTGGGTGGTAATTTGGAACGTCAATTGAAAATTCGCCAAATCCTCGAAAATGCGATGGGACAGGGTGATTTGGATAGATTGATCCAAACACCTTATTTAGTGGATAGCTTAAATGCTTATTATAACAATTCAACCGATTGGCAGTCTTTATATTACCGTACAACCTGGAATCAGAGTCATAATATTGCCATTGATGGTGGCAATCCTATGTTTAATTATAAGGCTAATTTGGGTTATTATACTGAGAAAGGTGTAATTGAAAATACGGGCTTTGATCGTTATACGGCGAACTTACGCATGGAATACGCTCCCAATGATAAGTTTAAATTTACCGGACAGGTTAATGCCCAATTGGGTAAGCAGAATAAGGGTGATGGGAATGGGCTGTTGCAAACCGGGATTTCAGAGGGTGGAAAGTCGTCTACTTTGCTTCCTCCTCCCTCTTTTTACCAGGCTGATGCAACGTATGTCGCTTCTTTGCGTACCAAAAATGATAATGATAAACGGACTATTCGGCCGGTAGTGGAGGTATCGTATAGCTTTTTACCCGGACTTAGAGCCACCACCTTTTTTAGTTACGAGTTCAATTCGTCTAATGAAGATACCTTTACACCAGCGGCGGCGAACAACCAATTTGCTCAAGTGTATACCTTTAACGGTCGGGAATCTAATTTATATAGCCGTACCAACTTAACCTATGCCAAGACTTTTGGCGATGATCATAGTATCTTTATCAATGCCTTTAATGAAATCCGTAAAGGTGATCGCCAAAATTCTATTACCCGACAAGAGCGTACACCAAATGACCAATTTCAAGGTCCTTTAGGCTTTGATGGATATAATTCCAGAGGGGGAGGCGTGTTGACCAATTTCTTGGATGAAAGAGCTGTTTCTTTTGCCTTGGCTACTTCCTATGATTACCAAAAGAAATATGTGGTCGATCTTTCTTATCGCATGGATGGCTCATCTGGTAATGGTTTCGATAACCTTTATTCTAAGAACCCGGCCATTGGTCTACGTTGGAATTTTAATAAAGAGGCATTTCTGGAAAATTTGAGTTGGTTAGATCAGGGAGCCTTGCGTTTGAGCTGGGGGGTCAATGTAATCCCAACCGGATCATTGGAACGTATATATGGTAAGTACGATATTACCGGTAATTATAACGGACAGCAGGGAATCGGGTTGAATTTCGATCAGATTCCTAACCCGAACCTAAAACCAACCACCACCACTCAATATAACTTAGGTTTAGATTTTACATTATTCAATAATAAGATCGATGTTATTTACGATACTTATTATAAAAAGGTAGATAACTTACTTTTTGATGAGGGGTTATCGAATACATCGGCCTTTGGCAAATTGATCAGTAACGATGCTGGTATTGTCAATTATGGACACGAATTATCCTTTACCATCCGTCCATTGAATCCGAGCAGCCGCTTTAACTTAATGTTTACGGTAAATGGTGCATATAACCGCGATATTTTGATGAAATTACCTGATCACTACGGTGGACAGTTTATTCGTTGGGAATACGATAGCGGTAATAAGAACACCTATTTACAGCACAACGTGTTCCGTGTGGGTACACCTACGCTTTCCAACTATATCTTTATTAATGAAGGGGTATATGCTACCGATAACGATGTGCCAATCAATCCGGCAACGGGCTTGCGTTACAGTGTAAACGGAATACCTTTCCGCGCGGGTGATCCAATTATTAAGGATCTGAATGGCGATTATATCTTAGACCAGAACGATTATGCACGTACTGGAAACGCCTCACCGCTTTTCACCGGAGGGCTTGCAGTAAATTTGACTTATAACCAACGTTGGGGATTGAATATCAATGCATCTTATACCGCCAAACGGACCATTTTAAATAATGCTTTGGCGGATCGCTTAAACCTAATGGCCGATCCTTTCGGTACCGCTCATAAATATGTAGTTGTTCCCTTAACCGATTTGAATATGTGGATGAAACCCGGAGATATTGCTAAATACCCTTACGCGTATGATTACAGTCGGATCGGCACCATCAATCCTTTCCGTTATGATCAAACGCTGTGGGCGGAAGATGGATCTTATTTGAAAATAAATAATGTGGTGCTTTCTTATACATTCGATAAAAAGTTGGTCCGTAGCTGGGGTTTCAATAATCTCAGGGTCTATATATCAATGGACAACCTCTACACGTTTACCGGCTATTCCGGCCCTAATCCAGAGAATGTAACCAGTATGGGACGTGATATATCGGAAGGGTATCCTGTTCCGCGTACTTATAATGTTGGATGTAATATTGAATTTTAAACCGACAGGCATGAAAACGATGAAGATCATAAAAAAGATAACGAAATCGATCGTAATCTTGATCGTGTTGACCAGTGCGTCTGCATGTAAAGATTACCTGAATATTCAGCCGGTAGATCGGCTTACAGGAAATAATTTTTATCAGAATAAAGACGATGTAGAAGCGAATATAGCGAATATGTACAGCCGCTTCTTCGAAAAAATCAATGAGAGTTGGGTGATCGGTGCCATTGGGGAAGCACGAACCGGTGAGATTTTCGTGTCACCAAATGCAAATGGTTACAACTCCAGGAAGGCTATTGAAGCTTTGGGAAGAAATGAGCTGATTACAGCGATGACCGTACAAGACTATGTGGATCGGTATCATTTTGAAAATATTACGAATTGGACCACCTATTATCAGGTTATCCAGACGGCCAATATTCTGATTGATAAATTAAATGAAGGTATTCCTGCTTTAGGTGACTCGGATACCCGTCGGTATCTGGCAGAAGCTACGTTTATTCGCTGCTTTACGTATTTCTGGATGGTACGTTTGTATGGAGATGTGGTCTATTATACAGAACCATATGAGTCAGACCCCTTGCCTCGGGAAGATATGGTGTCGGTATTGAATAAATGTATAGCTGATTTGGAAAGCCAAAAGGACAATAGCCCTTGGACATTGTCTGATGTCGCCCAGCGGGGTGCACGAGCGAGCCGCGGTAGTATCATAGCCCTGCTCATGCACATGAACATGTGGAATGCCGGCTTCGATCAAAGTCATAGTGAAGGTTATTACCGTAAGGTTGCGGCACTGGGGCAGGAGTTGGTTAATAGTGGGGCTTATCGCCTCTTGCCTATGGACGATGATAACTGGGCTTTGGTGACCAAGGGGCGCTCTGAGGAAAGTTTGTTCGAATTCTATCGTAGTATCAATTACGACGACGATGTATCTAATTTGGCGCCATTTGGTGATCATTTTCTCCGTTGGCCTTATAAATTTCCCAGGTATGACGCCCAAATAAGCATTTGCTATTATACTGCCGATTATATGGAAAAAATATTTCCTTCCAGTGAGGCGGATAAACGGAAAGACATCTGGTTTGAAGAAATGTTGGCTAACGATGGGCAGTTCGTTGCCCGAAAATTCGGTCTGAATGTCTATGCTTCTGGAAATGAAAATAAGAATCCCGACAATACTTTTCTGATTTTCCGTTATGCTGATGCTATTCTGCTATGGTCTGAAGCATTGGCAAATTTGGGAGAAGATGGCAGTGCAACTGATGCGCTCAATATCATTAGGAAAAGAGCCGGGGCTTCGGATGTGACCGGCTTAACCGGTACAGCATTAAAAGATGCCATTTTTATGGAACGTTGCCGTGAACTATTTGGCGAAGGCCACCGGTATTTTGACCTCGTGCGTACCCGACGTATTTTAAACTCCTCTTGGGTTGCGCATCCACTTAATCAAGATCAGTTTACTCGTAGGGCATGGACGTGGCCAATCAATAATAGTGCATTGACCAATAATCCGTATATGGTATTGAACCAATATTGGTTGCCTGGAGGAGGTGGAAATTAATGGTGTTGTTTAACGCTAAAAATGAAAAGATAATGAAGCAAAGAAACATAACATCCTTTAAACAGCTAGGTATAGGGCTGTTGTTGGTTACGCTTTTATGGGGCGCATGTAAAAGAGACGAATATTACACCGATGGCGGATTGGCCAATCCGCATTTTGAAGGTACGATATTACAATATTTAGACTCTAAACCCATGCAATTCGATACCATAGCAGAGATTGTACGTTTGGCAGGCCTGGAAGAAACATTCAATAACGAAGAGTTTACATTTTTTTGCCCAAGCGATCGTGATATCAAAGATTTGATTAGCGACTACCGTCATGATGGAGTGAATAAAAAACTGTACGAGTTAAATCGCGATACGATTAAAACGCTTGGAGATGTCGATTCACTCATTTGGCGAAAATATCTTTTACGCTATATGTTTAGGGGAAGAAACGTCCTGGCCGACTATCCGCAAATCGATCCCGATTTATCGAATGTGTATCCAGGACAGAATTATTATGCTTACGATAATTCCATTTCTAAAATTGGCGTCTTCTATAACGATGCGGTGAGCAGCGATGGAAAGTCAGTCTTGAAATACATGGGATATCGGCAACTGTTCATTTATTATATCCCCAATTTGTCGTATCCCGATATGACCATTGAAAATAGAGTAGCATCGTCTGACATCCAACCCACCAATGGGGTAGTCCATGTGCTGGATTATACTAGGGGTAGTTTTGGTTTTGATAGTGGCGAAGTTATCGATGACATCGTACAAAGTAAACGCTAGCGTTTGGATTAAGGTTTTAAAAAAAAAGAAAATAGTATGCGATCAAGTGTCTACCAGTTTGGATTATATGCCTCCGTTTGGTGCTTCTTGTTGCTTTCATGCAGCAAAAATGCGGAACAATTCAGTGAGCCCTATCCGGAAGGAAAAGCCCCTTTGGGTATTGTTATAGACCGTGCACAGCTACCCACTCCAACAGCTGGAACTCCTGGAACAACGGTAAAGGTAGCAGCCACGGGCCTGCTGCCGTACAAAGATGAACTCATATTCCGGTTTAACGGTGAAGAAGCAGAGATTAAAGAGGTAACCGAAAGTGAAATCTCCGTTATTGTTCCCGAGTTTGCCAGTACAGGAGTAACCTCTATCTCGGTAGGTGATGTGGTTACCTTTGGCCCTGAATTTACGGTAAATGGTAAAATCAGAATTGACCCTACCTTTACGGCTTTGCAGGGTACGAACGATGCAGTGGGGCAGATCTACTTTACTAATGATGAAAAAATGATGGTTATAGGCGGGTTTACGAACTATAATAATAAAGGAGTGGTGCGCCCTATTAATCGTATTGCCCGCGCTTTCTTAGATGGGACCTATGATGCCGGCCTGCGCTCAGGATTGGGTGCAAACGGGTATTTGAGTGCTATTATAGAGGTCAACAATAAGTTTTATATTGGCGGTACATTTTCCGGTTATGCCCAACGAAGCAGCAATATCAGTAATTTAACCATGCTGAATAACAATGGCAGCATCGATACGATGGGAATCCATACCTGGCGTAGGCCAGACCAAGCCGATACCATTCAGTATTTCCCGCGTTTCAATGCTGGATTTCATGGAGGAAGTGTATACCGTGTATATAATCAAAATAATAAATTATTGGTTACCGGATCATTCCGTTATTACGTTAGCCGACAATACGATAAACCCAATAAATTGGAAACCAGGGATACGATTATTATTGATAGTACTGAAGTACGGCAATTTGCACGGCTGAACTTAGACGGAACCTTGGATAAAACCTATCGCTTTAACCAGGGAACTAATAAAAGTTTGGTCGGGGCTAATGGAAACACCGACACGTATTATCATACGGAGGGTGCCCAGAAGGGAAAAATGTTGGTGTTTGGTAATTTTAGCCAGTTTGATAGCCAGCCGGCAGGTTACATATTGCGGCTGAATGCTGACGGAACGATCGACCCAACGTTCAATGCTGGCGGAGCAGGCTTTGATTATGAAGTGTATTGGTCATCGTACAATGCCACAACACATAAATATGTCGTTTGTGGAAATTTCCGCACATACAATGGGAAGTCGAAGCTCTCCATGGCGATGCTCAATGAGGATGGATCATTAGATGACACTTTTGTGCCGCGGATCTTGGAGAATGGTTTGCCCCGCTTTATCAAACAACTCAACGACGGACTCATTGTGGTCAGTGGTTATTTTAATAAATACGATGGAAAAACGCGTAACCGCTTTATGGTGTTGAACCCAGATGGTAGCTTGGCAGCCGGATACAATGCAATCGGAACGTTTAATGGAGATCTTTATGACGTTTATGAAACGAGATCAGAGGATAATAAGCCGGCGTTACTGCTCATTGGCGATTTTACACAATTTAACGGCCAATATTATTATAACATGATCCGAGTGTTGATTGAAGAATAAATTAAAACGGCATTTGCCATTAAATAATATAATCTGATGAGAACAGAGAGAATAGTTGCTAAACTAAAGAAGATGTTACCACATTTGGGATTAGTAGGCCTGTTTGCCGGTCTATTGGTGGTATCCTGTCAACAAGAATTTGACAAAACGATTCCGGATACGGCTAACAATGATTCGGTAAACGTAACCTATGGCCAGCCAAAAGTGCTCTATGTCGTGGTGGACGGTATGCGGGGGCAATCCGTACAAAACTTGGCACCCCCTCATATCACCAGTTTACTGAACCATGCCATTTATTCTTGGGTATCGCTGGGCGATGCGGAAACCGCCAAACCGGGTGCCAATTGGGCCAGTCTATTTACCGGAGTAAGTAAAACGAAACACGGTGTATTAGATAATGATTTTAGTAATAACCATTTTGATATCTATCCGCTGATCTATAAACGCATTAAGGCCTTAGACTCCGCAATGAACATCCAAGTGTTTACGACCTCACAGGTCTTTAAAGATCATCTAACGGATGATACCGATGCAAGTGAATTGTTAGCGAATGATGAGGCCGTCAAATCAGCCGTAAAAACAGCATTGGGCGATGAAAATGCCGGTTTTATTACAGCTCATTTCAGTAACCCCAATGCTGTAGGGGCCAGTGTAGGTTATGACGAAACAAAGCCCGCTTATAAAGAAGCCGTATTGGCCTTCGATAACGAACTTGGGGAGATGTTGGAGGCGCTAGAAGCCCGTCCGACGTATAATCAGGAAAATTGGTTGGTTGTTGTGACCTCTAGTATCGGAGGAAGTTACCCAATAACGAATGATGATAATACCGTGTTTAGTAATCCTGTGGCTAATACGTTTACCATCTTTAGCGCTGCACGGTACAGAACCCGATACATTAGTAAACCGTTTGTAGGTAACAGGCTGCGTGGTGATTTTGTCCAATTTCAAGGCCAGCGCCGGGCAATATTGGAACCAGATGCAGAAGGAACAGATAATAACGCTTTATATGATTTAGATAGCAGCGCCTTTACTATTGAACTCAAGATCAAGAAAAATAAACGGATCAAAAATATTTATCCCTGTGTGTTAGGAAAGCGCCCGGAATGGTCGTCAGGCTGGCCTTCCAATGGATGGGTGATTTTTTTGGAAAATGATTTCTGGCAGTTTAATGCGCGCGGTACAGGAGATGGTAATCAAGTGAAAGGCGGGGTGTTGGCCGATGCAAGCTGGAGCAGTGTGGCGGTTGTAGGGGTTATTCGTGATGGTGAACGTTATATTCGAACGTTTACTAATGGTGCCTTTAATAATGAAACAAACATTCAGGGGTGGGGCAATCTAAATGCAGATGCTCCCTTATCAATAGGTTATATCCAGGGACAAGGACATGGTGAAGGGGATGTTTATGTGGCAGATATCCGAATATGGAAGGCCGCTTTACCCGATGATGTGATAGCCCAATATGCTTGTGAAACCACAATCGATGAGAATCATCCTTATTATAGTTATTTGGCTGGTTACTGGCCGGTAGCAGGTGATACAGACGGTATCATTCGCGATGAAGGACCTTTTGGTAGCCATTTAACCATGACTTCTGATGATTTTTCTTACAATGAAATTAACGATTATCTATGCGCACCGACTACAGAAGATTTGGGACAATCAGTGCCACGTTCTTTTGATGTGCCCACACAGATTTTTACCTGGTTAAAAATTGCACGCCAAGAAAGCTGGCAGTTGGATGGCCGTACCTGGCTGGATCAATAAATGGAATAGATACGTAAAGCATGGATCTTTAATAAGAGCAGATATGAATAAAGCAAATAAACATTGGAAACATTTTTCTATAATGGCTCTCTGTGCGATTGGAATAATTGCGTGTAAGAAAGAAGGCTTAGACAATTTTTCCTTGACAGATAATGTGACTACGATGGTATCGGCGGGAGACATCGCCGGAGAGATGACCAAGAATAGCGATGAAGTCACTATTCCGGTAAAGGTGACCTTGGCACATCCTGCAACGAAGGCCTTTCAGGTAGGTTTGCAGCTCAATACAGATACCGTACCCCGTTTAATAGAAGAGGAGAGTTTAACCGACGTATATGCCGTCAATACAGAGAGTATTATCGTTCCTAATGCGGTTAATGTGGCCTATGGCGCGAGTGAGGCTAGTTTTGAGATCAGGGTATCCATCTCTGAACTGGAGAAATATTTTGGTCATGATGTTGCTTTGGCATATGACCTGACCGACCCAGGAAAAGGAAATACGCTTGATCAAAAAACAAAAGTGATTGTGTTCAATACAGAAGATATATTAAAGCAGGAAGAGATACATTATGTGTCGATTACCAATGGTGGAGGTGGTATCATTGAGGCAAGCAGAAGGAAAAATTATAGCGTAACTTCTGCGGGAATCAGTATACCCTTAGGTATTAGTTTGGCAGGTACACCAGGCAATTTCTTTGAAGTGAGCACGGAAGTAGATGAAGACACCGTCGCTACCTTAGTGAAAAATGGTACGTTGCCAAAAAACACGATCGCATTGGCTACCAATCAGTTTGAATTAAAAGATACTTATCAGGTAGGTAGCAACCTTAGCCAAGCCGATATGAATGTGATTATACCTTGGTCCAGTATTGAAGAACATGCGGATCATACGCTTGCTATTGTGGTGAAGTTAACGGCAACGAGCAGGCACGTATTGGATACCGAAAAAAATCATGTGGTAGTTGTTATTCAGCCCAACATGGTCATGGAAAGGGATGTCACCGACCTCGGTACCCTAACGGTGGATCATGATAATGGTGGTGGACCAGATGCAGGGGAGGGGTCTAACAAACTGGTAGACGGAAATTACTCCAGTAAATTCTTCCAACCCGATTTTAGAGCAAACAGTTGGTTCCAGCTGGCTTTTGACGAAGCGCAATTTATTGGAGCATATACCATTACTTCAGGAAATGATGCCGCAGATCGGGATATGAAAGATTGGAATTTGCAGGGATCTGACGATGGAGAAAACTGGGAAACCTTGGATACCCGATCGGGAGAAACGTTCGCAACGCGGAACTTGACGGTACGTTACGATTTTGATGCTACGCATGCCTATAAGTATTTCCGCTTAAACGTGACCGACAACAATGGCAGCGGAGTCATACAGGTTTCGGAATGGCGATTGATTCAAGTCCCATAAAGGAGTAATGATGTGCTTAAGGTTAATATGAAATCGATTTAAATGGCAATTATGAAAATAAAATGGAATAAATTATGCATGTTTGGTTCTTTGATGGCCGTGCTCTATGTAGGGTGTAAAGACGATAAAAAAGAAGTGCCCGAACCCGAGGAACCGAAACCAACGGCAGCTTTTACCTATAAGCAGGTGGCAGACGACGACCCTTTTACTTTCGCTTTCACCAATCAGGCCACGAACTTTAACGTGGTTCGGTGGGAATTTGGTGATGATAGCAGTTCGGTCGAAACTTCACCAGAGCATACGTTCTTGAAAACAGGAACATTTACAGTTATGATGCGCGCCGAAAACGGCCAGCAGTACTGGGCACAGCGGGAAAATATTATTAAGATCAATCCAGATTCATTGATGGAAATGGATCCACATCGAAAGGGTAACGGAACCTTGGATATCGGTATCTTGACGGGTGTAAACTTGAGCGAGGTAAAATGGTATAGCGGTGAGGTGGCTACAGGTGAACCTCTTTCGACAGAACGCCAAATCAATATACCAGTAGAGGCTGGGAAATTTGAGAATTATACTCTGCAAGGGAAAACACCTAAAGGCTCTGTATTGCAAATAACCCGGTTATTGACGAATCTAGGCTTGGTGCGTGATGCAACAGATAATGGTGTGCTCTCTGTATCACGTGATAATGATGGCGGACCAGATGCTGGTGAAGGATCCAAGAAATTGGTGGATGGTGATAGGAATAGCAAGTTTTTGCAATTTAATTATGCAGGCGACTTATGGTTTCAGTTAGAGTTCTATGATCCGGTCATTTTAGGAGGGTATACATTTACCTCTGGTAATGATGCTCCTGAAAGAGATCCATTGGATTGGCGTTTGGAAGCCTCAACGGATGGGGAAACCTGGGATGTATTGGACGAAAGGACAGGAGAGAAATTTGATAGCCGTAATTTCACGAGAACATTTATTTTTGAAAATACGAAGGCATATAACCTCTATCGGATGTATGTGACCAAGCTCAACGGTGCTGGTTTGTTCCAAATGTCTGAATGGCGCGTGCTTTCATTACCGCAGGATTAATTGCTGAGCAATAGATAATACAAGCCAATGGAGAGGGGTTTTTAAAACCCCTCTCCATTGGCTTGTATTACTCATTTTATTAAAATAACTTATGCTAACCATATACCCAATTGCTTATTATGATCAAACCCTACTGTCGTTGTTTTAGTTTGCTTGTTTGCTTGGTATACTCTTGCCTTTATGTAGAGGCTCAAGATAATGTCGAGCAGATAGCGAAGCCATTGGAAACTTGGGCAAAAGATTTTCCCCAAGAAAAAGTACATGTTCATACGGATAAACCTTATTACATGGCTGGAGATACTATCTGGTTTAAAGCGTATACGGTCATAGGAGCCCATCATCAACTCTCTTCGCTCAGCGGTGCGCTCTATGTCGACCTGATTTCATCAACAGATTCGGTCGTTTCTTCCTTAAAACTACCACTCATGGCCGGCATGGCTAAAGGTAATATTGATTTACCGGTAGAACTGCGCTCCGGCAATTATCGCTTAAGGGCTTATACCCAGTGGATGCGAAATGCCGGTAGCGATTATTTTTTTGATCGGCCACTTTATATCGGCGCTTTAAGCCAAACAGGCACGCAAGCAGCGGCCAAGTTAACTTTAGATGACCAGAAGAAAGGGAAAGCGGTAGGCATGGATATTCATTTTTTGGATATGAAGGGTGCTCCATTAACCGATAAGCCTGTTGATTACACCTTGCGTACCAACAGTGAACTGCTTAGTCATCGAAAAGTGAAGACAGATGCCCAAGGAATGTTGCATATTGCCTTCGATGAAAAAGATCTTCGTGATACTACAAATGCGTTTATTGTGAGTGAAATTGAACTTGAAAAGAAACTCACAGCGACCCATGTATTTCCCATAACAGTCCAATATACGGCTGCTAATGTGCAGTTTTTTCCAGAAAGTGGTGATTTAGTTGGTGGTATGCCCTCGCGTGTTGCCTTTAAGGCTATTGGCGAGAACGGTTTAGGAATATCAATATCAGGAACAATAGTAGATGAACAAAACCAATCCTTAATAACATTTAACAGCGTACATGCTGGTATGGGGTCTTTTATGCTCACCCCCGAAACAGGAAAAAAGTATCAAGCGAAAGTGACTTTCCCAAATGGTGAAACGAAGAACTGTCCTCTTCCGGAAGTAAAATCGTCTGGCTATATCTTGTCGGTCTATCCGCAAGAAGCAAACGATACGATAATGGTACGTATCATGAGTAGCGCCGACCGGCTCAAACAGCCAGTGCAGTTGGTAGCACAAATGGACGGTGAGATCTTTTATGCCGCCGAGTTGAATGTGGTAAGGCCGTTAACTTCGTTGTATGTTCCGTTGGAACAGCACCAGTCGGGTATTGTCCAATTCACTTTGTTTCACGAAGGGCAGGCCACTAATGAGCGCTTGACCTATATTCCACGGCCGGATACACTGGTGGTAAAACTAAACGGCCTTGCGGATGCTGTAAAACCCAGAAGTGAATCGGTATTGGATTTTCTGGTGACCGATGTTGCCGGAAAACCAATAGTTAGCAATCTTTCTATGGCCGTTATTGATGAAAGCCAGGTGCCTGTAAAAGAAGAGAAACGAAGCACTATTTTGTCGCAATTATTATTGCAAGCCAATTTGAAGGGGTATATCGAAGATCCCAATTATTATTTTACGAATATAAGCAATGAAAGGCTGGATCACTTGGATCTCTTATTGATGACTCAAGGCTATCGGCGCTTTGTTTGGAAAGATTTATTGCAAGGTAAGATAGGAAAGCCTACGTATCCAGCAGAGAAAATAACGTCGTCTATTTCGGGTAAACTATTGACGTTGCGTAATGGGAAGCCTGTTCCGAATGGAAAGATTACCTTGTTTTCTACAACGGCAAATATTGCGTTGGAAACGAAAACCGATACTGAAGGAAAATTTACATTCGATAGTTTATTTTTGACCGATAATATCAAGTTTACTATACAAGGGCGTACAGAAAAAGGAAGCGACAAAGTCGAAATAAGCTTGGATGGTATACCAAGTTTAGCGGTAACACCCAATAAGAATACAGCTGATTTCTCTTTAAATGTGAACCAACAACTGAATACGTATTTCGAGAGTACGCAAAAACACGATGCCGAATTAAGTAACCTGGGCTTAGAAAGCAGAATGATCAAGTTAAATGAGGTCATTGTGAATGCGCGGGTGGAAAAGAAATTACCGATATCGCATAATCTGAATGGAGCGGGTAGGGCTGATCAAGTTATTTCAGGTAATGAGTTGGGAACCTGCCCTACCTTACGTATGTGCTTGGAGGGGCGCCTACATGGTGTGGTGTTTAAAGTGGAGCAAACCGATATCGGACCGGTGAGTTTCCCCAACTCAACCCGTGGAGGTAAGATGCTTTTAGTGGTCGATAACAAACAGTACAATACGAATTCGGATGCGATGGACATTTTGGGGATTTTTGAGCAGAATTTAATTGATCCGACCCAGATTTTAAGCATTGAAGTGATGCGTAGCCCATCGCTTACCAATATGTACGGACAGGCGGGTGCCAATGGCGTTATCTTGATCAATACTAAAGGCTGGACGCCTAATGAACGTACCGACTATAGTGCACAGTTATATGCCCCTAAAGGGTTTAGCGTAACACGTGAGTTTTATTCGCCCAAATATAGGGTTTCAGAGCGGTTAGACGCATTGGCTGATCAGCGTAGTACCGTTTATTGGAATCCTGCCATATCTATTGATAAAACAGGTAAAGGTCAGGTACGTTACTTTAATACGAAAAACCCAGGATGGTACCGTATTGAAATTGAAGGTATTGGTGCAAACGGACAATTGGGTAGAAAAGTGTTTCGCTATCAAATTGCCAAATAGTTCATTTCGTACAAGTATCCTACCGGGAACGATTTTTGTAGTGATGGTGTATGGATAAATGGATAATGACCAAAACAGGTTGTTTCTTACTACTGGTAAGCCTCATCTTTTCTGCGCTTCATGCTCAAACAAAAGACACGTTAACCTTACAACAGGCCTTTAAGCAAAGTGCAGATAGCACCCTGATATTAACCGAAAAAAGTGGTTGGTCTTTGGGCAATACCAATGCATTGGTGCTTAGCAAAAAAGGAGATACCGTAGCGTGTTATCAATATAAGTTGGTTCCTCCGCAACAATCTTCCCTGAAACGTATACCCAAACAGTTGGCAGCTATACTGAATGAACAATATCATGCTGCTGCAAAAGACTCGTTAAGGTTAAATGCTTATTTTAAAGTGTATCCCTTAGACGTAGATCGTGCACAAGTTTTTTGGATTCATATAATGAAGCTGGAACCCTGGCAACTCAAGGATGATCGAGCAGAGGGAGAAGGTTGTCCTGTGGTGGATTCAGCGGATCGACCTCGTCATATTTTTGACGGTGTTACGTATACGCTTTATTTGATAACCAGTGATGAAAGCCAAGAGTTACAATTTTATGAACCTGCCTTTTATGAGAAAGAATGTCCTGGTAGGGCAAGCCGGCAAAAGATGCTTGAAATTTTAAGCACTTTTAAAAGCATTTTCAACAAGAAATCACGAATTTAACCCAAAATTTAGTTTGCCCCTTGTTCTGCTAATAGTTTTAGGGTATAATCCAGGGATGCCTTGCTGTCCCAGCGGTCATGGCCGGTAACGATATACTGGGGCAACCCAAACCTTTGCTGTATGTTGCGGATACTTTGCGGCCATGCGCGAACATTTCCATCGTCAACATTCCCTAAATTTGTTGCTGCGGTACTTTTTATTAAACAGCCGCCATACAGTACCTTATCTTTCTCCAACCAAACCACAATATTGTCTTTAGTATGGCCTTCGCCTGGGTAATAAGCCTCAAAGCTGTATTCGCCAACCGTAAAAACAGTGTCCTGATTAAAGGTGTAGTTTGGGCGTGGTTTATGGTATTCCTTGCATAATTGATCGGTTAATTTTGATGTGTAGGTTTTGGCTCCGTGTTTTGCATAAAAGGTCAATCCGGCTGAACGATCATCATGCCAATGGGTGGCCAAACATAGCACTACGTTTTGGCCATGCTTACGTTTGATGCTATCCAGTAAAGGTTGGAATTGCGTGGTATCCCAAGGGGCATCAAATAGTACAGCACCATCTTTAGTGACTAAGTACATACCGTTAGCCGGGACCGGTTGATCGTTGTACATACCATAGCTTGTAAAAACATATAAATCGCCCGTTAGCGGAGTAATGGTTAATTTTTTAGATGGTGTTTGGGTCCAATTGGCCAGTATGGCAAATAAAAAAATAAAAGCTATAGAAAGAGATTGCATCGTAGCGCCAAAGGTATTAAAATTCTATGATTAAGCCGTTTTTTTCCTAAGCCGTCCTTTAATTATTTTTACTATAACGGGTGTAGTAGCAATAGCTACAATTAAAAAAATAATCTTTTCCAAGTTGTTTTTAATCCATTCATTTTCACCCAATAAAAAGCCCGCCGTTACCAACACGCCGACCCATAAAAAGCTACCAATAATATTGAAAATCGAGAATTTGCGCAAATCCATCTTCACTATACCGGCAACAATTGGAGCGAAGGTGCGAACGATAGGCATAAAGCGTGCCAATACAATGGCGCTCCCACCTTTCTTTTCGTAGAATTCTTGAGCCTGAGTGATATATTTCTTCTTAAAGAATAGACTATCTTTTCTTTGCAATAATATTTTGCCCGAACGGTTTCCTGTCCAATAGCCTAAAAAATTACCGAGAATGCCGGCAATAGAAATCAGTAAAACCCAATATAAAAGGCTAACCACAGGATTAACCTCGGTAAGGGTATTATTGGCTAAAATAATACCGGTAATAAATAATAAAGGATCACCCGGAAGGAAGAAACCCAATAAAATTCCAGTTTCAATAAAAACAATGAACAGTAGAAGGTAAAGTCCGCCATTATCCATAATCCAAACTGGGTCTGTAAGATTATGGAGAAAATCAAAAAAATCTGTCATTAAACGTTAACCAAGAAAATGAATGAAAACAGTGTTCATTATAAAAAAATGATACTATAAGCTATTTAAAATCAGTTAATTGCCGGATCTACTTGTTGTAGATTAAGGGTTGGCAGAAAAAGATTAAAAAAGAGTATACCGAAAGAGAAATTGGTAATAAGTGGGTTTTTGCCGCGTTTACACCCCCTATCTTTTCGTTTTTCCGAAGCATCATGTCAGCAATCTGCTTTAGTTTCCGACAAAGGTAACAAAAAGTATTAAGATAATGTTTTAGAACATGCTTAATAAGCTTTTCCCCGTAAAACTTCTACAAGCTGATAAGAAAAAGTCAGTAAGTAAATTATAGGAGGTGGCAAACATTAAAAATCAGAATAGTCTGTTGGATATAAAAAGATAATATCGCTATGGCTTACGTTATGCTGATAATTTGGTGAGGAGGATAATTTTTTCCAATAGGGATCATTGTTAAATGCATCCCAATGTTTTTCCCTTGACTGCATATCCTCAAAAGTGGTTAAATACATTAAATTGGGCATATTTTTACCAGCTAACACTTCTCCATAAAAAACCGCGTTAAAACCTAATCGTTTAAAGAGATTAATCTCATCGCCCAAATTGAACATGTCAACCTTATTGCGGTATCGTTTTTCAGTAGGCCCTTCGTAGCTTCGCAGTTCATAAATCCGGTCTTTGCGATTTCCCTTTAACTGGGGTATGCTGACTGTTGGACTCTTTTCAAAAGCCCTCATGAATATAGTTTCCATGCGTGTATAAGGAGGGTTATCATAAGCCGCATGGATATAATCAGACCCTGCTTTCTGATAGGTCTTGTCGTTCATAAGCTGTTCTTCCAAACCGAGGTACTGATCAAAAGTGGTATAAGGAATAAAAACGTAAAGTAGTCTTTCTGCGTCCTTTTTCTCCGTAGCTATCGGCTTAAAAACCCCAACTGTACGTATATTTGCCCGATGAAGCGCGGGGACGAAAGCGTGTTGAAGATAATGCTCTACACGCGTTTCCTGCTCTTGGCTTTGGAGGTGATATATTGTTAATTGATAAATATACCGTGGTGCAGCAAAACTTTTGGTAAGAAAAATGAATGTGAATACGATAAGCAGTTTCGTGGTTTTCATGTTGTCTTTTCGAGATAAAGATAGCAAAAAAATGAGGTTTGTATACGAATAAGCAATCGCTTTCTTTACTCACAATTTAGGAAGTTATTGAAATTTAAACTAGAAAGACGTTTTTTTGTAAAACTTAAAAGATATACCATTTGTTTGCTTGGCTATAAACCCTATTGATGATTAAAATGAAATACCTTATGCAACATATGTCGAATTTAGGTTCATTAAAGAACAGCAGTTTAGCTGCTCTTTTCATGCTAGCTGTTTTGGTTTCTTGTAAACCATCAGCAAAAACCGTTGTAGCGGATGAAGATAACGCCGGACTAACCTTACCGGAAGGTTTTGGCGCTCTTAAGGCAGCAGACAGCGTGGGTAAGGCCCGCCATCTTGTGGTCAATGCAAATGGTGACATTTTTGTCAAACTTGAAAAACCGAAAGATGGAAGCGGGATTTTGATGTTATCCGATGGCGATGGCGACGGTAAAGTAGATAGTACAGCAGGTTTTGGGAACTATGATGGAACAGGCATTGCCATGAAGGGGGATTATCTTTACGCTTCCTCCAACACCGATGTATTCCGTTATAAATTGAATGAGCACCAGCATGTTATAGACGGACAGAAGCCAGATACTGTTGTAAGCGGATTGATAGACCGTCGTCAGCATAACTCTAAGTCCATTAGCTTAGATGAAGCGGGTAACATCTATGTAAATATTGGTGCCTATTCCAATGCCTGTCAAATACAGGATCGTACCAAAGGTTCTCCGGGGATGTTGCCTTGTCCAATCTTAGATTCTGCAGGAGGAATTTGGCAATTTAAAGCGGAGGGGATAAAGCAGGGTTATGCTGATGGTGTCCACTATGCTACTGGTTTAAGGAATGTGGTTGGATTAGACTGGAATAAGCAGGCCAGCGCTTTGTTTGTCATGCAGCATGGTCGGGACAACTTACAGGATTTTTATCCAGAGTTATTTGGGGGGCCGGATGTGTCGGTGAATTTACCTGCAGAAACGATGTATGAAGTACATCAAGGAACAAACGCTGGTTGGCCTTATTTCTTTTATGATCAGGATAAAAAACAAAAAGTGCTAAATCCGGAATATGAAAGTCATAGAGCGGCATTAAGTGCGGATAGTATTGCTGACCCAGCCGTTGCTTTTCCTGGTCATTTAGCTCCTAATGCCTTATTATTCTATACCGGAAATATGTTCCCTGAAAAATATAGAAATGGGGCTTTCATTGCATTTCATGGTTCATGGAACCGGGCACCAAAACAAGAGGGGTTCTTCGTCGCATTTGTGCCGTTTAAAAATGGAAAGCCGAATGGGGAGTGGGAAGTTTTCGCGAAAGGTTTTGCTGGTGCGGAGCAAGTGGAATCTCCTGGGGATGCAAAACATCGGCCTACAGGCTTGGCACAGGGGCCAGACGGTTCCTTGTACGTATCGGATGATGCAGGAGGAACCATCTATCGGATTATTTATGGAAAGCAATAAGCTATTTTATTATTTTTTATCGATCGTTTTAGGGGGAACCATTGCAGGATGTAATGGTCATCAAGAAACAGGACAGCAAAAGGAACAACAAGAACTTAGTGCTTCAGCACCGCATCCTAACGTGGAAGAGACGCCAACATTGACAGGTAATCTTTTGGCTGGGAAAAAGGTATATGAAGATTATTGCTTAACCTGCCACCAGTCAAATGGTGGGGGAGTACCCAATTTAAATCCTCCTTTAAAAGGTACAGCGTACGTATTAGGCGATAAGGAACGATTAATTGGTATCGTATTAAAGGGATCAAATGAAGGATTGGAGATTAATGGGGAAACGTTTGATAATGCGATGCCTCCACATAATTTTTTAAGCGACGAGGCAATTGCCCAAGTATTATCGTATGTGCGAACTAGTTTTGGAAATCAAACAGACACCATTCGCGTAAACGAGGTTAAAACGGTGAGAGCCAAACTCAAATAAGTAGCTTGAACCGACTGTGGGTTTTTATTCAGGGAATACGACCTCACTTTCGGCAAATTTGCATAACTGATCAAGCATATCACTTAATTTCGTACCAGATGAGGTTAAGGTATATTCCACGCGTAAAGGTACTTCATGCACATTTTCTTGTCGGCTAATTAGCTGATAATGCTCCAACTGTTTTAAGCGATTCGCTAAAATATTATCGCTGATGTGTTTCAAATCCTCTTTGATACTGGAAAAACGGTTATTACCCTCTTCAATGCTAAATAAAACTTCTGTTAGCCATCGTTTACTAAGCAGGTATAAAAGTTCGTTTAGGGCGCATTTGTCTTCTAAATAAACTTGATTGTAATAATTTGTAGAACTTAATTTTCGCATAAATTTGGCTTTTTCAAGCTAATATACGTTATACGTGCTAAAGAATAGATGCGTTTTCACCGTTGAAACGTAACAAATCTGTTTATATCCTATGATTTGTGGTGCAATTGCTTTTTGAAAGAGGAGGGACTTAATCCAAATTTCTGTTTAAACAAGGTTGCAAAATAAGTGGGTGACGAAAAACCGGTTTGATAAGCCACTTCATTAATGGTCATATCTTGCTGTAAAAGGTATTTTGATTTTTTTAAGCGCCGATGGATAATATAATCATTTACACTACAGTGCAATAACGCTTTGACCTTACGGTACAACTGTACGCGGGATATACCAATTTGTCGACAGATATCGTCAACATTTAATTGGGGATTGGCTAAATGGGTTTCTACAATTGCTGAGAGATCATTAAGGAAGCGGCGGTCTAGTTCACTGAAAGCATTGGTATGATCTACCGTGGCTGATAATTCACTGCTGTATCGTTGCTTAAGTTCCTTTCGGGAGGCAATTAAGTTTTGGATAACCGCTTCCAAGTGAGTCGTGCTGAAGGGCTTAGTAATGTAAGCATCGGCCATTGCCTGTAAACCGGCTGCCCGTTGATCTTCTGAATCGAGTGCCGTTAACAAAATAATAGGAATAGTTGCTGTACGGGTATCTTTTTTTAGTAGTTTCACTAAATCAATCCCGCTTTTGCCGGGCATGACTACATCGCTGATGATTAAGTCTGGAACTTTCGTATAGGCTAACTTGATGCCATCTTCTGCATTGGTCGATGTATATACCTGATAATATTCGCTTAGCTTATCCCGGAAAAAATAATTAATTTCTTCATTATCATCAATGACCAATAACGTGTTCGTTTTAGGAGGCAGATGTTCCCATTCTTCCATACCCAAATCATGAGGAGTTTGTAAGGTTGTTAAATCGGGAGATGCCTTAGGCAAATCGGCTATCTCTTCAATAGCCATCTCTTTTTCGGCGTCCGTTAGATGAGCATCTCCAACGGGCAATCTCAGCGTAAAAGAACTTCCTTCGTTTTCTTTGCTGCTTACGGTAATTTGGCCATGATGCAATTCCACGATTTCTTTTACCAAGGCTAATCCTAGGCCTGATCCTCCAGTACTATAGGCGGCACCTTGATAAAAAGGATCAAAAATATGTTCTACATGGTTTTTATGAATTCCCTTTCCGTTATCAATGATCCGTATTAATACGTGGTCGCCAAATGTATTTTGTTCAGTTTTTACCTGAATTCTACCATTGTTGGGTGTAAATTTAAAGGCGTTGGAAAGTAAATTATACAGTACCTTTTCCATTAAATCTGCATCAAACCATAAATTGCTAATGGTTGTATGGTGTTCTACACTCAAGAGAATATGCTTTTGATGGGCTAAAGGTTTAAAAGATTGTACAATCTGATTAATAAATCGCTGAAAAGGTTGAGCAGCAGCTCTTAATTTCAATTTTTCCTGAGCAAGCCTTTGGATGTCGATGAGTTCTGAAACCAAGTTCATTAAGCGCAATCCATTTCGTTTAATACGAAGTAAATGTTCTTTATGCGCTGGGGGAAGTGACGGTTCTTTTAGTAAGTCTTCCACAGGTGCCAATATTAATGTCAAAGGTGTTTTAAATTCATGCGATATGTTAGTGAAAAAGTTGGTTTTCGCTGCTGAAACTTCTTTTACTTGCTCGCTCATGTCAATGAGTTGCTGTTGTTGTTTACGAATTTCAGCATTTTGCTCTTCCAGATGCTTGTTTTTCTCCCAATTACTCTTTAACGAATAGATAGCTATACCAGCAAAAATAATGGCAAGAACCAAACTGATGACCAATATATTTAAGGCCGATTGTTGGTTACGGTAGATTTTCTGCTGCTCGTTTAATAGCCGTTGCTGTTTATCGATGTCTTGTTGCTGACTGTCAATTTTATCTGCTTGCATTTTCATCAGCTGTACATTGGCAGAATCGATAACAAGTGTATTTAATAAATTGTCTCGTTGATAGGGTTGTTTATGAAGGATTGCTACAGCCGTCCGAATGGCTTCAGCGCCTCCGGTAGGATATAGTACGGAAGCATTGATATGGCCTTGTGCAATTTGTTCCAGTCCGTTACCCGCTCCAGGGAGGGCATCGACACCGAAAATCTTAATAGGCTTTTTAGCATGGTTTTGCTGAAGGGCTTGGTATGCGCCGATAGCCATTTGATCATTGAAAGCAAAAATTGCATCTACTTCTTGCAATTGCCGCAAATGTTGCTGTACCTCATCGGTGGCTACCTGAATTAACCACTGGCCATTCAGCTGAACTTGAATAGCGATATTTGGGTGGTGCTGTAGGGCTTCTTTTACCCCTTTTTCGCGCTCTATGGAGGCTGAAGAACCTGGTAATCCCGTTATTAGTGCCACTTTACCCTTGCCCTGAAGATGATGCGCCAAGTATTGCCCGGCTAAATAGCCGATGTTATAATTGTCGGATCCAACATAAGCGTTATACAAGCCAGACGATGTCTTTCTATCGGTAACGATAACCGGTATCCCTTGTTGAAAAGCTTGATCAACAATGGGAGTAAGGGGATCGGCTTCGTTAGGCGATATAATTAACAGATCAATCTTCTTTTTAAGAAATGCTTGTACTTGCGCAAACTGCCTGTTGTTGTCTCCTCGGGCATCGGCATATAGGAAATCAATTTCGGGATGAAAAGACAACTCCCGTTTCATTTCCTTTAACATCGATTTTCGCCAAGCATCAGAACCAACACACTGAGAAAATGCAACCGTATAGTGCTTTTTTGATGCTTTTCCTGTACAAGAAGAAAAGAATAGCAGCAGTAAACCGAAGCAAAGGAAAAAATAAATGCGGTACATAAAACTGGTTTTGCGTCAACAGCGGGTTGAATATACTAATTTTTTCTACGGGATTTCATGATTAATCTACCACGGTGTAAAAAATACACTATTCTATCCTGGAAAAAATAGATTCAATAATGAAGATTTTGATACGAAATTGAAGTGCTTGTAATAGTTGTATTTGGATAATATGTTGATTTTTTGGATATTATGTCTTGTTTAAAAATTGAAATACGAATGAATCATTTTGGAACAATGTTACAGTGGAATACCTATTAAACCGGTTATTTTAGCTGCCATAAACCGTATATCAAAACATGAGTAAAAACATTGTATTTGCGTGGTCCTTTGTGGTGGCCTTGGGAGGATTTTTATTTGGCTTTGACACTGCTGTTATTTCCGGTGCAGAAAAAGCTATTCAGGCCTATTGGAAACTTACTGGTTTTGAGCACGGTCTTACGATGGCTATCGCGTTAATAGGTACGGTATTAGGAGCGGCCTTAGGTGCATGGCCTTCTGATAAAATAGGACGGAAAAATACGCTCTTCATTGTAGCAGCCCTCTATTTTTTTTCTGCGCTAGGTACTGCGCTTGCGCAGGAATGGCCAATATTTCTGCTTTTTCGGTTTTTAGGGGGAATTGGCGTAGGTGTGTCGTCAGTCACAGCGCCCATTTATATATCGGAGATTTCTCCAGCGAAATCCAGGGGAAAACTAGTGGGTTTGTTCCAATTTAATGTTGTACTTGGCATTTTAATTGCTTATCTATCCAACTACCTTATTGGACAAAGCGGCGAACACGCGTGGCGATGGATGCTTGGGGTTCAGGCGGCTCCAGCCTTACTGTTTTTTATTTTTATCTTCTTTGTGCCGGAAAGTCCGCGCTGGCTTTTATTGCATCGGCAAGATAGTACGGCAGCAGCGCGAATATTGAAAAGGATCAATACGGCAAATTACCAACAGGAATTGGCCTTAATTATAGCGGCACATCAAAAAGTTGAATCGAATCAGCATCAAGCGCAGCTGTTTTCGAAAGGCTATCGTACTCCTGTATTATTAGCGATTTTATTTGCTGTATTTAATCAAGTGTCTGGCATTAATGCGATTATTTATTATGCTCCTCGGGTATTTGAGCTTGCTGGATTGGGCACGCAAAGCTCTTTACTATCAACGGTGGGCATCGGACTGGTTAATTTTACGTTTACCTTGCTTGCGTTAAACTTTATCGACAGAGTAGGCCGGAGAACATTGATGCTCATCGGGTCTGTAGGCTTAATTGTATCGCTGAGTTTAGTTTCCTTTGCGTTTCACTCGGGACATACGGAAGGATTGGCGATAACCTTTTATTTAATGCTTTATATCGCTTTCTTTGCTTTTTCGCAAGGAGCGGTAATTTGGGTGTTTATTTCCGAAATTTTCCCTAACGAAGTGCGGGCCAAAGGACAAACGCTAGGTAGCCTTACCCATTGGGTAATGGCAGCGATCATCACCTTTAGTTTTCCGACATTAACGGAATTTTTGGGTGGTGCAAACACTTTTTTAATCTTTGTAGGTTTTATGATATTACAGCTTTGGTTTGTATGGAAAATGATGCCCGAAACGAAGGGTAAAACATTAGAACAAATGGAAATTGAAAAGTAATAAGATATGACAACTCGCAACTCACAACGAATAACAAATAACCGATAACGAATAACGAACGTGTTATGAAAAAAGTAGTCTGTTTCGGAGAAGTATTATGGGATATGCTTCCCGATGGAAAGAAACCTGGTGGCGCACCGATGAATGTTGCCTACCATCTCAATAAGTTAGGCATTGCAGGACAAATGATCAGTAGGGTAGGTAAGGATGCCGCAGGAGAAGAATTGATACAATTTTTAACCAAAATGGGACTTGCTACGGATTATATCCAGCGAGATGATTACTATAAAACCAGTGAGGTCATTGCCCGGATGGGAGAAAACCATGAAATGCAGTATACCATTATACAACCTGTTGCGTGGGACTTTATTGCTTATAATGAACGCTTGGAAAATCTAGTTGTTGAAGCCGATGTACTGGTGTTTGGCAGTTTGGTAGCCCGGAATGAGATCACCAGAAATACACTTTATCAGTTAATCGAACAAGCATCCTTCCGCTTATTTGATGTCAATTTTCGCGCACCGCATTATACTCCATCTACTATTGAGTATCTATTGAATAAAGCAGATGCTGTAAAACTAAATAACCATGAGCTGGAAGAAATTACCCAGTGGATGGGGGAAAATGGAGGAAACGAATACGAAGCCATTTCCCGCCTACAAGATAAGTACCGTCTATCTGAAATTATCCTGACCAAGGGAGCTAATGGAGCATCTTATTATACCGAAGAAAGTCGGTACGATTACAAAGCCTATCCGGTAACGGTTAAAGATACCGTGGGTAGTGGAGACTCTTTTCTAGCCGCCTTTTTAGCACAAAAATTATTGGGTAAGTCGATTGATGATATGCTGAATTATGCGGCAGCACTAGGTGCCTATGTAACTGCTCAGGCAGGAGCCAACCCCGTCTATAAAGAAACAGATTTAAACCGGTTTATTTGGGAAAAACAATTGGAGCAAGCAAAATGGAAATAAAGTAAATATAGGCCTGATCATAACAATAAGCATTTAAACTAACCAAACAGCTTAGCTTTCCTCATTATATCATCTATTTTTTTGGCACGCGAAAGGGTGCCTAGGGAAGGCTATTGCTAATTTTTTATCAAACCAATATTCAAGAAAATGAATAAAATACTAACCATTTATCTCCTGCTGATGGCTAATCTAGGAATAGCCATCGGACAAACAAACAGGATTACCGGTAAGGTGACAGATCTTTCCGGAAAACCTTTGGATGGCGTTAATATCTCCGTTATGGGGACAGCAATTAAAGCCATAACAAATGCCGATGGCACCTATAACATTGCGGCAAATCCGGGACAAAAATTGATTTTCTCCATGGTAGGGGCTTTGAATGAAACGCGTACTGTAGCGGGCACAACACCAATTGATGTACAGATGAACCTTAATTTCGATCTGGAAGAGGTTGTCGTGACGGGTTATCAAGCAGAACGAAAAAAAGACCTTACTGGAGCAGTAGCGGTGGTGGCAGTAAAAGACATACAAGATATACCGGCGGGAAACCCGATGAAAGCCCTACAAGGGCGTGTACCAGGCGTGTTTGTCAATACCGACGGATCCCCGGCAGGTAATGCTTCGGTGCGTATTAGGGGGATCGGTACCTTAGGAAATACCGATCCGCTGTATGTTATTGATGGTGTCCCAACAACAAGGGGATTACAAGAGCTTAACCAGAATGACATTGCTTCCATACAAGTACTGAAAGATGCGTCTGCAGCATCCATCTACGGTAGCCGCGCAGGAAATGGGGTAATCATTGTAACCACTAAACGAGCAAAGGCCGGTGTTAGTCACATTGGCGTCAATGCTTCTTCTTCCTTGCAATTTTACACTAGCAAACTTGATGTCCTGAATACCGACGAGCGTGGAAGGGCTTATTGGCAAGCAGCAATTAATGATCACCTGAATCCAAACCTGAATTCGACCTATCAATACGATTGGAATGGGGATTTCACCAATCCTATTTTAAATCAGATTATCTTACCCGAGTATTTGGATGAGGCAAAGACCATGAGACCGGCCGATACACGTTGGTTCGATGAAATTTCACGTACATCGCTATTGCAATCTTATGGATTGGATATTTCGAATGGTAATGAAAAAAGCAATACGTTATTTTCCTTAAGTTATTTTGATAATCAAGGTATCCTTAAAGCCTCACGCGATCAAAAGGTAACTGCAAGATTCAATTCCGATTTCAATCTATTTAAAGACCGACTTAAAGTAGGTGAAAATTTTTCAGCGACCTATATGAAAGATGTGCTCTTACCTACCACAGACATCACCATTTTATCGCTAATTGACCTGCCAATCGTGCCCATTCATACCATAGATGGTGGTTGGGGTGGACCGGCTCCTGGTATGGCAGACCGTCAAAATCCCGTGCGTTTGATTGAAGATAACCGCCAAAATAAAAATCATTTTGGACGCATTTTTGGAAATGCTTATGCCGATTTGGCTATTTTGCCCAATTTGCATTTTAAAACCAATTTTGGGATTGATTATGCCGGCAATTATGCGCGTACTTTGCGCAAATCTTATGTTTCGGGCTTTTTAGCCGATGCTACCAATCAAGTAAATACAAGCACGGACTATGCCGGTAGCTTAACTTGGCAAAATACCTTGATCTACAACGTGGAATGGAATGAAAAGCATAAACTGGAACTATTAGCTGGTCATGAACAAATCAAATTAATTAATCAAAATTTTTCAGGGAGTAGACAAGGTTTGGCTTTGGAAAATATCAATTACGCCTATTTGAGTGCGGGATCAACCCTTAAGGATAATGCTGGCGGGGGTGCTAATAGTGCGTTATTGTCGTACTTCGGAAAGGCGAATTATAGTTTTAATGATCGTTATTTAGCGTCTTTAACCATTCGTCGGGATGGCTCCTCGCGCTTTGGTAAGGATAGGCGTTTTGGAACATTTCCTGCCGCATCATTGGGATGGCGTCTGAGTGAAGAAAATTTTATTAAAGAAAAATTGCCCGTCATTTCCGATTTAAAGCTGCGTTATGGATGGGGGATCACAGGTAACCAACAGACTAATGATAATGCATCACTTGCATTGTATTCGGCCATTTATGGTACTAATTTAAGCGGGGCGTTTGATGGGGGTACGGCATATGACATAAGCGGAAAAGGAAGCGGGCAATTGCCCTCAGGATTTGTCTTTATCCAACGAGCTAATGATCAACTTAAGTGGGAAGAAGCCATGCAGCATAATATAGGGCTCGACTTTGGCTTGTTTGACAATAAGTTCAGCGGATCGGTAGATTATTTTATTAAAAAAACCAAAGATATCCTAATCAGTCCAGCCTATTTAGCCGTACTTGGTGACGGAGGTGCAAAATTTGTCAATGGTGCTTCAGTTGATAATAAAGGATTAGAGCTTGTATTGAATTACAATACCTCCATCGGAAGAGACCTTACCATCGATATCAGTGCGAACATCTCTGCCTATCGGAGTAAAATTACAAAACTTCCAGAAGAGGTCTTGACGTCCTATCCTGGCAATGGAACCGATAAGACAATTTTAGGACGATCGGTAAGCTCCATGTTTGGCTATGTAGCCGATGGTTTATTTACTTCTCAGGAGGAAGTAGAAAATTCGCCTGAACAACCGGGTAAAGGTCTAGGACGCATTCGGTATAAAGACTTAAATAATGATCATATTATCGACGATCGCGATCGTGATTACATTGGTAACTCAGATCCTGACTTTATTTATGGTATTAACACCGCTATAACATATAAGCGCTTTGATTTTAGTTTCTTCTTGCAAGGCATACAAGGAAATAGTGTGTATAATACCTATAAGAATTTAACCGATTTTTCCTCTTTAGCACCAGGGGCCAATTGGGGTAGTCGTACCTTGGATGCCTGGACCCCCCAGCATCCTAACTCAACGATTCCGGCTTTAACAACGGTGGATCGAAATAATGAAGGACGTAGCTCTACCTATTATGTAGAAAGCGGCTCTTATCTGAAACTGCGGAATATTCAATTGGGTTATAATCTAAAAGATGCCTTGCAGACATTGCATGTACAACAAGCACGGATTTTTTTACAGGCTAGTAATTTATTGTTGCTAAAAAGCAAGACATACAACGCACCTGATCCAGAAAATCCAGGTAATGCTTTTCCCATTCCTTTAATGACCACGGTAGGGATTAATCTATCCTTTTAATTAAAAGATGAAATAACATGAAGATGAAAATAGTAATAGCGATTCTGGTAAGTTTATTTTTTGCTTCCTGCAAAAAAATCTTAGACCAAGATCCTCAAGGTGTCATTTCAGGTGATGACCTGAATACCCCAGAAAACGCCGAAAAAATGCTCATTGCAGCATACTCCGCTCTAGGAAATGATTATTGGGCTGCTCCTTATAGCAGCATGTGGGCCTATGGTAGTATTCGTAGTGGCGATGCTTATAAAGGCGGAGATGGCCCGGGTGATGTGGCTGACTTTCATGCTTACGAAACTTTTGCATTGAACCGCGTGGATTTAGGTGCTTCGGACGTGACTTGGTTTCGCCTATATATGGGAGCTGGTCGGGTTAATGATGCTTTAGGCCGTATTAATGCGTTGTCAGATACCGATTTTCCAAATAAAGTAACGCGGCAGACCGAGGCTCGTTTTTTACGTGGGCATTTTTATTTCCTGCTTAAGATTTTATATAAACATATACCTTATATTGATGAAACCATTCCGAGGGATGATTACGATACGGTATCGAACCGTACGTACACCAGTGATCAACTGTGGACTAAAATAGCGGACGATTTTCGTTTTGCGGCAGATAATCTTCCGGACAAGCAAGCAGAAGTAGGTCGGCCAACAGCCTATGCGGCAAAAGCTTATTTGGCGAAAACCTTACTTTATCAGGCGTATACACAAGATGAACAAAATAAAGTCATTGCTATCGACAAGCCAAAACTGGAAGAGGTAAATAGCTTATGCGATGAAGTCATCAGCGGCCCATACAGCTTGATGCCCGACTTTGCTGAAAACTTTTTAACAGCCTATGAAAATGGGTCGGAATCAGTTTTTGCTATTCAGTATTCATTAGATGATGGTACACCCGCCGGTCGGGTGGATAACGGGCATTCATTGAATTATCCCATGAACCAGGAATATGGTTGCTGTGGCTTCCATGTGCCCAGCCATAATTTAATCAATGCCTTCCAAACCGACGATGATGGTTTACCTAAATTTGATACTTTTAACGACAACGATGTGGCAACTACAGGCGATTATAAGAGCCATACGTTTGACCCTCGCCTAGACCACACGGCAGCGATACCAGATCATCCGTACAAATATAAGCCTGATTTTATCTATAAAAGCACTTGGTCACGTGCGCCACAGATTTATGGGCCGCTATTAAGTATGAAAGAAACAGTGGCCTATGATGATCCATCGTTTAAGAAAATTCCACCTTTTATTGGTAGTTCAAAGAACTGGGCAATCATTCGATTTGCCGATGTTTTGTTGATGAAAGCAGAAGCACTAATTGAGCTGAATCGAGAAACTGAGGCATTGCCTTTGATTAATCAAGTAAGGAAACGGGCTGCAGAAAGTACAGCGCTTCTAAAGCGTGCCGATGGTTCTTATACATCAGCGTATAAAATCGGCATGTATCAACCGGGGATAAATTGTCATTGGACAAATGATTACGCTCGTCAGGCGCTTCGCTATGAACGACGCCTTGAATTTGCAATGGAAGGATATCGTTTTTTTGATTTAGTGCGTTGGGGCATTGCAGCGGAATATTTAAACAATTACTTTAGTAAAGAAAAATCGAGAGTAAGCCATTTGCAAGATGCCTCTTTTAAAAAGAACCGTGACGAATATTTGCCCATCCCCTTAAATCAAATAAATTTTAGCAAGGGACTTTATAAGCAAAATACAGGTTGGTAAGGTGTCTATGGAAAACGATGTAGCTTGTTTGGGCAGAATGCCTTACCGTTTATTAACGATTAAATCGAATGGATATGAACCATAAATTAATACCGCTTCTCTTATGTACCGTCATCTGGGGAAGCGCATGCCAACAGGTAACAAAAGCGAAAAAGGAACCTCATGAAACTTTAAAAAAGGAACAATATCGCCCCCTTTTTCATTTCAGTCCGAAAAAAGGCTGGATGAACGATCCTAATGGAATGGTTTATCTTAATGGTACTTATCACCTTTTCTTTCAACACAACCCTGATAGTGCCGTATGGGGCCCGATGCATTGGGGGCATGCCACCACGAAAGACCTTATCCACTGGGAAGAGCAACCCATTGCCTTGTATCCAGATAGTTTAGGGACTATTTTTTCTGGGAGTGCGGTAGTAGACAAAGATAATACAGCAGGCTTTGGTGCTAATGCCCTGGTAGCGATTTTTACCCATCATAATGCGGAAATAGAACAAAAAAAGACAGGAAAACATCAATACCAGAGCTTGGCATATAGCACAGATGAGGGCAAGACGTGGACCAAATATGCAGGCAATCCAGTACTCCCTAATCCGGGGATATGGGACTTTCGCGACCCCAAGGTAAGGTGGCACGAAGAAACTAAACGGTGGATCATGACATTGGCTACTAAACAAACTATAACCTTCTATAGTTCGCCAAATTTGAAGCAATGGAGCAAGTTGAGTGAATTTGGTGAGGGGATTGGTGCTCATGGGGGAGTCTGGGAATGCCCAGACCTCTTTCCGCTGATAGTGGATGGAGAGCGTAAATGGGTTTTACTCGTGAGCATTAATCCGGGAGGACCCAATGGCGGATCGGCTACACAATATTTTGTGGGTAATTTTGATGGAAAGACCTTTAAACCCGATAAGAAAGAAACGCGATGGATTGATTATGGCGCTGACGATTATGCTGGAGTGACTTGGTCTAATACAGGGAACCGTATTATTTTTCTCGGTTGGATGAGCAACTGGCAATATGCCAATGTCGTACCAACAACGGCTTGGCGCAGTGCAAATACGATACCTCGTGAATTAACTCTCAAAAGAGTTGGCGATGAAGTTTTTTTAAGCTCAGCACCCGTTAAAGAGCTGAATGATTTAAAAACCAAAATGGAAGAAATGACCAATGTGACGGTTGCATCAGAAAAAGACTTTTCTGATCTTCTTAAAAATACATCAATGACTTACTCGCTCGATTTGACTACAGCTAATCTAGATGATTTCACCGTCCAACTGGCAAATGATTTGGGAGAGCAAGTGCTGGTTGGCTATGATAAACAACAGAATCAATTTTACGTAGATCGTTCACAATCAGGAAAGACAGATTTCGAGTCGGGATTTGCCAAACGAATTGTTGCTCCGAGAGTAGCGAAAGATACCAGCATAGAACTAACGTTGGTGGTGGACGTCAATTCCGTTGAGCTGTTTGCGGATAAGGGGTTGACCGTTTTGACCGATATTTTTTTCCCGAACCGCGTGTTTGATAAACTTCGGCTCAAATCTCCCGAAAAGATCGAATTTAAACGGGTTAACCTTAGTCCGTTTAAGTCAAATTGATAGCATTATTAACTCCTCTTGTTTAGAGGTAAATAAGAACGTGATACAATAAATTTATTAGCAATATATGAAGAAGAATAAGTGGATTAAATTGGCCATCATGGCAACCCTTCCGATGGCATCAACACTAGCTTTACCTGCGAAGCCCGTCATTTTGGCTGGCCAGAAAATAGTTATAAACGATCGTAACGATGCTCCCGTTAAAACCATTACCGCAGAGAAGAAATGGTTGCTGTTACCGGTTAAAAACGGCGCACCTAAGCAAAAAATAGAAATTAGGGTACAGGGAAAGCCCGTGCGGGCATTTGATATCGAGTTAGCTAAGGGGCAACCCGACTGGTATGCTTACTTAGATATTAGTACATGGAAAGGACAACAACTGGAAATCACATCTAACGATGAAAAAGCCGTATCTGCTGATCTCGATGCCATTAAGCAGGAAGATCGAGAGCTGGATGCACAGCAATCATACCATGAACCGAATCGAGGACTATTTCATTTCTCTCCCAAAAGAGGTTGGAATAATGATCCAAACGGATTGGTTTATTACAAAGGTGAGTATCACCTGTTTTTTCAACACAATCCTTATGGTGTGCAATGGGGTAACATGCATTGGGGACATGCGGTGAGTAAAGATCTCATCCATTGGACTGAAGTGGGGGAGGCACTGTATCCCGATAGCTATGGTACTATGTTCAGTGGAAGTGGTGTGGTGGATGTGGATAATACCAGTGGTCTAGGCACTACATCAAATCCACCCATGGTCGTTTTTTATACTGCAGGAGAGCAATCGTGGACACAAGGCATGGCTTACAGTACGGATGGTCGGAAATTTACTAAATTCGATAGACCTGTAGTACCCAACATAAAGCGTGATAATCGTGATCCAAAGGTGATATGGTATGCACCAGGAAAGCATTGGGTTATGGTTGTTTGGGTGCCGGAAGCAAACGATCAACATAGCATGCATTTCTTAACATCGACGAACCTGAAAGATTGGAAAGAGGCAAGTGTGCTTAAAGGAGGAATAGGTAATGATCGCTATTTATTTGAATGCCCTGAATTCTTTGAACTTCCGGTAGAGGGTACGCAAGAAAAAAAATGGATACTAACGGGAGCAAACAGCCAGTACGCTATTGGTTCATTTGATGGCCAAACGTTTGTGCCCGAAATAGAGCGGTTAAATGGCCAGCGAGGACGTGATTTTTATGCTTCACAAACGTACAATAACGAACCAAATGGCAGGCGCATTGAAATTGGCTGGTGGCGAACCCATACCGACGGCAATGGTAGCAAATTTAATCAATCGATGAGTATACCCCTGGAGCTCAAGCTAGTTCAAACGCCAAAGGGGCCGCGGCTGAGTCGCACACCTATTAAGGAGTTGAACAATTTGCGCGAAAATCACCAAAACGTTTCTGCCGTAAATCTTAAAAACGGACAACTTTTTACAGCTAAAGGCGCTGATGCCGAAGCCTTGGAAATCCGCACGACTTTAACACCCAGTAATGCGTCTTCCATACACATTACCGTTAGGGGAGTGGATATCTTTTACAATGTGGCAGAACAGGAATTGAGTGTAGACGGTGTGAGTGCCCGTGCGGAACTGTCGGATAAGGGTAAATTGGATTTAATCCTTTATGTTGATCGGACGGGCTTGGAAATCTTTGCAGATCAAGGTTTATTGTTTATGCCTATTAACAAGAATATACCTGCTGAAAATAAGGGGCTGACCCTAAAAGCTACTGGCGGAGATGCCCAATGCGATCAGTTGAATGTATATACCTTAAAAAGTATTTGGCCATAACTATATCGTTTATAACTTGCTGGCTTGTTTATAAAATGATTGTTATTTCAAACAAAAACACCAAAATGGTTGAAATAACAATCAAATTTAGTTGCTAATTTATGAGGGGTATAAAACCAGGCAGTCACTATATGGTTCCATGGTTTGTTTACAATGTCACTGGCACCGATGGATCTTAGGTATTGGGAATCTAAGTAATCTTAATGCTCAGTAATTTGCGCTTAAAAGTTTTATAAATGCTGTTTAAAGAAAAGAATATTCTTATTGATGACCTCTTGCATGGGTATGGGCTGTTCAAGTGGGTTCCAAGGATGTTTACGGCCAAAAACATGATCGGAAGACACCGTAAGCAGTGTAGCTTTCGGATTGGCCGCTGCGAATTGATAAGCAACTTTTACAGGCACTGTTGTATCTTCCGTTCCATGACAAAGTAACCAAGGAATTGGAAGGGTAGCTGCTGCCTTTGGAATATCCAACTGTTTATCATGCAGAAGATAATCTTCATAAAGCTGATAATGAAGAGGCATTTCCTGTCTTGTCCGGCTATTGGTATAGTAAGCTACGCCTGATTGTTTCCATTCCATCATTTTTTCTTTTGACCAACCGCCCCAAGGTGTTTTGCATGCACCGATGGCAGCCCAGGTTACCAATGCCTTTATGCGGCTATCTTCGGCCGTTTTCAAGATACAGATGCCTCCGCCCATGCTGTGGCCAACGAGTCCGATGCGCTCTTTGTCGATGCCATATCGTAAACTATTCGCAGGGTGTTGAACCCAGTCGATTACTAAGCCCAGATCGTACAGCTGTTTGGTATAATTATTCTCACCAAAACCCTCAAGATCTGTAAAGTCTTCCGGTGTATCAGGAGTCGTACCATTATGCGAAAAATTAAATTTAACAAAGGTAAAACCAGATGCCAAAAACTGTTCGGCAATCAAATCAAAATTCCCCCAGTCTTTAAAACCATTAAAACCGTGGGCATAGATAATTACTGGCTGTTGTTCATGGGTCTCATTAAAAAAGATGTCCAAAGCTATTGGTTTGTCGTCGCTACCCTTAATGATCAGATTCTTCACTTTTGCCATAGTACTTCTATTTTGTAAGGTAAAGATACGAAATAGAGAGAAATCGTTGTTGTCATTATTCGGATGCACAACAAAAATTCGTTTTTTAAAAAAGCATTGGAACTCTGTAAAAAGATTTGTCACAATTACCGACAATGGTTATATTGCATCATGCCTATAGCCTGCTTAGATTGTCGGAACGTTACAGATTAACTTCTTACCGGCTTCGCGTTTCTCTCGTACAAGTTGTGGGATTACCTGGTACAAAAGTTGCATCTTCTTTGAGGTGAGTCCAGGGTGAGTCCGGGTTCCATCCGGGTTAAGTCCAGGTTTTTTATGATGAAACCTGGACTTAACCCGGATAAATCCTAGAAGGACTCTATATGGAGGACGGAGTTTGTGCGTGGAAGCTAGGAATCTAAGGTGAAGAAGGATGGTATAAATTTAGACTGGGGACGCTTATGAGAACAAATGTAACGTAATGATGGTAGAACCAAAACAGAAACGGTAATTTTAACCAACTAGTATGTTATTAAAGTTTTTTTATATATTCGAATATATTTTAAGCCAGATTATGCATTGCCGTTAGGCTGAAATAACCTAATCTTCATGAGTAGAAAAAGAGATAGCGTATTGTTGCAGCGTTTTATTTCGGGTGACGATTCGGCTTTTGCCGAGCTATACGACACCTATTGGGAACGGCTCTTCGTATATGCTGTACGCATTTTGGGTGATGAAGAAGATGCGGAAGATGCTGTACAGGATGCCTTCGTCTCCTTTTGGAAATATCGGAAGTCGGCAGAAAATGTTGAACATCTACATAGCTACTTGTTCACTATCGTTCGCAATAATACGGTTAAGCTCATTCGACGGAATATAGCGCGTCGAAATTACCTGAGTGCTATGCAATCTTTTTTCGACGAGCTGGTAGGCGGGCCAGATGAAATGTACATCGCAAAAGGATTAGAGCAGTTTTTTGAGGCAGAAATTGAAAAATTGCCAAACAAAATGCGCGAGATATTTCTACTGAGCCGCAAAGAGCAATTGAGTCATAAGCAGATTGCCGAAAAGCTTGGTATATCGCATGAAACGGTCAAGAAGCAGATTTATAATTCCCTCAAGGTACTGCGTGAGCAATTAAACAACGATCAATATAGCGCCCTATTGCTCTTGACGATTGTCTGGCTATGCTGCGGATAATTTTTGACTAAAAAATCATTTTCATCTACCACCATTTCCATTTTTGCTTCTCCTATAAGAAACACCGATATAAACGCGCATTATAAATCATATGATCGATGACCGAGGAGGAACTTAAAAGCTTATTAGAACGTTATGCCAATGAACAGTGCACAGCCGATGAAAAAAGGCTGGTAGAAGCATGGCTAAACCATTTGGAGGGACAATCCGACTGGTCCTGGCGTGATGAACAGCACCTTCAATTAATGAAAGCACGTATTGCGCAAAGAATCGAAGAACAAAAAGTTCCAGTAAAGAAAATAAAGCGAATCAAGAGGTATTATCAGCTGTTGGCGATAGCGGCCAGTTTTTTATTGATTGGCTCCGGAATTGTCTTGTGGAAGCATTACGAAGAGAAACCCCTGGTGGCAGACCATGTGATCGCCTTGCCCGATCAAATAGGCGGCGCACAATTACGCATGTCTAACGGAACGGTGATTAACCTTACGGATCTGAAAGAGGGAAGCTTCAACCAACAGGGTGTTGCAACTATAAAAAAAGAAAAAGGCAATAGTCTGGTTTATGCAGTTCAAGACCAGACGAAGGAGATTCCCTTAGCTGACCAATGGAATACACTACGGATACCAGCTGGTACAACCTATCAGCTAACGTTGCCGGACGGGAGCAAGGTATGGCTGAATGCTTGCTCAGAACTCACCTTTCCAACCGTTTTTGGGAAAGAAAGTCGTAACGTGAGATTGAAGGGCGAAGCTTATTTTGAGGTGGCGTCCCAAGCGAGGCAACCTTTTGTGGTGGAAGCAAATGGGAGTACCGTATCGGTGTTGGGCACTGCATTTAATATTTCGGCGTATTCGGATGAACCTCAAGTATTGACGACATTGACAGGGGGTTCAGTAGCAGTATCCTTAGGGGAGCACCGTTTGGTGTTAACACCAGGAGAACAGGCAAAAGCAGATATCAGTAATCGTCAGCTCGGAAAAGCTAGGGTAGATCCTGAAGTCTTTTTAGCTTGGAAAGGTGATTATTTTGTTTTTGATGATCTGGATATTCAATCGATTATGCATCAAGTTTCGCGCTGGTACAATACCGAAGTGGTTTTTCAAGGGCTTATTCCAACCAAAAAATTCGGCGGTACCTTTTCGCGCACGAAGCCTATTGAAGAGTTGTTAAGCTACTTGGAAAAATTGGGAAATATGCATTTTAAGCTAGAAAATGATTCTTATTTTAAAAAGGAAAGGAGGATTGTTGTTATGCCTTGACTTCCTAAATAGACCTAAATTCAGCAATAGGAAATAAGCCGTATGCTGTAAGCCATTTGCACGGTTTGCAAATCGATAAATCGGCAGATGCTTAAAGCCTACAGCGTAATGCGGGTTAAATTAAGGGTTACAAAAAAACCGAAAGTGTTCGCTCCACTTCCGGTTATACAGGTTCCGTAACCAACTATTGTAAACCACAGTTCATTAATTATAAAACCTATACGAATGTACAAAAAATATACTGCTAAAGCGGATAGGGGATTTTCTTATCTGTCAAAACCTTTATGGGTTATGAAATACACCGTTTTTCTGACGATGATCTTTTACTTTCAGGTCGAAGCTGCCGTTCGTGCACAGAATGCCAGCCTTTCCGTAGAAAATCTATCTTTAAAAAGTGTCTTTAGAATATTGAAAAAACAAACAGGATATGATTTCTTGTATGCGACAGATGATTTGAATAGTGCTACCCCGGTAACTATTCATATACATAATCGACCCTTAAGAGAAATACTGGATCAGTGTTTAGCAACACAGCCGCTGACCTATACCATGGATAAGGCAACGGTACTTATTGAACGGAAAAAAGAGTTGCCTAAATCAAATCTACAACAAGAAATAAATCTTTCAGGTAAAGTAACCGATCAACAAGGAAATCCTATACCTAATGCTTCGATTTATGTAAGGGAGCACCCGGCTAATGGTGTGAAAACGAATGCCAATGGAACGTTTTCTTTAAGGGTTTTAAAAAACGAAATATTGGTAGTCAGCTCGGTGGGGTTTATTAAAAAGGAAATTGTATTGGAAACACTGAATCTCCAACAGCCCATAAGTGTTGTGTTGGAAAGTCAGGAAGCGGTATTGGATGAAGTGGTAGTCGTGGGTTATGGCACCGTAGCGAAAAAAGATTTAACAGGCGCTATTGCAAGTGTGTCAGGTGATTTGGTCTCGGCACGTAAGACCACACAAGTTTCCCAAGCACTACAAGGGGCAGTGCCAGGAGTTATGGTTACACGTAGCGGCAATGCACCGGGCTCTTCTGCTACAATACGGGTACGGGGAATTACGACCATTACGGACGGAGGCCTCAATCCACTCTATATTCTGGATGGTGTACCAATCGATGATATCAATACCGTAAATCCAAATGATATTGAGAATATCTCGGTACTTAAAGATGCCGCATCAGCCTCTATTTATGGCTCCCGTGCGGCCTCGGGAGTTGTCTTAATAACGACAAAAAGAGCTAAAGATGGGCAAGTGGGCTTGGATTATTCGGTCGAATACGGTTGGGAAAAGGCTACGCAATACCCGGAATATGTGGATGCCATTCGTTATATGCAGCTGAGTAATGAGCTGCGTTGGAATGATAATGGCAATAATGATCAGGAATATCCCATTTATACCAAGGATGTCGTTGACAACTACTGGCAGTTGAACCGGGAAGACCCGGATACCTATCCGGCGACTGATTGGCGTGATTTAATACTAAACGATTATGCACCACGCCAAAGCCACGTGTTGGGTATTTATGGCGCCAATAAGTTTGTCAAAACTCGCGCGTCCATCGTCTATGACAAAAATGATGCTTTTTATGATGAAAGGAGTTATGATCGAATTACCTCGCGAATCAACAATGATTTTACCATCAGCAAATATTTAAAGGCAAGTGTTGATTTGAATTACCGGCGTACTATCATTAAACAAACATTAGATGAACCATTTTATAGAGTGGGTATCACACCACCTATTTATGCAGCCATGTGGTCGGACGGTCGACTTGGTGCTGGAAAGGATGGCGACAATATTTATGCGATCATGCATGATGGAGGCTTTAACCATACTTGGTATAACCAAGTTGGTGGTAAAATTAATGTAGATTTTACACCTATATCCGGGCTAACCTTATCGGGTGTGTTTTCCCCTTTTCTCAATTTTGATAAAAGAAAAAGCTTTAGAAAGAAAATTCCGTATACTCGTTTTAACGAACCGGATCGGATAGCGGGATATATTAATGGATATAATGAAACGAAATTGAGTGAATCTAGAAATGATAGCCATCGCTATACGGTACAGTTCCTGGCGAATTATACCAGGCAGTTTGGCGATCATAACATCAACGCCTTAGCTGGCTACGAATACTTCTATGCCTTTAATGAAAACCTGGGTGCTTCGCGTGGCCAATACTTGTTATCTAATTATCCTTATTTGGATATTGGACCCTTGGACCTTCGCGATAATAGTGGGGATGCCTATGAAAATGCTTACCGTTCTTGGTTCGGACGCGTTATGTATAATTACCAGGATAAATACTTGTTGCAAGCCAATATTCGTTATGATGGTTCTTCCCGCTTTGCACCTGGGTATCGATGGGGATCTTTCCCTTCTGTTTCGGCCGGTTGGGTATTATCGAATGAAAACTTTTTAAAAGATAAATGGAAACCTTTGTCCTTTCTAAAAGTACGAGCATCTTACGGAACGTTGGGCAATGAACGCATCGGTAATTATCCTTATCAAGCGCTGCTAAATTTTGAGAATGCGTCCCTATTCTATCAAGGGAATCAGGTGGTATCCGCACAGTCGGCCGCCCAGTGGCAGTATGTCATTCGTGATATTTCCTGGGAAACAACTTCTTCTTTTGATATTGGACTTGATGTTAATTTCTTTGATAACCGGTTAACTTTTGTGGGCGATTATTATAAGAAAACAACGAAGGATATGCTATTAAAATTAGAAATCCCCGATTATGTAGGCTTTGATAATCCTGACCAAAATACTGGGAAGATGTTTACTAAAGGTTGGGAAGCGCAAATTGGTTGGAACGACCGATTGGGTGATTTTCGTTATAGTGCTTCCTTTAATATATCCGACTTTATTTCGCGGATGGGTGACCTTGGCGGAACGGAATTTCTTGGCAATCAAATCAAAATCCAGGGCAGCGAATATAATGAATGGTATGGCTACCTATCGGATGGTTTATACCAAACACAAGCAGAAGTGGATAATTCAGCCACGCTAAACGCCAACGTAAGGCCGGGCGATATCCGTTACAAAGATGTTAGTGGGCCAGACGGTGTGCCCGATGGTAAAATATCTCCGGAATATGATCGGGTTTTGCTGGGCGGTTCATTACCCCGATATATGTTCGGAGGCAATTTCAACCTAGGTTATAAAAGTTGGGATCTATCCTTTGTTATCCAAGGGGTAGCAAAGCAAAACAGTCGCCTACACCCAGATATCGTACAACCGTTACGTGAAAACTGGGGTAATTTTCCGGCTATATTAGATGGGAACAGCTGGAGCAAATACCAGAGCGATGAGCAAAATCTGCAAGCGAAGTACCCACGCTATTCCAATACTTCTGCGGGAAATAATTATGCCGTATCCGACTACTGGCTGATTAATGGAGGCTATTTCCGATTAAAAAATATAACCGTAGGCTATTCCTTTCCACAACAGTGGATGGAAAAAGTACATCTAAAAGGACTCCGGCTTTATGGAACAGTGAATGATGTCTTTGCTTTCCATCACTTTCCAAAAGGGTGGGATCCGGAAATGAATACCTTCGGTTATCCCATTACTAGAACGTTTTTAATCGGTGCTTCCCTAAACTTTTAATGAAATAGCTATGAGAAACTCTATAAAAAGATATGCTTGGTTTGTGATGGTCCTTCTACTTCTAGGCTCCTGTGGTAAATTAGATATGAACCCCTTGTCTAAAGGATCAAGTGAAACGTGGAATTCGGTGCCAGAAGAGATTGATATGTCCCTAAACGGTCTATATAAGGCGGTCTTTTGGCCAGTAGATCAGGATGATTGGACAGACGACTGGATGTACCGCGAAGACTTAACACCAGTGACTAATGCTACCGTTAATGGACAGTCGGGCTGGGTAGGCGACTGGTGGAAAAATGCCTATAAGTGTATTGCACGGGCTAATGACGTGATCGCCAGCGTAGATCGTGCGGCAGATGTACTGTCACAGGAGCAGCGCGACCGTTATGTGGCTGAGGCACGTTTTGTACGTGCTTCCCAGTATGCGCTATTATTAGCGCGTTACCGTAATATTGTCTATACCGAAACCATGGTGGAAATTGATGAAGCCTTAACGGCCGAACAGGCGGATCCGGAAATGGTGCTGCAGAAAATCTATGCGGATTATGATTTCGCTGCCGCAAATCTGAAAACCGAATACAGCGCTAATGAGCTTAAACGTGCGACGGCAGGTGCGGCTTTAGCCATGAAGGCACGCATTGCTCTTCAAATGAGCGATTGGGAAGTGGCGAAGGAAGCCGCAAAGGCTTGTATGGATTTGGGTATCTATAAATTACATTCGGATTTTGCTGGCCTTTTCCTGTCTAAAACAAAAAATTCTGTAGAAACTATTTTTGGATTTCCCCGCTCCATCGAACTTAATGTTACAAAAGGCGATTGTCAGAACTATGTGTCCCGGAATGCCGGTGGATGGGCCGCCAAGGTTCCCTCTTGGGATTTGTTTTGTGCTTTTTTATGTACCGATGGCTTGCCAATCGATAAATCACCGTTGTTTAATCCGCATAAACCGTTTGAAAACCGTGATCCACGGTGTACAAAGACTATTGTGGAGTTTCAGACACCACTTTTGGGCTTTATGTACCAACCCCATCCAGATAGTTTACAGGTGTTGAATGTCAATACCGGTAAGAAGGTTAACAATAATGATACGCGTTCTGTAGCACAATATGCATCGTATAATGGCTTATTATGGAAAAAGGGAGTTGACGATGATTGGCTGAAAAATTCCTGGAAAATAGAGCCCGACCAGATTATCATTCGTTATGCAGATGTGTTGTTAATGTACGCAGAAGCCAAGATTGAATTAGGAGCATTAGATGAGTCGGTAACCGATGCCATCAATCAAGTTCGTGCACGGGCCTATGGGGTGGAACCAGCTAATGTAGCGGCTTATCCAGCGGTACAACTCGGTTCGCAAAGCGATATGCGCCGGATTGTACGGACAGAACGCCGGATGGAATTTGCGTTAGAAGGCATTCGTTATATGGATATTATCCGTTGGAACCTCGCTGAAAAGGTGCTGAACAAACCGAATTATGGTTTATTGGATGTAGCCGATTTACGTAAAAAAGTGATTGAACCCAAGCTATGGTTTTTTCCGCAAGCGCCAACTATCGATGAAGATGGTGTAGCGGATTTCTCTATCATGGCTAGCGCCGGATTGATTAAACAAATAACGATACGTAAATTTGATGCTTCACGACAGTACTTGTGGCCAATTCCTACTACGGAAATCTTGACGAACAGTAATTTGAAACAAAACCCGAATTATTAAGCGAAATAAATTTTGATGATGCAACGATTTAAGAAAATCAGTTTAATAGCCCTTTGTTTACAGGCAAGTGCATGTGCAGTACAGGAGCTTAAGGAGCCTAAACAAATTAGTGGCATCTATCCACATTTGGCCATGTATAATAAGGAAGGGGAATGCGGTACAGGCGCTGTGGTACCTTGGCAGGATCGCCTATGGGTGATTACCTATGGCCCGCACTTGCCCTTTGGGTCGTCAGACAAATTATACGAAATTACAAACGATCTGGAACGGACTATCCGAACCGAAAGCATTGGAGGGACACCTGCCAACCGAATGATACATCGAGAAAGTCAGCAGTTGTTTATTGGTCCTTATGTGATTGATTCGACAAGGAACGTACGGGTAATCCCGTACAAAACCATGCCCGGCCGTATGACGGGCAATGCGCGACATTTGACCGATCCAGCACATAAAATTTACTATGGTACGATGGAAGAAGGTTTTTATGAGGTAGGGGTTGATTCCTTGGATGTAAAAACCTTGTACGTAGATGGTAATGTCACGAGAAAACCCGGAGAGATGGTTCAGGAAGCATCTTTACTACCGGGAGCACATGGGAAGGGACTCTATTCCGGGCAGGGTGTATTGGTCTATTCCAACAATGGTGAAGCAACGAAGGAAGCCCTGACTAAATTTGATGTAAAAGCAGGGGCTTTATCGGAGTGGGACGGTAAAAATTGGAAGCTGGTTCGTAGAAACCAGTTTACGGAAGTTACCGGTCCGGGCGGCATCTATGGTAATGAACATCCGGAGTCAGATCCGATATGGACCAACGGGTGGGATCATAAATCGTTGCTATTGGGCGTTCGGTCGGCTGGTAAATGGTCTTTTTTCCGATTGCCAAAAGCGAGTCATAGTTATGACGGAGCGCATGGTTGGAATACCGAATGGCCTAGAATACGGAATGTGGGTACGGAAGCACAACCTGATTACCTCATGACGATGCACGGCATGTTCTGGCATTTCCCAAAAGGATTTACTAGTGGGCATACAGCGGGTATACGCCCCCGTTCTGCCTATCTTAAGGTTATCGGCGATTTTGCCCGTTGGAATGATCGCTTGGTTTTTGGTTGTGATGATTCGGCACAGAAGGAATTTTTGAACAAACGTAAACAAAAAGGATCTATTGAAGGCCCCGGGCAATCGAATTCAAACCTCTGGTTTACTTCCATAGATCAACCCGATAAGTTAGGGCCAGCAACTGCCGATGGAGCCGTTTGGCAACATGACACGGTGCAAGCGGGACAGACTTCTGACCCTTTTCTGTTTGCCGGATGGCCACTACGTTCCTGCTGGTTAACTAACGAAGGGAAGACACCAACTACGTTCTCCCTTGAGATCGATAGGCAGGGTGATGGGCAGTGGACAAGCTTCAAAACCATACCGGTTTCGCCCGGAGAGACGGTGAATCTTTCCTTTGATCAACAAGAAAGCGGGGAATGGATTCGGGTTAAAACGACTCAGCAAACACTAGCTAGTGTTCATTTTACCTATGGACAGCACGATGAACGGAAGGGAGAACCTGATGCCATTTTTCGGGGACTTGCACAAGCATCAAGCTTTAACGGTGGACTGCTCTATGGCCTAGGGAATGATCGAAAGGCGCTAGGTGTTTTGGCACAGTCTTATGAGGATGGTCAGGCAGCAGCGACAAGCGCTTATTATGAGCTTAATGAACAATTGCAGTTGATACCCAAAACGGATGATTCTACGGCAACTTTTATCGCCAAGCGCTTTGCCATTCCAAAAAATGTGTTATCGACAGACGCTTCGTCAGTATTGATAACAGATGATAAAGGAAGACGCTGGAGGTTGCCCTTAGGGGATAGCTCCTTAACCGCACTAAATAATAAGGGAGCTTTACGTGTCTGTAGGGAGGTAGCAACCGAAAGAGATTTATTCAATTGTCAAGGTACCTTTTATGAGTTACCTGCCGAGAATGCGGATGGTTTTGCGAAGATTAGACCGGTAAGTTCTCATCCCTTTAAAATCAATGATTATGCTTCGTATCGTGGTATGCTGGTGATGACCGGTATCGACCCGAAGGTATTAGCGAAGAATAAAAACGAGCATATTGTGGTATCTGCAGATAACAAGGCCGCCGTGTGGTTGGGTGCGATTGATGATTTGTGGAAAATGGGGAAACCAAAAGGGGAGGGTGGCCCGTGGATGAATACACTAGTCCACCGCAATGTTCCTTCAGACCCTTACTTAATCGGTTTTTATGATAAACGAAAATTAACTTTGTCGCATCAAGCGGCAGCAAAAGTAACTGTAACGATTGAAGTTGACCCGGGAGGGGAAGGAAATTGGATGAAATACAAGTCGGTTGACGTTCAAAAAGGTGAAACTTTTGAGTTTGATTTTCCAGCTTCTTTTCAAGCGAGGTGGATTCGTTTTAAAACAGACACGGATTGTACAGCGACAGCATGGCTTTCTTACTCTTAGCTTTTTTTATTATACTTAGGCAATGATTGGTAAGCGTTTATATGTAATAATGATCCTCATCGGGATTTCTGTTGCCCACCTCAGTGCCCAGCAACGGGAGGAGACGTTTACTATTGCCGGTACTGGAGCAGATGGTACGGATAAGCTGGTACTGCAATACGATAGCAGTGGTTTTCCTTCGGTTTTTTTTCAGGATATTTTTACGCCGGTTTGCTTGGATAATGTTTGCAAACCGGTTCGTATTAAGCTCTTTTGGGATCTGTTGGGAAATTATATCCAATACGAAGTGCCTCTTGATGAACCTTTAACCAAGTTGGATCATCAGGAGTTTACACCAGCAGACTATGAAAAACTGCAACAAATCCTCGCAAATGATGAGTCCTTACTAAAGCAGCTTAAGATGGAAGAGTTGATGGACTCAACCACCCAAAGGCTTTCCGATTCGGTGGATGCGGTTACGGGCGCAACGAAGAATACGGTGAAAGGGGAAGTGATTGAGGGGGCTTTATATACCTGCTATACGTTATGGCATTTAGTTCATGGTCAGGTGGTAGACGAAATACATCAGGTTATGCAGACGAAACTGGATGAGCAAATGCTCCATCGCTTCTTGAAAAGTACTAACTTCCATTATGTGCATTTCGCCTTAGATGAGGTTATGGATAAGCAGGGTATGGTGCAGAAAGGCTTTTTGCCGGATGTGTTGGCAGTGCTGGAAAGCAACCACATATTTGCCGCTCGTCGAGTAGCACAAGAAATTAATCTTCGCTATTTTACGGCGGGATCGGAGCAAGAAAAGCTTTGGGTGATATTTACCCGATCAGCTTATAGCCAACAGGTCGTTTTGTTGCGGCGAATGACTGGACTGACGCTGGATACGCGGCTTGTCGAGGAGATTGCCAATTATTTACCCAAGTTAAATCAAGCGCTATTTAAACAAGGGGTGAGCCTTTTAGCACATCAGGAAAATCTGTCGCCACCAATACAGGAAAAACTAATGGCCTATTTAAAATCGACCGATCAACAGAAGGCTCAAGTAGTTTATCAGGCCATGAATGGAAAAAATCAATTAACAGATACGGCTAAGAAACAATTAAATGCTTACCGAAAACAACAAAACCAGTTATGAACAAACAGCTTAAAACAAGTACATTCTTTTTGATGATGCTCTGTTGCTTTACCAGGCTTTTAGGGCAAGATCGGGTTCTGGTAGAGGCAGAATCTTTCCAGCAAAAGGGAGGATGGGTGATCGATCAGCAGTCTTTTCCCGTATTACACTCTTCTTACCTCATGGCCCATGGTATGGGTAGGCCGGTAAAAGATGCCAAGACGTATGTGCGGTTTCCTAAAAAAGGAACATACCAAGTGTGGATACGAACCAAAGATTGGGCACCATTTCCAGTTGGTCCAGGCAAATTTAAAGTACAGGTTGATGGAAAGCCATTAGCGCCAACTTTTGGCGAAAGTGGCGATAGCGCTTGGAAATGGTACAGCGGTGGTGAAGTGAGGGTAGATAAAGATTCGGTGGAACTCGTATTGCAAGATTTAACAGGGTTTAACGGTCGTGTAGACGCCATTCTATTCGATGCTACACCTAAAATAGAACCGCCAAATGAGCTCACAGCATTAGATAAGCTGCGCAATGAGCTGCTTGGCTTGCGTACCAACAGAAAGGAAATGGGAAACTACGATTTGGTAGTTGTTGGTGGTGGCGTGGCGGGAACCTGTGCCGCCATATCCGCTGCGCGACTAGGAATGAAAGTAGCCTTAATACAAGACCGACCGCTGTTAGGGGGCAATAATAGCTCAGAAATACGCGTGCACTTGATGGGCGATCTCGATAAAAGCTATTATCCGAAATTAGGTAGAATTGTGCGGGAGCTGGATAATGGTGATCCTGGAAACGGGAATCCGGATGCTAAAGAATATGGTGATGCCCGAAAATTTGCCATCATCAAGGATGAGAAGAATATTTCTCTTTTTATAAATACCCATGTCTTTGAGGCGGAAGCTGAAAATAATACGATTAAGGCTGTTATCGGGCGGGATATCGAGACCAATCAGGAGAAGCGCTTTACCGGTACCTATTTTGCCGATTGTACGGGCGACGGGACATTGGGCTTTTTGGCTGGCGCTGATTTCCGTATGGGGCGGGAAAGCAAGCAGGAAACAGGCGAATCTTTCGCTCCCGATAAGGCGGATGATTTTACCTTAGGGACATCGAACTTATGGGCCTCCTTACCGGTGGATAGTGCAACGACCTTTCCGGAGACACCTTGGGCACTTCCTTTCTCGGATGAATACCATATTGACGAAGAGAAGTCTGATTGGCAGTGGGAAACGGGTTTTGGCAACTTCAATACCATTACTGAAGCGGAACAGATACGCGATCATAATTTACGGGCGATATATGGCAATTGGTCCTACCTTAAGCACCATAAACCAGAGAAATATGCAAAAAGAGCGTTGGCTTGGGTAGCTTATATCGGTGGAAAACGGGAATCAAGACGCTTGATGGGCGATCATATATTAACACAAATGGATGTTCAGGAGGGTAAAGTCTATCCTGATGCAACGGTTACAGCAACCTGGACAATAGATCTTCATTTTCCGGATAAGAAAAATAGTCTTTATTTTCCTGATGAGGAGTTTTTTGCCGGCACGAAACATGTTCGTGTGGCACCCTATACGATTCCCTATCGGTGTCTCTATTCACGCAATATCCATAACTTATTTATGGCCGGAAGAGATATCAGTACGACGCATGTTGCCTTTGGCAGCACACGGGTTATGCGTACCTGCGGAATGATGGGCGAAGTGGTTGGAATGGCTGCCTTTGTGGCAAAGAAATATCAAACCAGTCCGCGCGGTGTATACCAGAAACATTTGCCGGAATTTATGGGCATGATTAAAGGTGAAGAAGGAGGGGTATCGGTACAACCGAAGTATATGCAGCAATAGGAGGGTTAATAAGCTGTAGGCAATAGGCTCTAGGCAATAGGCTCTAGGCATTTAGCTTATAGCCTACAGCTTACAGCCTATTACTGCTTGTTCAGCCGTGCTTCTTCTAAATCTAAATTATGCTCCATTTCGCGGATAACATGGTCATCGAATTTCTTTTCCCTACGGAAACGTTCCAGCCCCGCTCTGCGTAATGCCACCAATTCCAACATCACACGCCGATAAAGCATACGCACGGAAAAGAGTTGGTCTTTTTTCTCTTGTTCATTAGAAGTACTTTCTGTGGCTTCAATACTGCGTTGCAATTGCTCTTTAATCCGTCCGATGGTTGGGTATTCTGCCATTTCGCGCTCATATTTTTTGTCTAAATAGTGAATGCTTTCCTTTGCCAGCTGAAGTCGAATAGCCTCCACCTGATCACGCTCGGGTACATATTCATCTATTTCATCAACTTTTAATACTTTCAGAAAAAGGGGGAGGGTAAGCCCTTGAAAAACCAGGGTAACGAGAATAACAATGAAGGTAATGAATAGAATCAGATTTCGATGTGGAAAAGCTTCTCCGTTTTCCAGTGTTAAAGGAATGGCCAGTGCAGAGGCCAGGGAAACGACACCGCGCATACCCGCCCAGCCAATGATAAAAGGCAATTTCAGTCCCGGACTTTTTTCTTTGGCGCGGATACGCTTACTTAGCCAACGTGGTATAAAGGCCGAAAGATAGACCAAAATAATGCGTAAAACAATAACGATACCACTAATGTAAAGTGCATAGCGAATAGCTTCTTCCTTGGAATATCCTTCCAAGCCTTCCATTATAACAGGCAACTCTAACCCAATCAGAATAAAGACAAAACCATTTAACAGAAAGCCGATGGTAGCCCATACTTCTTTCGTTTGGAGGCGTGTATGGTAATTTAAAAAATCCCGGGAACGAAAGGATAAAAATAATCCACCACTAACCACAGCGAGTACTCCTGACCATTCAAAATGCTCGGCTACAATATACATGAGATAAGGTGCAATTAAGGTAATAGGTGTGGTGATGTTAGACGACTTGGCCAGGTAACGCAGTACGAAATAAAGAAGGTGTCCGATAACGAGTCCAACGACTACACCCATGACCGATAAAATTATAAATTCTGTCGCTGCTTCCTGTAATACAAATTGCCCCGTTATGATAGCGGCTAAGGCAAAGCGAAAAACCGTAAGTGATGCGGCATCGTTTACCAAACTTTCTCCTTCTAATATGGCCAAGCCTCGTTTAGGCATACTTATACCTTTGAGAACAGATGTTGCGGCAACAGCATCCGGAGGAGAGATAATCCCTCCTAATAGAAAACCTAAGGCTAGGGTGAAACCCGGAATGAGGTATACGGTAGCATAAGCAATAGCTAAGGAGGTGAATAATACTAATCCGAACCCTAAATAAAGGATTGACCTCCGCCATCTCCAGAAATCATTCCACGAAGTGTACCATGCTGCCTCGAAGAGGAGGGGCGGTAGAAAGATTAGGAATACCATATCTGGATCAACCTTGATATTATCAGGCATTTGGCCAATAAAACTGATACCCAAGCCTCCAATAACCAGTAAAATAGGGTAAGAAATTTTTAAACGCTGACTGACGAGGTACAGCATGGCCATGGCGAAAAATAAGGTCAATATGAGTAAGAGGTTCTCCTGAATCATAAGGTAAAAATACAAATTTAGCTATTAGATATGAGATACAAGTATCAAGACATAAGACGCAAGTATTAAGACGTCTGTCTGCGGTAGGCCCCATTCTTAAAACGTATAAATTCAGTTACCTTGCTTTCCGCTTTCTGCTTTTCGTTTAATGGTTTTCTCCGGGTCAAAAAAATGATTTAAAGGTCCTTTTCCTTTGCCTATGGCTACGTCTTTGCCTTGCAAAAGCGCTTGATAAACATAATGTTGTGCTTTAGTGATGGCGCTCAGCTCATTTTCACCCCTTGCGAGATAAGCCGCTATGGCGCTGGAGAGTGTACATCCCGTACCGTGGGCATTAGGTGTTTCTATCTTTGGAAACGAATAGGTATGCTGCTGTCCGTCGGATGCAAAATAAATAGTGGTTAAGGTATTGCCTTTTAGGTGGCCGCCTTTAAGAAGAACCGATTGGCAGCCTAAATCCTTGATCTTTTGGCCTGCCTGAAGCATATCGTCGATGGTCTTAATCGGCATCTTGGCCAATAAACTGGCTTCGTCTAGATTAGGTGTGAGGATATGGGTTAAGGGAAATAGTTTTGTTATCATGGCCTGTATGGCCGATTTTTCCATGAGCTGATGGCCACTGGAGGATACCATCACTGGGTCGAGCACTAGGGATACCTTCGTATGGGCTTCTAATCGTTTCGTCAAGGCCGAAACGATCGCCTTGGTATGTACCATTCCCATCTTGATGGCTTGTGGTGGAATGTCTGTTAGCAGGGCATCGAGTTGTTTAACCACCACCTCTGGAGGAATAGCATGTAATGCCTGTACTCCCAGCGTGTTTTGTACTGGTAAGGCTGTGAGTACGGAAGTTGCATAGCAGCCTAGTGCGGAAATGGTTTTTATGTCGGCAGGTATTCCTGCACCACCACTACCGTCAAAGCCAGCAATGGCCAGTACCGTGTGATATTGTTGTTCTGCATCCATGAGCTATGCAAACCTCGTTAAAAATATGATGAAATACAATGTGCTTTTTTTACCGCTATATTTGTCGTTTTTCACCATCCATAACTATTTAAGACCTATTTATCTTTGTTATAAAGTAATAGTTATGGAAAATCAATTTAATAAACAAAACGTATTAAGTGGCCTGGAAGAAAAATTTGGTCATTTCATACATGCACTTAGCTTATTTGATGCTAAGCAACTAAATCAACAGCCCGCCTATGGGGGTTGGACGGCAGGGCAGGTGGCCGACCATATGATTAAAGCTACTGCTGGTTTACCTGACGGGCATACGAAAGACGCAGAACGAGCTATCGATCGTTTTGTACCTGATCTAAAGGCTATTTTTCTTGATTTTGATACGCAACTGCAATCTCCGGATTTCATTTATCCCGGAAACGGTCCGTTTACTAAAGAAGCACTAATCGATCAATTGGAAAAGCAGGAGTCCATGTTAATGGAAAACGTGCAGACAAACAATGTTAAAGCGGTCTGTATCGATGCACCTTTTCCGACGCTGGATTTTTTGACCCGATACGAATGGTTTATGTTTATACAATTCCATTTAGCGCGTCACGAACACCAATTAAAGAAAATTCATGCGGCTTTATTACGTACTAGCGATACCAAATTAAGTACTAGTGATACCAATCCCGTATGATAACCTTTATAGCTGGATCGCCAGCATGTACTAACTGTTGGAATGCCTTTAAATCGCTTTTTCCATTTTGTCCCCGGTAATGGTATGGATAAACAATTTTTGGCTTGAACGCTAATACGGCTTTGGCAGCTTGTTTCTCTGTCATTGTATAAGGCATATTCATACATATAAATGCGATAGCGATATTTTTCAGGTTGCGCATTTCGGGAATGTCTTCGGTATCGCCGCTGACATATACCCGTTTATTCCCCAATGTCAGTACATAGCCGTTACCTCTGCCCTTGGTATGAAAAGCTTCCGCTGATTCGGGTAAATTATACATCGGAATGGCCTCAATCTGGATACCGGCTAATTTCGTTTGCTCTCCGTTTTTTAAGATGCGCGCTTTTGCTTTCAGGCTGTCAGGCAACTGGTCGGCTACCACTTGCGGAACGATCAAAGTAGCTTGGGAAAGATCAAGATGTTGCAACGAGCTAATATTGAAATGATCACCGTGGATGTCTGTAATAAACACTAAATTGGGTGTAGGCAGGTTTTTTAATTTCTCTGGATCCGTACTGGGATCGAATAAAAAATGTTGATCTCCCCAGCCAAGCAGAAATGCCGCATGTTCAATGGGTTGAACACTTATATTGTCGATTTTATCGACCGATTGGGCAAAGGAGGCGATGGATAAACAGCATCCAATAAGGGAAAAAAGAAATGTTTTCATGGTACTATGCTATTGAGTTAAAACATAAAGATAGTAATTAAATTGCGATGGGGGTTGAAGACAGAAATGAAGACTTGTGAAAAAAGGTAAAATTAGTTAAGTTTGTGCATGGATGCATTGTTAATTCACCCAGAAAATAAAGAGCAACTAAGGGCTGTGAAGGCCTTTTTGAAAGCGATGAAGATTCCTTTTGAAGAAAAAAAAGAAGATTTCTTTTATCCTGAATATGTTATAGATGGGGTAAAAGAATCTTTAAAACAAGCTAATAATGGTAACCTTATCCAATATACCGGAATAGAGAATATGCTCAATGCAAAATGAAATTGAATGTCCTTTACACACCATCGGCCAAAGAGACACTAAAATCTGTATATCAATTTATAACAACAAAATTCGGTCATCGTTCTGGAAAGAAATTTCTTAAAAGAGGTAGAGGCAACGGTAAAACTGATTGCCGTTAATCCTTTAATGTTTAAAGCTTCAGAAATTGATAACAGTGTTAGGATTACCTTCGTAGCAAAACAATGTTCCCTTTTCTATAGAGTGACTGAGGAAGCTATAAACCTATTATATTTTTGGGATAACCGCCAGGAACCCTTCGAAACTAAGCTGTCTTAAGCTTAGTAGAAATAGTTTATGGAAAGCGAAGCCAATGTAATTAGTCAAAAATAACTATCTTCCGCCCGGATTAAGGAATTTACCGTGGCAAATTTCACTTTTGATGCTATTAATAATGAAACGAACAATTTGTATACTGGGATGGGCAGTTTTGGTTTTAGTTGCCTGTAATAACAATCAGCAAAACAACGAAACAACAAGCGAGGATAATAATAGTGATACGAGTACAGCCATTCCGGCTCCGGCTACCGTCATTTTCAATGTCGCAGATACCATCCATCACGATAAAGATGCATTCACGGAAGGTTTTGAATTTCATGAAGGAAAATTGATCGAAAGTACCGGTGAATATGGAAAGAGTTCGATTAGAATATACCATCCGAAAAGTGGGTCGACTGAAAAGCTTATCCCCATAAAAGATCCAAAGATTTTCGGGGAGGGGATAACTTTTTTTCAAGGGAAAATGTATCAATTGACCTATCGAGAACATCAGGTGTTGGTTTATGATGAGCAGAACTTAAATCAGCCTATCCAGCGACTGACCTGGCCGAAGGAGGGTTGGGGAATGACCAACGATGGTACGAACCTGTTGGTGAGCGATGGCACGTCTACGTTGTATTATGTAAAACCGGATGATTTCAGTGTGGTGAAGACCTTGACGGTTAATAGTACAGAAGGGGCGGTAGACCAACTCAATGAGCTGGAATTTATCGACGGTTATATTTACGCCAATCGTTGGCATGAGGATGCTATTTATAAGATCGACCCCAATACCGGTTATGTCGTGGGAAAAATGCATTTTGAGGGTATGCTGGAACATTATTTACCCCAGCTCATCCACGGGGAAGAAGACGTACTCAATGGCATTGCATACGATCAGCAAGAGAAAATGTTGTATCTAACGGGCAAAAATTGGCCAATCACCTTTAAGGTTACATTTTAGTTACGAGTTGTACGTATAACCCAAATTATAATTGTTTTTTACGTTTTGCAAAATGTAATAGTTACATTTTTGTTTATTTTGTTGTGCGTTGTAAGCACTTACGGCCCACAACGCACAACGTATAACGAACTACAATTTTTTAATGGTTTCTGTGATACTGCCACAGGTCATCATTTTTTCTCCGAAATAAGGATTTCTAATGTTCTTCGACGGACTGATCCAGTTAGCGCCATCATTGTTGGCTGCCATAGGACAATGTGCTAAATAGAATTCACCGGAAGCAACGCCTTCTGCCTTAATCTGCGCAACAAGAGCATCACTTAACGTCGCGAAAGCTTCCCGCTGTTTTTGCAAATCAGTTGCCGATAGGATATTACCCGCCGCTGTCTGTATCCCTTTTCCGCCATCCCAAAGTTTGCTGGCTTCTTCTATCAAAAGCGCTGCTTCTTTGGCTTGCGCTACATCTCCCTCAACTAATGCCTCCTGTAAGTGGAGGTAATGTGGATAGAGGGCATTAAGTTCGGCACGCTTCGTTGTAGGTGTTGTTTGGGCCGTTTCATCCTGCTGAACTTCTGTTTGCTTTTTTGCCGAATCGCTGGACGATTGGTCTGCATTTTGACAAGATGTTAAAAAAAATGCTGCTGCCAATGCAGTTGATCCGATGTTTAAAAATGTTGTTTTCATTTTATTTAGATATTAGATATTAGATATTAGATATTAGATATTAGATATTAGATATTAGATATTAGATATTAGATATTAGATATTAGATATTAGATATTAGATATTGTCTTAAAAGCTTGATAAGTGATGAACGATGAATTATAAGTGATGCGTTCATTGTAAATTAGTTAGATACGCACAACTGATAACTCGTAACGCGCAACTTATAACTCATAACTCATAACTAATTAACAACTCCTCCTTTCTTGAGTACATATTCGCTGTATAGCAAATAAGCTCCGCTTATGACCACGTTATCTCCAGCCTTTAACCCACTGGTGATGGCCGTTCGATCAAAGGCTTCGGCTCCCGTTTCTACTATACGGGGTTCGAATTTCTCTTTACCCAATGCGATCCATACATGACTGCTTTTCCCACTCCGGATAATAGCATTGCTGGGAACGCTTAACGATTCAATTGAGGAAGTCTGTGGCAATAGAATCGTAGCGGGCATACCTGCTTGGAGCTTGTTGTCCGGATTAGCAATAGTTCCTCTTAACTGCAAAAGCTGTGTGCTTTCCTGATAAGCGGGTGAAATAAATTGCACTTCCATTTGGAGTGGCTGTTCCGTGTTGCCATTGGCAAATACGGTGAGTTTTTGCCCTTCCTTTACTAAAGAAGCTTCACGCGGATAAATGTCCGCTTCTACCCACATACTATGGTAGCCTTCTAATCGTAATAACGCGTCCCCTTCAGCGACATACTGGCCTTCGGTTATTAAAAGCTCGGATACTACTCCGCTGCTAGGTGCATAGAAAGTGATATAGGGAGAGGCCTTTCCACTACGCAGTAAGGAAGAAAGCTGCTGCTGAGTCTGGCCATATAACAACAGTTTCTGTTTCGCTGCTTCAAAAATATCCTGAAAGCGCGTGTCGCTGGTAAACTGTTCCGCCTGCTTATGGGTCATTAATAATTCTTGCTGTAAGGTGAGCAGCTGCTCGGAATAGCCTTTAAATAAGGCTTGCCCTTTACGGATGGAGGTGCCTGTTTCTTTTACATATAATTGTTCAATTCTGCCGGCATTACGGCTACTGATGACATTGCTTTCTTCTGGGTTTACCCGCAATCTACCGTTAGTTCTCGTATAATTGTTTACATTTCCTGCACCAATAACTGCAGTGCTAATATGCGCTAAAGCCTGCTGCTCTGCATTTAAGGTTAAGAACTTATCTTTTTTATTCCGATCAAAAGGAACTAAATCCATTCCGCATATTGGGCAGGAGCCTTTATGGTCTTGTACGATTTGCGGATGCATCGGGCAAGTGTACGTGCTTGTGGCAGTCGCTTTGTTCGATTGTTTACGACCCGAGCAAGCGCTTAACCAAAGGGATGGCACAACGGCGGAGGCCAATACGATTTTTATAGCTTGTTTTCTATTCATCACCAACGCGTTTATCTGTTAATACAAAATCTTCACTATCTACGAGATAAGCAGCATTCTTCGCTAATTGCCAATGCTCAATATTGCTTATTACTTGTACCTCCTCTTGGGTAGAAATGCCAGTTTGTATAGGCACAGCCTTAAAAATACCCTGCTCTTTCTTAAAGACAACAGCGGTATTTCCGAGTTGTACGACTGCTTGTTTGGGTACCCAGAACCCTTCTTTTTCGGAGAAGGCTAATGTGCCTTTTAGCAGTTGACCCACGGGTAATTTTATTCCTTTAAGATAAACACGTGCTATACTGAAATTTTCTCCGGCATTGAACGTCGGCTGAATTAAGCCAATTTCTCCCTGATAGCTTTCTTGGGGCTGGTCTATATTTTGAAAAAGTATCTTTTTGCCTACAAAAACCTTTGTGGCCCATTTAGATGGAAAGGCAAATTCGGCTATTAAGTCGGTGTTGGTATAGATGGTAAAGATCCCTTGTCCGGTATTTACATATTGCCCTTCACGTAGTAATATGGGTGAGCTTTCGAGACGGGTAGGAGGTGGGGGTTGCATGGATGCGGTGGATGACGCGTTCATGGCATCCATCTCTTCAGCATTGCCGGTAATGATGGAGCTATTAGCTGCTGGTGCAGCTGAAACCGGTTTGCTTTTTTCGAGGATATAACCACTCGCTGTACTATAAATAGGTATGCGGTATAATACGGTACCCGTTTTCAAAACCTGTTGGACTTGCTGAGTGCTCATACCCAAATATTGTAGCTTCTGCATGGCAGCTAGCATTAAGGCTTGTTGCTGCGTGTTACGTAAAAGCAACAACTCGCGTTGAGCGCTAACCAGTTCGGGCGAATAAATTTCGAGAAGCAGCTGCCCCTTGTGAACTGGCTGATAGTTATATTTAACGTATATTCGTTCCAGTCGACCGCTTACGCGACTACTTATACTGGTGTTGTTCCGACTGTCGTAGTTTACTTTTCCGGTTACTTGAACGGGAAATACCTGTAGTCCCTTTTTGGCCTGTATTGTTGCTACTTGAGCTACAACCTGTTGATTGGTAGCTTGTGCGAGCTGGCGAACACTTGAATCTACTGTGTTATGTGTATGTACCTTCTGGTCTGTCGTATGGTCTCTGTTCGGTGTGCAAGCCGTAACTAACAGCAACAAACAACCTATAACGAGCTTATTTATACAGTTCCTTTTCATAGTTTACGAGCATTAGATAGCGCTTTAACTTTTCATCTAACAAAGAATTCTTCATCATATTAAGCGCTTCCCAGTCGGATAATACGGCGGGTAATTGCTGCTTATTTTCGCGGTAAGCCTGAAAGGTAGCTTCCATAGCGCGCTGTAGGGCAGGAATGACCTTGTCGCTTATTCTTTTTATCTGCTCTTCCATATTGCTGATTTCTTCTTGCATACCATATAGCATCCCTTGGCTTTCCAATAGCATTCCTTGTCGCTCCTGTTGCATGGCATCCAGCTCCAGTTGCATGGCTTTCGTTTCGTTCTTGTACATGCTGCTGCTCCAAGGCGCGATAGGAATACTAACCATACCCATAACGCTATAAGCATTGGGCATCATGTTGCCTAGCGGACTCATATGATCAAAGCGAATTTTAAAATCTGGTTTACGTTCGCGCTTCATGCTTTCAATACCTAAACGCATGGTTTGCATATCGGCATTCATTTGATGAATATCTTTCCTACGCTCGGCCAGCAATGTGGTGTCAAGTGCTGCTTGTGGACTGAATGTAGGAGTAGCAGTAGTATCAATAGTAAAGGGTGTATCGCCGGGAACATTCATCAAGCTGTTTAACCAGGCTCTGGCACGTGCAATTTCTGCTTCCTGCATTTGGCGCATATTGCGGTTTTCTTCGAGCTGAGCCTCGGCTTTAAAGACATTGCTGAGTTGCGACTGATTATACTCATAGCGGATAGCTTCGATTTGTTTCATGCTTTGGAGTAAGGTTTCGTTTTCCTTCAAAAGACTGATCCGTTGTGCGGCAATTACCCAGGTATAGTATAAACTTTTAGCTTGGGCTTGGAGTTCATTCAGATTAACGGCGCGCTTTGCATCTTCTGTAGCGGCCTGCGACTGGATATATTGTTTATTAGCTTGTTGCTTACTGGGATTTGGAATTTCCTGTTCTACAGTAAACATCAGCGACCCTTTGTCGCCATCACTCATTAACGCTTGTCCGGGATAAGGCGTCATAAAGGTACCTGCCCCTACCATGGGCGCCATCCAGCTCGTTGCCGCTTTTGCGCGGTAAGTAAAGCTTTGGCTTCTGGAAGCATAAGCTTTTAGTTTGCTGTTTTGTTGATCGATGCGTGCAAGAATCGTATCCAAGGGGAGTACGGCCGCCTGAGGTGCTTGCGCACGGCTGCTGTAAGCTGTTAGGAGTAACAACAGCAGTAAGCAAAGCGGATATAAGGAACGATATCGCTTATTACTTAGCATCATAAATTTCCAATTTTCCATATTTACGTAATTCGTATTCTTTGGTCATTAAAAATATTAGTGGGGTAACCAGTAAAATATGTGTAGAAGAAGTCAGCACACCCCCAATCATCGGGAGCACGATGGGACGCATCACATCTGTACCCACACCGGTAGCCCATAGTACCGGTAGAAGTCCAAACAATGAAACACAGACGGTCATGATTTTTGGCCTTAACCTTTTGGCCGCACCCTGGATAACATAAGCGCTCAAATCTTCTTTACTAATAGTTTCGCTGCTATTTCCTTTGGCTTTAACCAGTTGCTGCATGGCATCATTGAGATAAATTACCATGACAATACCGGTCTCTACCGCTACCCCAAACAAGGCAATAAAGCCTACTGCTACCGCTACAGAAAGATGGACACCCCAGAAATAGATCATGTAAGCACCGCCTATAAGGGCGAAAGGAATCGTCACCAAGCTCAAAAATGCTTCTCTTAATGAATGGAAAGCAAAATAGAGCGCGAAGAAGATAATGATGAAGACTAGGGGCGCAATCCATAATAGGGTTTGTTGTCCGCGGATTAAATTTTCATATTGTCCGCTCCATTCCAGAAAATAACCTGGAGGTAGAATCGCTTCAGCACTGTTCAATTTTTCTATCGCTTCCTGCACTGTTGTGCCTAAATCCCGATCGCGCACATTAAATAAAACGGCACCCCGTAGCAGGGCATTATCTGAGGTAATCATCGGTGGGCCATCCTCAAAACGGAGATTGGCTACAGCGTTTAAAGGTACTTCGCCAAAGGAGGCACTTTGCAAAGGCACTCTGCCTAATTGCGTTAGGCTATTGCGGTAGTCTTGTGCGAGGCGGACGTTGATACTGAATCGCCTACGTCCTTCTATGGTTTGTCCGATAGCGGCACCACCGATAGCCGACTCTACGGTTTGGTTCACCTCATCTACCGTTAAACCATAGCGGGCTAAGGCATCTCTTTTGATGTCGACTGCTAAATACTTTCCACCAGTGATGGGTTCGACATAGAGATCTTGGATGCCTGGTGTTCCCTCCAACGTTTCCCGTACTTTTTCTGAAACGCTGGCCAAGGTATCGAGGTTCTGGCCAAAAACTTTAATACCAACGTCGGTACGGATACCCGTAGCTAGCATATTGATACGGTTGATGATCGGTTGCGTCCAGCCATTTACGACACCCGGAATTTGCAGTTTCTTGTCTAATTCTTGAATAAGCTGCTCTTTGGTCATGCCTTCCCGCCACTGGTCTTTAGGTTTGAGCATAATAATCGTTTCGATCATGCTCATGGGGGCATTATCGGTTGCGGTACTCGCTCTGCCCGCTTTACCTAATACCTGCGCGACTTCCGGAACGCTTTTGATAATTTTATCCTGTACCTGTAAAATACGTTTGGCCTCACTGTTGCTCACATCGGGTAGCGTAACGGGCATAAAAAGAATGCTTTGTTCATCTAAAGGAGGCATGAATTCGGTCCCTAATTTTTTCAGCAAAGGAATGGTGAGCAGTAGCGCAATGATGTTGATAGCGATGGTTGTTTTACGCCATGTTAACACGATCTTTATAATGGGCTCATATATTTTTTCCAGGAATCGGTTTATCGGATTAGCTTGGTCTGACTTAAACCGTCCTTTCATAAAAAAGGAAATCAATACAGGCGCTAGGGTAATAACCAATAAGGCATCCACCACTAATATGAAGGTCTTGGTAAAAGCAAGCGGGTGGAAGAGCTTACCTTCCTGCCCGGTAAGCATAAAAACAGGTAAAAAGGAGGTAATAATAATTACCGTAGCAAAGAAAACACCGCGGCTTACCTGCTTACTGCTTTTGCCGATTATTTCAATCCGCTCTTCTTCCGAAATCCAGCTTTTTTTCCGTTTAAATAATTTTTTTAATCGCTTCATGCTTCTGTACTTGCTTGATGTGTTGAATGATACCTTTCAGCAAGGTGTTTATAGGCATTTTCGCTCATGATAATGCCATTATCTACAATAACGCCAATGGCTAACGCGATCCCGGTTAACGACATAATATTGGAAGAGATGTCAAAGGCGTTTAATAGAATAAAGCTGATGGCAATGGTTACTGGTATTTGGATAATTATGCTCAGTGCGCTGCGCCAATGGAAGAGAAAGAGGATCACAATGAGCGATACCACGACCATTTCCTCTATAAGCGTGTGTTTGATGGACGATACCGACTCCTTAATCAATTCGCCCCGGTCGTAAACGATATCAAAGGTTACGCCTTTCGGTAAGCCTTTTGCTACTTCTTTCATTTTTGCTTTTACATTTTCGGTTACTGCTGCTGCATTTTCACCATAACGCATTACAACGATACCGCCTACCCGCTCGCCTTCGCCATTCTGATCGAAAATGCCCAATCGCGGTTCGCCCGTCATTTGCACCGTTCCAATATCGGATACGGTGATGGGATTGCCCTGTTGATTGCCAACAGGCAACTGTTCAATATCTTGCATAGACGCCAAATAACCACTTGTTTTGATGATGTAACCAATATCGCTCATCTCGAATTTACGACCGCCACTTTCATTATTGTTGCTTCGGATTGCCTGGATTACCTGGGCAACCGAAAGCTTGTAGTATAAAAGTTTGTTAGGGTCGATAGTTACTTGGTATTGTTTCTGGAAGCCACCGAAAGAAGCAATTTCGCTTACCCCCGAAACGTTCTGAAGGGCAAATTTGACATACCAATCTTGTATGGCCCGTTGCTCACCCAGATCCATATCGGGCGCCGCCAAGGTGTACCAGAGTACATGCCCAACACCGGTGCCATCGGGGCCTAAAGTAGGCGTAACTCCCTGTGGCAGCGTATTATTTAAGGTGCTCAGGCGTTCTAATACGCGTTCACGCGCCCAATAGATATCCACGTCGTCTTCAAAAATGATATAGATAAAACTCATGCCGAACATGGAGTTGGCACGGACGTATTTTACACGTGGCAAACCTTGTAAGTTTGTTACCATAGGGTAGGTGAGCTGGTCTTCTACCAATTGTGGTGAACGCCCCATCCATTCGGTAAACACAATAACCTGATTTTCGGAGAGGTCTGGAATCGCGTCAATGGGATTCTTTTTTACAGCAAAAACACCCCAAATAAATAATCCTAGACTTAGAAATAAGACGATAAATCGATTACGTAAAGACCAATCAATGATGTAGTGAACCATTTTGTTTTTGCGAGCTTGTCCGCCTACTGGCGGATTATGCGTTATCAGTTACGAGCCTATCCGCCCACTGACGGATTGTTGGTTATTGTTCTTAGGAACAACGTTCGTTATTTCGACCGAAATAAAATGGAGCGGAGAAATCTATGAAGGAATCGATTAAATAAATAAACAAGCGACTCGGAGATTTCTTTCCGTTAAATTACAGTCAAAATAATAAGAAGGATAAGGCTATATAAGATAGGTGCAATGGCGTACGTATAGGGATGGGTATCCACTGTACGGTGGCGCATTGTTGACTGGATGGCTTACCGTTAAATTGATCAACGCTTTGCTGGGATGCAAAGCATAGTTGGTGGGCAATATTGCCGTAGCGAGCGGGGAGAACTGTTGAAAAGCCCATTCGGCTGCTTGGTGATTTTTTTCCAGCTTAACCTGTTTGTGCTCTTCTTTGCAGCAATTCTTCTTTTTGCTGTTGGACTTTTCCATCCCGCAGATACCACATTTGCCCATATCTTTTTGCCAAAAGGTGGTTTCTACGTAGCGGTCCATGCAATAATGGCTATACGTACTAAACCCCGTGGCAATGCCAAGGTATAAAAAGGTCAATATGAGGGCAAATGCCTTCTTCACAAAAGCAAAGGTAAGAAAAAAAGATTAGTCAGTTTTATATTTTAATGGAGAAGATGTATAAAATTTGTTAAAGCAGAAAGCCATTTACCTATTAAGTTCTAGTCAACTGCTGACTTTCTTCTACCTTGAAGCGTAGCGGGATCCTAATCCTAACTGGGGATGATCGGGATTTTCCCGATAAAGCCTCGATGAAATCACGGTCGCGTCACGGTAAACCCCCGATAAATGGCAAAACTTGGGGTGAAGTTGGTTAGGTGTTTGTGTTTTTTGTTATTTTTATCCGTGAAGATAATGATGCTCATCAATAGTACATTTCCGGTGATTATAAGGCTGGGTGATGCACAGCTCACCCTCCATGCGGTAACAGAAGTATTAAGCTTTTTTGTAGCCTATCGCTATTATGTATACCTGAAGCGACGAAGTGGGGACGCTATTTCATCAGAAAATAGGTTGTGGATTATTTTGGGTGCTACTATCGGGGCATTGTTGGGCTCACGGTTGGTAGGCGGGATGGAAAATTTTCCTGCCCTATTGAATAGTACGCATCCTTTAACCTACCTTTACCTCAATAAAACCATATTGGGTGGCTTTCTAGGAGGGATTTGGGGAGTAGAACTGGTTAAATTGGCGATTGGCGAGAAGCGAAAGAGTGGAGACCTATTTGTATATCCTATTTTGCTGGGCTTGATTATTGGACGTATAGGTTGTTTTAGTATGGGCGTCCACGAAGAAACGTATGGCCTACCGACTTCCAGCTTTTTGGGGATGGATTTGGGAGATGGTTTGATGCGGCATCCGGTAAGTTTATATGAAATCGTTTTCTTACTTTTACTGTGGATGGGATTAAAGCAATGCGAAAAACGATTGGACTTATCAGAAGGTGCGCTGTTTAAATTATTAATGATAGCTTATTTCTGCTTCCGTTTCTTACTCGATTTTATCAAGCCGCATTATACCTGGCCAATCGGGCTTTCAACCATCCAAATGGTTTCACTCGTGGGGCTATTGTATTATTTACCTGATATGATTAAGCCCAGAAGATTAATAAAAACTGCTTATGCCTGAACGTCCGTATACGTATTATGATTTTACCACGAGCATCTGTAGCACCTGTTTAAGACGGGTAGATGCCAAGATTGTTTTTGAAGACAATAAGGTGTACATGCTGAAAAACTGTGTACACCATGGTTTCGAGAAAGTGTTGATCGCAACCGATGTAGCCTATTACAAGAATATTCGCAATTATAACAAGCCGTCGGAAATGCCCTTGCAGTTTAACACCAAGACGCAGTATGGGTGTCCCTACGATTGCGGACTTTGTGTCGATCATGAACAGCATAGTTGTTTGACGGTAGTCGAAATTACCGATCGTTGTAATTTAACCTGCCCCACCTGCTATGCCATGAGCAGTCCACATTACGGTCGGCATCGTACAGTAGCAGAGGTGGAAAAAATGCTGGATATCGTCGTGGCCAATGAGGGAGAACCGGATGTGGTGCAGATCAGCGGTGGGGAACCTACGGTGCATCCGGATTTTTTTGAGATCTTGGATATCGCGAAAAAGAAGCCTATCAAACACCTCATGGTGAATACCAATGGTATCCGTATTGCGAAGGATTTCGAGTTTACGAAGCGTCTGGCATCTTATATGCCTGATTTTGAAATTTATTTACAGTTTGATTCCTTTAAAGCGGAGGCTCACCAGCATTTACGTGGACAGGATTTGACGGAAATCCGTAAACAAGCGCTGGAGCATTTGAATGCCTTAAATTTGTCCACTACCTTGGTCGTCACACTCCAGCTGGGTGTCAATGATGACGAAATAGGAGAGATTATTGATTTTGCACTTAAACAGCGCTGTGTAAGAGGGGTTACGTTCCAGCCCGTACAGGTTGCCGGTCGTTTTGAAAAAGTTGATCCGGCGGTGCATCGCATGACCATGACAGACGTACGCCAAAAAATATTGGAACAAAGCTCCATTTTTACGGCGCAGGATCTTATACCTGTGCCCTGTAATCCGGACGCTTTGGCCATGGGCTATGCGCTAAAATTAGCTGGTGAGGTATTTCCGCTTACGCGTTATATTGATCCGGCAGTTTTGCTCGACAATAGTAGAAATACCATTGTATATGAACAGGATCAGGTGCTAAAAGAGAAAATGATTGATATCTTTAGTACGGGAGTATCAGTAGATAAGGTAGAAACCGAGCATATGCACCAGCTGCTGTGTTGCCTGCCTAACATACAGGCCGATGGCTTAAGTTATGATAATCTTTTCCGTATCATTATTATGCGTTTTATAGATGCATACGATTTTGATGTGCGTAGTATTAAAAAGAGCTGTGTACATATCGTCAATAAAGACGGAAAAATCATTCCTTTTGAGACGATGAACCTGTTCTATCGGGATGATAAAGAAGCATATTTAAAAGCATTGCAAAATGAACGTGTGCTTCCATAAAGCCGACATGTACCAGTGTATACTATAATTATAACAGTATGGAACTTTTTGGATTATTTTTTTTAATACCCTTCATCCCTTTGCTATTGATGTTTCTTGGATTCCTTAAGTTATTGAAGGGCGACGAAAAATCAAAAGCACAGGGCAAAACCTTATTCTTGATCGGCTTTATTATTATCGCATTAGCTTTGCTGATTGGCTTTTCTATTTGTAGTGGTATGTAAAATACCTTCCTTACTGCTACTTTTGTTTTAAATGCGCTGCTTGTTATTTTTACAAAAAAAATCACGATTTCGATGAATCCACTCAAAACCGCTTTATTATTTTTTCTGCTTGCTTGTTTTAGCTATCCATCTTCTGCTCAAGAAAATGCCGATTCATTATATATACGGCAGCACTATACCAAGATTGAACGGTACATTCCGATGCGGGACGGAGTGAAGCTATTTACTTCTATTTATATTCCGAAAGACCAAACAAAAAAATATCCGTTTTTAATTAACCGGACACCCTATACGGTTGTGCCTTATGGAGAAGATCAGTATAAGGCGACGCTGGGTCCGGATCCCTTGTTCATCCGTGAGGGATATATTTTCGTTTATCAGGATGTGCGTGGGAAATGGATGAGTGAAGGAAAGTATGCTGATATCCGACCGTATATTCCGAATAAAAAGAGCAAAAAACAGGTAGACGAAAGTAGCGACACCTACGACACCATCGACTGGCTGTTAAAAAACATTGCCAATAACAATGGAAAGGCGGGGATTTATGGTATTTCTTATCCGGGGTTTTATTCGACAGCCGCACTTCCGGATGCGCATCCTGCGCTGAAAGCGGTTTCACCGCAGGCGCCGGTAACGGACTGGTTTCGTGGTGATGATTTTCACCATAATGGCGCTTTTTTTGTAACCGATGCCTTTAATTTTTACAGTAGCTTCGGCGTGCCCCGTCCGAAACCGGTTAAACCGGGGCAAGAAGGAAAGAAAGTGGCTTATACCATCAACGATAATTACGATTTTTTCCTAAAATTAGGCGCCTTAAAACATGTAAAGGAACGCTATTTTGGGGATAGCATTCAATTTTGGAACGCGGTTACGACTCATGGTACGCTAGATACCTTTTGGCAAGCGCGCGAAATTACGCAACACTTGAAAAATATTAAACCCGCAGTATTAGTGGTGGGAGGTTTTTTCGATGCAGAAGATTGCTATGGTGCTTTGCATACGTATCAAGCTATTGAACAGCAAAACCCCAAAGCAGATAACCGATTGGTCATGGGACCTTGGTTTCACGGCGGGTGGGTACGTGGGGATGGCAGCTTCTTTGGTGATATCAGCTTCGGTCAGAAAACCAGTACCTGGTATCAACAAGCTTTGGAACTTCCGTTCTTTAATTATTATTTAAAGGGGAAAGGTACATTTAACCCTTCGGAGGCAACCATTTTTGTTACCGGCAGTAATGAATGGAAGCATTTTGATACCTGGCCACCTCAAGAGACCACCAGCAAATCCTTATATCTCCATGCCAATGGTAAGCTCAGTTTTGAACAGCCTACAGCAGCTGAAAGTTATGATGAATATGTGAGTGATCCAAACGCACCAGTACCTTACCAGAAGGGGGTTAACCAATCGCGCAGTAGGGAATATATGATAGATGATCAACGATTTGCCTCCAAAAGACCAGATGTTAAGGTCTACGAAACAGATGTCCTAACGGAAGATATTACCTTAACGGGGCCTTTATTGGCCAAACTACAGGTATCTACAAGCGGTACTGATGCCGATTACGTGGTCAAGCTCATCGATGTCTATCCGGACGATACACCCAATCCTTCTCCTAATCCAACTAATGTGTTGATGGGGGGATACCAGATGCTGGTAAGAGGAGAAGTGTTTCGGGGGAAATTCCGACATAGTTTTGAAAAGCCAGAACCTTTTAGGCCGGGAGAAATTACGGCGGTGGATTATACCCTGCCGGATGTGGCGCATACGTTTAAGAAGGGACATCGGATCATGATCCAGATCCAGAATTCCTGGTTCCCTTTGGTAGACCGTAATCCACAGCAATTTATAGATATTTACAACACCGCGGAAGATAGCGATTTTCAAAAGGCAACGCATCGCATTTACCATGATCAGCAGCATGCCTCGCATATCGAGGTGTCGGTGCTTTAATATTAAAGATTTTTAACTAACCAAACTGAATTATGAAACTAAAATTTGCCTTTCATTTATGGGGTATCTGGGCGATTTCTTTCGCTTTATTGATGGGATGTAAAAAGGATCGTGAGCAAACCGATATCGATTTATCTGCCGAGCACGAATTGTCCTCATTTATATTTAAGCAAGTCAATAACCCGGCATTGAGGATGGATATTGATGGGGAAATCATAGGCGATACGGTATTTGCCCATACCCTGGTTGGTACGGATTTGAGCACCTTGGTGCCCACGTTTGTGCATACGGGTGTAGGGGTTACGGTAGAAGGAGTTGAACAGCATAGCGATACAAGCGAACAGAATTTTACGCAATTAGTCCATTATAGCATAGCTGCTGAAAATGGTGATACACATACCTATGTGATCAAATTTAGCGATACGGGCTTGCCTGCTGTTTATATCGCTACAGGTGGGAAGTCTATTGACAGTAAAGAGGATTATGTAGATGGGCAGCTAAAGATTACAAAGGGACTAGCTGGAGAGGTATTGTTTGAAGGGGCTTTGGAGATCAAGGGCAGAGGTAACTCTACTTGGGGGATGCCCAAGAAGCCATATAAGGTAAAATTGCATGATAAAGCTGCATTATTGGGAATGCCGGCGGATAAAAACTGGGCATTGATGGCTAATTATGGAGACCAGTCATTACTGCGGAATGATGTAGCCTTTGAATTAAGCCGTAGGTTAGAATTGGAATATACCCCCCGACAACAATATGTTGAGTTATTTTTGAATGGGGAATACATGGGGAATTATAATTTGACCGAACATGTAAAAGAAGGGAAAAATCGGGTTCCAATTGATGAGGATAATGGCGGGTTTATCGTAGAAGAAGACGGTTATGCACACCAAGAACCAACATATTTCGATACACCGAAGGGGATGCCCATTACAGTAAAATTTCCGGATGAGGATGATATTACTTCAGCACAATTCGATTATATCAAGAACTATTACACGGCGTTTGAAAGCAGTTTGTTTGGCGAGGATTTTAGTGATGCTTCAAAGGGATATCAGCAGTATTTTGACCTGGCGAGTTTTGTGAATTATTATCTGGTCAGTGAAATATGCGGTAATACGGATATGTTTTGGAGCATGCGCATGTACAAAAAGAGCAGTCAAGATCCAAAAATATATACTGGGCCTGTATGGGATTTCGACTTAGGGTTTAATAATGATAAAAGAGTAGGTAACACCATAGATGATGCGCGAAAGAAACTGATGCTGACGGACGCACATTGGCCCCGTCAGTGGATCGATCGTATCATGCAAGACCCAGCGTTTAAAAAACTGGTACGTGAACGTTGGAATAGTGTAAAGGAAGACGTAAAAACCATCCCGCTGTATGTTGATGCACAAGCTAAACACTTGAAGTATAGTCAAGGTTTCAATTTTAAAAGATGGGATGTGTTGGGAGCACAGGTAAACCAAAGCTGGTTTGCAGGAGAAACCTATCAGGAATACGTGGATTTTGTTCGAGACTATTTGAGCGTGCGTGTAGACTGGTTGGACGAAGTAATCAATGGAGAACAGTTTGATTGATGAAGAGATTTTTTTGGGAATAGAAAAAAATATTATTAATCTTGTTAAAGCATAAGCTATTTGTAATGGCCGACTATAGATCGTTTAATTTATCTAACCATTGATTTGCTATTTTAGCGAATCTTCTGTTTACTTTTTTATCGCAACGCATATGAGCACACCTGAAGACATGCTATGGCTTGTACGGCTTAAAATGGGTGATAAAAGTGCGTTTCAAGCACTGTATACCAAGTATTGGGATATGGTATTTAATAATGCTTATAAGCGTTTGGGAAACCTAAACTTGTCGGAAGATGTTGTTCAGGAAGTTTTCAGTCAGTTATGGTTACGCCGTGAACAGGAACAGATACGGAATTTACCTGCTTATTTATATATAGCTACTAGAAACCAAGTATATAAACTTCAAAGGAAGGAACAAATTTATATACCCATTACGGAAATAGCAGAAGAATTGCGATTGCAACGAGAAAGTGCGGATGCCCAAATACTGTATAAAGAACTTTTGGAGACCTATAGACAACTGATTGAGCATTTACCACCGCAGCAACGGGAAATTTTTAAGTTAAGGTATGATGAAAATTTGGAGACAAATGAAATCGCTGAGCAATTAAAAATATCGCCAAAGACGGTCAGAAATCAATTGGGAAGGGCACTTAGCCGATTAAAAACGGCATTCACTTTTTTACTGATATTAACCATTTATATGCTGCTTAAAGTAAGTGGATCCCTTTCTTAAATAAAATTTAAAAAAATAATCTCCCCTAGTGGGCAAATTTCGAAAAAGAGGGTCATATAATATAGAACCAACTATATGGAACCCTTATCTAAAGAAGAATACTTAAGACTGGTAGACAAGTATATTTCAGGCGAGGCGTCTACAGAAGAAATAAGCTTTTTAGAGGCTTATTATGAAGCTTTTGCAACCAAAGAAGAATATACTACCTCTCTCAGTCGAAAGCAATATAAAATGCTATCAGCTCGTTTAAAAGAGCGAACGGATAGAAAAATAGCTTTTTATGATCAGATCCCGACGACTAGACGCTTCAATTTAGTTAAATATGCAGCGGTAGTATTACTTTTAATAGTTGCTGGTCTCTTTTTACTTCCTAGAAAAAATAATCCTACATCTTTTGAAAAGGCCCATATTACACCTAAACCAGGAACGGATAAGGCTGTTTTAACCTTAGCTAATGGGAAAAAAATCATCTTGGATAATAAGATGAACGATAGTGTATTTAAAGAGCACGGCTTGCCATTAAAAAAAGCCGAAGGCTATCTAAGCTATCAAACAGCTGATCATCAAGTTCCTTCAACGAAACGTCAGTTGGTTTATAATACCATTAGCACACCCAAAGGCGGTCAATATCGTGTAGAATTGTCGGATGGAACAGTGGTATGGTTGAACGCTTCTTCGTCCTTAACCTTCCCAGTTCAATTTAATGAACAACAACGGATAGTGGAATTAACAGGGGAAGGTTATTTCGAGGTTGCTAAAAGTCCTCATAAGAAATATATACCGTTCATCGTACATACGGCAGAACAGCGTGTAGAAGTTTTAGGAACACATTTTAATATCAATGCTTATAAAGAAGAACAGACGATTAGAACAACGTTGATTGAAGGTGCTGTTCGTGTTGTGAGTGGCTTTCGTGTTGATAAAGCAGTTGTGTTGAAGCCGAATCAACAAAGCCGTATTTCCAGATCAGGGAACGATGATGCAATAGACATCGTTTCGGTAAATGCGGATGCTGTGATCGATTGGAAAAATGGAAATTTTGTTTTTGACCGGGAGAATTTACCAGCAATTATGCGCAAAATTGCCCGATGGTACAACGTTGAAATTGAATATCAGGGAAAAGTAGATTTAGCCGACTTTGGTGGACAAATATCAAGGTCTAAATCACTACAAGAGGTGTTGACCGTGCTCGAATTAAGTGGGGGCGTACACTTTCAAATAAAAGGAAATAAAGTCATCGTTCGAGCAGAAGGATGATAGAACCCAAGGATGAACCATTTTAATCAATTAAATTATGAAGACTTAAATACCAAGACATGTGGCTAAAAGGAAAACCAGGAATGCTCGCGACACTCCCGGTAATAATCTGAGCTGACAAATCAGTGTGAAATCTAATTATTAAATCTCAAATCAAACAAAGATATGATTTTTTGCCTGCACGGGAAAATACCCAGGGCGCTATCTGCGCATGCCCAAGATAAATGGCAGCGATCATGGTACAGGAGCCTTTGGTCGTTTACCGAACCTAAATTCATTATTCGAATGAAACTATCTATTCTATTGGTGATTATTACAGCTATGCAAGTACATGCTACGGCATTGGCACAACGCATAACGCTGACCGAAAAGAATGCAAAGCTGGACAAGATTTTTAGAGCGATAAATAAACAGAGTAAAATCGATTTTATTTATAAGATTGAACAGTTGGAGAAATCCAAGCCGGTAACGCTCCAAGTTTATGAACGTCCAATTGAAGAAGTATTGGAGTTAATGTTTAAAAATCAGCCAATCGACTATGTGGTAAAAAACCAAACCATTATTATTCGAGATAAGAAAGCGATACCAACCGATGTGGATAAATTGGTGCTCTTTCCAATGGAAAAACAAAGCTTAACGATTCAAGGAAGGGTAACCGATAAAAACAGCCAACCATTATCCGATGTAACTATATTGGAGAAAGGAACAACAAATGGTGTGAAATCGGGAAGCGATGGTCGTTTTATGTTAACTGTCAAGGATCGATCAGCTATCCTGCGATTTACCATCCTCGGCTATTTATCACAAGAATTGCCTGCATCAGCCAACTTTACTCAAGTGATATTAGCAGAAGACCTGGCTAAATTGGATGAGGTGGTCGTAGTAGGCTACGGTACGCAGCGTAAATCGAGCATGACCGCTGCAGTAACGACTGTGAACACCGAAGATTTGCAAAATATCCCTCGGCCAAATGTTTATTCGGCTTTACAGGGACGTGTTGCCGGGTTAACAATCAATGAAACTTCTGGTGAACCGGATGCATCGCCATCTCTTCTGGTACGGGGTATTGGTACGATTGATGGTAATACAGGGCCACTGATTTTAATAGATGGTACGCCCACGGGTACCTTGAATGAAATTCCAGCACAGGATATTGAATCAATCTCTGTATTAAAAGATGCTGCTGCTGCTGCAATTTATGGTGCTAGAGCGGCTAATGGCGTGATATTGGTTACAACCAAGCAAGGAAAAAGTCAGGAAACAAAACCGATCGTCCAATTGAATAGCTATGTTGGTCTTCAAACACTGGCACAGTTTCCAAAGAAGTTATCGGCCTATGAATATGCAACACTAGTAGACGAAGTGCATGTCAATGACGGGAAAAGTCCGGTTTACTCGGAGAAGGATTTGGAAATGTACCAAAATGGATTAACAGATGATTTTCATGGCAATACCGATTGGAAAAAAGAAAGTTTACTTAATACGGCACCGATTTATACGAATCACCTAAGTGTCAGTGGAAACGGTAAGATGGGAAGGTACTATGTAGCGGGAGAATATGTCGATCAAAAAGGAATGGTGAAAGAAATCGACCATTACAACCGTATGAATTTTCGAGCGAATATAACTAGCGATATATCCAAAAAAATCCAATTTCAATTTTTGTCTAATTATATCAGGACGGCTAAGGATGCTACCGGGCTAGCGGGTGTGTTCAGTAATGTGTTAGCGGCGTCCCCAACAGCTCGGGTTAAGTATAGTGACGGGAATTGGGGAAGTATGATTTTTGCGAACGATCGTTACCTGTGGGATACCGGTAATCCTGTAAAATCAATCGAAGAATATGGACCAAAAAAGACGTATTGGAATACCCTTAATACCTCCGCAAATATCAGTTACACACCTATAGAAGGGCTGGTCATCAAGGGTATGGGTACGTATAGAAATTCTTGGGGGGATAAACAAGATTATAACAGAAGCTGGATGTCATGGGATCCGTTGAAACAAGAAATTGCCCAGACGGGCCCGGCTTCCTTACTTGAAGAATGGACGAAGGAGTATAAGTACGACCTGCAATTAACGGCTACTTATGAGAAGACCTTGGACGACCATTTTTTTAAGGCTTTGGCCGGCTACTCTCAGGAAAGTCTACGCAGCGATTTTATTAAGGGATTTAGAAAAGTGTTCATTAATAATGAAATTTATGAACTCAATGGCGGTGATGCTTCTACACAAACCAACGAAGGGGGAGCAGATCAATGGTCTTTTGCTTCACTTTTTGGCAGATTGAATTACACCTATAAAGATAAATATCTACTAGAGGCCAACTTACGTTATGACGGATCTTCCAGGTTTGCTCCGGGACAACAGTGGGGAGTTTTTCCTTCCATTTCTGTCGGTTGGAACATCAATAAAGAATCTTTCTTATCGGCGTATGATTTCATTGATAATCTTAAACTGCGCTTATCGGCCGGACAATTGGGAAATGCAGAGAAAGTGGCCCTCTATTTATGGTTTCCCAAAATAGAATCGGGACCTTATTATAATTTTGATGGTAAATTGGTATTTGGTACCCGCCCAGGTGAATTTGCCAATCGGGATTTGACATGGGAAACAACAACATCGTATAATGCGGGTTTAGATGGCAATTTCTTTAAAGGAAAATTGAATGTTGAACTTGATCTTTGGAGAAAGAATACCAATGATATTTTGCTAGTGGTTCCCATATCCACTACAATAGGTTCTCCTTCTTCTAATCTCACCGTGAATGCTGGTAAAGTAGGAAGCCAAGGTTTTGATCTTACAGTGGGTACACAGGGTAATTTTGCTAATAACTTCCGCTATGCTGCAAGTTTGTCTTTTACCGGATGGCATAGCTGGATAATTGATTTAAAAGATCGCGCAACGGCGTTTAGTACGGAGTTCAGGCCGGGAGAAGACTTAGGAAATTATTATGGCTATCAAAGTCTCGGAATTATTAATGATGAAGAGACTTTGGATCGCTATAAAAAATTAGAAAATGTGGCTCCACAGACCGCATTGGGTGACTTGCAATACAAAGATCAAAATGGGGACGGCAAACTGGATTACCTCGATAACGTGAAAATAGGTAATTGGTATACAAAAAATAATTTTGGTTTGAACTTAAGCTTGGGTTATAAAGGTTTTGATGCCCAGATTTTTTTCCAGGGTGCCTTTAATGTAGATAAGCAGATCATTGGTAATACTCGAACCTCCTTCATCAATTTTCAATCGCCTGATGCGAACCAGCTTGATCGATGGACAGAAGAAAATAGAAACGCCGATGCCCTTTATCCACGCTTGCGAAAAGAGTATAATATGAATACTGGGCCAAATTCAAGTTTTTGGATAAAAGACGCTTCTTATGTTAAGCTTAAAAACCTTCAGATAGGGTATAATTTTTCTAAAGAGGGCATAGAAAGACTAGGATTGAAGGGGTTGCGAGTCTTCCTTACCGGAACAAACCTCTTTACCATCGCCCCGCATTACCTAAAAGGGTACGACCCAGAAGTGGATATGGGCCCGTCGATATATCCGACACTACGTGTCTATGCGGCAGGGGTAAATGTTAGCTTTTAGAAGCAATAATGGGGATAATTTTTTGAGATGAAAAGAACCTAATTAATGGCAATGCCAAGAAACTAGGTGTTAAAAATTAAATGGTAATGAAACGAATATTTTTATTTTTTGTATCCATTGCGTTATCGGGCTGTCAGAAAGATTTTTTGAACAAAGGTCCGTTGACCAATCTTTCAGAGGAGTCATACTGGACGCAGGGATCAGACGCAGAGTATGCTGTAAATGGTCTATATGAAGCTTTTTATGAGCTTGATGGTGGAGGAGAATTTACTCCGGGTGGAGCTCCCTATATGGATCTCTGTACCGATTTGATGTACTTAAAAGCTCCATGGGAATTTGGTTTTAATGACTTTAATACAGGAAGCCTGACAGCAGACAATGGTTGGCTAGCCAATTTTTGGAAAAAGAAATATCAATACATCAGAAATTGCAATTTCTTTTTTGAGAATGTAGACAAAGTAAAAGATCAGCTTTCTGCAGAGCAATACAACGATCTTTCTGGTCAAGCAAGGGTAGTAAGAGCTTTCCTTTACTTACGTTTGGTACAGGGATTTGGTGACGTTCCGCTAATTACTCAAACGCTTTCGGCCGATGAATGGCCGGCACGTACCTCCGCAGAAGAGGTATTAGACTTTGTTATTTCAGAACTGGCTAAAGCAGCAGAAGAATTGCCTGAAGATCAGTCGGATGGCGCACACGGCAGGATTTACAAATATGTAGCGTTAGCGTATGAAGCAAGGGCTGCTTTGCACTACGCGGGCTTTTATGATAAACCGGCCTATTATCAAGTGGCTGCTGATGCCTTAGCCGCTATTGTCAATAGTGGTAAATTCGAATTATTTAGGAAAGTGGAAGACCCAACAGATAATTTTACCCAAATCTTTTGGGCGGAGAATGAAGGAGCTGATAATAAAGAAATCATTTTTTCTGATCAATATATAAAAGACTTAAGACCGAGTAATATAAGTACTTCCTTTGCTGGTCCGGGTTGGAAAGGCCAACAGGCACAGCAGAATTATATTGATATGTTTGAGGACAAGGCAGGGTGGCAAGCACATGGAATAAGTTTTCGTGAAATGAATAGCTATCGCAATACAAAGACATTGAAGAGTCCCTTATTAGGCAAATCGGATACGTATGATCCGAAAAATGAATTTAAAGACAGGGACCCTCGTTTGAACGCAACTTTTTTTAACCCCAATATTTATCAAGATGCGAATGGCGTTCTTCAGAAGCGAGGGGAAGATTGGGCTCCGGCCAATAGAAACTTTGCTCCAGATTGGGAAAATGATTGTTACTTCTTTAAAAAATTGGTCGATCCAACCAATTTCAATCCTGTCTATTATTATGGCAATAGCGACAATAATTTTCCACTAGTACGCTACGCTGATATGCTATTGCTTTATGCTGAAGCATTGAACGAGTTGGGGCGAGCAGCTGATGCGGTGACTTATGTGAATATGGTACGCAATCGGGTAGATATGCCAACTATTGTTGTTACGGACAAAGAAGATATGCGTGAGATTATTAAACATGAGCGGAAAATTGAGCTCATTGCCGAGCAAGTTTTGGTCTGGGATTATAAGCGATGGCGAGAATACGCTCGTACAATGCCAAATGGGGTAGAGTTCTATGGATTTCGACGAGAGACGTATGGACAGGCTTCTATATTGCTTCAACGTAAATTTATTACAAACAAGTACTATTTATGGCCAATCCCTGCAGTTGAATTGAGAAATAACCAAAATATGGTTCAAAATAATGGTTGGTAATTTTTAAATAATAGATCATGATAAAATATAAGCTATTCTTGCTGCTGGCCCTGATGATGTTCGCCATAGGATGTAGTAAAGATGAATTATACACCTATCCGTCTAGCTTGAGCGATAAGGCTCAGATAACAGCTATTCGGGTGCTGAACGATGCTGGTGAAGACGTTGTTATGGATTATACGATTGATGAGGCAACGTCTACAGTTACCGTGAAAGCCAATGCAGACGCATCACTGAATAAATTATTTCCTACGGCGACGGTTTCTGAAGGAGTAGTTGTAGAACCCGTAATGGGTAATTATACAGACTTTTCTTTACCGGTAACGTATACACTAATTGCGGGAGATCGTACCACTAAAAGAAATTGGACGATAACAGTTACACATTAAAAAGAACTACTTCCAATGAAAGCAACTCATGTATCCATTGTCTTATTATGCTCTTTTTTCTTTCTGGTAGTTAAAGGCTTAGCACAACAGGTGGTTTCGATTACTGACTTTGGTATCGGGCCTAATCAATCCGTTAATGCGCTTCCGGCGATAAAAAAGGCATTGAAGTTTTGCCAGCATAAGCAAGGCATCATCATCGATTTTCCAACAGGTCGTTACGACTTTTGGCCTGTAACCCAAGCGGGAAATACAGAGCAGATCGGTTTCGATATGCAGCAACTTAAGGGAATTACTGTTGAAGGGAATAATTCTTCTTTTATCTTTCATGGAAAAATGCAGATAGCGCGCATTGATTCGAGCAGTAATATCGCTTTTAAAGGATTTTCGGTCGATTGGGACCGGCCATTTATCTCCCAAGCGGTGATTACAGCTACTACAGATAGTACATTAGATGTGCGAATTGATCGACGGAATTATCCGTATACGATCGAGCGTGATACCATTTTCTTCTATGGTGAAGATTGGAAATTACCAGTATTAAACGTTTATAATAACCTTTACGATAAAGCGCGTAAAGAGATTGTCTACCATACCTGGGATAATCCATTAGGAGACATTTTTACACAAAAGGCCGAAGAATTACCAAATGGGAATGTGCGTTTCCATGGCCAAGTGAAAATCAAACCTGATTCAGGTACTTTCGTTTCTTTATTCCATCTTCGTTACGCTATCGTCGGGTTTGAAATTAAAAATAGTACAGAGGTCTTATTGAAAGACCTCTGTATTTACCACGCCCTGAGTCACGGAGTTTTAGGCATTAGAAGCGAGAATATCACCATGGACAACGCGTCGATGATGGTTAATGATACAAAGGGACGAGTATTTAGTATCATTGCCGATGCATCGCATTTTATCAACTGTAAGGGTACCATTAAAGTAGAAAATTGTGCACATACCGGACAAGGAGACGATTTCATTAACGTACATGGGACAAACGCTAAGATTTTAGCTATCGTGGATAAGCATACAGTATTACTTAACGAAAGGGGAGGATATAATGGGGTTGGGGATGAGGTGTGGTTGGTTGATTCGGGAACGGCACAACGAACGGATAGTTTGCAAATTGCGGCGATAAAAGCGGTATATGATCAGGAAAAGTTACGTGGATATGAAGTTACTTTTAACGAAAAATTGCCAAGTACCGTTAACACAAATGATTTCATAGAAAATAAAACCTGGACTGCTCGTTTGGAATTGCGAAACTGTCGTATCCTAAAGAGGCATCGGGCACGCGGTATTTTGGTGACCACCCCTCAGGAGGCAATCATTGAAAACAATTACTTTCGTACAGCCGGCACGGCCATATTGATTGAAGGGGATTTGGATTTCTGGTTTGAATCCGGAGCACATCGTAACTTGTTGATTCGGAATAATGTATTTGAAGATTGTTTGACCTCAGGAAATGCCCATGGTAATCGGGGTGAGTGGGGTGAAGCTGTAATTACCATTACACCTTCACATAAACCATCTTCTGTTCATGATGTACCATACCATCAACATATTCGAATTCTTCACAATACGTTTAAGGTATTCGATGCCCCTTTAATACGGGCACGATCGGTAGATGGATTATGGTTTACAGACAATACAATTATAAAAACCTTCACGTATCAACCCTATACTTGGCAAAAATCTGCATGCTTATTAGATGGTTGTCGAAAAGTGATCATTAAAAACAATCTTATAGATGATCAGTATCAAACGCGAGATGTGTTGATTGAGCATATGCAAAAATCGGACGTAAACATTGACCAAAAACAAGGATTTGTGTTGCGCGAATTAAAAGGTTTAAATACGCATCATACATGGTAACCATTACAATGAAAAATATATTTTTTTTAATTACGGTTTGCTTTTTCCTTTATGCTTGTTCCCAACAGGTTGAACAATATTCAGGTGATAGCCAATATGAAAGCTTTATAGTTGATGGGGTAACCTTCAGTATAGCCGATTCACCTTGGCGTGCAGATATGCGGGGGAACCATCGGGTGTTGGTAAAAGTGAATAACCCTCAGGAGGATGCCGTATTAGCCGAAATTCCTTGGCGAAGGCCTGATATTCATCCAGAAACAAAGAACGTGATTGTTGTTGAAGCACATAGTGGACGGGAAGTGAAAAATGTAGACGCTTTGTCGATTACGAATGAAAAGGGATTAATTGCTTTTCAACCGTTTCCACAATCTGCCGATTATTATATTTATTATTTACCTTATAAATTTCGTAAAGGATCCGGTGATGCGCGGTACGGAAAACCTTGGAACGATTATCTTCCCCCTGAATATACCGCGGATGTTTCATGGAAGCAAAACGTTGCAAAGGCAGTTAACCAGCTATCGAAAGTGCAAGTCAAAAAGTTTGAGAGCCGCACTAAATTTGATTACTTTACATCCATGGGCATCATTGCTACGGATAAAGAGGAGCAAGAAATTAGCGATAGAGACACGAATAGTGCCTTCATACTCTTTCCCGAAGATAGGGCCTTTCCGATACGATTACCCAATCGATTGCCTTGGCGCTGGGTAAAAAAAGGCCCTTCAGCTGATTTTGAAGGATATGCATCAAAGCATGAATTTTACGTTTGGCAGGTGGGTTTATGGGCGATGGATTCACTTAAGGACGTACGGGTTGATTTTAGTGATTTACGCTCAGCTGATGCTGTTATTAAGAAAGATCAATTGACCTGTTTTAATCAAGAAGGGACGGGATGGGATGGAAAATCCGTTCAGTTCGCTATTCAGGTGCCGCCTGGAAAAATTCAAGCATTATGGAATGGGGTTCAAATACCAAAGGACGCGGAACCGGGAACATATAAGGGTAATATGCGTATATCAGCAGATGGCCAACAAACAAAAGACTTATCGATTACCATCCATGTTGGCGATAATGTTTTAGCAGACAAAGGGGATAGCGATTTATGGCGACATGCGCGACTGAGATGGCTGAACTCAACGATAGGTATCGATAGTCTGCCTGTTCAACCGTATTCGGATATGCATGTGCATGAGAATACCATTGAGGCAACAGGAAGAACGGTGCAGTTGGCAAAAAATGGACTGCCTGAAATGATTATCATGAATAAGCAATCCATCTTAGCTAAACCGCTGATGCTTCAACTGGAAATGCCAGAAAAGGTACTGAATATTGAAGGCGATAGTTTTTCATTAAAACAAGACGATAAGGGCTTGGTGAGTTGGCAAGCGCATCAGCTGAAAGACGGTATTTCTTTTAATTGCCATGCGTATATGGAATATGATGGTTATATCCGCTATCGCATCAAATTAGCTGCAGAAAGACCCATAACCATACCGAATATACGTCTTATTGCATCTTATCCACAACCTATTTCCACCTATTTCATGGGAGTTGGATTTAAGGGTGGATATACACCTAAAAGCTATCGCTGGAATTGGAAAGGCCCTTGGGATAGCTATTGGATTGGCAACGATCAAGCTGGTCTACATACGGAATTTAGAGGGGGAGCTTACCATGGGCCTCTGTTAAACGACTATAAACCTGATGCGCCTGCATTCTGGGCTAATGGTGGTTTAGGACAAGTAGTCCTTAAACCAAACGTTTTTAATGGAAAAGAAGTGATCGCAGAATCAGGAAAAAAAACAATTGGTCGTGATACCACAGTGATCGAGTTTGCCCTTCTGATTACACCAGTTAAATCGGTTGATACGAAAGGTCATTTTTCGCAACGGTATTACCATTCGACACCGGATGGATTTAATAAGGCAGCCAAGGAAGGGGCGAATATCGCCAACATTCATCACGCAACTCGTCTTAATCCAGTAATCAACTATCCATTTATGGTACAAGATTCATTAAAGGCCTTTATAAAAGAACAGCACCAGGCGAATAGAAAAGTGAAGCTTTATTATACAATAAGGGAATTAACGAATCATGCTACCGAATTGTATGCTTTAAAAAGCCTGCATCACGAAATATTTACCGGTGGTGTAGGATATGGTACGCCTTGGCAGATGGAGCATCTGATTGCGGATTATAAACCGGCGTGGTATACTGAACTCCCCGGAGAACAGGCTGATGCGGCTTTGGTTTTAAATGGCTTTTCGCGTTGGATTAATTATTATTTAGAAGGGCTTCGATGGATGTATGAACATGATCAATTAGACGGTATTTATATGGATGATGTATCCTTTGATAGAAGCGTGATGAAACGTATGCGGAAAATCGCTGCAAAGTATCGCCCAGATGCGTTGATTGATTTGCACTCCAACACTGGTTATTCCATCGGCCCCGCTAACCAATACACGGATTTCTTTCCTTATGTAGATCGCTTATGGTTTGGAGAAAGCTTTAAGTACAACGAAATGACGCCGGATGAATGGTTCGTAACGTTTTCCGGGATTCCATTTGGACAAATGAGTGATATGCTACAGGACGGCGGTAATCCATATCTCGGAATGGTTTATGGCGCAACAGCCCGTCATTCATATGGTCCATTTTCACCGGTACCAATTTGGAAGTTATGGCAAACATTCGGTATTGAAGATGCTGAAATGATCGGCTATTGGGCTACTAATAAAATAGTAGAAACCAATCATGAACTTGTAAAAGCAACCGTTTATCGTAAACCTGATCAAGCACTGATCGCTATTGGAAACTTTGGTAAGGATGATGTGTCGGTTCGGTTGCAGATTGATTGGTCCAAATTGGGTTTCGACCCGAAATATGTTCGTTTAGAAGCACCTGAAATTGCGGATTTTCAATCGAAACGCATGTTTAACTTACAGGAAGCGTTGCAGATCAAGAAAAAAGAAGGATTGATTTTAGCAGTAACACCTTTAACTAAAGAAAGAAAATGATACCGTTGAAACACTTACCACTTATGTTCCTTTGCTGCCTATTGTTTATAGGATTACATCTTATGAACACAGCCGTTGCAAAGGCAAGAACTGCTGACCATAACAACATAGACGATACGTTATACGTGAGCGATTTTGGTTTAAAGCCCAATACCAAAGAGAATGCTGTTCAGGCAGTATACCAAGCCTTAAAGAAAGCAAAAGGGATGAAGAATCCGGTGTTGGCATTCGCAAAGGGGCGATACGATTTCTGGCCAGATAAAATGCTTGAGCGTACCTATTTTGAATCCAATACGACGGATAATAATCCCAAACGACTCGCTATTTTCATTGAAACGATGCAACATTTAACAATAGATGGCAAAGGTTCTTCTTTTGTTTTTCATGACCGTATTCAACCCATAACCATCGAGAAGAGTGAGCAGATTGTGATTAAGAATTTAGCCATTGATTGGGAATTTCCTTTAACTGCACAGGCGCTCGTTGTGGATACCAATAGCAATTACCTAGATATATCCTTAGATGCTAAGCAGTATCCATATAGCATTGTCGATGGAAAGATCATCTTTTCTGCAGAAGGATGGAAGGGAGTGATTACCGGAGTAATGGAAGTGGATAAAGAAACCAATCTTATAGCATATAACACGGGTGATAATCCAAGTGCATTAGGATCGGGATGGCAAAAATATACCGCTGAAAAATTGGGCAAAGATATTGTACGCTTGCATTATGCTTTTAAACGTAAGCCGGCAAAGGGTAATATCCTTATTCTTCGGCATAATGATCGTGATCATGCGCTAATGTTTATTAATGAAAGTCGTAACGTACATATACAGGATGTGAATGCTTACCATTGTGCAGGCTTGGGAATTCTCTCTCAATATGCAGAAAATGTATCTTTTGAACGGGTAAATATTGTTCCTAATAAAACAAAAGGTCGGTATTTTAGTGGACATGATGATGGCTTGCATTTCTCGAATTGTCGCGGTACTATTAAGGTAGAAGCGTGTATGTTTGAAGGGCTTATGGATGATCCAATTAATGTACATGGTACTTATGTGCGCATCATCCGTAAACTTGGGAGCAATAAGTTACTGTGTCGTTTTATGGAACATATGAGCACGGGAATGCCATGGGCACGAGCGGGTGAAAATATAGCTTTCATCGATAATACTTCGATGAAAACGGTAGGTAATACCACTGTACAAGCTTTTAAACAGATCAGTACGACAGATTTTGAACTTACCTTGACATCGGCTATTCCGAGTACTATTCAAGAGGGATTTGGCTTGGAAAATATGGATTGGACACCGACAGTGCTTATTCGGACATCTACATTCGGCGGTAATCGAGCAAGAGGTGTTCTCGTTTCAACACCAAAATCGATACGAATTGAACATAATGTATTTAAGTCAAGTGGTTCGGCCGTATTGATTGCTGGAGATGTAAACTCATGGTATGAATCGGGGGCTGTAACAGACTGTCTAATCAAGGGTAATAAATTCTTATCCTCCTGCAATAATTCCTTATATCAATTTACGGAAGCTATCATTAGCATATTTCCTGAAATTCCAGTAATGAACGAACAGACTGATCGGTACCATCGCAATATTCGTATGGAAGATAACGTATTCTTTGCTTTTGATTATCCTATACTATTTGCACAATCCGTGGATGGCTTGTCGTTTAAACATAACCAATTGCATCGGAGTTACGAATTTAAGCCTTTTCATCCACGTAAAGCTACTTTTACATTGATAGGTTGCCGGAATGCGCAAATTTTAGATAATACGATTGATCCTGAACTGTTAGGAAAAAATGTAGTACTGGAATACATGGATACTCATGATTTACGTTTACAGGATGATTTTATCTTATCCCATTAATACAGACGTTTATCCTGCTGTTCTTTCCAATATTGAAAAGGTTTTAGAAATTGTTCTTCGTGGTAGAAGACGAAGGGAATTTTTCGGTCATTGTCGGGAATGGCGATTTCGTCGTAAATGAATTTGTCGTCAAAACCGGCATCTGCAGCGGTGAAACGTGTAGTTGCGTATAATATCCGTTCAGGCCTTGCCCAATAGATTGCGCCCAAACACATGGGGCAGGGTTCGCAGGACGTATAAAGGGTACAACCGGTCAGTTGATAACTGCCGAGGTGCGTGCAAGCGTCACGTATGGCAACAACTTCCGCGTGCGCTGTTGGATCATTATCGGAAATTACTTGATTATAACCTTTTCCGATGACACGGTCATCTTTAACGATGATGCAGCCAAATGGCCCACCCATACCTTGCTTAACACCTACTAAAGCAAGATCAACAGCCTGTTGTAAATAAGCGATATCTTTGTCGGTGAGCATCGTTTTCATCATAAAATAGCGTTAATTATACCCTTCTCCATGACGTTGAAAAGGTATATAGTTACCAAATTTTTATAAAGATACGCATTCTTCTTTTGATCTCCATTTTCTTTCCGGAATAGGGATTGATGAAATAGGTGAAAAAAAAATTACTAATTCCGGTGATATTTTTCTTAATTTTTGCACATCTATTTAAAAGCACGATAATAATGGTATTGGAAGAAGACAAGAAGCAGGTAACCGTTTCTGATGGTGTTTTCCTGCAACTTTATAAAAAAGTATTCCCTACGGTAGCCCGATATATCGGAAAAAGAGGAGGAACTTTGGAAGAGGCAAAAGATGTTTTTCAGGACGCGCTGCTGATTTATTATGAACGCGTACAAAGTGGATCGACACCCATTAGGAATACGGAAAAAGGTTACATCTTCGGTATATCCAAGCATTTATGGATCCGTCGGTTTAAGCAGCAGGTGACGATGGAGCCCTTGAACGAGCAATGGGATGTGCCGGAAACAAAGGAAGAGACCATAGCTGATAGGCAAATTGTGCAAATGCTTAAGCAGGCTGGAGAACGATGCATGCAATTGTTAAAGAGTTTCTATTATGAACAATTAACGATGGCTGATCTGGCGAAGCGATTTGGCTTTGCCAGCGAGCGATCGGCGACGGTGCAAAAGTTTAAATGTTTGGAAAAAGTGCGGGATTTTGTTAAAAAAAATATAGGTCAGTATGAGGACATCATTAATTGAAATCCGTTTGTTAGAAGACTATCTCCAGCAGCGGCTATCTCCTGAGGATAAGCTATTGCTTGAGGCAAGACTATTACTTGAAGAAGGTTTACAGGAACGCCTGTCGCTTCAACAACGTTGCTATCAGCTGATTCAGGTTTATAGTCGGGAAAGCGTTCGTGAGCAATTGCAGCGGGTAGAACACGCGCTGTTTACCCAACCTGCACACAAACGGCTTGTACAGAAAATAAAGCAGTATTTTTTATAGGCTGTAGGCTTGGTGAAAGAAAAGCTAACAACCCGTTAGTAGCCGGACAGGCTATAACGAATAACCAACAACCAACAACGAATAACAAATAACTATATGGAATTTAGAAAATTTGCTGTATCCCACTACGGGGTGAGTGGGAATACCTTTGACGAGTATGCTAAGCACATAGAAACGACGATATCCATGTCTATGACGCCTTATATAACCGAGGAACGTCAGCTCAATGTAGCGCAGATGGATGTGTTTTCGCGATTGATGATGGATCGGATTATCTTTCTCGGTAATGCGGTAGACGATCGGGTAGCGAATATTATACAGGCTCAATTGCTGTTTTTGCAATCAACGGATGCGCAAAAAGACATTCAGCTTTATATCAATTGTCCGGGAGGATCCGTGTACGCAGGTTTAGGCATTTACGATACTATGCAGTATATTTCACCCGATGTGGCTACTATCTGTACCGGCATTGCTTTATCTTTTGGTGCGGTATTGTTATGTGCTGGTGCGGCGGGAAAAAGAGCGGCTTTAAAACATGCGCGTGTCATGATCCATCAGCCCTCGGGAGGCATGCAGGGCACTGCTGCCGATATGGAAATTAATCTGCAGGAAACGCTCAAATTACAAAAAGAGCTCTATCATATTATTGCAAACCATAGCGGGCAATCGTATGATTGGGTACACACGTCGTCTAACCGGGATTACTGGATGACCGCCGAAGAGGCTAAAAAATATGGCATGCTGGATGAAGTGCTTTACAACAATTTGCCAGATAAAAATAATGCAGCTACCGAGAAATAGATAATTAAACCCGTAACATCAACTAGGGTTGCCACAAAGGGCGCAGACGCCGTAGCGGGGTCTAGCCCTAGCTTTCTGAGTACAAAAGGAATCAGCGAACCGGAAAGCGATCCCCATAGCACGATAAAAGTTAACGAAACGGCCACACTAATCCCTACCCAAAACCAATAGATACCGTAATCGTATATACCTGTTTTCTGCCAAATAAATACCCGTAAGAAACCAATAAGGCCTAATATGGAACCTAATAAAAGTCCGGAGAAAATTTCTTTACGCATCACATACCACCAATCACTTAACTTGAGTTCACCCAAAGCCATTGCCCGAATAATAAGAGAGGCGGCTTGTGAGCCCGAATTTCCACCGCTCGAAATAATAAGCGGGATAAATAAAGCGAGTACCACGGCCTTCTCAATTTCTCCATCGAAATACCCCATCGCGGATGCGGTAAACATTTCGCCTACAAATAGAATGATTAACCATCCAGCCCTTTTTCTTACCAGCTCTATCCAGCTGGTTTTGGTATACGATAGGTCCAGCTCTTCTACACCACCAAATTTTTGAATATCTTCGGTATCCCGTTCTTTAATTTGATCTAATATGTCGTCAAACGTTACAATTCCAATCAACACGCCCTTTTCTGTTGTAATGGGTAGCGCTTCCCGATCATATTTTTCGAAGATGTCTAAGGCAGCCTCAATGGGTGTCGTGCTGGTAATGGATATAAAATTGTTATCCATCAAATCAGCCATAAGCGTATCGCGCTCTGCCATTAACAATTGCCCGATCTTTAAGTCGTCAATTAATCGATTCTGGTTATCGACTACATAAATATAATTTAATGTTTCTGCTTTTTTGCCAAATTTCTTAATATGTGTAAACACCTGCTCGACCGTCCAGTTGCTTTTCGCTTGCACGTAATGCGGAGTCATTAATTTGGCAATACTTTGTGGAGGATAGCCGATGAGATTTAAAGCAATTTCTTTCTCCTCAGCGTTAAGTAGATTGATCAATCGTTTAATGAGATCGTCAGGAAAGTTTTCAAAAAGTAGCGTTCTATCATCTGGCTCCAAATTATTCAAGACAACGGCAACGTCCCGATCGCCTAAGCTTTTAATAATTTCCTCTTGTATAGGGGGATCAAAATAGGAAAAGACTTCTGCTTTTTGATCACTGGTTAACCGTAGAAAGGTTAAATACCTTTCCTTTGGTGTCAATGCTGCCATTTGCTCTGCGATATCCGCAGGATGTGTTTCCAAAAATCTTTCCATAACCTATCATTTTCAGTGAGCAGCCCTGATTATTTTTCGCGACAAACTTAGATAAAAAAGTATGGATATACAATGTAGCGGGTGTCTTCTACATTTGTTTTGACAAAGATAGGAAACACCCGCTGATCATAGAAGATAAAAGACGCTTTTAGTCGTCTAGTTTAAAAAATTGTTTTACTGTTTGATAATTATTCAAATCAACTTGATTATTTTTCGCTGCTGTTGCCGCTTTACCTGCAATGACAACAACTTTGAATGCAATTCCCGGAGCAGAAGGAGCCGTATTGCTGGAGTTATGTACACGCAGTGTAACCGAACCTGCTTTAATACCATAGGTGAAATGGTTGGTTTTACCCGTCTCATAGAAGGAAAGGGGTAAGGCACTCCAAGGGCTTTCCCAAAAGAAGCCACCATAAACCATTACAGCACCATTATTGACGATATCCGCAGTAATTTCTGGCACAGACAGCGTGGCGACCACATAATTGGTTGAAAATATAACACTGCTGGTCCATGTAATCTTATTGGCCGTAAACGTTCGTGTAATGACATTGGCATTTCCTTGATCACCTTTACTGCCTTTATCTCCTTTGTCTCCTTTTTCGCCCTGCTCCCCTTGGATACCTTGAGGCCCCTCTGGACCGATATCTCCTTTTTTACAGGCATTGAAACTACCCATAATCAGTAAAAAAAATAATAGATGTTTGATGAATGTTTTCATAATCTTGTGTTTTTTTATGTTGTTTATCCGTATAGTCGGACGAAATAGAAGGAAGGGAAACAAGAAAATGAAATAAAATATATTCACGTTTTAACATGAGGAGATTTACAAAGGGGAGAAGGTGGAGCGGGACTACTTTTCTACAGATACGGTAAAATAAAAAGGTTTCCAAAATTATTTTGGAAACCTTTTTATTTTATAGGACTATCAGAAGTTTACCTAAAAATAATGACAGCTCTACTACAGTCGAGATCACGTCTTTATAATCTCTTGTGGCAATTTATTCAATTATTCGTTGATATTAAGGCTAGGCGGTGTTAATCCTTTTTCTGTACACGCCCGCTTTGCCGGTCTTTCTTTCGGCCAATGGCGTAACCACCAGCACCACCAACAGCAGCTCCGATAGCTGCGCCTTTGCCCTTACCGATAATCGTACCTAAAACTGCACCAGCACCAGCTCCAATCGCAGTTCCCTTAGCAGCATCACTCCATCCTTTTTTCTTAGGAGCTGTAGCAACAGGCGTATTTTCGCTGGGTTGAGCTACCGGCTCATTAGCTTGTTCATAGCCAGTATCACCATCATATCCTGCATCACCTTGATCTTGGTAAACATCGTTAGTGGTTTCTGTTCCTGTCGTACCCGCATTAGATTTCTTAGAAGAACTTGTAGCCTGACGATTAGCTGAATTGGGATTGGATGAAGCTTGTTCTTCAGCCTGTTTTGAACTTTCCTCGGCTATCGCTTTTTTTTCAGCATCAGCTCTTCTAAAGCTATCTAGCGCCAAGCTGTCTTTAACGTGTTGCAGTGCTTCCTGCTTGGCTAATGCTTCTTCTTTTGCTTTGTTATCATTACATGCCGTAAAGCCAATTCCGGCAAATAGGCATATAGCTATCCATTTATTCATGACGTTATTCCTTTTCTGATGAATACCAATGAAAAAATTGTGCCAAAAAAGACAAGCTACACTGAAATAAAAGAAAACTTTTTTGTGATTGACCAGATTTTACAGAAATTTATCATTCTTAACAATGATGAAGATGACTTTAGAAGCATTTAAAGAAACACTTACCTTAAGCGAACCTCCAGTGGCATTTTCCGTTCACCTAAAAGCGTTGTGGTACGATGCGAAGGGCAATTGGCAACGTGCCCATGATCTTATAGATCAGTTAACCGATGCTATTTCTGCACATGTACACGCTTATTTACACCGTAAGGAAGGTGACCGCTGGAATGCGCAATATTGGTATAACCGGGCAGATCAACCCATGCCGCAGCATTCGCTCGATGAAGAATGGGAAGATCTGTTCTATAAGTTACGCGTTGCGAGTTGTTAGTTGCCCGTTGTGGGAAAGAAAACGCTTCACACGCAACTCATTTAATTGCTCCAAAAGCGGCAAAGCATAAATTTTTATGCAAGATTTCTGTCTTTCGAAATCCGACTTTTTCTAATAATTTTAACTGATAATTGACGGAACGAGGGGTGTCTTCCTTTGCAATATAGTCAAATACCTTATCTCGATACGTTTCATCTTTTAAATGGATGAGGTATTCACCGAAACGCTCTTGGTAAATGAGCTGTTGAATAGTAGGCGTTTCTTGCTTGATAAAATCAGAAACCCATAGACTGCCTCCCGGTTTCAGGAGGTGATATAATTTGGTAAACGCTTCTTCCCAATCTTGATCATCCCGTAAATGATGTAAGACAGCCGCAGCCATAATGGTATCGTAATGGTTCTCAGGCAAAGGAGCTGTTCGTATATCTTCCTGTATAATCGTGATGATTCCTGTATTGACCGCTTCAACACGTTCTTTTGCCCGTTGCAACATGGGTAAGCTGAGATCTAATAGGGTACAGTCCAATGGCGCTTTTTTGCTTAAAAGCTTTAACGTATAATTTCCGGCGCCACAGCCGATATCTAATACCGTCTTCAAGTTGGGCGTACACGCTACAATACTATCTACAATTAGCTCCATGCTGAAAGCGGCGTCGATGGTTGTTTGCTGGCCGGTTTCTAAATTGGAAAAGCGTTCTACATCTTTATCAAAACGTGCTTTGATTTCATCAACTGTCGATTTGTTTACAAAATTATCCATTTGCTGTCGTTTATGTTTAAGACAAATTTATCGGAATAAATGATAGCTTAAAAATACTATTATTTGCAATTATTAATACCTTTGAGGTATCATGGAATTACGTCACCTGCTTTATTTTAAAACAGTGGCTGAACTTTTACATTTTAGTAAAGCTGCCGAACGTCTGCATATTTCGCAACCGCCGTTAACACGGCAGATTAAAGAATTAGAACAAGAGCTTGGTGTGCAGTTATTTTACCGGAACAATAGGCGGGTTCGCCTGACCGAGGCTGGCGCTTACTTTTTTAAATCTTGCGAATCACTTATCGGGCAGTTGGAGCGGAGCAAGCAATTGGTCAAGCAAATTCATGATTCGGTGAGCGGGGAATTTCGGATTGGCTACATCAGTTCGACATCATTAATAGCGCTTGCTAAAATCCTGCAAAAATTGCAGGATGAATATCCCCTACTAAAAACGCGTTTGTATGAGCTTTCTACGATCAAGCAGGTGAAGGCTTTGGAGGAAGGTAAGTTAGATGTAGGGATTTTACGCGCGCCGATTGCTTCCACACAATTGGAAATTACTTCGCTATGGCAAGATAAGTTTGCACTAGTCTGCTCTGCCGAAAAACCATTGGCATTAGGTATAGACGATTTCATACAGGCACATTTTATCTCCTATAATCGTCACTACGCTCCGCATTACCATCAACAGTTTATTGCTTGTTGTCGCAGAATTGGCTTTGAACCTCAGGTTGTCCATGAATGTAACAATATGCATTCGATATTAAGTTTGGTAGAAAATAATCTTGGAATAGCCTTGGTTCCGGCATCCATAAAGGGCCAATATCCCTCCCTCCATTTAAAATTTACAGATTTGGAAGATATTCCGGTATACACGGAAATTGTTATGGCTCATCATCATCATACGGAACATCCGGCATTGGACAGTTTTAAGAGTGGCTTTAAAGCTTTAAGCGCTAGGCTTTAAGCTTATGTTTTACATTTCGTCTCAGTTCTCAGGCATTTTTACCTTGAATGCTTTAAATGGATAAACATATGCTTTTTTACCATCATTGTAGCCGGCATTTCTATTCACTTGTGAACAGGTGAAATAAAGCTAACCGTCTTTTCCAATACCAAAAGAATCTGGCCAAATGTATTGATCGCTTTGTGAAAGTAAGTGGATTTGTCCATCCGGACTTAAGTATTTTATCGCTTTTTCTGTGGATACTGTCAAGTAGATGTTACCCTTACGATCGGCAATCATGCCATGGCAAACACCTGTTTTAGCTACTTTTTCCACTTTCGATGAGCGGGTTTGTTTATCGAGGGATGTATCTGCGAGATATTTCGTTTCGATACGATACAGGTAGTCTTGGTTAATAGCCCGAAAGTAAAGATATTGGTTGTCACGCGTTAAGGCAATCCCATTAACGTTAGATACAAATGGTTGCTTGCTGGCATCCATGACATCTTTTCCTTCGATGTGTAAGACATAGCCGGGTTGCGCTAGGGTAGCAGGATCATCCTGAAGTACAATCCGACTTTTTCCGTTCACCAGATTCAGGACGACAATGGCTTTTAAAGCTGGATCGGATAAATACGCGAGCTGTTTATTGTTATCTATACGAACATCATTTAATGCACTTTTATTTTTTGGTAAATCATCAAAGGTGTAGGTTTTCTTAACTTGATTGTCCTTTAAATCAATTTTTACCAATTTGAACTGACCACCTGCTTGCTTACTATCTCCGAATACAGAATTGCCGCCTCCGGGTTTTGAATCGAGTACCCATAACATATCCCGATCATCCACCATCATGTCTTGTACGTTGACAAAATGCTCCTCGGGTTGATTGGACTGATATACGTTCCATTCTTTATTGGGATAAGGCACCCGCTTCCCGTCAATGATTTCTGTTAGTGCATATAAGAACGGTTCGTTATGTGGGAAGGATACAAAGATGCGGTTGGTCTTTTCGGATACAGCCATACCGATGGGTTGGTTTTCGCCAAAAGAAGCTACTTCGATTGGATTATTTTGGCCTTTTAGTTTTGTGGCAACGGCAAGCATAAGGAAAAGAGATAACCAAGGAATGCATTTCATTTTTACATGATTATTTGTTAACAAGACAAAGAACAAAAAAAATTGTTTGCCTCTCCATGGATAAGGTATTAACACCTATCTATCTTTGCCTTCCATTCGCCTTCTAGTTAGATCCTATTCACGCTATATCCATATAGTATATCTTTTGGGATATCGACAGCGGATAAATAGCGGCAAAGTAGCGGGAAGATGGCGGGAAACGGGGTCGTGAATAGGAAGTGAAGGAGAACTTTGTTTTGTAGCGGAAAATCTATATGTTTACGGCGTAATTAGAGGAGTAATGCGCTAACATAGGCGTTTAAAACCCCATAGCTAATAGACAACAAATGGAAAGAAGAAGTTTTATTAAAAGTACCGTAGCCCTTGGAGCCGGTTATTATTTTAGCAATAATCTAGCATTCGGCCAAGAGGAAAATTTTCCAGCGGTTAGGGTTGCTGAAAACATGCGTAATTTTACCAGTGAAGCCGTAGAAGGAGTGATCAAAACTTTTCAAAGCAAGGTAAAGAATAAGGAACTTGCTTGGCTATTTGGAAACTGTTTTCCAAATACATTGGATACCACTGTATTTTTTCAGTCGACTGACGGCGTACCCGATACTTACGTGATTACCGGAGATATCGATGCCATGTGGTTACGTGACAGTAGTGCCCAGGTTTGGCCCTATCTTGCGCTAGTAAAGGAAGACAAGCATTTAGCCGATTTAATAGCAGGTGTTATTAATCGACAAACGGATTATGTTCTAAAGGATCCTTATGCTAATGCCTTTTATGATGATCCGGAAAAAGTAGGAGAGTGGGCTAAGGATAAAACCGATATGCGCCCAGGGGTACACGAGCGGAAATGGGAGATTGATTCTTTATGTTATCCCATCCGTTTGGCTTATCATTACTGGAAAGAGACGAAAGATACCACACCATTTAATGCAGTTTGGAAAGAAGCGATCCAAAATATTTTAAAAACATTTAAAGAGCAGCAACGTAAAGACGGCAACAGTCCGTACCATTTTGAACGGGTAACAGGTAGAGCTACGGATACCCTTCCAATGGATGGCTATGGTTATCCTGTAAAACCGGTTGGATTGATCTGTTCTTCTTTTCGGCCAAGCGATGATGCTACTGTTCTTTCTTTCTTGATACCGTCTAACTTTTTTGCCGTCGTATCGTTGAAACAGGCCGCGGAGATGGTAAAAACTATTTTGAACGATAATGCGCTAGCTAACGAACTAGCGGGTTTAGCAAAAGAGGTAGAAACGGCTTTGGATAAGTATGCTAAAGTAAAGCATCCGAAATATGGGGATATCTATGCTTTTGAAGTGGATGGCTATGGCGGTCACCTATTGATGGACGATGCGAACGTGCCAAGTTTGCTGGCTTTACCTTATTTAGGTGCTGTAAAGACCAATGACCCAGTTTATGTGAATACCCGTAAATTTATCCTTTCAGAGGATAATCCATTCTTTTATAAAGGAACTGCCGGTGAAGGTGTTGGCGGTCCACATATTGGTAAAGACATGATTTGGCCGATGAGTATTATCATTAGAGCCTTAACAAGCACCGATGATAAAGAAATAAAACACTGTATCCAAATGTTACAAAAATGCCATGGTGGAAAAGGATTTATGCACGAATCGTTTCATAAGGACGATCCTACTAAATTCACCCGTTCATGGTTTGCGTGGACCAATACGCTTTTTGGTGAATTGCTTTGGGAGACCTATCAACGGAAAAAAAGTTTGTTGAGCTAATAGCCAAGTTTTTTTTGACTTAGAAAACTAAAATGTTTTAGTTATTGTTTTAACTAAAACATTTTTTGTTTCCGGCGTTTTCCTTGTAAAAGTACGTTTAAAGGGCCGAATCTTATTTGATTTTTCATAAATTGCCAAAAGTATTAAGGAAAAGATGATAACAAGTGAATTATTTCAGGTAAATCAGGAAATTCAGTGGCAAGATGCAGGTAAGGGCATTCAACGACAAATCTTTGGACATGACGATGCGATCATGATGGTCAAGGTGAAATTTGAAAAGGGCGCAATTGGAGAAGTACATGCGCATCATCAAGTCCAAGTTTCTTATGTAGAAAGCGGTATTTTTAAGCTGCTTATCGGAAATGAAACCAAAATTCTAACAAAAGGTGATGGTTATTATGTTCCGCCAAATGTTTTGCACGGTTGCGAATGTTTGAAGGCTGGTACATTGATCGATGTATTTACACCTCACCGGCCAGACTTTTTAGTAAATGAATGATCCGGCAGTGGCGATGTAATGATGAGATCAACTGAGCTTTTTCGCCATGATCTTATCCTCCATAAGAAAGCCAGCACCAATATCAATATCTTCCATACCGATAATATCGAAACCTAATTGTTTATAGAAGTTTTCAGCTGTATTGAATTTATTGACATTTAAAAGCAGTTGCCGATCTCCCTTATTTCTAGCGATACGTTCTACTTCATCCATTAATTTACGACCAACACCTGATCGCTGTGTGGTAGGAAGAATATAAATTTTGTGAATCTTCGTTTGGGATAGCCCTCTATAAGGTGTTTCATAAGAGACAAAGCCGACAACTGTTTCGGCTTGTTTCGCCAATAAGAAATGATGCTGAAGATCGGTTAGCTGTTTGGTCAGCGATGCCTGACTATACATCATATCGAGCATGTAAGTGATTTGTTCGGGACTTAAAATAGTGCCAAAGGTAGTTGGCCATGTATTATAAGCAATCTCTTGAATGATCTTTATATCTTGTATATTGGCTGCAATAATTTCAATCATGACGTTATTTTGAAAGGACAAAATAACTAAATAATGTTTACATTATCTGATCAATAGCCGTCGCCAATTTTCGATCCCTTTCGGTCACTTTATCCCCCGCATCATGTGTAGATAACCAGATTTCAAGCGTGTTCCAGCTATTGGTCCACTTCGGATGATGGTTTTGTTTTTCTGCTAATAGTGCTACCCTTGTCATAAAAGCAAAGGCTTCTGAAAAATCATTGAATTCAAAGCGCTTATATAGGCTGTTTTCTGTTTCTCGCCACATAATCATCGCAATTTAATATACTTAGAGCCTGTTTAATTAATTATGTAAATTTAAACAGGCTCTAAATTATGAACAGTAAACCTTGCCTTTTGTTTTACAATTGCCATCCTCCGCCTAATGAGCGGTACAGATCAACCAAAGCAACGAGTTGAGCTTTTTTTAGCTGTGCTAATTCTAACTCACTTTGTAATACACTACTTTGTGCGGTGATTACTTCAAGATAGGTTGCCATGCCTGTATTAAACAGTAGGTCGGCATTATGGATGGCCTGTTGCAATTTAAGGGTACGGCTGCTCGCAATGGCCTGTCTTTCCTTAAGCTTATTTAACGCAACTAGCGCATCGGATACTTCCCCAACAGCTGTAATTACAGACTGTCTAAACTGAATTACCGTTTTTTCCTGATCAATGACAGCTAATTTATATTGTGTTTTTAGCTGTTTTCGCTGGAGGATAGGTTGGGTAATTCCGCCGATAGCCGTTCCGAAAAGTGAAGCGGGAACGGTAAACCAATCACTCGCTTTAAATGCGTTTACACCAGCTTGGGCACTTATGGTAAGCGAGGGATATAGGTTTGCTTTAGCGTAACGTTGATTTGCTTGTGCGGCAGTAATCGCCAATTCAGCTTGTTTGACATCAGGCCTTCTACTAAGTAAGGAAGAAGGGATTCCGGCGTCAACTGTTTCAGGAACGGAAATATTGTCTAATATTGTTTTTGTTGCAACAGCTTCTGGTAATTTCCCGCTTAAAATGCTCAGCGCATTTTCCTGAATATTGATTTGCTGTTCAAAATCGGGAACCAATGACGCTGCTGCCATACGTTGGGCTTCTGTTTGCTGTAATCCAAGTAATGTAATTTCGCCAACCTCGTATTGCTGTTTCATGATATGGAGGGTGCTGTCATTTAATAAAAGATTTTGATGTGCTACCTTTAGTTGTTCCTGTAACATGAGGAGGTTATAATAGCCTTGTGCAATAGTAGCAATTAGACGTGTCTGTATGGCTTTTTTTGCTTCAGCAGTTTGTAGATAACTCGCCAATGCTTCAGTCTTTCGATTTTTGACTTTGCCCCAAATATCAGCTTCCCAAGAAAGGGCTACGGCTGCGGTATAGTCTTCAATGTGCTTGCTACCTTCTAAGAATTGATTTAAACTCAAGCCATTTAAGCTATTATCTGAGGGCCTTGAAGTATTTGCCGTCACCTGCAAATTTACGTCGGGTAGATAACCTGCTTTTGCTTGTTTTAAAGTCAATTGAGCAGCCTCAATATTTTTTACGGCCAATTGCATATCGACATTATGCACTAAAGCTGTATCGATGAGTTGCCGCAATATAGAGTCACTAAAAAAATCACGCCAGGCAATTCCTGCAATACTTGATGAGTCTTGTTGACCGTCTTCCTGGTTGCGGTAGTGCTCAGGCACTAGATTGGTTTGTTCTAGTGTTTTTTCTGTGGTTTTGCAAGCCATAAATAAGGCCTGCAAAAACAATATAATAAAGAAATAAGATCTAGTATGCATTGTATAAAATATTATAAAATAAACCAATACGTTTAGCCTATTGATACCGTATCTGGTACAGCCAAAGACGCTTGTGCAGAGGGGTGATTTCCCTGATCGGTAAGATTCGGATTTGATTTTCCGGATACCTTTTCTTGTAAGTGTTGAAATACGATAAATAATACGGGAATGATAAACAATCCGAGTACAACACCTGCTACCATTCCTCCGGCAGCACCAATGCTAATGGAGTGGTTACCTAAAGCCGAAGGACCATTGGCGCGCATCATCGGAATTAGTCCCACAACAAAAGCAAGAGATGTCATAATAATCGGTCTTAGCCGTAATTGTGCAGCTTCCAATGCTGCTAAGGTGATTGGTTTACCAATTCTTCGGCCCTGTACTGCAAATTCTACAATCAATATCGCATTTTTGGCCAGCAATCCGATAAGCATGACTAAAGCAACTTGCACGTAGATGTTGTTCTCAATGCCTGTTAATCCAATAGCGGCAAAGACACCAAAGATACCCGTGGGGATGGATAGAATTACGGCAAGCGGTAGGATGTAACTTTCATATTGAGCCGCCAATAGGAAGTATACAAAAACTAAACAGAGCATAAAAATGATGGCTGATTGTCCGCCAGATGTAATTTCTTCCTTGGTCATACCAGAGAATTCGTAAGAAAAACCAGATGGCAAGTATTGTTTAGCTACTTCCTCTACTGCCCGTATAGCATCTCCAGAACTTTTTCCGGGGGCCGGCATAGCATTAATACCTATGGAGTTGAAAAGATTGTACCGGGAGGCTGTTTCTGGTCCATATACACGATTAAGTTGTACCAAGGTGTTAATAGGGACCATTTCACCTAGCTTGTTTTTAACAAAGACGCCATCCATAGAAGATGGTTCGGCACGATCTTCTTTATCTGCTTGTACCATAACTCGATAATATTTTCCAAATCGATTAAAATCGGAGGCCTGTGCACTTCCAAAATAGGCCTGCATGGTCTGTAAAATCGCCTTAGTACTTACACCCAATTGTTCAGCCTTCACGTCATCTAACTGTAATTCGTATTGCGGATAGTCTGCTCGAAATGAGGTAAAGGCGACCATAATTTCCGGGCGTTTCATCAATTCGCCAATGAAGTTCTTTCCAACTTGATCAAATTTATCCAATGGACCACCTGTACGATCTTGGAGAACCATATCCAGGCCATCAACATTACTAAAACCGGGCACTGTAGGGAAGGTGAAAACAAAGAAATTGGCTCCCTTTATTGTCGCTAATTTTTGATTAACCACGCCCATGATAGCATTGATGTCTTTTATAGCTCCTCTTTCTTCATGGGGTTTAAGCAAAATAAAAGCTACGCCGGCAGATGGACTAGTTGCCTGTGTCAAGATATTAAATCCGGAAATGATGTTCAACGTTTTGGTAAAGGGTGCATGTTGCAGTTGTTTTTCCGTCTCTTGTAGCGCTTCTGTTGTTCGTTCTAATGATGCACCAACTGGCATAGAAAGGGAGATGGCGATAAATCCCTGATCCTCGGAAGGAATGAATCCGGTAGGTGTTTTTCTTACCATCAGTATGGTTGCCACCAATACCAAGGCGAGACCGGCCAAACTGAGCCATTTAAAGCGGATGAGAAAACGTAAACTACCAACGTATTTTTTGGTTAAACGGTTAAAACTTGTATTAAAACCGGCGAAAAATTTTTCTTTAAAACTCAACTTTTCTTTAGGTGCTGTTTCAGGATTACTTTCCTTGAGGAATAGGGCACATAATGCGGGGCTAAGGGTCAATGCATTGATTGCCGAAAGTACGATAGCTATCGCGAGGGTGAAGGCAAATTGACGATAAAACATCCCTGTTGAACCTTCCATAAAACCTATCGGTAAAAAAACGGCAGACATGACTAGGGTAATCGAAATAATGGCGCCTGTAATTTCACTCATGGCTGATGTAGTGGCCATTTTAGGTGAAAGTTTTTGGTGCTCCATTTTAGCATGTACAGCCTCCACTACTACGATGGCATCATCTACGACTATCCCAATGGCTAAAACCAATGCAAATAAGGTTAATAAATTAATCGAGAATCCGAACACTTGCATGAAAAAGAATGTTCCGACAATCGCTACGGGCACTGCAATAGCCGGAATAAGCGTCGATCTGAAATCTTGGAGGAAAATAAATACCACTAAAAATACCAGCACAAAAGCCTCAATTAGGGTATGTTTAACTTGATCAATAGATTGATCGAGTGCATCTTTTGTATTGTAAAGCACTAAGTATTTTACACCCTTAGGGAAACTTTGAGCTGCTTTTTTCATGAAATCTTGAATGGCAATCTGGATCTCATTGGCGTTCGATCCAGCAAGCTGCATGACACCAATATTTAACCCTGCTTTTCCGTCGATCCGGGTTTTACTAGCATAAGTGTAAGAACCTAGCTCTACTTTGGCAACGTCCTTTAACCGCAATACTGAACCATCGGCATTGGAACGAATAATGATATTCTCATAATCTTCAGGCTGATTTAATTTGCCTTTGTACTTGATGACAAATTCAAAGGCTTCTCGGCTACTTTCGCCAAATTTTCCCGGTGCTGCTTCCACATTCTTATCCTGTATAGCCGCCATTACCTCTCCAGGAGTAAGTTTATAGCTAGCCATTTGATTAGGATTTAACCAAACACGCATGGAGTAATCTTTGCTTCCTCCAAAAACGAGCGCTTGCCCAACACCTGGAATACGTTTTAGTTCGGGAATAATATTAATTTGGGCATAGTTAGCCATAAAAGTCTGGTCGTAAATGCCTTCGTCTTCAGTATAAAGATCAAGCACCATAATCAGGCTATTTTGCTGTTTTGCCGTTGTGATCCCTGCCTGTACGACTTCTGCTGGAAGTTGACTGGTTGCTTGGGCTACACGGTTTTGCACGTTTACTGCCGCCTGATCTGGATCAGTACCTAATTTAAAATATACCGTAATCATTAAAGAACCATCATTACTGGCGGTTGAGCTCATATAACTCATATTTTCAACTCCGTTGATGGATTCTTCCAGTGATGGTGCTACTGCACGTAATACGGTTTCTGCATTTGCCCCTGGATAAAGTGCTGTTACTTGAACTGCAGGAGGGGCAATATCTGGAAATTGCTGCAACGGTAGCTTTACAATTCCGATAACTCCTAGAATGACTAATAATATAGAGATAACCGTTGCTAATACGGGTCTTTCAATAAATTTTCTTAACATAATTAATGGTTATAAGCTGTCAAATGCAAACTATCTGGACTGATTTCGTGTGGTTTAATAAGCTGACCATCCTGTAAGAGATCCATCCCTTTATAAACGATATGGTCACCATCTTTAAGGCCACTTTTAACCAAATAAGTGGCACCATTTTTTCCAATGACTTGTATGGGTTGTTTCGTTACTTTGTTACTATCATTTACCGTATATACAAAGATCTTATCCTGCATTTCCAAGGTGGCCATTTGAGGTACTAATAATACTTTTCCGTGTTTTTTACCCAGCCTTACTTTACCGGTATTTCCGGAGCGCAATAAACCAGCTTCATTGGCAAATGTAGCCCTTAACGTTATTGCACCGGTATTTTTATCAAACTGGCCATCTACCATATCTATTTTGCCTGCTTGGGTATAAACCGTTTGGTCTGACAATACGAGGTTAATTGGGGGAAGTTTTTTAAGCTTCTCTTCCAATGTCGCTCCTTCGTAATTGTTCTTAAAATCGACAAAATCATTTTCACCTAAGGCAAAATACACGTGTATTTCATGGATGTCAGAAAGCTCAGTGAGTGCTTGTGCATCTGCCGGACCCACTAAACTTCCCTGCTTTTTTAGCAAGCGCCCTATATAGCCATCCACAGGTGCCGTAATCAGTGTATACCCTAAATTGATTTTGGCCGTACCAACACTGGCTTTTGCCTGTTCCAGATTTGCCCTAGCTACGTTTCGAGCGGCTTCAGCTGTTTTTAACTGAAAATCAGCCAATACCTTATTGTTTACCAATCTTGTTTTTTTCTCTACTTCAATTTCAGCATTAACCAGTGCTGCTTCGGCAGCATGTAAATTGGCTAAGGCCTGATTTAATTGTTCTTGATAAGGTCTGCCATTGATTTTAAAGAGTGGCTGTCCTTTTCTGACTTTAGCACCTTCATCAACATAGATTGCATCCAACGTTCCCGAGACTTGAGGACGAATCTCCACGTTCGTAATCCCCTCAATAGCTGCGGGATACTCTTGGTAAACCGTTTGTTGCCCAGTATTAACGCTAACTACAGGAAGTGTTGGTGGTGGAGGAGCTTCTGGGCCTTGCTGTCCTGATGAACAGCTATATAAGAAGATGGAAGATGCTATAAGTGCTAGTTTACTTACGTTATTAAATAATTTAACAACGTTAAATAAAGGGTGATAGCTTTCAAATGTGAAAATTGTTAAGAGCTGTTTCATTTTTTTGTATTTTACTTTAAGTGGGTGTACTATGGAGCTGATTGTCTCCAACATTTAACAGTGTTAAATGATTTATTAGTGTTACTTTTTTGTTAAAAAAAATTAATTATTTAACGAACGGGTTATGCCATGGATGGCATCTTTTAAAACTTGCTGATTGGTTTCATCACCATTACCTTTATTAACCAGATTGATAGAAATCAAACCATGGATAATCGACCAATACGTAAAGTATTTTCTACAAATTAGCTCATCTGATGGTTTTTTATCTTTCATAATTTCTTTAATCACATCGGTAATCAACTTCGTATGCGAATCCGTACATTGAAAAGTTTTTTGCATTTCACAACAAGGTGCTCCTATTCCATACATCAATTGATACAATTCCTTTTGATCAAAAGAAAATTGCCAATAAGCCAACCACATGGCTTCAATTTGTTTTTCCGGCGTTTTTTCCTGCTCTTTAGCTTCTTTTACTTTTTTTGCCAGTTTCAAGTAACCTATTGCAGCCAACTCAGACAGAATTGCTTCTTTATTGGCAAAATATTCGTAAATCATGGGAGCGGTATACTCAATAATATCAGCAATTTTGCGCATGCTTAGTGATGAAAGACCTTCATCCCGTATAATTTGCAAAGAAGCTTGAAGGATTTTCATTCTATTCTCATCCTTTAACCGCTGAATCCGTTCCTTACTTCCCATGTGATAACCGTTGTAAATTATTTAACAGTGTTAGGCAAACTTCGAAATTATTTCTGAAATAAACGAACATAAAAATGTCATGAATTTTAAAGAGCTGAATAAGAGGTTTTTGTGGTGGTTTCGATTGGTGCATGTTGATCTATTATCTTTCCATTTTTTTCAAGCACTTGGCTTACCTCATTTACTCCACCCGTAAAAGGACCGGAAGTTTGGAGTTTCAGCGTGGCCATTGCTGCGGCAAATTCACCTGCTTCCCTAAGTGAGCTACCGTTGACTTTCTTGAATAAATAACCGGCCATGTAAGTGTCTCCACAGCCAGTAGCATCCGTTATTTGTTCAGGTATATAGGCTGGAATCTGATAGAGCATACGATTATGAAACAGTACAGATCCTTTGCTTCCCAGGGTAATAATAACTTCTTTAATTCCATAATCCGCTAGTATCCGTATACCTTCGTCTATATTTCGTGTGCCTGTTAAGGCTTCCATTTCAAATTCATTAGCCTTTAAAATATCAACATAAGGTAATACCTTTCCCTTCGCCAGCCAATCGGTATGAAATACCTTTTGTTTGCTTACCTTTCGTAAATAGCCTTGTACATCTAAAGAAATGGTTCCTTTGGTTGAAAGGTGCTTGATAACTTCGGCCGGAATGTCATCGGCCAATAATGGTCCTAAATGAAATATTTTGGCCTGAATATTAGCCAGTTGATCAACAGTAAAGGCATCGGCTTTTTGTAAGACACGTTGCGTGCGGTGATCCTGATTTTCATTATAGCTGTTTTCAAAATAAACAGTGTGTTTGCTTGGTAAGGCCGTTACGGTAATTCCCTGTGCTTGCAGTTGGTCAATAATATATTGCTCCTTGGCTCCAACAGCCGTAACCAAACCAAACGAGATGTCCATATTTTTGATCGCATTGGCAAAGTAGAAGGAAGTACCTCCCGGCATATTTTTTTGGCTATTACCGATGATAACTTTATCAAGTGTAATGTGACCGATACAACAAACATCAAACATACAAATGCTATACTATATGAAAGTTAAATTTCAAGAAACAGCGTTTCCAATCGGACAAAGATACCGTTTTATTTTAAACCGAACGTATAACCATTTGTTGCATGTGGTTGCCTCGCACATACGGCTAAGTTTGACAATTTTTTGATAAAAAATAGAAACTATCAACCTTAGCAACCTGTTCTATCAATAGAAAAAGGAGGTTATTATGTCATTGGTTAGAAGAAGTGGAAATACTTTTCCATCTATTTTTGATGATTTCTTTGATCGCGGTTGGTTTGACTGGGGAAATGCTCAGCTTTCCGCTACAAATACCACTGTTCCTTCCGTAAACGTAAGGGAAAAAACCGGTACTTATGAAGTAGAAATGGCCGCTCCTGGCATGAATAAAGAGGATTTTAAAGTGGAGTTAGATGGTAATTTACTTACGATTTCATCTTCGAAAGAGCATGAAGACAAAAAAACAGAAGAAGGTTATTCTCGTCAGGAATTTAGCTACCAATCTTTTCGGAGGAGTTTTAATTTTCCAAAAGATGTGGTAGACGAAGACAAGATTGAAGCCAAATACGAAAATGGTTTGTTACGATTAACCATTCCAAAAAAAGAAGCATCCAAGAAAAAGGGCCCTAGATTAATTAATATTTCCTAAAAAAATGAAGCGATCTTTCATAGCGGCTGGTATCTTTTCGGATACCAGCCGCTATGAAAGGTTTATAAACCTGTATGTATCCCTTAATTAAAGAATATTTATAAGCTCAATTGCTCTTAATTGTTGATCAACTTTTTGGCACCCTCGCTGTATCGTTCTCCAACATTTGGATACTTCTCTAACAATTTTTGTATGGCGTTCAAATCTGTATCCGAGAGTTCGATGTCTACTGCTTGTGCATTTTCTTCCAGATATTTTCTTTTTTTCGTTCCCGGAATAGGAATGATGTCTTCTCCCTGTGCTAATACCCAAGCAAGAGCTAATTGTGCAGGTGTGACCTGTTTTTCTCGTGCGATGGAAGCAAATTCCGTAGCTAATGATTGATTATTGGTTAAATTCTCTCCGCTATACCGTGGTAGCGACTTCCTAAAATCATTATCCGCTAGCTGGTTTACATCCAATGTATTGGTCACTAAACCGCGAGCTAGAGGCGAGTATGGTACAAGCGTGACACTAAGTTCACGGGCAGTGTTCAGAATTTCTCCTTCCACCTCTCGTGTTAAAAGCGAGTATTCACTTTGCAGGGCTGCAATGGGATGAACCGCATGTGCTCTTTTTAGCGAATTGGCAGAAGCCTCACTCAAGCCAAGATAACGGACTTTCCCTTCTTTTACAAGCTCGGCCATTGCGCCGACAGTTTCCTCTATTGGAATCGTTGGGTCTACACGATGGGCATAATACAAATCGATGGTATCTATCTTTAATCGGCGCAGGCTGTTTTCAATAGCTGTTTTTATCCATGCTGGAGAACCATCAAAATAGGTGCCTGAAGAATTACTTGGTCGTGCAACATGATCTTTGAAGCGAAAACCAAACTTGGTCGCAATAAATACTTTGTCTCTATTTGGTGCAAGAACTTTTGAAATAAGTTCTTCGTTCGCACCGTTACCATACATATCGGCAGTGTCCCAAAAGTTAATGCCCAAATCTAGGGCCTTATGTAGGGTTGCTACACTCTCTTCATCGTCACCTGGACCATAGGCGAAACTCATACCCATGCATCCTAGACCTATAGCAGATAATTGCTCTGTTGTGTTACTCAAATTTCTGTACTTCATTTCTAAAAATTTTGTTCTTGATAAGCTTAACAAAAGTAAGTTAGATACGTTGTACTATTTTATAATAATCAAATAGCTTATTATAAAATTCAAACATGGATGTATTGTTCCCTAAATATTCCGGGGGTCATTTTCGTTTGTTTCCTGAAAAAGTTATTAAAATAGGGGGGATAAGAAAATCCTAAACTATAGGAGATTTCCGATATTGTCCAATCGGAATGTAGTAATAGGGCTTTGGCCTCTTTGATTAGGCGCTCTGCAATATGTTGGGTAGTTGTCTTTCCAGTTGTTTCTTTTACAGAACGGTTTAGATGATTGACATGTACTGCGAGTATATTGGCATAATCCTGTGCCGTGCGGAGTTGAAGGGTACGTTCTTGGTTATCGATCGGAAACTGCCGCTCTAAGAGGTCAAGAAATAAATCGCAAACACGGGAAGATGATGAATGTGCTAAATAGGCGTCTGTCGGTTGCATTTTCATCGCTTCATGGATAATTAAATGAAGGTAATTGCGTAGCACATCGTACTTATGGATATAAGTAGACGCGATTTCAACGATCATTTTTTCAAAAATGTCATGGAGTGCTTGCTGTTGTTCTGCATTAACAAAAAAGACAAAATTTCCACCAATCTTGAATAGGGGAAGCTGATGTAATAAGAAATGGGGGTGGTCTGATTGAAAAAAGGCCCTGGTAAACAAGCAGAAATAACCCTTTTGTTCTTCACTAATAGCTTCCCACGAATAAGGGATAGAAGGGTTAGAGAAGAGTAGGGCGGGCCGATCGATATCGACCCATTTATCGGCATAATATAGTCTTCCTGTCCCAATAATTAATGATATTTTATAAAAATCACGTCGGTTATAGGGAGTAGACTTAAAACAGTTCTCTCGAGTGAATACATTAAAATGACCGAATCCATTGGCATTATCGGCCGTTAAACCGAAGGGGTTTGCTTTTGGATTCCTATGATAAAAATCTTGTAAACTTTCTGTTTTATTCATTGTCAGCAAGAGTTGCTTATAGCTGTTAGTCGCTTTTCTTATGAAATCATTGCGGTGCTGCAACAACTAATCTATTATAACGAATATTTTATTATTATAGTGTCTGTTCATTGCCTTACTTCTCTTAATAAATGTCTTAACAAATGGCTATAACCCAGCATCACATGAGCTTATGTCATTTCATTTCAATTCCTAATCGAGATCAGGGTTTCACAAGCATTCTACTTTTGATGTAAAGAGAAATCAGGTACCCTAGTATTATCCAAAACATCGATAAGAAATTAGAGGTAAAAACGACGGTTTACATATAAGAAGACCTAGAGTGGCTGGCAATCAATTGCTTTTCCAATAGCTAAAATGCTTAGGGTGTCTAAATTACCCCATAATTGAACCCATTTTCCGTTCGATTCTTTTCTTAATTCTGTTAGCTGTTCCTGATCTTGTAAACATATGAAGTAAGGAACCCCGTCAGTGGTTTCTTCGGTTTTTACGGTTAGCTGTTGTTCCACACCATTAATCTTAGCTCTTATTATAAATGGGGGTTCGGTGGTATGTGCCATATCGTTTGCGCTTTAATGGGCGTGTGTAAAAGTCGTCATTTCAATCTTCTTTTGGTCATTTCGATATATTCCTACGTACGTTATCTTGATCGCATTGGAGAGGTCTATTAAACAAACAGACACCTCGACTATATACGTTTCGCTCGATATGACATAGAGGCTCTTTTCGATATGACGGCAACGAGCTTTTACAGCCCTATTTTAAAAACAGTTATCGTGTTGGATTGTTTGAGGTTAAGATAGATCCGATTATAAAAAACGTGCAAAATGGATTTTGCAACAAAAAATAAATGGTTTAAGATAGGAATAATCAGCCTCAGCCTACTTTGGGCTTTTGGAATAATGAAGATAGGTGTACCGAACCTGTTTACTACTGAGTTAGTTGTTTCTGTAGACAATATAATTCAGAAGTATAGTGCAGAAGGAGAGGAGAAACGCATTAGCTTGGTACTTCCATCGAAAGAAACTTATACCCACAGCTATGTAAATAAGGATTATTTGCCGAGCCCGAAAATAAAAGCGTTAAATGAATGCAAGCAATTGCTTATTTATATTCCAAAGTCAGGCAAAGGACATACTTTTTATGGGATAGAAACCTTGGATCATCAGGTATTGCAATCAAGAAGGCTAGATTTGGCCTATGCTTATTTTAATAATCGTTTCATTGTCTTTTTCATGATTGTGCTACCTATTGCTTTATATTGGGTGGCAAAAGATATTGCTATACGTGGCTTTTATCTGTTCTTGTTTATGCTGCATAGTTTTTTGTTAGCATACATTTGGGGGAAAGTACATTGGTTTTTGATGATTGTTCTTATTGTAACATTGATTAGGCTTAATAAAAAACGAGCGGATAGACGTGCACAAATTATTGAGGCGCCAAATGCTGGCTAGTTCTGCCAAGCATTTCGTAAAAATCGGAGCCAATTTCCATGGAAAATGTTGGTAACATCAGGTTCTTGATAGCCTCTATTCATTAGTTTTTCCTTTAGCAGTTGTAGGTCAGCTATGGTGTGTAAATCATAAGGACATTGTTCGCGGCCGAAGGCACCATCAAGATCTGAACCTATACCTATATGTAGAGAATTGCCTGCTAACTGACAAATATGATCTAAATGATCGATAAGTACATCAAGGTTGCACTGCATTTCCAGAGGGGTAGACAAGCCTCTTTGCCAGTTAGATACCATCATCCAGGCATCTAATGCACCACCGATTACCGCTCCTCGTTCAATCAGTGCTTTTATTTGTTCGTCACTGAATTGACGATTGTGGTTGACGAGTGCTCTACAATTGTTATGGCTGGCCCAAAGTGGTCCGTTAAAATGGTCTAACGCTTCCCAAAAGCTATCATCACAAAGATGAGTAACATCTAAAATGATTCTTAACCTCTCCATTTCGCTTAACAGTTGATGGCCCTTAGGGCCCATTAGGCCTTTAGCATCTGTTCCCTGTGCGTATCGCCCAGAGCCGTAATGGGCTGGACCGATAGCACGTAAACCACTTTGCCAGGCTAAATGTAGGTAGTCCAAATTTATAATGGAGTCTGCACCTTCTAAACTCAATATATAACCAATAGGTTTGGAAACAGAAGCAATGGTATCGTCGTTCCAAAGCTTGAGATGGGCTTCTAGGGAAATTAAATCTTTAATCTGCACCATTTCTCCTTTTGCTTCCATCGCTTTATACCAAGCCAGCTGCCCTTGAGTTTGTGCCCATGCCTGTTCAGGGGAGTGCCAACCGGGTAAAGGGTTATCCGGAGCTACATATCGCGCGATTTGTGTAGCTACCACTAAACCAATATTTCCTTTACGCAATTCGGGAAGAGAAACTACAGCGTTCCCGCGATCGGGTTTATCGGTTAAACCTTTTTCCCGCTGATTAATTTCCGCAACTGCTTTGGTCAGGTCTCGGTTCCATTCCAAAGCATTCATGCTTAGATCAAGATGTGCGTCTATTATAAACATAGATTTTCAAATGCTAAGTTTTCTTTTTCGGGCAGCAATCGTCCAGTTACCATCCCATTTCTGATCGACAATGGCATACGCTTCATCATATAATGCCACTGTCGGGCAAATATGATAGGGGATACCAAAAAAAACAGATCCTATAGGATATGCACAAGCATTGGGGACGCTAACCACCAAGTGTTCTTCGCTTTGAGCAACCGCTCTGGCTTCAGGAGCATTGATGAAAAAGACGCGTTTACTCAAGTCATTTTCAGCCGCAATAGCCTTATGCCCTAAATCTAAACAAAGGGTCTGTCTATCAATTGTGGAGATTACACGTGTTACTAATAATGCAGCTGGTAGAAATGATTGTTCATGAAGCAAATCGCCATAACCTTTATCCCAGAATACGAATGTACCAGGGCTACAAACGACATGTGCTTGTTTTATATGAATAGGAAATGTTGGCGAACCACCGGCTACTACAGCGACGTCAATCCCATACTCATTCTGCAGATTTAACATTAATTGTCTTATTGTAGCAAAATAATCGGTACACTTTTTCTCCCGTTCGTGCAAAGAGATATTATGAATATGGCCATCGTAACAATGTAATCCCAGCAGTTTAATATGACTTAACCTTTGGCATTGTTCTACCAGCTCCATTACTTCGTTGGGCATTATACCCGTTCTGTTCATGCCAACATTAATATCGATATAATAATGGACGATTAAATTATTGACAAGGGCCTGTTGATGGAGCTCCTGCGCTATTGTAGAGCAATCGATCAGGCAAGAGAAAATAGTCGTAGGGAAACGCTTAATCAAAGAAATAAAGCGTAGGATATTAGGACCAACAGGCTGATAGGCCAAGAGTACATCTTTTACACCACAGACACCTAGTAGTTCTGCTTCGGCAATAGTGGCGCATTTATATTGGTAAATTCCTGCAGCCTTTAGGAGGCTTATAGCTTCAGCTGATTTGCAGGTTTTAATATGAGGTCGTAGCCTATCAACAGATCCAGCCATAGCAAGGAGCTTCCGAATGTTCTCTTCCACGCGATGCGGGTAAACTACTAACGCGGGACTAGGAATATCAGCGATATTTTGAATGGTGTACCAAGGTGTTTCGGCTTTTTGTAGCATTCCTTTTGTTAAACTAGTTCAAAAAGAGCTTCTACTTCTACAGGTATATTATCGGGCAAACTACCCATTCCGACGGCGCTTCGGACGCCAATGCCGTTTTCTTCTCCCCATACCTGCGCAAAAAGTTCACTGCAACCGTTAATAATATACGGATGTTTCTCAAAGTTAGCCGTGCAATTCACCATGCCCAAGACCTTTATAACACGTTTTACTTTATTTAGGGAACCAAGGTTTGTTTTAATGGTCGACAGCATTGTTAAGCCTACTTGTTGTGCAACTAGCTTTCCCTGTTCCATATTGATGGTTTCGCCAATCCGGCCAATAATCAGACTTTTATCGTTCTGAACAGGCCCATGTCCCGATAGGTAGAGGTATTTTCCATCAATTAAATAAGGCTTGTATACACCAAGCGGAGCAGGTGCAGGAGGTAAAGTCAACCCTAAAGCGTCAAAATTTTTGTCGGCATCTATATTATCCATTGTTATTAATTTTTCTTTTTTTACGTTAAAAACCCCTTATGATGGCAGAGGTTAGCTACATGACATTGCGTATGTTGGTATTGGTAAAGGTATAAAACTAATATAGTTTTTAAGCTAAAAAAACGTCGAAATGTAAAAAAAAATGCACGTTAATTTCGCTTTCTTTAGTACGTGAGGAATGTACCGCTGCTGACATTAACCATTACCAATGGCATAGGCCTGTTTTACGTCATGAGAATATTACTTGACTTCACCGCAAATAAATGTAAATTAGACAAACAAAATATACCTTATATAAATCTATAAAAATGATACCAAGAAGGACGTTTATCAAGCATTCAGGCGCAGCATTGGGTGCGTTATTTATCGGTAATACCTTATGGACATCGTGTACCAAAAGAGCGCAGGAGGAAAAAATTGGTTTACAGTTGTTTACGATGCGAGACGATCTCGCCGCTAACGCTAAACAAACCTTAATGAAAATCGCCAACATTGGTTATGGCCATGTTGAAACCTTTTACGATTATACTACCGATAAGGATAGTGGGAAATATTGGGGACTATCTACTGCCGATTTAAAGACAATTTTGGAAGATAACGGGTTAAAGACCTATAGCGGGCATTATCAATTGAATGATTTTTTAACGATGGGAAAAGGACAAGATGATGCCTTAAAACAACAAGCTGAAATAGCGCTTGCTTTGGGTCAGCAATATTTGGTCATACCTGTTCCTCCAATGGATTTAATTGATAAATTGACCTTGCAGGATTTTCAATTTATGGCAGATCAATTGAATAAAGGTGGCGAGTACTGTAAAAGTGTCGGTTTAAAAATAGGTTATCATAATCACTTTTGGGAATTTAGAAGCTATGGAAAGGATAAGCAAAAGGGCTACGAGGTATTATTGAATAATACCGATGCTGACTTGGTTGCGTTTGAGTTGGATATGTTTTGGGCTATCAAATCCGGAGCGCATCCGTTAGACTTATTTCAACAATATCCTAAGCGATTTGAAATGTGGCATGTAAAGGATATTGACAAATCTAAACCCGAAATCATTGTTGGTGATGGTAAAGATTCTATACCTTCTCTAGATGTATTAAATAATATCAAATTCACAGAAGTTGGTACTGGAACGGTTGACTATAAAGCAATTTTTAAACAAGCAAATGAAGCTGGATTAAAACACTTCTTTATAGAACAAGATGGTATTTATATGAAGAATCATTTTGAAAGTATTAGAAATAGTTTCAACTATGTTAAGCAACAGCTTATTTCATAAGCATACGTTATTTTTTCCATGTTTTAGCCAGTATTCCCTAAGCATCGAACCCAATCAATACAGGGAATTCTAGACTTTTGCTGTAAGAACGTGACTACTTACTTTTAATGGGGCATGATTATTTCACGATATCGTTTTCGTAACTAAATAATAAAACCCAAGGGAAATTAAGCAAAAATTGATATCATTGTAGAAATAAGTCATTGGAGAACTGGTGCTCGTGCAAACGTTTTCTGTGAGCCTAATTAACGTTTTTATAGCCAAAAATAATGAATTCAAAAGAAAAGATCGGTAACTTCAGATGGACCATTTGCGCCCTGCTGTTTTTTGCCACGGCCATTAATTATATGGACAGACAGGTGCTTTCCTTAACGTGGAAAGATTTTATTGCTCCGGAATTTAATTGGACAAATAACGATTATGGAAATATCACCGCTCTGTTCTCGATATTCTATGCCGTCTCTCTTTTAGTGGCTGGACGATTTGTGGATTGGCTAGATACGAAGAGGGGATTTCTTTGGGCCATAGGTATATGGTCCATTGGTGCATGTTTACACGCATTTTGCGGTATTGCAACCTCAGGTATACTTACTGGCAAGTGGTTCGTTAGTTTCGCTGGAGCAAAAGAATCTATAGCTTTGGTTAACGATGGAGCTATGATTGCAACAGTCAGCGTTACTTTATTTATCTTCGCACGTTTTATATTGGCACTTGGAGAGGCAGGAAACTTTCCTGCAGCTATTAAAGCTACAGCTGAATATTTTCCTAAAAAAGATAGAGCATTTTCTACCAGTATCTTTAATGCTGGAGCAACAGTAGGAGCTCTTATAGCCCCCGTAACTATTCCTTTTATTGCACAAGCCTATGGATGGGAAATGTCATTTATTATCATTGGCGCCCTTGGTTTTCTTTGGATGGGTTTTTGGGTGTTTTGGTACCGTAAGCCAGAAGTACATCCTAAAGTGAGTGCAGCGGAATTAGCTTATATACAGCAGGATTTAATCCATGATCAACAACTGGTTGATTATGTGGCAGAAACAACGACCAAGGTGTCCTTTCTGAAATGCCTACGCTATAATCAAACATGGGCCTTTGCTTTTGGTAAATTTATGACCGATGGTGTTTGGTGGTTCTTTCTTTTCTGGACACCGGCTTATTTAAGCTCTGTATACCAGATGGATTCTACTGCAAGTGCGGTGCCTTTGTTTGTTCTATATTTAATTACGCTCCTCTCTATCATTGGCGGATGGTTACCTACTTATTTTGTAGACCAAAAGGGGATGAATCCTTATGAAGGGCGAATGCGAGCTATGCTGATTTTTGCTTTTTTTCCACTATTAGCCTTATTTGCGCAACCCTTAGGACATGTGAGCTATTGGCTTCCAGTTATTATTATTGGTATCGCTGGAGCAGCACATCAGGCGTGGTCGGCTAATATATTTACTACCGTAGGAGATATGTTTCCCAAAAAAGCTATTGCAACGATTACAGGTATCGGTGGTATGGCAGGAGGATTGGGTTCATCTTTCCTCAACAAAGGCTCGGGTATGTTATTTGACTATAGTCGCGATACGGAGATGTCCTTTATGGGCTTTCAGGGAATTGAAGCGGGATATTTTATTATATTTTCTATCTGCTCGATTTGTTACCTTATTGGATGGGTTGTGATGAAATCACTGGTGCCAAGATACAAACCTATTACTGATTTGTAGTTGAACGGTTGAAATGGATTAAACTGTTAATGACGTGGACGAAGCTGTTAATAAGGTCGATAAAACCTATAGCTAAATAATGTAGGGCTTATTTATCGAATAATTTTTCGAAATAGTCTATCAATCGCTGACATATTGCATGGAAAAATCATTATTTCTTAAGATAAATGTGGTAATCCATGATCTTTTTCAGAACTTTGCGTGCATGTTAAAAGGTTCGTAAATATTGTTCCCTACAGAGGGGTGTTGGAAGCGCCTTTTGTCATATTAAGTACAAGGTTAAAACGTGGAAAGTATTACCCACCCCACCACCGCACGTAATCGAAATAAAGTTCGTTTAGCGGTTTCTCTCTTTTATTTTGGTCAAGGGTTAGCTTTTGCTTCATGGGCAAGTCGTATTCCTGACATAAAAACAGCACTAAAGCTCTCTGATGGTCAGCTAGGAAGTCTATTGTTTGCATTGCCCTTAGGGCAACTGTTAACCATGGTACTGTCTGGTAGCTTGGTTACCAAGTTTGGAAGTAAACGGGTATTGATAGTAGCTGCGTTTTTCTATGTGCTTGCATTAACCAACTTGGGTCTAGCAACGAAAGCTTGGCATTTAGGAGCAGCTCTTTTCTTCTTCGGGGTTATTGGCAATATGTGCAATATAGCGGTAAATACACAGGGCGTTGCTGCCGAAAATCTTTTTGATAAACCTATTATGGCATCCTTTCACGGAGCTTGGAGTATCGCTGGTTTTACGGGTGCGCTGATTGGTCTATTCATGATTAATCTTGATGTCAGTCCATATCTTCATTTTTGGATGATCACAATCTTGGTTTGGATCAATATTCTGTTGCATGCAAGGTATTTGGTAGGAGGTGCGGGGCCACAGGCAACGACAAAGAAAAAGTGGTTTCTTAAACCTGAAGGAGCTTTGTTACAACTCGGAATTATCGGTTTTTGCAGCATGGCAACCGAAGGAGCTATGTTTGATTGGAGTGGCGTTTATTTTAAAGATATCGTTCGGGTATCTCCTGTATTGGTGCCGCTTGGTTATGCTTCTTTTATGGTAATGATGGCATCGGGTAGGTTTGTTGGCGATAAATTGATTGCAAATCTAGGCAGAAAACGTGTATTGCAAATTAGCGGTGTGCTGATTTCAGGAGGTATGTTTATCGCGGTATTATTTCCTTACCTGATATCGGCAGTTTTGGCCTTTATGTTGGTTGGTTTAGGAGTCGCTACTGTTGTACCCACGGTGTATAGTGTGGCCGGTAGAAACGGAAAGGTAGCGCCAGGCATTGCCTTAGCTATGGTTTCCAGTGTAAGTTACCTCGGCTTTCTGATGGGGCCGCCGCTAATTGGTTATATTGCTGAGTTGGCTAGTTTGCGTTATTCTTATGCGGTTATTGGTATATTTGGCCTAGTGATCAGTCTATTGGTTGCTAAAATAAAGGCTATAAAATAATTAGCCAATGTAATAGTTAGTAATACAAAAAACGAATAAAGAACAACAAACAACGATAAGATGAAAGTAGCCTTTTACAGTACCCAAGCCTATGATCGGGATTCTTTTGACCTGATAAATCAGAATGGCATGCATGAGTTTTTGTATTTTGATATCAACCTTAATATACAGACCGTTAAGCTAGCGCAAGGTTGCCAAGCTATTTGTATTTTTGTGAATGATCATGCAGATGCTGACGTGTTACGGGCGCTTGCTGCTATTCAAGTGAAAATCGTTGTTTTACGTTGCGCTGGTTTTAATCAAATCGATCTGGAAGAGGCAAAACGGTTAAACATGCAGGTATTGCGTGTACCGGCTTATTCGCCTGAGGCTGTAGCAGAACATGCCGTGGCAATGATATTGACGCTAAATCGAAAAACACATAAGGCATACAATCGGGTTAGAGACGGAAATTTTTCCTTAAATCGGCTGATCGGATTTAATTTGCATGGTAAAACGGTTGGCGTGATAGGCTTGGGTAAAATTGGTCTGGCATTTTGTAAAATTATGCATGGATTTGGTTGTAAGGTATTGGGTTATGACCCTCTTGCAACCCAAGTCCCTGATTATATTCATCTTGTAACGATCGATGAATTATTTGCTTCTAGTGATATCATATCCCTTCATTGTCCTTTACTTTCTAGTACCTTGCATATTATTAACGAACAACGTCTAGCACAAATGAAAGATGGGGTAATGCTCATTAATACCAGTAGGGGCGGACTTATCGAGAGTAAACCCATTATTCAGGCGCTGAAGGATGGAAAAGTTGGCTTCTTGGGAATCGATGTCTACGAACAGGAAGAAAAGCTGTTTTTTAAGGATCTTTCGGAAGACATTATTGATGATGATGATATCTTGCGACTGATGAGTTTTCCAAATGTCTTAATCACGGCGCATCAGGGGTTTTTAACTAGAGAGGCTCTTTTCGAAATTGCACATACGACTATCCAGAATCTAGCGGATGCGGAGCAAGGGATTGAAAGTAAAAATTCCTTAACAACATAAGCCTAGAATAGGCCGAATGTTAAAATTTGTTAAAAGTTCAGATCATCATGTAACCTTTTGATTTTCGTAACGTCTTATAGGTGGTTTTTGTTTATATTGGGTTTGTCAAGTCCTGCTTTTACCCAAAAGGCAGGACTTGTTTTTATCTTCCCATTCATTTTGTCATAAAAACGTCAATTCATTTTAAAGGTTTTTCAAAGTGTAGTTTGTACACTATCTTTGTGTCATTCATAATTTAGGTTTATAATTGGTTAGTTAGGAAGCCTTCAATCTCCCCGGTTGAAGGCTTTTCTTTTTTGCTATGCGCTTACCTAATTGGAATGAGTAAGGGCTAATCTAAAGAAAAGCTAAACTCATCGTAATCATTACGGCGCCAGGCAAGGTGCTGGGTAGCAGGCGAAATAGCGAATAAAGGTGAAAATGTTTTTACATGCACCCTCTTTTCATCCGGGAGAAATTCCAATATGCGCAACCAGCCGTCGCCGCCATTGCCATGCCAACCACCACCTAATGCCTGTGCATTAAAGGTCATCTGTTGTACTTTTTTGCCCGCTGCATTGATGTCTGTTCTAAACGCAATATGTGCCCGTTCGTCATCAGGTGCTCCTATATGGCCTGAAAAAACAAGTACAATATTTTTTGACGGTTTGACTAGCTTTTCCCAAATCGCTTTTCCATAATTAGCATTTTCTACTTTATAGCCTTCTTTTTCGATATGCTCATTTTTAGCATTTAAGTAAGAATGGGTAAGTACAACCACACGGTGACTGGCATATGCTGGTTTGTTTACAACCTTTTTTGCCCAAGTAAGTGTGCTGTCATGTGGAGCAAATTCCAATACAACAAACAAATATTTTATGCCATGAGGAGAAATTAATTCATACGCTGCGTTGGTGAGACTTGGCTGCCCATTGATATCTGCACCTACTTCTTTTAATAGGGCTTGTGACTTGAGATTTTTATCTACTGGAAAATAGGTGTTATAATTCGTTGCTCTATTTTCTGCACTTTTAAAACCATAATCATGATTTCCTGTAGCTGCAATATAAGGAACCTTACCGTCTAGTCTACTAAAGCTATGGGCAACCGACCGCCATTGTTCCAGACTGGCTTGGTTGCCGTTTTGACCATCAGGTGCCAATATATTGTTTTGCTCTACCAGGTCTCCGGTACATAAAACCATTTGAATGTTTAATGGCTTGATATTTTCACCAATCCAGCTCGTCATAAGTTCGAAAATAGGCTGATTCCGTGTGAATTTTACATAGGTCTGTGGATCAGGAAGTAAAATCATGGACCAGGAATTGGCGTCGGACAATGCGGGAACAGTATAATCCTTTTTTTGTGCAGTAACTGCAAAAAAGCAGTGCATTGCGGTAAGAAAAACTAGTGTTATTTTTGCAATAGGTTTCATCCGTCTATATTTTTGTTTTGGTCTATATTTTTAAGCACCTTAATCCCGCTATTTTCTGCTAATTAATTTGATTTTTTAGCGTGGCTTTTGTTGGCCGGGATACCCCATTCTTTAGTAATATAGGTGTAATCCCCTTCCGGAATGTCTTGACAATAAACAGTTAATCCATCGTGGGCATCCCAATATCCTTTTACGGTATAGCCTTTCATTGCACCAGCATCCGGCCCCTTTTCTACTTTTTCATTATCTGGATTAACAATAAGTTTAAGGCCAACCGATTCATTCATCATTTCCAGATCACCACGGCTATTTCCACCGACAAAAAGCGGTCGGGCTTTGATAAATGTTTGTATGGCATCTGCTTTTCCGGCATCTTGCGGAATAGGATAGACTAACTGATCCGTTACTTTATGTTGGTTTACAACAGACTTAACACCGAGAATGCGGTCGGCAGGGATACCCAAGTTTTCTTGTACGAATTGTTGATAAAGTAATTCTGGAGATGCCGATAGTACCCATATTTCAAAGCCATAGGCCTGTAGGTTGGCCAATAATTCACGCATTTCGGGGTAAAACTTCCGTTGATATTTTTCATGGAAACAGTTCTTACCAATAGTTTTTACCTCATCTGGTGTTAAACCAGCTAAAAAAGCTATTCGATTTTTAACATAATTTATGCCCACATTGTCCCCATGGAGCATCGCATCGATGATGGCCATTTTAGCTTTGGATAAGCTATCACGTTTATTAGCATAAGTTTCTTTAGCAAATTGGTAAATGGCTTCATCGGCCAAATAATACGGTGCTTGTCCAAATAACGTCCCGTCGCAATCGAATACAGCTACCTTCCGCTCCTTAATAATGCGTGTTGAATTTAAAAAGCTTTCTATTCGTTGATTTACGGTTTGGTCCCAGCCTGATATCTGGTGGTACGATTGCGCAAGGCTAATCCCAATGAAAGCTAAAGAAAAGCCCCCTATGAGGAGGGCTTTTCTTAGTATTTTTTTTAACCGCATGGCCAATTACTTTTGATGGAGCACTTCGAAAAGTAATTCAGGTTCATTAGTAGTAATATAATCGACTTTCTGTGCCAAGAAATTTTTCATATCTTCCACATCATTCACTGTCCAGACATTGACGCTCAAACCGATCTTATGGGCCTCTTTGATCCAATCTGGATTCTTTTTGAATGCATTTATATGGTAATCGATACCTGTATACCCAGCAGCTTTAGCTTCCGCAGGCGCGACATCGCCATTCAGGTAGGCGACTTTTGCTTTGGCATCTAATTGATGTACAAGCTTTCCAGCATCATAATCGAAGCAAATGTATTCAACCTGTTTTTGCAGACCTAGTTTTTTTACCAGATCAACAGACATACGCGTAAGTTGTAACGTGCGCTCCTTTCCTGCTTTTGCCGTTTTGATTTCAAAGATCAGCTTGGTTTTTTTATTTTTCTTACCTGCTAACAAATATTCTTCTGCAGTTGGGATTTTTTCCCCGTTAGGATGTTTTTTGACGAGCAGGTCTTGGTATGTAGAAGATTCAATGTCTATACCATAGAAGGTGGGGTCGTGGTTCACTACCAGGCTATCATCTTTTGTTAAGTGGACATCAAATTCAGAACCGTAACAACCTATCGCTGCTGCTTGATTTAAAGAAGCAATAGAATTTTCTGGTAGATTGTTTTTCTTCCAGGCTCCTCGGTGAGCAATGACTACATTTTTGTTAAATTGGGCGTAGCTGTTCTGCACCAAGGCAAATAAACAAAATGTGGCGATTAATAACGAATACTTTTTCATAGTTTTTTAATTTTTGATGTGCCTTTTGAATAGCGACAGCATCGTTGTTTCAAAGATAAGTGTCTTTTGATGGACATTCAATATACTTAATTTATTCCTCTAGTTCAGTAACACCAGCCCCCGTTTCTAATTCACTTAATTTGGACGTTTTTGTTAATTCGTAATGTTCATAAGTTCTTGCCTCGGTCCATGTTCTGGTGGAGATGTTGAATTTTCCTCCGAGCTTAACAAAAGCACCAACATCAGCAGGTGTTAAATACGGAAAAATATAGGTATTGCTTCCCTGATAGAAAAATGGTTGTGCATTTCCTGAAACAGGATCTGTCGAATGATAATGATCATTATTCGGAACGCGGTAACCAATGTTGTTTACCGAATCGATTATGGTTGTTTTTCCGTTGCCACCCATAAATACGACATCGAGTGGAATGGATTCCTTGCTGATGTTTGTGCCTACGAATAAAGCGATTCCGCAAGCATTTCCCGAATTTGGCAATAACCCCGATGTCGCGTCACCTAAGCCATCTCCGGCATTAGATTTATAGTCAATCGCTCGTATCCAATTGGCGTCCCGGATATCGGTTGAATTGGCACCATTGATTTTTTTCTGCGATCCGCCTACATAGAAAAATTCACCTTTACCCACCTTTCCTGAAGTAAGATTGAATTTATAGGTTCTTCCACCTCCAGTAGCCCATCCGGCACCTGGAGCGGCTCCTGCATTTGGAGTAGCGGCATTGGCATTTACACACACTACTACCGAAAACGGCACGGTTGAAAAATCTATATCTGTTGCTGCCCGTAGCTGAATATATTCGTAGTTTCCATCGGCCCCTTTAATGTCGTTGGCAAAACCACTAATGATAATCGGAAATTTACCGATATTATCGGGTATTTCTGGATCGCTAATATCCACGATATTCTCGTCTTCCCGAGGCCAAATCTGCAACGAATTTTTGGGTTGATTTTCGGTATCGGTAAACAGGATACCGGAAATATTAACATTTCGTGGTAAAGGTGATTGTGCAAATGAGGCAGTAGATTCGGTATGTATAGTCAACGTATCTATACCGTTTATCATAGATCTATTGCCTTCCAGGATATCGCCTTCTATTGGTTTAGGTGTTATTTCTCCACCGTTGATGGTAACTAAAGTGCTTTCATATTTAGATGGTGAAGCATAGGCCTTAGATGCTGTAATGATTTGTGTTAATAGGGGGTTGCCAGATGATACCACATTAATATTGGTAGATGGTATATTTTGTAAGTAAAGATGCCCTTTAACCCGACTTAATTGTGCGCCGCGGATATTGACTACAACTGAATCGCCTGAAGCGAAGTTCTCCGATTTATCGGTTAAGATAGATATGCCACTAATAACACCGGTTTGGACTTGTTGTACCACAATGGTATTCTTAGGGGCATTACCATGGCTTGGATCAGAAATTACCAAACCAACAATATTTTCTGCTCCGAGTAGATTTTTTTCCGTCAATTGTACATCTGCACTTTTGTAAATAGAACGTACATCGGCTATGCTAATATAAGGACTTGGGCGTCCGGCCGCAAAGTCGTGTTCCTTGCAGCTATAGGTTATGACCGCTATCAAGGAGAATAATAAAATTGCAAAATATCTATTTTTCATTTTCGGTTGAATTATTATTTCGTTTGCCACCAAACTTCGGTTTGTATATTATCGGGTCCTTGTCTATCTACCGCAGCTCGATAATTAACAGCATTGGTTGATTGTATATATACTGGGTAATTTAATCGAGCAGGCATTACACCATTGTTTTGCAGTCCAGCACCTTTTGGTATCTCAGGATAGCCGGTGCGTCTGTATTCAAACCACGTTTCTAAGTCAGTGAAAAATAAGGCATAATATTTTTGCAAAAAGAGCTGATTTAACTTCTCTGTTTCGGAAGCTTCATCATTCCATTGCACATGTTCACCGGTTAGATAATTTTCCGGCAATTCATACCCCCAAAGCTGGATAGCTGCCTTAATGCCCTCTTCATAATAATCTTTGGCTGGCTTCTCCGTAATCCAGCCCCTTACTACCGCCTCGGCTAATATAAATTGGACCTCAGCATAATTCATGATATTGCCCAACAACGGCTCGGTCATTAAATCTGTTGGTAAAGATGATTTTCCTACAGGGTGTTGTCCAACGGGATATCCACTTGGAACACCCGCGTATTCCCCTTCGTATAACGTAGCCCATTTTTCAATTCTCGGGTCACTTCTTTCGGTAAGGTTGTCCACAAAGAAATTGGTTAAACGCGGTCCATACCAATCACCAGGTCGCCAATTGGCAAAAGGAGAAGGATAGGAAGTGGATCCATCCCAGCGGAGTATGGCAGACTCATCATTGGAGGTCATGATAGGGTATTCCACTGGATCTGCAACAATTGCTTTAATTTTGGCAGCCACTTTTTCTGGCTCCTTATTAGCGATTCTAAGTAATAAACGGAGGTATAAAGAATTACCAAATTTCCGCCATTTTAGAATATCGCCATGAAAAATGGGATCTGAGGTTGATTTAATATCGGTATTACTTTTCAGTAGTTGATTGGCCCTTTCCAAACTATCCAGTAGGGCGGGATAAATATCTTGTTGCTGGTCAAAAACGGGAGTGAAATTTTTTTCCTCTCCACGTAAAGCCTGTGTATAAGGGATATCCCCATAAGTATCGGTTAACATAGAAAACACCCACGATTGGCAAATCAGCGATATGGCCATATAATTGGTTTGCTCCAAGTCGGCACCAAAAGTATAGATATCTTTAATGTTTTTTAATTCGAGATACCAATTGTTCCAAAGATAATCTGCTTCAGAAGTTTTGATGTCATACCGAAAAATTTTGCCATCGCCGTCACCCATATTAATCGTCACCTGCATCAATTCATTGGTAATGCGTTGACTACGGTTCATGTTATAGCTAACGATGTTTTTTAACGCTGGAGCAAGTAAAGCTTCCGGTAAAACTTTGCTATTCGCATTCGGGTTTTCGGCAAGTTCCTTAAAATTTTTGGTACAAGCGGTAAATGACAATAATAGCGCTAACGAAATATAATAATAAAGTGGTTTCATCATGTTCAAATTAAAATCCTACGATAAGATTCATCCCAAAGGTGCGTGTAGAGGGAAATTGGCCCAATTCAAAACCTTTATTGATATCGCCATTCCCAAGTGTTCCAAACTCTGGATCAAACACTGGCCATTTCGTCCAAGTGAATAAATCCCGGCCATATAGACCGATGGCAACACGTTGCACGTGTAACTTTTGAGCAATTGAGGGACTTAAGGTATAATCGATACGGGCTTCCCGCAATTTAACGAAGTCGGTAGAATAGGTGGTTCCTTCCACATTGTCTTTTCCATAATGTAAGACATAATAGTTCCGGACATCGGTAGCTATAACATCGTTCGGAACATAGGAACCGTCGGCTGCACGCATAACACCATTGCCAATAATACCATTATATCTGCCAGGTAAGGTATTGGTCGTTTTTCCCTGTTCAGCCATATTGGCTGCCGTTAACGAGTATCCTACAGCGCCATATTGTCCGTCGATTAAGAAGCTGAATTTAAATTGCTTATATCGGAACTCATTGCCAATACTTGCGCGCCATTTTGGATTGGTATTGCCGATGTATTTCATATCTTCCCCAATAACGGGATATCCATCTTGGTAAATGATCTGTCCGTCAGGAGCACGTTCATAACCACGTCCGTATAAATCTCCCATACTGCCTCCAATAGTGGCAATAATGGCACCGCGACTGCCTGGACCATTCTGAAGCGTTAAGCTGGATAATTCAGGTGTCAATTCTTTCACGATATTTTTATTAGCGGTGAATGTACCGTAGATATTCCAATTAAATCCTTCTCTATTTTTTAGAACATCGCTTGAAGCTTCAATCTCTATTCCTTTGTTTTGGATGAGACCGGAGTTGACAACAACAGAACTGTAGCCAGAAGAACGGTCGGTTGTTGCACTTAATATTTGATTGGTTGTGTTGGCGGTATATAACGTTAGCCCTAAACTTAAGCGGTTTTCCAAAAATTTAAGATCAGTACCAATTTCATAACTGGTCGTAAATAACGGTTTTAAGTCTTCATTAGGCATTTGAGATGGATTGGATTGCCCTCCTGGAATAACGAGTTCTGGCGCATAAACATAACTCGTTAAATAAGCTCCGGTTAACCCACTACCAACACCTGAAATAGAGCCTCTAATTTTAGCATAAGAAATAGCTTTTGGTAAATCTATCGCTTCCGATAAAAGGAAACTAGTGTTCACTGATGGATAAAAGAAACTAACATTTCTTGTTGAGGTGGGAGTTGCTAGTATACTGGTCCAATCGTTTCGGCCGGTTACATCGACAAAGAAATAATCTTTATAGGCAAAGGTAGCTAAACCATAAAAACTATTTAACACGTAAGATGAACGATAGGGTTCGGAAATAATAATGCCTGCAGAATTGGCTAAGGTGTAGACACCGGGATATAAAAGGGAGTCCGCTTTATTATAATCACGATTGTATGTGTTCTTCAGATGACTTCCTCCTGCTGAAATAGAGACGTCGATATCTTTATTGAGTTGTTTCTCATATTTTGCCAGGAAATCTGCACTCATTTCCTGTGCAAAAATGTTTTGGGTACGGTACATCCCCTTTTTGAATTTCTCTGTATCATAAGGTCGTTGTTGCGAGCGTCTTTCGTTATTCATGTCCATTGACGTTCGAACCATCAAACTGAATTCTTTAGTGAAATTATACGTTGCTTGCACGTTTCCAGTGATGCCATCCCGATCTGATTTATTGAGCATTTCATAAGCAATTAAATAAGGGTTGTCCGGATAACTGCTAAAAGGATAACTCTGTTTGAGTCCTTCTTGTCCTGGCATCCAATAGTCTTTTAGCCAATTAATATCGGCATTGGGTTCCCAAAAGATGTTCCAATACATAAATGATTGGTTATTGTACCCCGTATTCGGTAAATTGTCGCTGCCTTTTTTATTATAATTAACTTTGGCATTTATGCTGAGCTTGTCTGATACTTTTTGACTTGCTGATAAGGCGATGGAAGTTCGATTATAGCCTGTATTTGGAATAATCCATTTGTTTTGCACGTTGGTTGCCGAAAATCGAATCGATGTTTTGTCAGAACCGCCATCTAACGTTACGCTGTTGGTAAACGTTCTTCCTGCGTCAAAAAACTGTTTGCGTGCATTGGGGTAAGGCACCCATGGGGTTCTCGTTGTACCTTTGGTATGGGTGATGGGATCATATTGATAATATTCCTGACCATCAAACTTCGGTCCCCAGGCATCACTTGTACTTCGGGTACTGGCCCCGTCTTCACTATCATTGTAGGAATAATAGTTGGCACCATTCGTACCTTGACCATATTCATACTGATAATCGGGCCAACGGGATATGCTTTCGATGGCTGCGTTGGAATTAACCGTTACACCTAATCCTTTTTTCTTACTGCCAGACTTCGTAGTAATGATGATTGCACCATTGGCACCGCGTTGCCCGTATAGTGCGGCAGCACCGGGCCCTTTTAACACTTGTACACTCTCTATATCTTCTGGATTGATATCATTTAAGCCCGTACCAAAATCGACGGGCGAGTCTTCTGATAAATAAGCACCACTACCTGATCCAGTCATCTTACCGCTGCTATTATTAATAACGACACCATCGACAACAATTAAAGCTGCGGTTTCTCCGGAAAAATTGTTTTCTCCACGCAGAATAATTTTATTGGATCCGGCGGGCCCACCATTGGATCGAACCAAGTTTAAACCAGCTACTTTTCCAGATAAAGCATCCGTCCAATTATTGGATAGGGCTTCGGTCAATTGTTCTCCTTTCACCTGTTTTGTCGCATAACCTAGTGCTTTCTCTTCACGTTTAATCCCCAATGCGGTGACTACTACTTCATTTAAATCCGTTGTGGCTTCGGCTAAGGTTATACGAAGGTTCGGATTGTCTTCGTTTACCGTTATAGAAAAGGGGGTATAACCAATCAACGAAAATTTTAAATCAGTGCCTCTTTTTACTGTAATAGAGAATTGACCGTTAAGGTTCGTTATGCCTATAGATTTTCCATCAGCAGTAATGGAAACTCCCGGTAGGGATTCGTTATTGGAGTAAACCGTTCCTTGAATCTTGATGTTTTCCTGTACTAGGGGAAATGAGGAATGGCTAGCTGCAAACGCTGGATAAGGAAATACACCTAACGTAAGCATCAAGAAAACCATACAGGAGAGTAGAAAATAAAAATGAATAAATTTGGTTTCTGTTTGTTTCATAGAGTTTCATTTAAATGAACCATTGTGGAGTACTTGTTTTCGCTTCGGATGAAAGTTGCAATTTTAGTGCAGTTAGGTTGTGTAATGGTTAGTTTAGTGTTATCTTATTGTTAAGTTTGCTTTTGCTTTTTATGAAAGCAAGAGCTAAAATAGCTCAAAATAGAATCGATCATTTGATCCATGAGCAGATGCTATATGAGCTATTTTTATGGTAATTAATAATTCGGGTTTTGTTTCAAGTTTGGATTTAAATCCAATTCAACCTGTGGTATTGGCCACCAATAGTCGCGTGCCTTGTTAAATTTCCGTGTTTCAATTACACTATTTTTCCACGTCTTGATCGGTGCATTCATCACTGTTTCTGCCGTTTTCCACCGTCTGATGTCATTATAATAAAGGGCCTCGCCCACAAATTCTATGCGGCGTTCTTTACGGATAATTTCCCGCATTGCTTCTTGGCTTTTTCCGGCTGTAATGGCAGGCATGTTAACGCGTTTACGGATCTTATTTAAGCTTTCCAGTATTGCTGGGTTTCCAGGATCTATTTCATTTAATGCTTCTGCATACATCACGAGGATATCTGCATAGCGTAAGATGATAAAGTTTGTTTCCGATTGTCCTCCTTTTAAATCTTTTTTATCAGCAGGAGGGGTTTCTTTATCGTAGATAGAATATTTTTTCATAGCGTATCCCGTTTGCTTATAATAAGACGCCGATGCTGGCTCACCTTTATAGAGCGCACCCGGGTATACGACGGTTGCTTCCAAACGGGGATCTCGGTTTTCGTAAGGTTTTTCTGCATTATAACCCGAAGCAGGATCGGTTATGGCTAACCCATTTTTCATTTCATAAGCATCGATCAAATCTTGCAAGGGTGCGTTGGTGTTGTATTGTGCATCTATAAGATCGAAGGAGTGCGTAACATCTGGAAAAATATATTGCACGTCAAAAATGACTTCTTGATTGTTTTCATTTTCTGGAAGGAATAAACCACGGTAATCTGCAAACAGATCATAGCCTGCATCACCGGCTAAATCGATGACGGCTTTTGCTGCATCTGCAGCGGCCTGCCATTTTTCAGTACTATTATTTTCGTTGAATAATGGACTGGCTTCATAAAGCAGTACACGTGCCTTTAAAGCTAGTGCAGCTCCTTTGGTTGCTCGCCCGGTATTTGCTCCTGTTTGTTTTACGGGTAGGCGTTCTGCCGCGGTTTCTAAATCGGCGAGTATTTGCTGAATAACTTCTTCCCGCGTATTCCTGGGTAAAGAAGTTTGAGTGTCAGGATCTGGCGCATCCAGTATAAGTGGTACGCCTCCATAGTAAGTAGCCAACTCAAAATAAAATAAAGCGCGGAGAAAATACGCTTCGCCCTCCATGAGGCTTTGTTTTTCTTCGTCCAATCCGACATCTCCAATACGTGCAAAAAGTGTATTGGCCCGTCCTATGCCCTGATAACATTGTTTCCACCGATTGGCAATGACGCCTTCGGTACTGGCCGATTGCTGGCTACGACCAATGGCATCAAATCCTTCCGAAGTACTATAACAATACACATTTGGTGTCGCCCCTTCTTCCCATAAGGGGGTGGCTTCTCCACCAAAAAGCCCTTTATAAGTGAGTTCTGCGTAGATACTACTTAGTGCAGCATTGGCTGTCTCTTCCGTTTGCCAAAAAGTACTTTCGGTATATTTATAATCAGGATCCCGGTCTAGCAGGTCGGGATTACACGCTCCTAAAATAATGCTGGCAAATAGCGTAATAGCGATATATTTATGATGATTCATGATAATTCTCTCCATTAATTTTTAAAATGTAACGTTTACACCTCCACTGATGGTTTTAAGCATCGGATAATGGTACAATGAGCTATAGTTACTGATGGTTTCGGGATCGAAATCCTTATACTTGGAAAAGGTGAGAAAGTTTTCGGCATTAACGAAGACGCTCACTTTAGACAAACTGATCTTTGATGTCCACTTTTGAGGTAGCAAATAGGCTAATTGTACATTTTTTAGTCTTAGATAAGATCCGCTTTTCAACCAAAAATCCGATTGTAGGAAATTGTCATTTCCTCCAGTGCTTTCCGTTATGATAGGTAATTTAGCATTCGGATTTTCCGGTGTCCAGGTGTTGCCTACCCATTCTTGGGTAATGCCGGCCCCATTATTAAATGGATAAGCCAAATTACCTACAGGATAAAGGCGTATGCCGCCAATGCCCTGAAAAGATGCCCGTAACGATAGACCTTTGTAGTCTACATTGAAACCAAAACCATAGGTATATTTTGGAATGGCAGATGATTCATTAATGACGACGCGATCATCACCATTAATGATATTGTCACCATTGATATCTTTATACTTTATATAGCCGGGTTTGGTTGCATTGCTTTGGAAAGCGGATTGATCTACTTCCTCCTGGCTTTGGAAATAACCATCGGCTTGTAGCAAATAGTGTGAACTGATAGGGAGGCCTTCTTTGGTAATCGTAGATAAGTTGGTATCAAAATCGTACAAAATTTGTCCGTCTAAATCGATCACCTTATTCTTATTGTAGGAGATATTACCATTGATACCAAAACCAACCGCTCCAATCTTATCCTGATATTGGCCAGTGAGTTCAAAGCCAGTATTGTCAACAGTACCAACATTTCTCTTTGGGCCTGTTAATCCAACTTGCGAAGGAAAATTGACTGTTCGTAAAATATCGGTTGTACGTTTTTTGTAAACGTCAACCGTTAAATTGAGCTTGCTTTTTAACAATGCCATGTCTACACCTCCATTATAGGTGGTGGTGGTTTCCCAAGTAGTATTTGGGTCAGCATAGGCCAAAATTGCCGCACCCGGTGCCAGTAAGCCATTTATTCCACCAAAGCTATAATTCTGGCCTAGTTCAACGCTCTTTTCATAACTATAGAGATCAACGGCCTGATTTCCTAATTGGCCTATAGATGCCCGAAGCTTTAACATGTCAAAGAGATTCGATTCAAAAAAATCTTCTTTGTCGATACGCCATCCAGCAGAAACGGAGGGGAAGAAGCCCCATCGCTTATTGCGGGCGAACCTTGACGAACCATCGTAGCGGAAGGTGGCTTCAAACAAATATTTTTCATTGTAATCGTAGTTAGCTCGACCGAAATAGGAGATTAACACATCTTCCGTTCTTTGTCCGGATATGGCATTACGGATACTGCCTGCATCGAGCGCGGTTAACGTACCATCTAGGTATCCGGTCATTTCTGCACTAAACATGCCTGTTCCATAATAATCATATGCAGAACCCAACATGATCGCAACATGATGTTTGTCGGCGAATTGCTTTTTCCAGTCGAGGGTATTATAGAAATGTGTATTTATATTGTTATCGTCTGCTTCGCTAGATCGCGGGGCGGTAGCTGGACTGTTCCAATTGGTTGGTTTTAGTGTTTTCGGATTAAACGTCTGCACTTGTGGTGTGAATTGGGAAAGCAAGCCATCATACTTGTCTACACCAAATCGAATATTGTAGGTGATATCCCAAGGCAATTTATACTCTGCAAAAGCGGATGCTAAAAATCGCTGAACAATTTTTTTGGAATAGCCCGTTTCAGCAATCATCCTTGGATTCTCCCAGTTGTTACGACCAGGGGTTGATAACCAAGAATTTCCGTAGCGCCCATCGGCAAGTCGGTCGCTTAAGATAGGCAGCGATCGACTTAAATGTTTGAAAAAGTCGCTACCATAAAACGGTTGTTCGTAATTTCGGTAATAACCATCAATAGAGGCTCCTACTTTTAAGCGCTTGGATACATTTAAGGAAGCATTAAGGCTTAAGGAATATTTGTTTTCATTATCAGAAGGCCCAATCATGATACCATCACGATTTAGATACCCCAGGGCTAAGCGATATTGATAGGTGTCGGAACTTCCACCAAAGCTTAAGTTATGTTTTTGGATATTACCGGTTTTTAACGCGATATCAAACCAATTATTAGCTGGGTAGGTGTAGGGATCAGTTGCCATTCCTGCTTGGTATTCGGCAATATCTTCGTCAGAATAGATGGCGGCTTGCCCTTGATTGGCTAAAGCTTGATTTTTTAGGTTCATATATTGAATGGGATCCCAAACCACATCAGGCATACGAGTGGGGCTTTGCGCTCCATTGTAGTAATTGTAATTAACCTGCGAGACGCCACTTCCTTTTTTTGTGGTGACTAAAATAACCCCATTTGCACCCCTTGAACCATAAATGGCCGCTGCTGCATCTTTTAAGACCGTGATTGTTTCTATGTCGTCTGGATTAATTTCGTCCATGGAATACTCAATGCCATTTACCAGCACTAAAGGATTATTATTGTTTAGTGTTCCCATACCCCGAATTTTTATTTCCGATCGGTCGACGCCAGGCTGACTATTCCCTAATTTAACAAATAATCCTGGTGTACCCGATAAAGCATTACTGATGTTAGTCGTCGGCGATCCCTCTTTTTCTTTCATTTGAACCGTGGTGACTGCTCCGGTAAGACTTTCTTTTTTCTGGGTACCATAGCCCACCACCACGACATCTTCTAATTGAGTACTAGTAGACTCTAAACTGATCTTTACATCAGTCATTCGCTTATTAACCAATAGTTCGTAGGGTTTATATCCAATATAGTTAAAGTGTAATTGGGTGTTTGCGGCTACGGATACCGAAAACCTTCCATTACTGTCCGATATACCCAATGCCTTATTGTTAGCCAAAATAGAGACCCCTGGCAAAGGTTCTCCGGTGCCGGCTTCTTGAATGAGTCCTTGCACTTCGAAGGTGGTTTGGGCAAATGCAACATGCAACCCTAAAAGTAGTATACATAGGATTGTTGCTTTTTTTCGGATGGAATGAAAAGCCCTTTTACTGTTTAACTGATTCCGTTTCCAGAACAGATTCCTTTCCAATTTATTCATAATGTTTCGTTTTTATTATCATTTTAATTTAAATGATAATGTGTTGCCACGATGATGAAAGCCACAGGATGTATGCAGCCGGTAAATGGTTCGTTATGTTAAATAATGGTGAAGTTTGTAAGTCTTATTGTTGCTTATGAAAGTAAAAGATAAATAATACAAGCCAGCGTAGAACCTATAAGCGGTCCTAAAACAGGTACCCAAGCGTAACTTCCATTGAAGTTAGCCTTATTTTTTATCGGTAGTAATGCGTGCATAATCCGAGGACCGAGATCTCGCGCCGGGTTAATGGCATAACCGGTGGTGCCTCCTAATGAAAGGCCAATAACCCATACTACGAAAGCAACCGGTATAGCACCAATAGAACCTAGGCCTACAGGTGTTTTGGTTTGCTCAATGGATATTTCGCCATCGGTAAAAAAGAAAACAGCCAAAATAAGCACAAAAGTTCCTATGATTTCGCTAGTCAGGTTGATGGGAAGATTCCTGATAGCTGGTGAGGTACAAAATACGGCTTGTTTCAGTCCCGGATTTTCGGTTTGGTCAAAATGATCTTTGTACATCAACCAAACTAAAAAAGAACCAGCCATGGCTCCTATAAATTGTGCTAATACATACAATAAAGCATCACCATAAGATAAGCTTCCGGTAATTACCATTGCCAAGGTCACGGCTGGATTAAGATGGGCACCACTATAAGGGCCTGCGATGACTACACCCGTGAATACGGCTAGTGCCCAGCCGGTAGTAATGACTATCCAGCCACTATCATTGCCATTGGTTCCTTTTAGTAAGACATTTGCTACTACTCCGCCACCTAAAAGGATGAGTATTAATGTTCCTAAAAGCTCTGCTATAAAAGGTGTCATATTTTAGTTATTCGTTGTTTTTGTTGGTTATTCGTTATTGGTTATTTGTTAGATATAAAGACTAAACAGCAACAGATTAAAAGGTAACCATGAAAAATGAAAAGGTTGCTTTTAGTATTTAAAACGTATAACGCAAAAGTGTTCCGCTTTATGCTTTTCCTTTATCTTCCAATTTGGCCCATGCTTTAGCAGCTTCAATAGCCCGATGCCACTCTTGCATACGTTTGAGCACATCCGTTTTTCCGTCTGGCTCAAATGTTTGATCTATTTGCCACTGATCTTTCAGATCATTTAAGTCTTTCCAATAACCCACTGCTAATCCAGCTAAATAGGCTGCCCCAATAGCTGTGATTTCTGTAATCTTCGGCCGTACCACATCGGCTTGTAGAATATCCGCTTGAAACTGCATGAGTAAATTGTTTTTGGTAGCCCCGCCGTCTACCCGAAGTTCGTGTATTTCCTTTTGAGCATCGGCTTCCATCGCTTTTAAAATGTCTACGGTTTGAAAAGCGATACTTTCTAAAGCTGCCCGGGCAATATGTGCAGCCGTACTTCCTCTGGTTAAACCAACCATGGTGCCGCGCGCGTAAGCATCCCAGTGCGGGGCACCTAAACCGGCAAATGCAGGTACTAAATATACCCCATCGGTATCATCTACACGTTTGGCCAATGCCTCTACCTCTTCAGACGACTTGATGATGCCCAATCCATCACGAAGCCATTGCACGATAGCACCAGCAATAAAGATGCTTCCCTCTAAGGCATAAGTAACTTGGTTTCCTATCTGCCAGGCTACTGTGGTGACTAAGTTGTTTTTCGAAACAATCGGTTTGTCGCCGATATTCATCAACATAAAACAGCCTGTACCATAGGTGTTTTTTACCATACCTTCTTTCGTGCACAGCTGTCCGAAAAGAGCGGCTTGTTGATCGCCAGCAATTCCAGCAATAGGAATGCGGTCAGTTAACATTTTTCCCGCTGTTTGGCCATATACCTCGCTTGAAGATTTAACTTCGGGAAGCATACTTTCCGGAATCTCAAAAAGATCAAGTAATTCGTTATCCCACTGCATGGTTGAAATATTATACAACATGGTGCGCGAAGCATTGGTCACATCAGTTACATGTTTCTCGCCATCCGTTAAATTATAGATCAACCAACTATCTACAGTGCCGAATAATAACTTTCCCGCGGCTGCTTTTTCTTTAGCACCTTCCACGTGCTGAAGAATCCACCGGATTTTGGTGGCCGAAAAGTAAGAGTCAATGAGCAGTCCCGTCTTTTCCCTGATTTGTTGTTCATAGCCTTTTTCTTTTAACTCATCACAGTAAACGGCTGTTCGTCTGTCCTGCCATACAATAGCATTGTATATGGGTTTTCCCGTTTCACGATCCCAAACGATAGTCGTCTCGCGCTGATTGGTAATGCCAATAGCCGCGATGTCTGCCGACTTGATATCGCCTTTTACCAAGGCCTCGGCAATTACGGCAATTTGTGATGACCAGATTTCACGTGGATCATGTTCTACCCATCCAGATTTTGGGTAAATCTGGGTGAACTCTTTTTGTGCGAGTGAAACAATGGCTCCTTGGTAATTGAAAATAATTGCCCTTGAACTAGTTGTCCCTTGGTCAAGCGAAAGAATGTATTTTTTGTCTGTCATATTTAGTGTTATATTGTTGGTAAGTAGATGGTCAATTAGGTATTGGTAAAGGATGAATTAAATATCCTTTAGCAAGTGTTGTAAATTCAATAAGCTGTTCTTGAACCCAAGATTCATCTTGATCTAATTCTGCACGCATAATTTCCGCTACAGTTGGGGCCATTTCAATAGCTGCTTGGGCATCTAAAAACAGTATGCGTATTCTTCTGGCAAGTACGTCTTCCACTGTTCTGGCCATTTCGTGGCGTACTGCCCAAACAACTTGTGCTGCAATAGGCTCATGCTTGGGGTGAAGTTTTTTCCCTAAAGCGGTATTTGTAGCTACAAGTGCCTTGATTTGATCTGCATCGGTACCATAAACCTGCCAATGATCGCCCGTTGAAACGTTAACGGCACCATGAATAAGGGTATGTTCGGTTTTACACGGAACAAAAGGAAATTTGGCTATTTTGATGGCTTGGTTTACCGTATCTTCGGCCATTTTTCTATAAGTTGTCCATTTCCCCCCAGTAATGGTGATTAAATTGGTTTCATCAACCAGAAGCTTGTGGTCTCTGGAAATTTCTTTCGTACTTTCCTTCCCATCTTTAGGTGCTGCTAAGGGCCTGAGACCTGCAAAGACGCTTAAAGCATCCGAACGGGTGGGTTTTTTACAAAGGTATTCACTTGCGGTATCTAAGATAAAATCAATTTCCTTGGCTAATGCTCGTGGTTCCAAACGATGTTCGTTAAGTGGTGTATCAGTTGTTCCTAATACTAAATGATGATGCCAAGGTACGCCAAAGAGCACACGGCCATCGCTGGTTTCTGGAATCATTAATGCACTTTTTCCAGAAAGAAAAGAACGATCTATTACAATATGAACACCCTGGCTTGGACGTACCATCGCTTTATGGTTCGGATGGGCTAGGGTCAGAATGTCATCTACAAACACCCCAGTAGCATTGACGACAACTTTAGCACGAATGGTATGGTTAATGCCATTTTCTCGGTCTACCATAGAAAACCCATTAATTTTTCCTTCTGTATCTTTGTCAAGTTGTGTAACCTTCATGTAGTTTACTAGTGAAGCGCCATATTGAGCTGCCGTTTGGGCAAGATTAATAGCAAGACGGGCATCATCAAATTGTCCATCGTAATACTCAATGCCGCCTTTTAGTCGACTTGATTTAACTTCCGGAATCTGCTGGAGAACCTTATCTTTGGAGAGTAAGGTTGATTGACCAATGCGGTACTTACCCGCCATCCAATCGTAAATTTTTAATCCTACTAAAAATTTAAGTTTGGCAAACCAAGTATAGCAAGGAATGACAAAACTTTGCGCATGGGCTAGGTGTGGTGCATTCTTAAATAAAATGCCCCGTTCACGAAGTGCACCATAAACTAACTTAATATCGCCTTGAGCTAGGTAACGTACACCACCGTGTACTAATTTTGTACTTCTACTGGATGTTCCTTTTGCAAAGTCGGCTTGCTCCACCAAAAGCGTTTTGAAGCCACGGGTAGCGGCATCTACCGCGATTCCTAAACCTGTTGCTCCACCGCCGATAATGGCAATATCCCATTGCTGAACTTGCGTTAATTGTTCAATAGCGCGTTTGCGGCTAAACGATTGGATGTGATAAGCGTTTTCTTGCATAGTAAAGTCTACAATTAGTTTTACTAATTGGTAAATAACAAAGGTAAATGATCAAGTTTAGAAATCAAAAATAAATTATTGAAAATTTTACGAAAGAAAATGAAAGAATAAAACAAGCTTTGTTTTGATCAAAATAATTTGTTCTTTTGGTTCATATAAATTTTACGACAAGTAATATCTTTTGTAATTAACTTAAACACTAAGCTATGAATAGCGTAGAGCGCCATCAATTTATTCTTAAAAGACTTCAGGAAAAGGGTAGTATCCATGTAATTGATTTGGGCAAGGAACTGGATGTATCAACAGTAACGATTAGAAAGGATCTGAAGTTATTGGAAGAGCGACAGATGCTCTTTCGTACACATGGCGGTGCTACGCTGAATAATCCCTATACGATTGATCGGTCGGTTATTGAAAAAGAAAAGATGCAATCGGAAGAGAAGGCCTTAATTGCGGCAACTGCTGCGGCAATGGTTGAACCTAATGACTCGATTATCATTGCTTCAGGAACAACCGTACTAGCAATGGCTAGGCATATTCATCCGGTCGGTAATTTAACGGTAGTCACTTCTGCATTAAATGTGGCTATTGAACTGAACCGACATCAGCATGTCGAAATATTGCAGTTGGGAGGAATGATGCGTTCTACTTCGGCGTCAGTAGCTGGGCCTTATGCTGAAACGATATTGCAGGATTTCTTTTGTAGTAAATTGTTCTTGGGGGTTGATGGCATTGATCCCGATTTCGGATTAACGACAACAAACGGTATGGAAGCCCACCTTAACCGTAAAATGATAGAAGTGACGCAAAAGACGATTGTACTGGCCGATTCTACCAAATTTGGCAAACGAGGTTTTGGTCGTATTTGCGGATTCGATGAAATTGATGAAATTATTACCGATGCGGGTATTCCACCGCATATGTTAAAAGCCCTAGAAAGCATGGGCGTCAAGGTCACCGTTGTTTAGTTATCCGTTTTGCATTGCGCGCGTGGCACCTTCTTAAAAACCATACCAATTTTCTCAGAAAATACAAATGTGGATTAATCCACTTGTGTTGAAAATTATTTACACCTATTCTAAATACTAAGGTGCACCTTTGTACCTACACCTCTAGTAACAACAAAAAATTAAAAGGCTATGATAAGAGTTATAAAATTTGAAAAAGATAATTGTGCGCCATGCAATATGGTGTCTGAGTTTCTCGACAACAAAGGTGTAACCTACGAAAAAGTCAACCCTTTTGAGAATCCCGAAGTAGCTATGCAGTTCAGGGTGCGTTCAGTGCCCACCGTCATTGTAACAAAAGGAAATGAAGAAGTGAGACGCATAATCGGCTTTAAACCAGAAGAATTATTAGCCATAAGTGCCTTGCAGTAAGCCTAAACAGATATAACTATGCAAGATTGGATTTATTACGATAGCAAGACAGGTAATGTAGATCGATTTGTGCATAAACTAAAGGCCCAAACAGGATGGTTTGTTCAGCGTATTACTGAAGATTTATCGGTGTCCCAGCCGGGACATCTTATTACATTTACTACTGGGCGGGGTGAGATTCCCGAAAGCACAGCAAAGTTTATGCAGCAGAACGCCACCTTTATCAAATCCGTTTCAGCTAGTGGCAATCGGAATTGGGGATTAAATTTTGGAAGGGCTGCGGATATCGTTTCAACCCTTTACGATCTGCCTGTATTATTTAAGTTTGAACTATCCGGCAGCATGTCAGATGTTCAACAATTTATTAACAAAATAAACGAATATCATGAATACCACGGTAACGAAGAGTCCCATTATTGCTAAAAAATGGATTTTACTCAATAATGAAATCATGACTAAAGACGATGAAGATTTTCGTCTTTATAAAGATAAGGAAGCAGTAAGATCGTACTTCTTGGATTATGTCAATAAAAACACGGTATTCTTTTATACGCTCAAAGAAAAAATCGATTACTTGATCGAAAATAAATACTACGTCAATTTTTATGAGCATTATACTTTTGAACAAATGGAAGCAGTATACGACTTCGTTTATGCGCGTAAGTTTCGTTTCCCTTCGTTCATGAGTGCATTCAAATTTTTCCAAAGCTATGCCTTGCGGGATGACAGTGGAGAGAAATTTTTGGAACGCTACGAAGATCGCGTAGTGTGTGTCTCTCTTTATCTGGCCTCGGGCGATTTAAAACGTGCACTCGAATATGCAGAAATTTTAATTAATCAAGAATACCAACCGGCAACTCCTACTTTCTTGAACGCAGGGAAATTACGTTCGGGTGAATTGGTTTCCTGCTTTTTGGATGAAATCGGTGATAGTTTAAGCGGTATCAGCTATGCGATCGATGAGGCGATGAAACTTTCTTCGATTGGTGGTGGTGTTTCCTTTAACATTTCCAAAGTTAGGGCAAGAGGGGAAGCCATTAAGGGAGTAGAAGGTCGTTCTAGTGGTGTGTTACCGGTTATGAAAATTATGGAAGATACGTTTTCCTATGCTAATCAGCTAGGGCAACGCCCCGGAGCGGGAGCCGTATATCTCAATATTTTCCATACTGATATTGAAGAGTTTCTGGATTGTAAGAAAATTAATGTTGACGAAAAGCTACGTATTAAATCCCTCTCTATTGGAGTGATTATTCCAGATAAATTCATGCAGATTGCAGAGGCGGATGAGGTATGTTATCTTTTCTATCCACATACTGTTTACCAAGAATACGGACAGTACCTGGATGAGATGGATATGACAAGCATGTACGATGAATTGGTGAGCAACGCTAAAGTAAAGAAACGCAAAATCAATGCGCGTCATTTGTTAATTAAAATTGCGCAAACGCAAAAGGAAAGTGGTTATCCCTATCTGTTTTTTAAGGATAATGCCAATCGAGGACATGCGTTAAACGGTATTGGTTCGGTTAAATTCTCTAACCTTTGCACAGAAATCATGCAACTATCCGAAGTCTCTGATATTCGGTCGTATCATGAAGAGGATACCATTCGTTATGGTATTTCCTGTAACTTAGGTTCCTTAAATATTGCGACGACCATGGATAACCGTCGGATTAAGGAGGTAGTCAAAACGGCTATGCGTTCGCTAACGGTAGTATCTGATATTACGGATATCAAGATGGTACCCACTATCCAAAAAGCCAATCGCGAGTTGCATAGCGTTGGTCTGGGTGCCATGAATTTACATGGCTACTTGGCTAAAAATTTCATTACGTATGAAAGTAAAGAAGCATTAGATTTTTGTAATATCTTCTTTATGATGGTCAATTTTTATTCCATTGAATGCTCTATGGAAATTGCCAAAGAACGTGGTACGACATTTAAAGGTTTTGAAAATTCAGCCTATGCTGATGGGACATATTTTGATAAATATGTGGCGCAAGATTTCTTCCCGGTAACAGATAAGGTAAAAGAACTCTTCGAAGGAATCGTTATCCCTGATAAAGCGGCTTGGGAAAACTTAAAACAGCAGGTCATGGAAAATGGGCTATACCATGCCTACCGCATGGCCATAGCTCCAAACCAATCTACTTCTTATATTATGAATGCAACGGCTTCGGTGATGCCGGTAGTAGATACCATAGAAGTAAGGGAATATGGCGATAGCACTACATACTATCCGATGCCGTATTTGAATAACGATAACTATTTCTTTTATAAATCAGCGTATGATATGGATCAAAATAATGTATTGCGGTTGATCTCCGTTATACAGCGCCATGTTGATCAGGGTATCTCTACTATTTTACATACGAATTCAAAAGATACAACCCGAGATTTAGCTAAGTATTACATCTACGCGCACAAAATGGGGTTAAAATCCTTGTATTACACCCGTACCAGAAAAGCATCTATCGACGAGTGTATTTCTTGTTCGGTTTAAACTGCTAGTTGCCAGTTACGCGTTACCAGTTGCGAGTCGTTTATCGAAACTTCGTAATGTAATACCTCATATATAAATAAATATCAATATTGTAAATTATGAGTTGTGTATTATCGCGCAACTCATAACTCATAACGCACAACTCATAATAATAATGAATCAATATAAAGCGGTAAATTGGAATACACCAGAGAATGATTATGTAGGGATGTTCTGGGAGCAGAACATCAGGCAATTTTGGATTGATACGGAATACATCCCATCTAAAGATATGGATGTGTGGAAAAAACTTGCACCAGAAATGCAAGAAACATATAAGAAAGCACTGGGAGGACTAACGTTATTGGATACCTTACAGAGCCATACGGGAATGCCTAAACTATTGGATCATATCGATGGGCTGCAGAGTAAGGCCGTGCTTTCGTACATGTGCATGATGGAAGCTATTCATGCTAAATCGTATTCTACCATATTTACCACGGTTGCTAGTACCCCAGAAATTAATGAGCTTTTCGAATGGGTACAAGAAAATAAATACTTGCAATTTAAAGCGGCTACCATTGATCAATATTACCGGTCGCTCGATAAGAAAAAAGTAACCAACGAAGAGCTATTCATGGCCTTGGCCGCTTCCGTGTTGCTGGAGTCGTTTCTTTTTTATAGTGGATTTTTTATTCCATTATGGTTAGCCGGACAAGGCCAAATGGTTGCCAGCGCAGATATCATTAAAAAAATTGTCGCTGATGAATCCATCCACGGTGTTTTTGTGGGAATGCTTGCGCAAGATATTTATCGAAAATTACCGCATAAAGAAGACGTACGAAAAAAAGTCAATGATTTACTGATGCAGTTGTACGAAAATGAATTAAAATACACAGAGGAAATCTATACCGATGTGGGATTAACCGCAGAAGTTAAGGAGTATGTGCGCTATAACGCTAATAAAGCATTGATGAATTTGGGTTTTGAGGAGCTTTTTGAAGTGAAAGAAGTCAATCCTATCGTATTGAACGGATTGAATCTGGAGACAACACAACATGATTTTTTCTCGAAGAAATCCACAAACTATGAAAAAGCAACACAAGTTAGCCATTTACACGATGAAGATTTTATGCCTGATTTAACGCTACCGGTATAAAGATTGCCCATTCCCATGGATTTAAGATCAAACCTAATAGGGCGATAGTTGTTATATTCATAAAACGTAATTATTTTATCATGGCAACTATTGGAAATAAAGAATATCTTTTAGCGGAAGACGAGTGCATTCCCAACATCGATTTTTCGGAACGTATTATATCTATTGGTACCGGTACCTATATGATTTACAAAGGAGTGCGCGAACTATTTAAAAAACCGCTATTGGCACTTGGACAGGTAGCTATTGGAAGTGCCCTACTATATAGAGGCGCTACAGGAACGTGCGATGTGAAAAAAGTACTGGAAAAAGCCGCGCATCCCGAAAAAGCCGAATTTATATAGATCGAAAACAGATAACGTCCGCCTAAAAAGAGCGGGCGTTTTTTATTGATCACTACTTTCACTTTTCGTTAAGCGTTCATGTTAAGCCTGTTGTTTTCACGTTGGCGATCACGTACAATTTCACAATTAATTAGTGATCGTTAATAATAAACCTTCCGCTTTTGCTTTTTAATTTTTTTACAGCTGCACACCTGCTTTTGGCCTAATGGGTTCAGGTAAAGGAGATTCGCCTAATAATTCCCTCAAGTCTATTTCGATGTTTTTTGCAATTGTGGTAACGGGTGTATCGTTTGCTTTCCCTTCAAAAGGATCTTGGATCTGAATAGCAATTTGCTCAATGATAAGAAAGATAAACGAAATAATAAGCGCCAATATAATGGTTAAATAGCCCAACTCTTTAACCATTGCAAAGGGAATTAAACAGGCAAATGTGTGTACGAGTAACCACGAAAAGTAACCGTAAGGAACGGGGAATGGAGTGTTTTTTATCCGTTCGGCTTTTCCTAATTCATCTGTTAATTGCTGAAGGACCGTTTCCAGTTGAACCAATTGATAAGTTGATAAAGACCCCTGTTCATTAAATAACGTTAATTGTTGTAAGTTCATGGCTAAAAGTGCTTGAGGGATGTGTTTTTTGCTGTTAATCGTTTCGTAATCCGTTACAGACAACAATCTGTTTAAGTGTTCGATTCCTCCTTGCTTTCTCAAATGCTTGCCTAAGGCTTCTACAAAGCCGATCTGCCTGTAAATTAACTGCTTTCCACCCTCAGCGTTTTTCTGCCCCACGAAACTAATGACTTCCCGGGCAAACGTTCGCGAATTATTGACAATCGCACCCCAGATAATCCGTGCTTCCCACCATCTTTTATAAGCTGCATCAACACGGAAGCCCATCAAGATGGAAAGTGCTGTGCCCATAATAGCAATTTCTGTTTCGGGAATAGCGATGCGCCAACCCAATTCTATATAACCAATACAAACGATGATCGATAATAAAAGGTAAATAATAATCCATTTAGCAATGAGTTTAAACATTTGCACTGCCCTAATATTCGTTTCTACAATCATATAGTTAGATAAATTACAGGTATTAACTGAACAAAAAACAGCAAATAATAGGCATTGTTTTAAGCAAGGCACGTTCTCCTGAAATAATATACACGCAATAGGAAATAGTATATAGGAAATTAGGGTAATAAAAAAATTTTATATTAGGTTTGTACGCATATAACGCAAAGCATGATTCAATTTTTAAAAGACAGTACGTTTGCCGTAAATGATGTGATTAACCGCGCTTGGGAGGTGCTAAAAAAACATTATTTTTCTATTGCGGGCCTTTGTCTTTTACTTTTCCTGACCTCCAATGCTTCAGGGGTACTCTCCTTCTACTTTAGAGACGTCAACCTTATTCTCAGTGCCTTTATGCTTATTATCTTTACAACCCTTTATTTTGGTATCCAATTGGCGCTGTTTAAGTATATTTTTCATGTGGTAGATGATGATAAACAGCAGGTTTCTTTACGCGAGACTTGGCCAACGACGAAAGAAATCAGTTACTTTTTCATTGCCATGTTAAGCTTGGTTATGATGGTATTATTAGGTTTTGCCATCTTGGGTATTATTATTATGCCGGTCATCTACATATATCATAATATCAAGCATGGAGTAAATCTATTTGCCATTTTTTCCTTTATCTTTCTAATTAGCTTTATGTTGCGTGTGGCCTTTTATCCTTTTTTTATTATCGATCGGCATGAGAAGCCATTTAAAGCCATTCGCTTGAGTTTTGCTATAACACGGGGCAATTTCTTTAAGTTATTGCTCTTGCTTGTTTTTTTGGCTATCTTACATTTATTGTCTATCTATTTCAACTATCGGGGCTTTCCCATGTTGTCCGCCATGCTCAGCCTCCTGAATTCATTTTTGGTGGTACCGTTATCGAGTGTGGCCGTTGCATTAGCTTATCGGCAGATGATGAAGGATTATAAGGGAGAAGAAGACCCGACATTTATTAAAAATATTATTTGATTGAAGCAAGTATCAACCGTTTAAGAAGCGTATGGGACTAAAAGCTGCATTAAGCAAACCCTTTGCTGCTATTGTGGCGAAGAAAATCAATAAATGGAAATACAACGCGGTAGAAGTACAAGAAAACGTTCGGAAGAGCCTCGTTGAAGCTGCAAAATATACGGCTTTTGGTCGAGATCACGGTTTTTCTAGTATTCGTACCTATGACGATTTTAAAAATCGAGTGCCGCTTAAGGATTACGAAGGTTTACGAACATATATCGAACGGATTTTAGAGGGAGAGCAAGATGTCCTTTGGCCAGGCAAACCACTCTATTTGGCTAAGACTTCCGGTACGACATCAGGCGTAAAATATATCCCCATAACTGCAGACTCCATGCCGGAACATATTACGGCTGCTAGAGATGCTTTATTAAATTACATTCATGAAACAGGCAATACCTCCTTTGTGAATGGTAAAATGATTTTCTTACAGGGGAGTCCGGAAATGAAAGAAAAGAACGGCATAAAAATAGGCCGACTTTCTGGCATTGTGGCACACTATGTTCCAACCTATCTGCAAAAAAATAGGCTTCCAAGTTATACAACCAATTGCATTGACGATTGGGAAACCAAAGTAGATGCCATTGTAGAAGAGACCATCCACGAGGATATGCGTTTAATTTCGGGTATACCACCATGGGTACAAATGTATTTTGAACGGCTCTCGGCAAAAGCAGGTGGTAAGAAAATTAAGGATATATTTAAAAACTTTAGCCTTTTTGTATATGGTGGCGTGAATTTCGAACCCTACCGTGCAAAATTGGAAGAGATGATCGGAAAGCGGGTAGACGCTATTGAGACTTATCCCGCTTCAGAAGGATTTATTGCTTATCAGGATGCACCGCATAAAAAAGGACTGCTCTTGCTCTGTGATGCCGGTATTTTTTATGAATTTATACCAGTAGAGGAGCTCGCTCAGGAAAGGCCTCGTCGCTTAAGCCTAAAAGACGTACAGCTAGACGTAAATTATGCACTGATCTTAAATACGAATGCCGGTTTATGGGGGTATCACATTGGGGATACGATTAAGTTTGTTTCCCTAAATCCTTATCGTATCGTTGTTTCAGGTAGGATTAAACATTTCATTTCTGCTTTTGGTGAACACGTTATCGGAGAAGAGGTAGAGCAGGCACTTATGAGTGTTGCGCATGCCGAACAGGTGGAAGTAACCGAATTTACCGTTGCCCCTCAGGTTAATCCTACAGCCGGTGAATTGCCTTACCATGAATGGTTTATCGAATTTGCTAAACCACCGGTAAACATGGAAACTTTCCGCATGAAAGTTGATCAAGCATTACAGCAAAAGAACGTTTATTATTTTGATTTGATAACCGGTAAAGTATTACAGCCTTTAGTGATTCGATCCATGCAAAAGCATACTTTTGTAAATTATATGCGATCTTTGGGAAAATTAGGAGGGCAAAATAAGTTGCCCCGTTTAGCAAACGATCGGTCAATAGCTGATCAGTTAGAACAATATATTTGTGAATAAGAAAAATATAGCCATACTGGGCGCCACAGGAAGTGTCGGAACGCAAGCATTAGACGTTGTGCGTGCACACCCTGATGCATTTCATATTACGGTACTTACCGCTGGGAGTAATGCCGATCTATTGATCCAACAGGCACTGGAGTTTAAACCGGAATCTGTGGTGATTTCTGATGAACAACAATACCAACGGGTAAAGCAAGGCCTGTCCGGTAGTTCTATTGAAATTTTAGTAGGAGGGGAAGCCTTAATTGAGGTTGTTCAACGACCCAAGGTAGACATCGTATTAACAGCCTTAGTTGGCTTCGCGGGTTTGCGACCCACTGTGGCAGCAATTAAGGCGGGTAAGGATATCGCATTAGCGAATAAAGAGACTTTAGTGGTTGCGGGCGAATGGATAATGGCTTTAGCTCATGAACATCACGTCAATATATTACCCGTAGATTCTGAGCATTCTGCGATTTTTCAATGTTTGGCGGGAGAGGCGGACAATTCAATCGAACGAATTTACCTAACAGCTTCTGGAGGGCCTTTTCGTGGGAAAGATAAATCGTTTTTAGCTTCCGTTACTAAAAAAGAAGCGCTTAAACACCCCAATTGGATAATGGGACAAAAGATTACCATCGACTCCGCTTCTTTAATGAATAAAGGTTTGGAGGTGATTGAAGCAAAATGGCTGTTTTCATTAACCGTAGAGCAGATTAAGGTGGTCGTACACCCACAATCGATCATCCATTCCTTGGTTCAATTCCAAGACGGCTCATTAAAAGCACAAATGGGGCTCCCAGATATGAAACTGCCTATTCAATATGCTTTGAGTTATCCCAGTAGGTTACCAAATGCTTTTGTTCGATTTGATTTTATGGATTACCCACAATTGAATTTTGAGCAACCCGATATGGAAACTTTTGCTAATTTAGCGCTGGCTTATAAGGCTTTGGCTGTTGGAGGAAATATGCCCTGTACCTTAAATGCTGCCAATGAAATTGCTGTGGCAGCATTTTTGAATGACGAAGTCGGTTTTATGGAAATGAGCGATATTATCGGAGAAACCATGGCACATATTCCTTTTATAGAAAGACCTACCTTGAATGATTATATGCATGTGGATGAGGAAGCAAGGAAAATTGCCAGCAAATTAGTAACAAAAAAGAAAAAGGTATATCAAATAGAAAAATAAAGCATGAGTGGATTAGTTATGGCGGGCCAGTTATTGTTGGGCTTGTCTATTTTGATTGTTTTGCATGAGTTAGGACACTTTTTAGCGGCTCGTGCATTTGGGATAAAAGTGGAGAAATTTTATCTATTCTTTGATGCCTGGGGCATGAAACTCTTTAAATTTACGTATAAAGGTTGCGAATACGGGATAGGATGGTTACCGCTAGGAGGCTATGTTAAGATCGCTGGAATGATTGACGAATCGATGGATACCGAGCAATTGAAAGGCGAACCTCAAACTTGGGAATTCCGCTCAAAGCCTGCATGGCAGCGACTTATTGTCATGTTGGCAGGGATTATTGTCAATATTATCTTGGGTATATTTATTTTTTGGATGCTTACGCTTCGTTACGGCGAGACCTTTACCCCAAATGATAAATTAGTAGATGGTTTGGCTCCTGGAACGATCGGAAAAGAGGTAGGCTTACAAGCTGGTGATTTAATCACGGCTATTGACGGAGAGCAAGTTGTACGCTTTGAAGATGTTCGTAGTCCGAAGGTTTTGCTAGGCAACAGTAAATTAACCGTATTAAGAAAAGGTCAAACCATCGATTTAACCGTTCCTGGTGATATTTTAAATGAAATTTCTGATTTAGGAATCGATGAATTTGTATTACCGCGGTTTAGAATAACGCATATTGAACTGGTCGAAAAAGGTGGAGCAGCCGAAAAAGCAGGCCTAAAGGTGGGGGATAGCTTGGTTTCCATTAATCAGCAACCGATCGTCTTTTGGGATCAGATGGCTGATGCGTTACTTGCCAGTAAAAATAAAGATGCACAGATTGTTTATTCACGAGCAGGAAAAATCGATACATTACAAGCTAAAATTAGTCCAGAAGGAAAGCTCGGTATAGGAACAGGAAGAGATCTTAGCCGTATCCCTCAAGAAACACTGAAGTATGGATTTCTGGAGGCACTTCCTATAGGCGCCAGCAAAGCTTGGGGATCTTTGACGGACAATGCTAAGGCTTTGGGTAAAGTGGTTACCGGACAAGTGAAAGCGAATAAAGCATTATCTGGACCTGTCGGAATTGCGCGTATGTTTGGTGCAGAAGTTGATTGGGTAAAGTTCTGGAGTCTGGTAGGTTTATTATCCATGGCTTTAGCTTTAATGAATATATTACCTATTCCGGCATTAGATGGTGGTCATGCATTATTTTTGATCGTCGAGATGATCAAAGGAAAACCGTTGAGTGATAAATTCATGGAAAGAGCACAAATTGTAGGTTTTGTCATCATTGTAGCACTCATGATTTTTGCTCTAGGCAATGACATTATGAAAGCTTTTAGCGACAAATTGCCTTAATGTCCGACCGCCAAATAAATTTTAAAATTTATTTGGCGGTTGTGCTATTAAGCAATATATTTGCGTCCCGTTAGCGCAATAAGCCCAGGTGGCGGAATTGGTAGACGCGCTAGTCTCAAACACTAGTGGGAAACCGTGCCGGTTCGATCCCGGCCCTGGGTACTAACAAGACCTGTTAATCAATTTGATTTCAGGTCTTTTTTCTTTTTCAGGATGTAAAAGAAGATATAATAAATTTTATACTTATTACATACCCAAGAGATCGATCTCCGGCAACATATCTTCAATGGTATGCCCATCCTTTTGTTGACACTTTCTCCTGGTAAGCCTTTAGATGTACCATATCATAGCATCAGTTCAGCAAACGTGGACATACAAACGTATTAATACGAGCATATTAATACATCTTAAGATGAAAAGGTAGACCGCTATGCTGATTGGGATGCCTCCTTCGGCGATAAATGTTTCTTCATTTTGTCTTTAAGGTACTGACGGAATGGGATATCTAGGGTAACCATGATCAGGTAAGCGAGACCGATTAATAGCATAACGGCTACCGGAATAATGATTGCCATATGACCCAAGGCTGGTTTATACCGTTCAACATAACTCATAAAGATCCAGATGAAGGGATAATGAACCATGTAAAGAGGATAAGAAATATTGCCTAGAAATTTACAAATAGCACTCGGTGTACTGTTTACACCAGTACCGGCTCCAAGAGCAATCAGGAATGGAAAATAGAAAATAACTAATAAAGGGTCTATTACCCAGTTTAGTGATTCAGAAAAAGGAATAAAAAAGACAAGAGCTAATAAAGCAGCTAATGGAATAAATCTTAGTTTGGTACGAATAATCCAGTTTGTGCGATAAACCAGCATGCCAGCGAGAAAAGAATAAAAGATACGTATACCCCCACCTATAAAATTGTCGCCGCCCCAACCAACACCCAAATAACCGGAACGATAGGATTCATATCCCAGCAAAAATGCCGCAAGCAAAACTAAGCATCGCAAAATTTTATTAGATTGTTTGAATAGCACCAGTACATAAAAAACATTGGCTATATATTCCCAAAATAATGACCATGTAGGTGGGTTGAGATGAAATAGATTAAAATAGCGCTCAGGTACAAGAGGGTAGGGGATTAGAAAACAGGAACTTAAAAATAAGAGTAGTACTTGAGTCGTTGTAAATTTTGCGTGAAGATTGCTAAAGGGGTCAAATATAAAGGCAAGCAGACCAATTACCGAACAGATAATCACTAATGGGTGCAAGCGGATAAGCCTTAATTTAAGAAATGATGCCGTCCCGATTTGACGTATCTTATTGTCGTAAGCATAGGCAATAACGAAGCCAGATAGGCAGAAGAAAAAATCGACCGCAAGGTAACTGTGTGCAATAAAATTGTCCTTGTAATCGGGGGTCGCGATTTCCATAAAATGGAAAATAACAACCGCGATGGCAGCAATTCCTCTAAGTCCATCTAGAAAGGCATAGTGCTGTTTCGTTTTTAATAAAGAAGGGTTTTGTGTTGTTGCGTACATGCTTGTTTTACGAATCTGATAGCCGAATAATGCTTGCTGTGACACACAGCGCATCTCGGAGAAAGTTGTAAACTTCCTGCAAAAAACAAAGAACGTAGAATAAGGATAGGTTGAGCAATACGGCTGTATCAATTTTTCCAGCATTTGTCTCAATCTATCAACATAATCCAAACACCTTTGTTAATGGTTTTCATCTCTTTTCATAATCTCATAGTAACAAAATAATAGGTTTATTTTATATTATTTATATTTGTTCTAAATAGAAAAGAGCTGGTGCCAGTTCTTGAATATCCAGTACTTTTGCTTGCATAATGCTCAAACGATTTGTTGCTATAGTCTTGCTTATTGCGCTGATTGGTTCTAACTTTTCGCGTTTCTTTATCTATGCTGGATTTGAGCTGAATAAGAAATACATTGCTTCAACACTTTGCGAAAATAGGGATAAGCCATGGATGCATTGTGATGGTAACTGTTATTTCATGAAAAAAATTAAGCAGGCACAGGAAAATGAAAAAGATCAGCAGAAACAATTGCAACGGAATCTTTTTCAAGAAGTCTGCATTATTCATACTATCGAAATTAAATTTGCGAACCGCTTATTGCGGGTAATTAATACACCCTATCCTGCAAAGAAAACAAGAGTGATCGCGAATCCCCTCTTTCATCCACCTAAAATAGCTTAAGTCTCTTTTCTTCTTCATTTTGTGGTATCAACCACGATAGATCTACATATTAGTTAATATCGTTTAAAGCTGTTTAAGCACAGTTTCTGTACAAGGGTCTACACATGTACACGGCCATACGCCGGTATATCTGGATTGGTGTTGATTCTCGTATCCATGAGCTTCCTATGCATGCTTCATGCAGCATTTGGATAAAAGAATGGTTATGCCGAACTGATGCTTTAAAAGGCAAAATAAAATAATAATTGCTACTGATGAAAGTTATTAATATTCTTATTTATATACTACTGCTTATTCCAACAAGTTTTGCCCAGCAACCTACTACGGTTACAGGCAAGGTATACGATGCGGTTACGAAAGAACCTATAGTAGGAGCAACGGTTGCTACGGTACACCATTCGATGACGACCGATGCTGCAGGAAATTTCACCATGGTTACACAAGAGAAAAACCTTAAGGTCTCTTCTGTTGGTTACCAAAGTCGTTCAATAGCTATAACCCGTGCAGCGTTGGCTGTTGCACTCCAACCTACGTATGCAGAACTTCAACGAGTAGTCGTTAGTGCTAATCGTACTGCCGAGAAACGAAGTGAAGCACCTATTGCTATCGCTTCCATTAGCAAGCAAACCATAGAAGATACGAAAGCCCAACGTCTTGATATGCTATTAAATAAAATAAGCGGAGTCAATATGGTTAATCTCGGGAATGAACAGCATGAAATGAGTATCCGACAACCTATGGGTACCAATAATTTGTTTTTATACTTAGAAGATGGCATTCCAATCCGCACCTCAGCTGTGTTTAATCACAATGCACTACTGGAAATGAACATGGCAGCAGCCAAAGGAATAGAAGTCATTAAAGGTCCCTCTTCTGCGTTATATGGAGCAGAAGCAATTGGAGGCGTTGTCAACATAATCACCCAGGCACCCCCAGCTTATACTGCGGGCTATATCAGCACGCAAGCCAATAACCGCGGTTATAAAAGGGTAGATGGCCAGTTAGGTACAACGTCTGGAAAACTTGGTTTTATTGCCAGTGGATATTATGCTGACCAGCATGACGGACCAATAGATTACAGCGATTTTCATAAAAGTGCAGCGACATTCCGGCTCGATTACAAGATCGACCAAAATACCCTTTGGACGAATAGTCTTTCCTACATTGATTATTATAGCGATATGTATGGTGATTTGGATAGTATACATTTCGCTCAAAAAAATTATGCATCGCAAGTTTTTTTTACGTATCGTAAAGTACATGCCTTGAGGGCACGCTCAACTATTAACCACAGCTGGAACAAAAACAGCTCAACCAGTGCAAGCTTCCTATACCGGGATAATTCCGTTATACAAAATCCGGCGTATCAGATCGCTAGTTACCCTATAGGAGGGCTAAACGGTAATCCTGTTTCACAGGATACCGCTACGGGAAACATCAATAAAAACGCTTTCAAATCCTATGGCTTGTCCGTCCAGCACGTGCAGCGATTTAATTTTCTACAAAGTAAACTAGTTATGGGCGTTAATGCAGAACATAGTCCGCAAGCTTATTTTCAAGAGTTCATATGGGTAAAAAAGCATAGCCAAGAGAATTTAGTCTCTTATGTGGGCTATATGCAGGTTAATCCTGATTCGGTTATGGCAAATTATAAAACAGTCATCAGCAATTTCGGCACCTATGCCAATTACGATTTTTCAGTGGCTAAAGGTCTACGGATTTCGGCTGCGTTGCGTTATGATGCCTTTCAATATGCATTTATCAATTTTCTACCCGGATCGGCTGTCAAGGGCGGTCCGTCTACTCTTACCAATTATAGTAAGCTAGCTCCCAAAATTGGTTTTACCTATAATGATCAGGGAATTGGTTTCTACGGAACCTACAGCGAAGGTTATGTGCCTCCACAAATTACCCAAGTATTTGGCAAGTCTGTTAACAGTACATATCTACTGCCGCAAACTTTTCATAATTACGAATTCGGCGGTTGGCTTTCTTTACTACAGGATAAGTTGTATATCGACTACAGTGCCTACTTCATGAAGGGTACCAATGAAATTATTACGGTACGTATGCCAGATAATACATCGCAGGCGCGAAATGCAGGTAAAACCAGACATATCGGTATCGAGTATGGAATCAACTATAGGCCAATTGCCGATATTTATTTTCGGTTAAGTGCTACAAATGCCAAGCACACATTTGTAGACTATGTGGCTAATGGCATTACCTATAACGATAAACAGCTATCTGCAGCCCCGCGCTTTTTTGGCAATGTCGAATTAATGTATAAGCCACATCAATTGCCCGGACTTCGATTGGGGATAGAAGAACAGCATGTAGGGAAATATTTTATGGACGATCTCAATCAATATACCTATGCGGGTTTTGATGTAACTAATGTGCGCATAGGATATCAGTTTTCTGCCATTGAAGTTTGGCTAAATGCCTTAAACGTATTCAATACCTATTATTCTACTTTATCTACGGCTGCTGTTAGCAACGGCATAACGGCCTATAATTATCGCTTGGGCGATCCAAGGGCATTCACCTTGGGGCTTTCTTATCGTTTTGGTAAACAAGATTAGCAATAAACTTAAAAATAATGATGCGTAAAAATATCTATAAATGGCACCGCGTAAGCTCCTTGATTATTGCGATACCTGTTTTACTTTGGGCATTCAGCGGATTTATGCACCCTATTATGACCAATTTCCGACCGGCAGTTAGCACACAAGCTATACCTGTGGAGGCATTGAATAAACATAAAATACCGCTATCTTTACAAGAAGTGTTGGCGCGAAATAAGCTGGATAGCGTTTATAGCGTTCGGCTTATTCATATTGATACCAATTGGTTTTATCAGTTGCGGTTGAACGCTGGCGTGCAGCTCACCTACATCAGTGCAAAAAATGGGCAAATATTGCCCAAAGGTGATTGGCTATACGCCCAATATTTAGCTCGATTTTTTCTGGAAGGTCCTTTATCGAAAGACGTTTCCCACAGGCAAGATACACTGGTTAGGCCTGTAGCACCATCTATGGCCATGGATTGCTGCGGGGAAGCAGCGGCTACGGTACTTCATCATAAACGGGGAGCTCCTATTGCCGGTGTTTCTGCTGTGCATACATTTAACAATGAATATAAAAGCATCTACTGTTTATTACCGGTTTATAAGGTTGCTTTCGATCGGGTAGACCGGATCAGGCTTTATGTAGAAACCGGGCAAGATCGATTTGCCGTGGCATTCGATAAGAACAGGGCTGCGTTTAACGCCTTTTTTAGTTTGGTACACACATGGGGTTGGATTAACTTTTTAGGAAAAGGAAGAGTTTTAGTTGAAATGTTCTTTTGTGGTTTGGCCTTTTTAACGGCACTGATGGGTATCTATATTTTCTGTACTACCCGTAGTAAAAAAGTGCAGGGTAATAAATTGGTTAAAGCAAGACGAAATCATCGCTATACCGCTATTGTCGCTTCCATATTTACCCTGATGTTTTGCTTTAGCGGAGGTTATCATGCTTTTTCCGGACTAAAAGGAGAGGAAAAGACAGTGTATCGGTCGAATCATGCATTTGCGGCATCGGCAGTAACGTTTGATCTTGATCAATTGCAGGATGTTGTTCAAAAACCGATAAGCAATATCGGTTTGGTGCAGATTGACGGACAGTCCTATTGGCAGGTATATGTAGCTGCCAATCAGGAAAGTGCTAAAACCAAAGATCTGATGGCGGAAATGGGAACAGATGCAGCGGAAGTGGTCTATGTGCGTATGCACGATTATGCTATCCTACCAAATGGCGATGAAAAGTATGCACAAGAGTTGGCTACGGCATTTAGCGGGAAAAACCAGCAAGCAATTGTTTCCTGTGCGCCCATTACCCGTTTTACAGATGAATATAACTTTACCGATAAGCGCTTACCGGTTTGGAAAGTCAGCTACTCCGATAATCATCGTGAACGTTTATATATAGAAACCTCAACAGGCGTTCTAGCAAAACGAACCAACGATCTGGAGGTATATGAGGGCTATAGTTTTGCGTTGTTACATAAACATCATTATATGGATTTTTTTGGAAAAACCGTAAGGGATATTAGCACGATGGTAGGAGCAGGGCTTCAAGTACTCATGATTGCCGTGGGCCTCATCCTGTATGTTAGGTGGAGAAATCGCCGCGCATCGTCTGTTGGTAAAAGATAAATGTAGTTATCTCTTATGATTTCTTTTTGCATAAATCAGACGCGGAGACGTGTCCTTGGCTTTTTTGTCTGCGTGTTGGCGTTCTTTTTCTTTTATGATTAATTGGTGCATTTCATGGAGCTTTTTTGCTGCACCATGGACGATCGGCATCGATTCTCCCAACGGAATAAACAACTCCCGATCACCTTTTTCGGTCATTCTGTCGGTAACATGGAACGCATGTAAAATACCGGCGGCATTGTATCGTGGGTCATGAACAGGCTTCAAATCGGTTAACCAACCATTGGTATAGTAGTGCAAGGACATTAATATCATCATGATTGATCCTGTTGGTAGGTTTTTATTGGAGGTATACCGGATGGTATAAGGCTGATGATCCGGTATCTTAAATTCCTGATAATCGATCGTCTGTACCGTATTCTGTCTAAAATCAAATGCAATCGACGTAATTTTTACAGCAGGTATGATTTTACTGTTGCGTTGAACAAAGGCAAAGTCTTTTTCGGTATCACTAATATCCAATTCAAAACGCAGGACGCCTTGCTCATCGACCATTGAAACGGGAGACTTTTTTAATACGCGTTCGAAGGGGGCGTCCAGGTTAAATTGAAAACCTCGTAAATCGGAGAGATGGACATCATGTAGATCCCGTTCACCAATAGACTTTTCCGAATGATGAAGGCATTGACGAATCATACCTGTAAAGCGATAGGCCATTTTACTGTCTGCCTGATCAATGATCATCCCGATGACGCGCCGCATCGTAGCCGAAATCGTACTGGCTAGACCGAACTCATGTCCGGTTAGTTTGGTGGATGTGGTTTGCTTAAATTTTCGTGGTAAACTTTGTACAATTTGCTGCCCTTTACTGCTTCGGTACACCAATGGACCAATTTTCCCGTGTACATGTCCTTTTTTATCATTAATTGCCATCTTACTATTGCTTATGTTTTAATCCCCCTGCCCAAACGGGCTACCAATATATGCCTATTTTCCTACTAAGTCGTAAATATAACGCTAATAAATGAAATATTTAACTAATATCAATCCATATTTTGTATTAAAAATATGGATTGATATTGGACTTACTATGGAGTCACTATGGAGTCACTTAAGAATTGATCATAACTTAATTGCCAATTGGTATGAGGCATGGAAGAGCAAGGACAGGGTTATCAAATGGTAATGTTTATCGGGTTGAAGTATGGATAAATACGCCAATAAAAATCTTTACCCCTTTTGTCTATAAAGCCCAAGCCCGGCCAAGGCAAATGACAAGACATCAATAAGGTGCTATTTTCAGATTCTTCTTTCATGATGTTCTTTCGCGTTGCCACTGCTTGATCAAAATCCGTATCCCATTGTGTACCCCAATCGGGTTTTGAGACCAAAAAAGGCGTATGAAACGTGTCTACAATATGCTTTAAAAACTTTCCGCGTGAATGAATGGTAAAAATGGTGTGTCCCGGTGTATGTCCTTCTGCCAATTCTGGGATTAAACAAGAAAAAAGTTCTTGGCCGTAGTCAAACAACTGTATGCGGTCATTGATTTTTGCCAACATGTTTTTTGCAAAAGATATGTTGAAATCAGCAGCTGATTGGTTTCCCTTAGCATTAGAAAAATCCGGTTTTTCAGACATCCAAAAGTTATATTCCTTTTTTGCTAGGTGGTATGTTGCATGAGGAAAGATGAATTCATCCTCGGCATTGAGAATTCCTCCTATATGATCTATATGTGCATGGGTAATAACAATATCCGTAATATGTTCAGGACTTAAACCTATGGTTTGTAAAGAAGGAATCAGTTTTCCGCCATTTTCGCCAAAATGATGGCCGCTACCTGTATCAAGTAATATTAGCTTATCCTCTTTACGGATTAACATGACATGAATTCCCATTTCCATCTGCTTAGGAGATAAATGAAGTTTACTTAGTTCATTTGTTAACCGTGATTCTTCTGTTCCGGGTGCAAAAGTTGGCTGAATTGATGCTAAGGAAATAATACCATCAGACAAAATATAGGTTTCCAACTCGCCAATAAGCAGTTTCAGGGCTATGTAGGTTTCCCCATTTACAGCATCATGGGTAATGCGTTTAAAACCCATTCGTTCTGTTGACAACAATAAGCTGCCCGTTGCTAACACGCCTGATTTTAAAATTTCTCGTCTGTTCATATCGTTGTTTCTTATCGTACTACAAGGATTGAATGATGTGTTCTAGCGGTAAACGTGATTTCGGATTAATGGATGGCTGATTGGCATCGCTGGGATCCCGATATCCAATAGCAACGGCAAACAGTGTTTTATAATCCTTCAATTGCAGTATGCTATCGTACTCCTCATGTTGAATACCCTCCATAGGTGTGCTGTCAATCTCCATACGCACACAAGCAGAAAGGAAAAATCCAAGAGCTAGGTATACCTGATGTTGCATCCAGTATTTGACTTCGGTTTCTCCCTTTGGTTTTAGAAATTGATTGTAGTAACTGACAGAACCCAGTGGATATTGATGAATTTGCGCTTCAAATTTTTCTACAACGTCAATTGCAGTAAATACCACCAAATGGCTTGCTTCATTGATTTTCTGTTTATTAAAATAGGACGCATTGGCCAGTTCACGTTTTGTTCTTTCGTCTGCTACGAAAATAAATTTCCACGGCTGGCTATTGATGGATGATGGGCTTAACCGTAAAATTTCTTTTAATTCCTGAATTTTTTCATCCGAAATCTTCCTGTTTGGATTATACTTCTTCGTCGTGTACCTGTCTTTTGCAAGGTCTAAAAATCGCATATCTGTACATGTTAAATTATACTATACTTTTTATTGTTGCAAACCTAAGTATAGTATTATACCTTTGCAATAACGGTCAAAAACGATAGTAACAGATGTATAGTATAGACAATAAGCAATATCCTTGCAGTACTAGCCTGACAATGAAATACATAGGTGGAAAATGGAAAGCGGTTATCCTTATTCATTTAATCGAAAAAAAACGGTATAGCGAGTTGAGAAAAGAATGTCCGGTAATAACGGAACGGACATTGAGCCTGCAATTAAAAGAAATGGAAGAAGACGGCCTGATAAAACGCACGGTTTATACGAGCAAACCACCTTTGAAAGTAGATTATGAGTTAACTGAATTTGGCAAAACGCTTATTCCTGTACTCCATACTATTGCCCAATGGGGAAAAGAAACAGCCAAAAACAATAAACGGGTACGCGTGCTAAAGGATAGTACGATATAATAAGTATTCACTACGGGATCATAAATATTCACTACGGGGAAACGCCTCTACCTATTTCCAATATCTTTTTTTTAAAATATTTTAAAAGAATGAACATTCATTTATATTTGAAGAATTATGCGTAATCGGGATGAAAATAAAATAGAACGGATCAAACAAAGCGCTTTGGAGATGATTGTAAAAAATGGATTGGACGCCTTTAGTATTCAAAAATTGGCGAAAACGGTTAGTGTATCTCCTGCCACAATATATATTTATTTTAGAGATAAAGAAGATCTTATTCTCCAGTTGTATCATGAAGTAGGAGAAAATATGATGCGAGAAACGTTAAAAGGTTTTAATCCGGAAATGCATTTTGGAGAAGGATTACGCGTTCAATGGACCAATCGATCAAAGTATTGCATCCAGCATAAAAATGAAATGATCTTTTTAGAACAGATTCGTCACTCTTCTTTGCATGAACAAGCCTCAGCGATGGTAAATGAGCAGTTTCAGTTGGCCATGGGTGAATTTGTGCGAAATGCAATTAGCCGGACTGAAATGCGGCCAGTTGCCACCGAGGTATTTTGGTCAATAGCATTTGCCCCTTTATATAATTTGATTCGTTTCCATGAACGGGGTAGCAGTCTAGGTAGAAAAAAATTTGTTTTCTCTGAGAAAATAATGCTGGAAACACTAGAAATTGTTTTAAAAGGATTAAAACCATAAAAATGTGGGTTGAATTCGATATATTTTTATTGGTTAATCGTCTTTAACGTAGAGATGGTTAAGAGAGAGAGGAGAAGAGAATCGCCTGAAGAATTTAAACGAAAGAGGTGGCCAAAATACAAAACTGGTGCCCTTGCATAAATTTTAAAAAATGAAGCAGCCTTCAGCTCATGCTAGCAAGAAAACGTCTGGTGTTTTTGGATTACTAAAACCATATGCAGGCCTATTAAGTATATTGTTATTATTTGCTTTTTGTAGCAATGCCTTAAATCTTTGGATTCCAAAAATTATCGGTCAGGGAATAGATGCTTATCAAAATCATCACTTTTCATTTAGTGCAACCATTACGGAGTTTGGCATTATTGTATCGGTTATCTTTATATTTACTTATCTGCAAAGTATTTTGCAAACCTACGCCTCAGAAAAGGTAGCCAGGGATTTGCGTAGGCAACTTATTCAAAAGATATCCGGACAAGCATTTGCTTTCATTAAAGAAGCCACACCAGCTAAACTATTGACGAATTTAACGGCAGATGTCGATTCCATTAAACTCTTTGTTGCGCAGGCTATTGTGTCCATTGTTTCTTCTGTGTTCATTATTATCGGAACAACTATCTTGTTGTTAACCATTAATTGGAAACTAGCTTTAGTGGTGATCATGATTATACCCATTATCGGTGGTACATTCTTTCTAGTCTTGCGCAAAGTAAGGGCATTATTTATTCAAAGTAGGGCCGTAATCGATTGGTTAAATCGTATTATAAACGAAAGTATCCTTGGGGCGGCGCTTATTCGGGTGATTAATTCCCAGCAGCTGGAATACCATAAATTTTTAGAGGCAAATACCAAAGCTAAGGGTTTTGGATTGGCTATTCTTCGTTTGTTTGCTGCACTGATACCGATCATTATATTCACAGCTAATTTAGCTGGTTTGGCGATTCTGATGATGGGCGGGCATTTTGTAATTAATGGCCGCATGAGTTTGGGCGATTTTGCTGCATTTAACAGTTATTTGGCTCTTTTAATCTTTCCCATTTTAGTTATTGGTTTTATGAGTAACGTAATTGCCCAGGCTACCGCATCTTATGAACGAATTAATAAGGTAATTGATGCACCTGAGCGTGCCGAAACAGGTTCCCGTACTAGCGCTCTAAAAGGTGAGTTGGAGGTCGCATCCGTTTCGGTTAACTATGGCCAGAAGCCTGTACTTAAAAACGTTTCCTTCCATGTAAAACCCGGAACTAAAACCGCGATTATTGGACCTACTGCTGCGGGAAAGACGCAATTGCTTTATCTGCTGACGGGCTTGATTAAGCCAGACACAGGAAGTATTCTATGGGATGGTTATCCAATGGATAGCTATGACTCAACCTCCTTTTATAATCAAATTGGCTTTGTTTTTCAGGACAGTATTATTTTTAATATGAGTATCCGTGAAAACATTGCGTTCAATGATACGGCTACCGATGCATCGTTGGAAAAAGCCATTGCCACAGCAGAATTGGATGACTTTATTCACCAGTTACCCGATAAACTCAACACCTTGGTATCCGAAAGGGGAACAAGTCTTTCTGGGGGGCAGAAACAGCGCATTATGTTGGCAAGAGCTTTAGCATTGCATCCTAAAATTTTATTACTAGATGATTTTACAGCAAGGGTAGATCAACATACCGAACAGCGAATTGTCCAGAATATCCAGCAAAACTATCCCGATCTTACCTTAATTTCTGTGTCGCAAAAAATAGCTTCAGTAGAAAACTATGACCAACTCATTTTATTAATGGATGGAGAAGTGATTGCGATCGGTAAACACCAGGAACTCATGCAAAGCAGTCCGGAATATGTTCAGATTGCAAATTCACAAAAAAGTACCAGCAACTATGAATTATAACCTCAATAAGCTTGCTGACGACAAAAAGAAGCCGTCGACCATTGCATCTCTTAAACGGCTATTGCAGCTTATAGCCAATGAACGGAGGCCGTTACTGTTGGCACTTATCGTCATTTTAGTCAATTCGGGCTTGAACTTATTAGGGCCTTATTTAATCGGACATACTATTGATACCTATGTGGTTACTAAACGGTACCATGGCGTATTGGTATTTTCCGCCATCCTCCTGAGTATGTATCTCATCGTTTTGTTAACCAGTTACCTACAGACGAAGCTCATGGGGAGTGTTGGCCAGCGTTTATTGTTTACGCTTCGCAATGCGATATTCAATAAGCTGCAACAGTTGCCCGTTGCTTTTTTTAACCAGAACAAAGCCGGAGATTTGATTTCTCGTGTCAATAACGATACCGATAAATTGAATCAATTTTTTTCGCAGGCATTGACCCAGTTTATAAGTAGTATCGCAACCATGACGGGGGCAGGTATTTTTTTGTTGGTCATCCATGTGGAATTGGGCTTAGCAGCATTATGTCCGGCAGCTATTATATTGGTGTTCACTAAAATCATTTCACCTTGGCTAAAGAAAAAAAATGCGGTAAACCTAAAGAGTGTAGGAGGAATGAGCGCGGAAATCCAAGAAAGTTTGGATAACTTTAAGGTCATTGTAGCGTTTAATCGTCGCGATTATTTTAGAAAGCGTTTTGATGAAGCTAATCGTGCCAATTACCGTACAGCCATTCAAGCTGGATTAGCCAACAATATTTTCTTACCGGTTTATAGTTTATTTTCCAGTTTAGCCCAATTAGTTGTGTTAACTTTCGGGATTTACCTGATTAGCAAAGGCCAGTTTACGGTTGGATTGCTTGTGAGTTATCTCGCTTATTGTGTAAGTTTTTATAATCCGCTCCGTCAATTGGCCTCCCTTTGGTCCAGTTTCCAGGTGGCTATGGCTGGATGGGACAGGATTTCACAGATTTTGTCTTTAGAAACCAATCTCACCATTATACAAAAGGAAACATCGACGATGAACAATCCTGTCTTGGAATTTAAGCATGTCCATTTTGCTTATCCTGGCGGAAAGGAGATTCTGCATGACATCAATTTCAGCTTGGAAAGCGGAAAAACCTATGCGTTGGTTGGTCCGACGGGTGGAGGAAAGACAACAGCGGCTTCTTTGATGGCTCGCTTATATGACCCAACGGCAGGAACGGTTTTACTGAATGGAAGAGATATCCGGACTTTTGAAGCAGCAGAACGTTCGCAGAAGATTGGTTTTATTTTACAAGAACCTTTTCTATTTAGTGGTACCGTCAAGGAGAATATACTTTATGGAAATCCGGCCTATCAGGATTATAGTGGGGAACAATTACAAGAGCTGGTTCAGGCAAAGGGATTAGGAGAATTGTTATCGATTTTTGACGGAGGCTTAGAAACGCAAGTATCCTCTAATGGAGACGATCTTAGCTTAGGGCTTAAACAAGTTATTGCCTTTATACGTGCAGTTTTAAGGAATCCAGATGTATTGATTCTAGACGAAGCAACAGCCAATATCGATACGGTTACCGAACAATTGCTGGAGAAAATTTTGCAACAATTACCGCAGGAAACAACCCTCGTGATTATTGCCCATCGATTGAATACAATTGAAAATGCCGATGAAATATTTTTTGTTAATCTTGGAGAAGTAACCAGAGCAGGTTCTTTTAATGAGGCTGTTGAACGGTTGATGCATGGAAAGAGCGCTAGTTAAGCCAGATTATTAGCCATAAAAAAACCTCACTTATGGGAAGTGAGGTAAAAAATCTAGTTTTTTTAATCAACCTAACCTAATTTGTAAAAGAAATAAGTGCCTAGAGGTATAAAGACATATAATGCGAAGTAAATCATTTTTGCAATTACTAAAGAAAAATTTACACCAAATGCCGTTTTCCTTACACCAAAAGTTTTTTTTGGTATTTTTAGACTAATTTTTTTGGGGTTCATGTCCCAATTTCCATGTTGGGAATGGGAAGGAAAAAGCAAAATTCAAAAGTTTTTCCCGTATGCGTCTTTTGGTAAAAAGCCAAATTTCTTTTTGAATGCATGGCTGAAATGATGTGGATACTTGTAGCCCATAGCATAGGCTACTTCAGTGATACTACGGTTACCTTCCTGTAACATTTGAAAAGATTGCTGCATGCGTACATCGTTTAGATAGCCAAATACCGTATTTCCAAACAGTTGTTTAAATCCTTTTTTTAATTTGAAGTCATTCATACCCGCAGTTTCAGCTAATTGCCTTAAGGAATAATTAGCTCCTGGATGTTGATGAATAAGTTCTTTGATATAATGAAATTTGTCAATATCTTCTTTACACAGTCGAAGCGTTGGTGAAACCGGAGTAGCGTCATGGAAAAATTGATCAATTTGCAGATTCAATAACTCAATTACCTTTGCTTCGAGGTAGGTTTTTTTAAATATGCCTTGTAAATTGCAATGCATGATTTCCAAAATTATACGACTCATTGCTGGTGTAATGGCTTTGCTTTGTTGACCAATAAGAATTGGCTGATTGGTTTGAATGGCCTGCCCTAAAGCACCTAAACAGCGGAGATCAGGGCCAAATAACCGTTCAAAATAGGCTGGTGAAAATATGACATCTAAAACTTTTCGCGAATGGGGATAAAAAAGCGTACCATCAACTTCGGGAAGGAATAATAAGGTATGTTTGCCATGCAAAATGTCAATATTTTTGTAGGTAATAGCGACCTTGCTGGTAAATTCTGAATGCCCTTCCAATTCGAATTGCATTTTTAAGAAAGGCTGCTCATGTTTCGTAGGCATGGTAATCGGTGCAGGTAACGTCCAATCCCGGTAAATGAGGCAAACGCCATCCAGTTTAATGACACGATGTTTTGCAATAAGGTACTGGTGGCTAAACTCCATTAGCTCATCACTGAAATCTATTGCCGATAAACGACGTACGGTTTCTGTATGAAAAATCTCCTGAAAGGTTAGGAGTGATATGGGCTTAGTCGTGTACTGCATGTTGCTGAAATACTCCGTATAATGTTCAAATTAATCCTTTATCTGTTATTTTTAAGGCAATAGCCGTTTTACCTTTGCATTATTTATAATAAGTCTTAATACATGATACAAAGGTATACAAAAAGGAAAACGTTTACGAATAAAAATGTATTCATTTACAGCATTAAATATGGATTATTGGGGATATTGTTATTTTTAGGGCAACTAATTAAAGCGCAACAGCAAATGGTTCAGGTAACAGGTAAGGTAAATACTTCTGATGAAGAACCCTTGGCGTATGCCTCCATTTTACTAGAAGATACTCGTTATGGTACGATGTCTGATAAAGAAGGAAAATTTTCCTTTGATGCGCCTGCGGGTCAATATACCTTAATTATAACGTATGCGGGCTTTACGGCTAGAAGTATACCCATAGTTCTGAATGGCGGAGAAGTAAAGGATATGGGGGTTATTGTTATCGAGGCTGCTTCCAATCAATTACGAGAAGTGATTGTGGAGGATATCCAAACAAACAAATTTGCGAATAAGCAAACGGCTACGCCGGCTCGGATGCCGTTGGCTAACTTAGAAAATCCGCAAGCCTACAGTGTCATCAGAAAGGAACTCATGCAAGAACAGGTTGCCATTGATTATAATTCGGCCTTAGTTAGTGTTCCTGGTGCAGTGGTTTCAAATGGTGTAAATGATAGTGGGAATGATATCAGACTCAGAGGTTTTTCATCTCAGGCTACTTAACGGAATGGATTGGCCTTAGACGCTCGTACCCAAACCGATATTTTCAATCTTGAGCGGGTAGAGGTATTAAAAGGTCCGTCTGGAACATTATTTGGTGGACAAATGGCGGGATACGGTGGCGTGGTCAATAACGTAACGAAGAAACCTTTTGAGAGTTTTCGTGGTGAAGTAACGTATACGGCAGGTAGTTTCGGTTTAAATCGATTTACAGCAGATGTCAATAGCCCATTAAATGCGGATCGGACGGCACTTATGCGGGTAAATGTTTTTGGGCATAGCGAGAATAGTTTTCAGGATTATGGTTTTTTGCGTAATGCTGGCGCTGCTGTCAGTTTGGCTTTTAAACCGAACGACAAAACGACGGTACGGTTTGATGCCGATGTAACCATTCCAACTAAAAATCTAAATGGGTATACAAGGCCAACTAAAGGTTTAACAGCAAGTAGTATAAGAGATCTTCATATGGACTTTAAACGATCGCTATCTAGTGATGATATTGGTACGCCGAGATCTACTGTGAATGCTATGGCTGAGATTGAGCGGAAACTGTCTGATCATTGGATTTCAAGAACCAGTTATCAACATGGACAATCAGGAGAAAAGGGATCCATATTCTTTGTGACCTATTTTTTGGATAACGAAAATATCCAACGACGTTTTAGGATATTTGAAAATTATCAAATTGTTACCGATAATATACAACAGAACTTTACCGGTGATTTTAAAATTGGTTCTGTTCGAAATCGAATGGTAGTAGGTTTAGATTATTTTTCCAGAACCCTACATAACCAAAGTATGCAACCCATATTTCAAATATATGATACGGTTGCTATTAATGACCCCAATGGCTGGACTCCAATTGCAAAGTCTCGAATTAATGATATAAGACAGGAAAAAGGACAGCCATCTACAAACGATATTACAGGGGAGAAGACTTACGGTGCCTATTTTTCTGATGTGGTGAATATGACCGATAATCTGATGGCAATGTTAAGCTTGCGTGTCGATCGTTTCGAACGACAGTCGTCTAGACATAATGGCGTTGAAGCTGATGACGGAGATGGACAGACGCAGTTTTCTCCTAAATTAGGGTTGGTTTATCAACCAGTTAAAGACAAAGTTGCTCTTTTTGCAAGTTATTTAAATGGTTTTTCTAATCCTGCTCCATCGTTAAATAGCGAAACAGAAACATATACCTATTGGAAACCGGAGCAAGCGAATCAATGGGAAGGTGGGGTTAAATTGGATCTTTTAGATGGCAAGTTAAGCAGTACCATAAGTTATTATAATATTGAAGTAAAAGATAAAGTTCGTTCATTAGGAGATGGTTCTTCCGTACAAGACGGTACGCAGCAAAGTAAAGGAATAGAGTTTGATATTATTGCCAATCCTTTGCCTGGCCTTAATATAGTAGCAGGATATGGATATAATGATAATACGTTTACCAAAGATACTGAAGCTAACCAAGGAAAACGTGCACCTTGGACTCCGGTCAATGTGGCTAATTTTTGGTTAAGCTACCGTTTGATGACGGGTACAGCTAAAGGGTTGGGTGCTGGTATTGGAGGTAACTACGCAGGGAAAACATACTTTGATGTTGATGAGCTCTTTTCCGTTCCTTCATCTACGCTCTTTAGTGCTACCGTATTTTACGATCAACCCAAGTACAGGATTGGTCTGAAATGTAATAACCTCAGTAATGAACATTATTGGAACTTCTATGGACAACCACAGAAGCCAAGAGAAGTGCTGTTAAACGTGTCTTATAAGTTTTAATGCGGCAATGGCAAAGAGCGAATAGGTAATAGCAAGCAATAAGCCGTAAACTATAGACAATTCCGACAACGAATAACGAACAACGAATAACTATAAAAACGATGGGTAAAGAAAAAAGCTTAGCAACAGTGCCTCCTAAAAAAGTAGGAAAAAGCTGGTTGAGTAGGGCCATTGCATGGATTCATTTATGGCCTAGCCTGGTGTCGGCCATTATCTTAATCGTGGTCTGTATAACCGGAACAGTCGTCGTGTATTGTGACGAAATTATGGAGTGGTCGGCTGGTGATGCCCGATATGTAGAACAGGTAGGGAAAGAACGTATGCCTGTAGAACTAATCATGGAACGGTTGAAAAAAGAATTTCCCAATTATGGCAACCCAAGTTATATGGTTGCCTATAAGGATCCTAAAAGGAGCGTGCGTTTCAATATGTTTAGCAGAAAGGTGGGTTTACGGATGGTATACGTTGATCCGTATACAGGTGAAATTTTAAAGAATGATGCAACCATCTATTTCTTTTACATTACGGCACACCTCCATGCATCCTTGCTATGGGGTAAGACGGGTATGTGGATTGTAGACATAGCGACTATTATTTTTCTGATCGAGCTAATTACCGGATTAGTGTTATGGTGGCCAGCAAAATGGACAAAGGCAACGCGTGATGCGAGTTTTAAGGTAAAATGGAAGGCACGTTTTGAACGTCTAAATTATGATCTGCACAATGTCATTGGTTTTTATGCCTTATCGATTTGTCTGGTTTTAACGCTTAGCGGTTTGATTATTGCGTTTAAACCGCTAGCTCAATTTACCATTCAAGCTGCCGGGGGGGATGCCTCTCATCACTGGGAAGAGCAATTGCCTGCTGCTGATCAGGGGAAGGTACCAGCAGCTATTAACCATACCTTGGATCAGTTTTTTGCCGCCTATCCCGAAGCCAAGGAAGCTCAAGTAAATACCTTTAAATTAGATCAGAATGGTTGGTACGGATTGCGTTTGGCACGTGCTATCGGACTGAAAAGCGCAGATAATGCCAAGGCGTTTTTCATAGACCGGTACAGTGGGCGCTCCATCGAAGTGCCTGAGGCGGCCATGAAGCATGAACAAGTAGAAAATATTTACTGGAGCCTGCACATGGGGACTTGGATGGGACCTATCGGAAAACTATGTACATTCATCGGTGGATTGGTCAGTACGAGTTTGCCCATAACGGGTTTCATCATTTGGTGGGGACGGAGAAAAAAGGGTAAGAAGAGAAAAGGCTCAAAGGAGTCATTAGCTGAAGAACGCAGTATGGGTTCGTATAAGCCAAGACACCTTGTTAAGGCGAATAGCTAAATCATGCGCAGTATACCGTATTAAATGCGATTGTCTTGTCTTTCTGTAGAAGAACGTGGAAAGTAGCGCTAGAATTTCTACTTTTACCTTTTCAAAAGAAAAAATTATGCACAAGCAGTCATCAATAGAGCTACTGATTATCGCTTGTTCTGCCGGAGGAGTGTTATTATTGATGGATTTATTGGCCGCACTAAATCGGCAAATTGGATTTTCAGTATTGGCGGTCGTCCATCGTAATGATAAGTTTCCCAGTTCGCTGGAGCAAATGGCCCAGCAGAAATGTAGTTTAAGCGTTAAACAAGCGGAAGAAAAAGAATCCTTAGCGCCTGGAGTGGTTTATTTTGCCCCGGCAGGATATCATGTATTAATTGAATCGGATAAAACCATTTCCTTAGATGTATCTGAGCCGGTTAATTATTGTCGGCCCTCTATTGATGTGGCTATGCAAAGCGCAGCAGAAGTTTATCGGGAAAAACTAATGGCCATTCTGCTTTCCGGGGCGAACCAGGATGGAGCAGAAGGCATGCGTGCAGTATATGCTTACGGTGGCTTAACCTTGGTGCAAAGTCCCAAAGAAGCAGAAGTAGATACCATGCCCAAGGCTGCAATTGATACCCATGCTATTGTTTCGATTCTATCAGACGAACAGTTGAAGCGTTATTGTCGAGAGCTTGTTTAGTTGCCAGTTGTGCGTTACAAGTTACCCGTTGTGCATTGTCGGCGTAGGTATAAGACACAAGTGCAAGGCACAAGACCTTTTTTAATGAAAATATAATAAAGCCAAAAGCTTCTGGGAATGTTTTGATACTTGATACGGATATCTTCAGACTAGAATGATCAACTTTCCATCATCAACGATCAACTGCCAACTATTTTGTTAAAAAAATATTTGGACGTATGGACTTAATGCATTACTTTTGCAATCCAAAATAACACTAAGTACTGCGGAAGTGGCGTAATTGGTAGCCGCACCAGACTTAGGATCTGGCGCCGAGAGGCGTGGGGGTTCGAGTCCCTTCTTCCGCACTTGATTCCTCCCGACAATATCGGGAGGAATTTTTGTATTAAGCATTATTAAAACGCAACGAATGAACATTTCACAGGAGAAAGTAGACGACCTGAATGCAGTTATCCATGTAGACATTAGCCCTGCAGATTATAACGAACCCGTAAATAAAGCCATTAAGGAACAGGCTAAAAAAGCGAAGCTTCCCGGATTCCGTCCTGGAATGGTACCTGCATCGCACATTAAAAAAACTTACGGTAAAGCGATTCTTTTTGACGAGATCAACCGTTTGGTAAGCGATCAATTGAACAAGTATTTAAGTGATAATAAAATAGAAATACTTGGACAACCGCTTCCCAAAGAAGACACTGCGGCAAACTACAATTGGGATTTTAATGATGAATTTAAGTTTCAATATGAAATTGGTTTGGCCCCTGCTTTTGACATGCCTTTCGGCGAAAAGGATAAACTTACGCAATACGATATTAAGGTAGATGACGAAACATTAGCTTCCCGTATAAAAAATTTACGAAAAAGCTATGGCAAGATGACTAATCCAGAGGTTTCGGAAGATGGTGACGTTTTGTATAGTACGTTAACCCAATTGGATAAAGCAGGTCAGGTCTTGGCCGGTGGTATTGAGAATACGGCTTCTGTAAGGACGGATTTAGTAGAGGATAAAAAAATTAAAAAGTCATTGATTGGTCTGAAGAAAGGCGATGAAGTAACGATCGATCTTAAAAAGGCCTTTAATGACGAAAATGTAGCACGTATCTTAAATATCAGTCAGGAAGAGGCGGAAGCTTTAAGCGATAGCACCTTTAAATTAGTGGTGAAGAATGTGAATCGTTTGGAGGAAGCAGACCTTAATCAGGAGCTTTTTGACAAGTTGTTTGGAAAAGACGAGGTAAAAACAGAAGAAGAGTTTCGGGCACGTGTGACGTCAGAAGTGGAAGCGATGTTAGTTCAAAATTCGGATCAGCGTTTGCAACAGGATTTGTATAATTTTGGCATGGAAAAAGTAACCGTTCAGTTTCCAGATGAATTTTTGAAACGCTGGTTGAAAGCTACTAATGAAAAGTTGACGGATGAAGAATTGAATGAAGGATATGACGATTTTATTAAAAATTTGAAATGGACCTTGATTGAAAACAAAATCATTACGGAAAATAAACTGGAGATTAAATACGAGGAAGTATTTAAATTGGCAAAAGAACGTATTGCAGCCCAGTTTAAGATGTATAGCCCGGAGCCCATTAGTGAGGAACAGCTAGCGCAATATACGGTTCAATTTTTGCAAGATAAAGAACAAGCCAACCGTTTATTTGAAGAAGTGAAAGCATTGAAGGTGTTTGATTTTCTTAAGGGCTTAGTAAAACTGACAAAAAAAGAAATTGATTATAACAAATTCTTGGAACTTAAATAAGCATTTATCATTTCCTATAGGATACGGAATGATGCGGGCTGGCTAAACTCAAACTTTAGCCAGCTTTTTGTTTGACCTATCTCCGTATTTCATGATTGTTCTGGCGCATTTTGGTTTAATACTAATAATAGCATTGGGGTTAATTCTAGGAGACTTAGAAACGGCAAAGGCGTCAGTTTTTGTCTTGATATAAGGCATTATGTCAGTCTGTAGACACGGATTGGAGGAAATATTGGCTTGGCGCATTCTTTGCAGAAAGCTAAGCGTAAAAAAGTGTAATCCTCTTTGCTGGTATTCGAGATTTTAGAATTAATCTTCTATATTAGCTAAGCAAAAAAGCAAAACTATGAACATAGATAAAAATGAATTTAGAAAATATGCGGTAAAACATCACCATATAGGCAGTCAACATGTTGATCGTTTTATCAACAACGTGGAGACGCAAATGCCTGTTTCACTGACTCCCTATATCATAGAGGAGCGTCAGTTAAATGTTGCACAAATGGACGTGTTTTCCCGTTTAATGATGGATCGGATTATTTTCTTAGGCGATGCAGTTACTGATCAAGTAGCTAATATTATACAAGCACAGCTTTTGTTCTTACAATCTGCAGATGCTCATCGTGATATTCAGATTTACATTAATTCTCCAGGTGGTAGCGTATATGCAGGTTTAGGTATTTACGATACCATGCAATATATTTCACCTGATGTCGCTACGATCTGTACCGGCATGGCTGCATCAATGGGTGCCGTATTGTTAGTAGCAGGCGCTAAAGGTAAACGGGCGGCTTTACGCCATTCGCGGGTAATGATTCATCAACCATCGGGTGGAGCGCAAGGTGTGGCTGCTGATATGGAAATTAACCTTCGCGAGATGTTAAAGTTAAAAAAAGAATTATATCAGATTATTGCAGATCATTCCGGAAAATCCTACGAGTGGGTAGAAAAAGCATCAGATCGCGACTTTTGGATGACCTCCGATGAAGCGAAAGAAAACGGAATGATTGATGAAGTGTTAATAGGGGGAAAGAAAGATAAATAACATGGCAAAGAACCCAAGAGAAGTTACTTGTTCGTTCTGTGGTTTGCGTAAGTCGGAAACATTAATGCTCATTGCGGGCAATGATGCGCATATTTGCGACCGATGTGTGGCGCAGGCTAATGAGATTTTAGCGGAGGAATTGACCTTACGTAAAAATAAGAGCGTACAGGCAGCATTAAAATTGTTAAAGCCAGCTGAAATAAAGGCACATCTAGATCAATATGTTATTGGTCAAGATGATGCTAAAAAAGTATTGTCTGTTGCCGTTTATAACCATTATAAACGGTTGAACCAGAAGGTAGATAAAGATGAAATTGAAATAGAGAAGTCGAACATCATTATGGTTGGTGAAACAGGTACTGGAAAAACCTTATTGGCAAAAACGATTGCCAAAGTGTTGAATGTACCTTTTTGTATCTGCGATGCGACGGTATTAACCGAGGCTGGTTATGTTGGCGAAGACGTGGAAAGTATTCTCACCCGTTTACTACAAGCAGCGGATTATGATGTTGCATCTGCGGAACGGGGTATTATCTATATTGATGAAATTGATAAGATTGCCCGCAAAAGTGATAATCCATCTATTACACGTGATGTTTCGGGCGAAGGTGTACAACAGGCTTTATTAAAAATTCTTGAAGGGACAGTGGTGAACGTACCACCACAGGGCGGCCGAAAACATCCGGATCAAAAAATGATCGCTGTAAATACCAGTAATATCTTGTTTATCTGTGGTGGAGCATTTGATGGGATACAGAAAAAAATCGCTAACCGTATGCGTGCGCAAACCGTAGGATACAAAATGAATAATGAGCATGCAGAAATCGATTTAAACAATCTTTATAAATATATCACACCGCAAGACCTCAAGGCGTTTGGATTGATTCCGGAGCTCATCGGTAGGTTGCCTGTCATTACGTACCTGAACCCATTGGATCGGGATGCATTGTTAAATATTTTGACTGAACCGAAAAATGCGCTGGTTAAACAATACCAGAAGTTGTTCGATTATGAGCATATCCAACTTCAGTTTGACCCGGAAGTCTATGCATTTATTGTAGATAAAGCCAATGAATTTAAATTGGGCGCACGTGGCTTGCGGGCGATCTGTGAAGCCATCATGCTAGATGCAATGTTCGAAATCCCTTCACATGATAAGGATGATGGGGGAGCACTATATATTACATTGGATTATGCCAAACAGAAATTTGAAAAATCCGATCTGAAAAAATTACATGTTGCCTAAGCAAATCAAATCCTCCGTTCAAAAACGGGGGATTTTTTAGTTTTACGTTGTAAGTAACTTAAAAAGCAGAAAGTACAATAGGGCATCAGGTATGAGCAGATGAGAAATAATAAGTGCTAAGTCTACTTTAGTCGACGCACAACGCACAATCGACAACTGATAACTCAAAACTATGGCAAAACGGATAAAGGAAGTAGAGTCTCCGATCAAATCAGGGCTCAAAAATAAAGAAGACATTGTAAAAAATTGGTTGCCTCGCTACACCGGAAGACCTTTGGAAGAATTTGGCGAATACATTTTATTGACGAATTTTTCAAATTATTTGCTTCTATTTTCGGAATGGCATAACAATGCACCGGTATATGGGCTTGATAAACCCATGCAAAGCGTAACCGCAGCCGGTATTACAATTATTAATTTTGGAATGGGAAGTCCGGTAGCCGCAACCGTTATGGATTTGCTAACCGCTATACAACCTAAGGCTGCTTTATTTTTAGGAAAAGCAGGTGGATTGAAGAAAAAGAATAATATCGGAGATTTGGTTTTGCCAATCGCTGCGATTAGGGGGGAGGGAACGTCAAATGATTATCTTCCACCAGAGGTGCCTGCTTTGCCGGCGTTTGCTTTGCAAAAGGCCATTTCGACAACGATACGGGATAATAGTCGTGATTATTGGACAGGTACGGTATATACAACCAACCGCCGTGTGTGGGAACATGATAAAGAATTTAAAAAATACCTGAAATCTATTCGTGCAATGGCTGTTGATATGGAGACGGCAACCATATTTACGGTTGGGTTTGCAAATAAAATTCCTACAGGGGCGCTTTTGCTAATTTCTGATCAACCCATGATCCCTGAAGGCGTAAAAACACAGGAAAGCGATTCATCGGTCACCGCAAATTTTGTAGAAATTCATTTAAAGATAGGCATTGACTCTTTGAAGCAGCTTATCAATAATGGACTAACGGTTAAGCACCTTAAGTTCTAAGTTATAAGTGTTTTTTATTCGGTTTATTAGAGGAAAGTCAGTCCGATTCTTCGGTTTAACCCTTGTTCAAAAATTCGGATTAATGTCGAAAGCTGAATATTTCCTTTTCCATTTTCAAGTTTAGAAATGTAACTTTTTTTCGTTCCTGCTCTTTCCGCCAATTGTTCCTGTGTCAATTTTGCTTCTTTGCGTGCTGCTTTCAACATTTCGCTCACAATAAACATTTGTGCACCTTCTTCGTATTTGTTTCGACTTTCAGTCCCGATTTTTCCGTGTTCGAGTTCAATCAGTTCGTCAAATGTCTTTATATTGTTATATTTTTCCATAACCGTCATTTTTTATTTTAAACTTGTCTACCGGGAGGCAAAGTATTCCTTCATTAATCGTGCTGCTTTATCAACTTCTTTTTGCGGTGTTTTTCGGGTCTTTTTTTGAAACCCATTAAAAAGAACGACAAGTTTCCTATCATCAAAGCAACAGAAAATTCGATAAATATTAGATTTGTATTCAATCCGAATTTCATAAAGTCCATCCGTTCCTGTCAAATGTTTTAAAAACTTTTCAGGAACCTGGTCAACTTGTTTAATCAACTCAAAAACGTATTGAATCTTCCCTTTTACTTTTTGATCCTGCTCTTGGTAAAATTCAATGAAATGGTTTTTGTAGAAGATTATTTTTCTGCTCACTTGCCAAAGTTATTTTAAAAGATAACATTTTCCAAATTTTGAGAAGTTTTTTAGTGTTATGAGTTTTAAGTCCTAAGTGTGCGCTTACCCATTACAACTTTAAAGCTTATAACATAAAACTTTAGGCTTTTCGCTTTCTGCTCTTAAAACGTAAAACTTAGAACTCAGAAGTGCTTGTTGGTTATCGGTTATGAGACCGTTAACCAAGTCTGCTTTTTTACTTTTGAGTTTTTACTTTTGAATTCCTTATGTTTGTATCTATACGATTAAACAAAAGGCTATGTGGTATAACAACATTTTAGAAACGATAGGCAATACTCCCTTGGTTAAATTGAATCAGCTAACAAAGGAGATTAGGGGTACTGTTTTGGCGAAAATTGAGACCACTAATCCAGGAAATTCTATTAAAGATCGTATGGCGATCAAGATGATTGCTGATGCCGAAGCGGCTGGTTTGCTCAAACCAGGTGGTACCATCATAGAAGGAACTTCTGGCAATACCGGAATGGGCTTGGCAATTGCTGCGGTAATCAAGGGGTATAAATGTATTTTTACGACAACGGATAAGCAATCTAAAGAGAAAATCGATGCTTTGCGTGCCTTTGGTGCTGAAGTTATTGTATGTCCTACCAACGTTGAGCCAGAAGATCCGCGTTCTTATTATTCTGTTTCTAGCAGACTGGAGCGGGAGGTTCCAAATGCTTGGAAGCCAAACCAATATGATAACTTATCTAATACTCAGGCACATTACGAACAAACTGGTCCAGAAATATGGGAACAAACCGAGGGTAAAATCACTCATTTAGTCGTTGGTGTAGGTACAGGGGGGACAATTAGTGGCGCAGGCAAATACCTCAAAGAAAAAAATCCAGCTATTAACGTGTGGGGTATTGATTCTTACGGTTCTGTATTTAAAAAATATAAAGAAACGGGTGTTTTTGATAAGAATGAAATTTATCCCTATATCACTGAGGGTATTGGGGAAGATTTTTTACCCAAGAATGTAGATTTTGGTGTCATTGATCACTTTGAAAAAGTGAGCGATAAGGACGCTGCACTTATGACGAGGGAAATAGCCCGCAAAGAAGGAATTTTTGCAGGGAATTCGGCAGGTGCAGCTATTGCCGGATTATTACAGATGGGCCACCTATTGAAAGAAGAAGATGTAGTCGTCGTTATTTTTCATGACCACGGATCACGTTACATGGGGAAAATGTATAATGAGGATTGGCTGCGCGAAAGAGGCTTCCTTAAAGATGAAAAATTGACAGCAGAACGGATTCTGAAGCGGAGGGGTACACAAGAAATGATTACGGTTGATGGTGAGCAGTCGGTGATGGAAGCCTTTAATACCATGAAAACATTGCATATTTCACAAATTCCCGTTACACAACAAGGAATGGTTGTAGGAAAAGTGACGGAAGCCGATATTTTACATGCACTTTTAGAAAATCCGGGAACGAAATCGGGCAAAGTGATCGATATTATGACAGCGCCTTTTCCTTTTGTCGACCGCAATACGTCCATTAATAAGCTTTCTGCTTTAATAAACAAAGATAATAATGCCGTTCTAGTTGAGGATACTTCGGGAAGGTTAGAAATTATTACGCAATACGATATTATTAATGCTATATCGGGGTAAAGGAAGTTGCCCGTTGTGGGTTACGAATTATGAGTTTTGCAGAAAATTATATTGGTGATAAAAAGAGTATATGATCAATGAACAATTTTGTTCATTGATCATATATAAATTATATTGACAATAATGAAATGAGATTGTCTAGTCTTGATACGCACAACGGACAACTCGCAACGAACAACTTTTTCAATGCAGGGGTTTCCCTTCAATTCTTTTTATCTGTGCACCCAATGCTAAGAGACGCTTATCAATATGCTGGTAACCCCTTTCAATTTGTTCGATATTGTAAATGACTGATCGCCCTTGTGCAGATAATGCTGCAATTAAAAGCGACACTCCCGCGCGGATATCGGGAGACGTCATCTCGATTCCCTTTAACTTAAAGGCTTTATTCAAGCCGATGACGGTTGCCCGATGCGGATCGCACAGGATAATCTGCGCACCCATATCAATTAGTTTGTCGACAAAAAAGAGGCGACTTTCAAACATCTTCTGATGAATTAATACGTTTCCTTTAGCTTGCGTTGCGACAACCAAAACAATACTTAATAAGTCTGGCGTGAAGCCAGGCCATGGAGCATCTGCAATGGTTAGAATAGAACCATCAATAAATGTTTCAATCTCATAGGATGTTTGTGCCGGAATATAAATATCATCACCCCGATGCTCCAACTGAATACCTAAACGTCTAAATACGGTAGGGATAATTCCCAGCTCTTCAAAGTGAACATCTTTTATGGTTATTTCGGAGCTGGTCATGGCGGCTAATCCAATAAAAGAGCCAATTTCAATCATATCCGGCAACATACGATGTGCTGTTCCCGATAGGCTGTCTACGCCTTCGATGGTCAGTAAATTGGAGCCAATACCAGTAATTTTCGCACCCATACGGTTAAGCATTTTACACAGTTGTTGTAAATAGGGTTCGCAAGCTGCATTGTATAGCGTCGTTGTTCCTTTCGCCAGTACTGCTGCCATCACGATGTTTGCGGTACCGGTTACAGACGCTTCGTCTAACAAAATATAGGTGCCCCGTAGATTGGTTGCGTCAATGGTGAAGAAATGGTTGTTGGCATCGTAATGGAAAGTAGCTCCAAGTTTTTCAAAACCCAAAAAATGGGTGTCTAATCGTCTTCTGCCAATTTTATCACCACCAGGTTTTGGAATAGCAGCTTTTCCAAAACGAGCTAAAAGCGGTCCAACCAACATGATTGATCCTCTTAGGCTGCCGCCCTTTGTTTTAAATTCTTCCGATTGAAAATAGTCAATATTAATGTCTTTCGCTTCAAATGTATAGGTGTCTTGATTGATCCGTTCAACCTTTACACCCAAATCCGCTAAGAGCTCTATTAATTTGTTGACATCCTTGATATCCGGTACATTGCTGATGGTCATCTTTTCTGCCGTAAGCAACACGGCTGAAATGATCTGTAAAGCTTCGTTTTTAGCTCCTTGTGGGGTGATTTCTCCTTTGAGTGGCTGTCCGCCATAGATTTCAAATGCGTTCATGCAATGGTGCTATGCTTATAAAAAATTAAACCGGCTTCTATCTTGCTGCCTGAAAGGACACATACGATAATAAGCCGGTTGGAATAATCAGATGGGAGGGAAGTTTAGAAGCGTTTACGCTTTTTCCCTCCATTGTTCTGGTTCTTATTGTTATGCTGTTGTCGGTTCTTTTGCCCTCCGCTATTCTGTTGATTATTGGTGTTGCTTTTTGTGCGATTACCGGGAGGAGGAGTTTTAAACTCTAATTTAGTTAGATTGACATCATCACCGAGCACCAAATCGTTATTAGACATTTCTTTGAGATCATCAATGATGTGTTCATCGCTTACCGAATCCTTATTCCACGTAACATAAGCCATTTTCATAAAATTAGCCATAGACTGTACCATGCTTTTCTTGCGATCGGGATCTTCGATTTTCTTTGCCTTGTTAATCATGAGCTCAATCGTATAACCATAATGTTTGTACTTTATACGATGCTGAGGGTAATTCAGTGTCTCCGGTTTGGCATGGATGGCACCTGGAGTGGGTTTTGGGTAAGGAGAATCCACGTCAATCTGAAAATCAGAAATAATATGTAAATGATCCCAAAGCTTATGTTTAAAATCGGTTACATCTCTTAAATGCGGATTCAAAAAACCCATCAGGTCTATCACGACCTGTGCATGCCGGTTACGTTCTTCCTTAGTCGGAAGCGTACAGATGTAAGCGACCATATTCTGTACATTGCGGCCATACTCGGCCAATATTAATTTTTTTCGGGTGCTATTATAGTCAAATTCCATATCTTTCTTCTATTACCAGTTGTGCGTTGCGCGTTGCTTCCAAATGGCTAATTAACAATTCTAAGTTTTGCAAATTTAAGCAACAATTGCTTTTGTCCTAATTCTTTAAAAAAAATTGTTGCTTTTACATCAGGTTTATTTCCTTCTAAATTAATCACCTTGCCAAAGCCGAAACGTTCATGTTCTACTTCCATGCCTACTTGCAGGGTGCTGGTGTCTGAAGGAGTGAAACCAGGTGAGGGTTGATGAGCCTTTGGCAATATTGTGGTCGTTTTCTGTGCTATTTTTGGCTTGGGCTTGGTGAATATATCTTGTGTTTGTGACCAACTGTTTCGTTCTTTTGCGAAAATATCTCCATTATTTGGCTTTGGCATAGGCGCTTGGAAGTCGAGTGCCAAGTAACGGGGGTCTATTTCATCAATAAATCGGCTGGGTTCGCAATTGTTTAAGGTTCCCCACCGATAACGGGAAGTAGCATAAGATAAAGTAAGTTTCTTTTCGGCACGTGTTACAGCAACATAAAATAGTCTTCTTTCTTCTTCCAGCTCGGTACGTGAATTAAGAGATAATTGAGAAGGAAATAGATTCTCTTCTAAACCTACAATGAATACTTGCGAAAATTCCAGTCCCTTGGAAGAGTGGATGGTCATTAACGAAACCGTATCGGCATTCGGATTTTTGTCATTATCATCATTGGTCAGTAAGGCGATATCCTGCATAAATACAGCTAAGCCTTTTTCCTCAATATCTTCCCTTTCGCTAAATTCTTTAATCCCGTTTAAAAGTTCTTGGATATTTTCGTAGCGATTCAATCCTTCTACTGATTTATCTTCGTACAGATCTTTTAAAATACCCGAATGTTGGGCTATATGCATAGCCGTGTCATATGCATTGTTGTTTTTAGCTAATACCTGAAACCCCTGGATCATGGATCCAAAAGGATAAACAACACTCGCTGTACGTCCGTCTAAAAAATCTTGTGGACTACTAATAATTTCCCAAACGCTCTTTTGATGCTGGTCTGCTGCAATAAAAATCCGATCAACGGAGGTATCGCCAATACCTCTTCGCGGATAGTTGATGACACGTTTGAGGGCTTCTTCATCGTTGGGGTTAAACGTTAGACGAAAATAGGCAATAAGGTCTTTTATTTCTTTACGTTGGTAAAACGATGTACCTCCGTATATTTTATATGGGATGTTTAATTTGCGTAGCGCTTCCTCCATTGCCCTTGATTGTGCATTGGTGCGATACAGAATAGCGAAATCCTTAAAGTTGCGGGAATAAAGCGATCGGTCTTGCAAAATACTTTCGGCTACCATCTTTCCCTCTTCATTATCACTGAAAGCGCGTACCACTTTTATTTTATCACCGATTTCATTATCTGAGAAAACATTTTTCTTCAGTTGGTTTTTATTATTGGAAATAATGCTGTTGGCAGCATTAACAATGTTCTGCGTAGAACGGTAATTTTGTTCCAATTTAAAAACATGAAGATCAGGGTAGTCTTTTTCAAAATTTAAAATGTTCTGAATATTAGCTCCCCTAAAAGCATAGATACTTTGTGCATCATCACCTACTACACAAATATTTTCATTAATGGCCGCAAGTCGCTTGACAATAAGGTATTGTGAGAAATTGGTGTCCTGGTACTCATCTACCATTAAATACCTAAATTTCGTTTGGTATTTATACAGCACTTCGGGATGCTCTTTGAGCAGTACATTGGTTTTAAACAGTAAGTCATCAAAATCCATTGCCCCTGCTTTGTAACAGCGTTGCGTATAGGTCATATAAATCTGTCCTAACTTATCGCGCCCGGCAGATTGATCTTCTGCCTGGATCTGTGGATTTTGTTGGTATTCTATTGCAGCGATCAGGTTATTCTTGGCTGCAGAAATGCGGTTGTATACAAAATTGGCATTATATAATTTATCATCCAATTGCATTTCCTTCAATATAGATCGGATTAAGCTTTTGCTATCATCCGTATCGTAGATCGTAAAATTGCTGGGATATCCAATGAGATGTGCTTCTACCCGTAAAATTTTGGCAAATACGGAGTGAAAGGTACCCATCCAGATATTTTTTGCTTCACCACCTACCACACGAGTAATCCGTTCACGCATTTCTTTAGCTGCCTTATTGGTAAACGTTAATACTAAGATATTAAAAGGATCAACACCTTTTTGAATTAAATAGGCTACTCTATAGGTAATAACGCGTGTTTTTCCTGATCCAGCTCCTGCCACAATCATGACTGGGCCTTCCGCTTGTTCTACTGCTGCTCGTTGTGAAGGGTTTAATCCGTTTAAAAAATCCAAAATTCCTGCCTTTGATTTAAGAGGTGTAAAGATAATAAAAAGTTGTGAGTTACGCGTTACGTGTATCAAGTATCAAGACATCAGTATCAAGACATCAGTATCAAGTATCAAGATATTCCTAACGCTCTTAGCTTTATTAATTTCACTAAAATTTGTCTTGTGTCTTGCTACTTGTATCTTATGTCCTTTTTAAGCTTTTAACTTTTAGCTTTTAACTTTTAAATTTGACAAATGCAAGCACAATATCCTTTTAATGTACGAGTCTACGGATTGCTGATTAATGAGCAGCAAGAATTATTAATAAGTGATGAACAGGAATACGGGATTCGGTTCAGCAAATTTCCTGGGGGTGGCTTGGAATATGGCGAAGGGCTGCGTGATGCCCTGAAGCGGGAATACCTGGAAGAATGCATGGTAGAAGTAGAGGTCTTGGAACATATTTATACGACAGATTTTTATGAACATTCCTATTTTAACGACAGTCAGATTATTTCTATCTATTATAGCGTGATTAATAAAACGCCTTTTAATATTCTATTTAGGCAGCTAGCTTTCGATTTTGGTACGCAAGTGGGCGAAGTTTTGCAATCCTTCAGGTGGGTAAAATTGACAGATATTAAGCCTGAAGACCTAACCTTTAAAACCGATAGAATTGCTTTGCAGGAGTTATTGAACCAGCAGCGTGGTTGTGCGTTGTAAGTTGTTATACCTTACACCTCATACCTTAAATCTTACACCTCATACCCATACCGCTGTTCATTTTGTTCAGTCTTAGTAATGATGGCTGATAATTTTTATTGAAGGCTATCTTTGCGTTACTATGTATTTTATAAACCTATTATTCATATTGCTTTCCCTAAATGTATCGGCTCAGGCATTATCTGTTGCCCGCTATTGCGCCATGGGAAACACGGGGATAGCGTTACAGGGACTGGAAAGCTTATCGGCGAATGCCGCAGGTCTCGCTGCCCTAGACCAATCAGCAGTAGCTTTATATTATCAAGGCCATTATGTAGCTAACACCCGTACACAAGGGCTGTTAATGGCTATACCGACGCATATAGGCACCTTTGGCGTTTACCTCAATCAATATGGTATCTCCGGTGTTTACGTTGAGCGTACAGTCGGAGCAACGTATGCTATATCCTTTGGTCAGCGTTTGTATACCGCTTTAACGCTTAATTACCATCAGTTGCGTATCACAAACTATGACAGCAAGCAAACTTATTCTGTAGATGTGGGTCTGCAGTACCGTATTCAAGATAACTGGTGGGTTGGTGCCAAACTAGCGAACCCCGGTTATGCCGCTTATGACGATGCGCTTTACGCGGTGATCCCCGTTCAATTGAGTTTCGGTACCAGCTATCGCGTACATCAGGGCTTATTGTTAACAGGTGATATGGAGCGTTTACTCTATAGAAAAAAGACGGATGTGCGTACCGGCTTGGAATACCAATTAGCATCTTGGATCTATTTTAGAGGTGGTCTTGGATTCGATGAGTTTAGCCAGTTTTGCGGACTCGGTTTACGCCATCGAAAAATGACGTTTGACTTAGCCACGATCATCCATCCGCAGTTGGGTTTTGCTCCGCAATTATTTTTGGCTTATGCTTTTTAGGTTATGCACGATATCGGTGCTTTTGCTAGTTGTTTCGATCTGTCTAAAAGCACAAACAAACGAAGACCTGTTACTCGAACAGTTGATGGAGTCTATAGCTAATGAATTGCCTGAGGATGTGGATAATACCGAACTTACAGAACGATGGATCTATTACTTGCATCATCCCATTGATTTGAATGCAACCTCTGGTAAAGAATTAGCGGAATTACAATTTCTTTCACCCTTACAGGTGGCCTCAATTGTCGATCGCCGGAAAGAAACCGGTTCTTATTTGTCTGTGTATGAATTGCAATCCATTGCTGGCTTAACAGCCGATTTGGTTCGTTTACTGCTTCCCTTTGTACAAACCGATCCGTCTTCAGAAGTAACACAACGTCGTCTTGGCGATTACCTAAAGGATGGCAAATACGATGCGCTCTTTCGTTATAGTAGAATCCTAGAGCAATCGAAGGGATACACCATAGCTGATCCAACAAAATCACGGTACCTCGGCTCTGCCGATCGCCTTTTGATAAAGTATCGCTATCAACTGCCTCAACGGTTGCAGGTAGTCGTCAATATGAAAAAAGATGCGGGCGAACAGTTCTTTACAGGAGCACAACGGATGGGTTTTGATTTTTATTCGGGAAGCATTGCCCTACAATCGCAGCACCGATGGAAACAGATCGTATTAGGAGATTATACGCTGCAATTTGGTCAGGGATTGGCATTGTGGTCGGGATTAAGTTTTGGGAAAGGAGCATTGGTACAGCACGTAGCTCGCTTAGGTATGGGCTTACGACCATACACCTCAACCAATGAATATGCTTTTTTTCGAGGGCTAGCCGCTACCTATGCGTTACGAAAGATAAGCATTACACCTTTTGTTTCGTATAAGCCATTAAGTGCAACCTTTGCTGATCGTGTTGATGATCATAATATCTACAGCGCTATTAGCAAAACGGGGCTTCACCGTACTCCAAATGAAGTTGCTAATCGGTATAAGCTAAAAGAATTGGTTTTTGGCGCTAATGCGCAATTCCAATCCAACGGACTTACCATTGGTGTAAATACGTTTCGAACACAATTTGCAGGTCTTATCCAACCAAGGGAGTATTTGTATAATTCCTATTCGTTTCGCGGACAAGCGCTAACCAACAGTAGCATCTATTATAGTTACGCTTTTCAGAATATCTATGCCTTTGGCGAGCTGGCTAAAAGTTTTACAGGGGGCCTGGCGTACACTAGTGGCTTGATCAGTACACTTTCGCATGAGTTGTCTCTCGTTCTGCAATACAGGAATTACCAGAAAGATTACCATGCGTTTTATAACCAGGCTATAGCCGAAGGTAGTGAGCCGGTTAATGAAAAGGGATTTTATACCGGATTGATTTTTCAGCCCAGCAAACGATTATTATGGGTTGCCTATGTCGATTACTTTAAATTTCCCTGGCTTCGTTACCGAGTAGATGCCCCGTCGGATGGTCAGGATATGTTCACACAACTTACCTTAACCCCTAATAAGCAAACGAAATGGTTGTTTAGGTATCGCTATCGTAATAAGTTGGAAAACGGCGATTTGGTACAACAGGTGTCTTCAATGGCTCAAGTTAAACGGCAGCAGCTACGGGCAGAAATACAATTTCGGCTGAGTCCAATATTTAATATGCGCAACCGTGCCGAATGGGTATACTATAAGAAGGCGGACCAAAAAGAAAGAGGCTATTTAGTTTACCAAGATATGCTGTATAAGCCGATGCAAGGGCATTTCTCCGGAAACTTTCGTTTCGCCTATTTTCACACCGATGGCTATAACGCCCGGATTTATGCTTTTGAGAACGATGTGTTATATGCTTCTTCTTTTCCCTTTTACAGCGACAAAGGTTTTCGGTATTATCTAAACCTGAGATATAAGTTAAAGCGGGGAATTGACTTTTGGTGTCGGTATGGGGCATTTCTATATCCACAAAAGGAAACGTTAGGATCAGGCTTGGATACTATTGAAGGCAAGCACAAATCGGAAATTAAGGCGCAAATCCGTGTACAATTTTAAAGCATTGCCATGTATCCGATAGCTATTTACCGCGCACAGCATCCGTACCTGTTTTTCGTTGCGGCGTTTATAAGTGGTATCCTTTTGGCTTTTTATTTACCCGTTTCTTCGATCGCTTATGATGTGGTATTGGTAGGAGTGGTGTTGGCATTAGGTACCTTTACCGCCTTAGCATGGAGGAGTAAATGGAAAGACTTTCGTTTATTTGATCTTGCTGGTTTAAGTTTTTTCGCCATATTAATAGGTTTAGGCTGTTTGCTTACCTGGAAAGATATTCCTGAGATGAATGCTCAGCATTTTAGCCATTATCCGGCAACACGTTTTTTAGGTTATGTGGTGAGCGATCCCGATTCCCGAGGGGATTTTCTATCGGTAGAATTGAAGGTTTCCGCCGTCAAAGAAAGGGAGCTTCATCTGGTGGACGGTACCCTTTTACTTCGGATTGATCAACGGAAAAATCCCATTTCTTTGCGCTATGGAGACGAGCTTTTATTGGAAGGACATGTCCAACGGATTGATCCTCCTTTTAACCCACATGCCTTTGATTATGCGCAATATATGGCTAACCGGAATATTTGGCATCAGCTATACCTGTCGTCACAGGAAATTAAAAAAACCGGCCGTTTGGAAGGTAGTAAATTGATACGATACGCCTTTACGCTTCGACGATATTTGCTGTTCAAATTTGAACAACAGGTAACCAATAAAGCTTCTGCTGCACTTTTATCGACATTAGTATTGGGGTATCGCGCCGCACTCGATAAGGACTTGGTACAAGCATTTTCTACTACAGGAACTATTCATGTGCTTTCTGTTTCGGGGATGCATGTGGGAATCGTCTTTGCCTTTTTTGCATGGGGCATGCGGTGGATGGAAAACCGCCGTTATTTTTCTGGCTTACGTTTGCTTATCCTGTTAATCTTGGTGTGGTGTTACGCCTTAATTACCGGTTTTTCTTCATCCATATGTCGGGCAAGCTTTATGATTAGTTTTATGTTGATCGGACAGGTCGGAAAACAGTCCCGTCATACCTATAATCATATCGCTGCCTCAGCTTTCTTTTTATTGCTGTTTTATCCTAAGTATCTCTTAGCCGTAGATTTTCAACTTTCGTATTTGGCGGTGATAGGCATGGTCTGGATTGCCCCCAAAGCCAATGCTTGTTTAAACATCAAGCATAAGTTCGGTCGACAGTTGGTGGCTTACCTTTTGTTATCGTGTGCTGCCCAAGTGTTAACCTTCCCGCTAGTATTATATTATTTTCATTCCTTTCCTACGTATTTTCTCGTAGCCAATCTTTTGGTAGTTTTACCGGCAACGCTTATCATCTATGGCGGGTTTGTTTTGCTTTTGGTACCCATTGCAGCTATTACGCGGTTAATAGGCTTCGCATTGGAAAAGTTAATTGCTTTGCTAAATGAACTACTGATAACCGTAGCCCATTGGCCAGGGGCCACGATAAAAAGTGTCTGGATAAGTCCGTATGAATGTATAATGCTTTATTTTGTTTTGATCACCTGTGTATTGACCTGTCAATATGCGAATAAAAAATTGTTTTACGGCATGCTTGGTTGTTTTATTGGATTAACGATCCTAACAGGCTATCGTGTTTGGAACAAAGCTACGGTGAAACAGCTCATTATATTTAATGTGCAAGAACAGATGGCTATCGCGTTACTTGATGGAAATAAGCCCATACTATACAGCAATATAAAATCCACTCAAGATGTCCTATTTTCCTATGCGATTAGACCGACCATAGAAGCGCAATCGACCATAGAAAATTTGGTATTTATTCCTTCACCGGCTAAAAGTTGCGGTGTCCAATTTAGTATCAATGGTGATCTTATTCAATTTATGGGAAGAACATTGTTCATTTTGGATGGGAAGAGGAGAAATAAACTACCAGCACGTACTCCACATTGGCTATTGTTAAGAAATGATGCCTCTTGTAATTTGTCTGTTTTTAGTAAAGCGGGAAGGAGAAAACCTATACTGATCCTAGATGCTTCCAATCATATCCGCACTTTAAAAAAATATGCTGCTGAAGCAAAGCGCTTCGGGTTTGAGATATACTGCCTAAAGGATAATTTTGCGTATGTTTGGGATGCTAAAAAGCAGCGATAGCATGTCCATTTACGAAATACTGCAGCATTATTGGCGATATTCGCATTTCCGTCCATTGCAAGAAGAAGTCATTGAGCAAGTACTTGCAGGAGAAGACACCTTAGCGCTAATGCCGACAGGTGGAGGGAAATCCCTTTGCTTTCAAGTACCAGCTATGGCTATGGATGGCATTTGTATCGTAGTAACGCCACTAATTGCGTTAATGAAAGATCAGGTAGAGCATTTGCACGCAAAAGGAATTGAAGCGGTGGCCATTTTTTCTGGAATGACCAAGCGCGAAGTTGATATCGCCTTGGACAATTGTATTTATGGGAAGATAAAATTTTTGTACCTGTCGCCCGAACGTTTGATGAATGAACTGGTCCGCGAACGTATTCGCTATATGAAGGTCAATCTATTTGCTGTTGATGAAGCGCATTGTATCTCACAATGGGGGTATGATTTTAGGCCGCCTTATTTGCATGTAGTTACCCTCCGAGAGTTGCATCCTCAAGTACCTTTCTTAGCCTTGACCGCAACCGCTACCCTTAAGGTGATGGTAGATATTCAGGAAAAGCTACAGTTTAGGTTAAGATCAGATCAAAGAAGTGCTGTTTTCGTAAAGAGTTTTTTTCGTCCTAACCTGGCCTATCTGGTATTGGAGGAAGTGCATAAAACCAGACGGTTATTGGGTATCATAAAAAAGACTGGTGGAAGTGGTATTGTCTATGTTCGTAATAGAAGGGAGACGCAAGAGCTTACTCGTTTTTTGCTGTCGGAGGGCGTTAAAGCCGATTTTTACCATGCAGGACTGACAACGCCCGAGCGCTCCAAAAAACAAGAAGATTGGAAAAAAAATCGAATACAGGTTATTGTCGCTACCAATGCCTTCGGAATGGGAATAGATAAATCTGATGTCCGTTTTGTGGTGCATATGGATTTACCCGATTCCTTAGAGGCTTATTATCAAGAGGCAGGCAGGGCAGGTAGAGATGAAAAAAGTGCCTATGCTGTTTTACTTTTCAATGAAGCGGATAAGCTACGCTTGCTTAAAAACCTTGAATTAAGCTTTCCTACCGTTAAAGAAATTACCCAGATTTATTATCATTTAGGGAACTATTTCCAGCTAGCTTACGGTGCGGGTCAAAACCTCAGCTTCGATTTTGATCTGGCCGATTTCTGCCATCGATATCAATTGGAGCCTTTAAAAACCATTAGTGCATTAAAATTTCTGGAACGAGATGAATGGCTGACAGTGTCCGAAAGCGTTTATATTCCTTCACGCTTGCGCTTTGAAGTATCTGCACAAGATTTGTACAGTTTTCAAGTGGCTCATGCTAATTTGGATGGATTTATCAAGACCATTTTGCGGGCATACGGTGGGGCTTTCGATTATTATACACCTTTTAGAGAAGCAGATCTCGCCCGTAAAGCAGCCTTGTCAATGGCAGATACCCTAAATTGTTTACAACAGTTGGAGCGGTATCAAATTATTACGTATATACCGCAGACGGATAAACCGCAGTTGCAGTTTTTGAGGCCTCGAAGTGATTCCCAGCATCTCTCCGTAAATAGGCAACATATCTTGGAACGAAAGCAAATTGTTACCGAACAAGTGGAGGCCTTGCTTAACTATTTGAAGCCAGACGACTGTCGCTCGCGTAAGTTATTGGCCTATTTTGGTGAACAACAAAAACAATTATGTGGTATTTGCGATTATTGTTTAAGGCAAAACAAAAAATCAAGATTGCAAGAGTCTGCTAATAAAATTATTGCAGAGCTTACCGCAGCATTAGCGCATGCACCCTTGTCTTTAGATGATTTGGTGGCCTGCTTACAAACTGGTGATGAACAGGAGCGAATTTCGGTTATTCGGGATTTGGTGGATAGTGGGAAGTTAAAATTAAATCAGGGAAAATATTATTTGTAATAGATTAGAAATACTAGCACTAACCCTATTAGTCAAGACAAAACAACCATGCATGCAGCCGTATGTAGCTATATTGGAATATATAATTTAGCAAAGTTTTGCTTAATTAAATGTTGTTTATTTATATTTGTACATACCGCATTATAAACATTATGGAGCACACGGACTTTACTGATGTTGAATTATTGATGGAATTGAAGGCAAATAACCATCAAGCATTCAAAGTAATCTATAAAAGGTATTGGAAAGTGTGTTTTTTACAAGTATTTCGAAAATCAGGCAGCAAAGAATTGGCAGAAGAGCTTACCCAGAATGTATTTGTATCCTTATGGGAGCGTAGGCAGGTTGTAGAGATTTCCAATTTATCTGCCTATCTTTTATCCGCCGTTCGGTTTAGCTTTATTAATCATTTAAAGAATTTACTGCAATTTGATATTTACGTCGAAAACAAGAAAATAAATGGCGAAATTGGTTGTAATGTGTTAGAAGAACGATTGGCTGTCAGGGAACTTTCTGTTTCTATTGAGAAAGGTATTAACTTACTTCCGCGGAAAACCCGTGAAGTGTTTGTACTCAGTAGACTGGAATATCGTTCCGTCAAAGAAATTGCACAGCAATTGAAAATTTCTGAAAAGGCAGTTGAATACCACATCACACAATCTCTTAAAGTGATGCGTATTGCTTTAAAAGATTATATGCTCTTATTTATTTTATTGATTGTTTTTGGCTTTTAGGCATTAATCCCTCGCTTTTTTACTAACCTTTTACCTCTTTCGTTTCAAGTCCATTTTATAAAAAAAATATTTTTTTTAGGGATTGGGTATAGTTGCTTTACTATACTTATAAGAGCCCTTAATAGGGAATACCAATTTATTTTACCCGTTATGAGTCGAAAGGCATTTCAAAACTTATTGGAACGTTATTTAAAGGGCCAATGTACCAGAGAAGAACAAGATATTGTTCGTCATTGGTATGACTTACTCGATGTTGAAGAACAAATAGATTTAGATGAAACGGCATTTGAGACCTTGGAGGAACGTCTATGGGATAAAATAAATACAGTCACTCTTCAAAAAGAAGACAAAAAAAAAGTTCCTCAGATTAAGCGTTTGTCTTCATATAGTTATATTTCTATTGCTGCAGCACTAGTGATCATTATTGCCGGAGCGGTGTGGATAAATAGGCGATTGCGTTGTAACCCTGTAGAACCTGAATTCGTATTGGCCAAGTCACATGCTGTCGTTGTAGTTAAAAACAATAAGCAGGGAACGATGGAACTTATATTGCCAGACGCATCGAACGTTAAGTTGTTTAAAGGAGCGCAGCTGACTTATCCTAAGGCATTCAACCGGAGAGAAATTACCTTAGTTGGGGATGCGCTTTTTGATGTGAAGAGCGATCCTTCGAATCCGTTTGTGGTTTTCCATGAAGGGATGATTACACGGGTTTTAGGTACCTGTTTTTTAATTAAATCCGGAGTGACAACAGGTAATGATGAAGTGATCGTATACTCGGGTAAAGTTGAAGTTATACGGTCGTCAAAGAAAAGTAATTTCATAGAACGGATTGTCGAAAAACCGGTGACCGTACAACTTACCATGAATCAACGAGCGGTTTTGAACGAGAAAGAGCAGACCCTACGGGAAACACTAGCTGAAACGCCTGTTCCTATTGAGGCGAAGCAAAAATTGTTGCAAGAGACTGCTTATAAGGAAATGACTCTTTCCGATTTGGCGAAGCGATTAAGTGACGTATACGGTATAACTATTCAAGTTAAGCCACAGGCGAAGAATATCACCTTTACAGGTGATTTAAGCGATATGGGATTGTTCAACCAACTGAAATTGATCTGTAATGTAACCGAAACAACCTATCATATAGAAGAGAAAACCATCATTATCCAATAATAACACAAACCAAATTAATTGCCCATGAATACGACATAAACTATAACCCAATCAAACAAAGACCGGCAATATGGGGGTATTGCCGGTCGGAGATTAAATCATGATTATGGGTCGGCATATTGGCCGGCCCTTCACAAACCAAAATTTTTCGAATTTATGAAAAAAGAACGAATTATTGCTATAACCAAACAAGCGATGAGAATATCTTTTATTCATGCGCTGCTCATCTCTATTGGCACCTTTACAACCTATGCCCATACAGCAGAAGCTCAAGGAGCATTGAAAAGAACAATAAGCATTACAAAAACGCGGATGACGCTAAAAAGCTTTTTGGAAAACCTAGAAAACCAGTCGCATGCAAAATTTATTTACAGTCCGTCTATTTTAAAAAGCCACCGTACAGTAGAAGTTGGCGTCCTAACAAGTGATCTAGAACACGTATTAAATGAGGTACTTGTACCAATGGACATTGACTATAAAGTAGAAGGAGAGAAGATTTTATTAATTCAGAATAGGCAAGATACTAAGATCGGTGGTAAGATCATTGACGCGGTAACGAAACAGCCATTACCAGGTGTAAGTGTGCTCATAAAAGGATCAAGTAACGGTATCTTAACGAATGAGGAAGGGCAATTTACGTTTTCTGCAAAGGTGAATGATGTACTGGTTATTTCCTACGTGGGCTATGTAGGGCAAGAAATCAAGGTTACCAGTAGTCGGCAAGTTTATAACATCAGTTTAGAACCAACCACCAGTGATCTGGATGAAGTTGTAGTAACAGGTTACTCATCGCAGCGGAAGAAAGACCTTACGGGAGCTGTTGCAGTTGTTGACATTGGCCAGATGAAAAGCCAACCGGCAGCGAGTGCTGTGGAAGCTATGCAAGGAAAAGCGCCTGGTGTACAGATTATTACCGATGGTGCCCCCGCTTCCACTCCCCAAATACGCATTAGGGGATATAGTACAATCAATAACAATGATCCATTATACGTTATAGATGGTGTACCTTATGAGGGGAAATTAAGTTGGCTTAATCAAGCAGATATAGAATCTATGCAGGTCTTGAAAGATGCTTCGGCTGCCTCCATATATGGTTCTAGAGCCAATAATGGTGTCGTGATTATAACAACAAAACAAGGAACAACCGGAAAACCGGCAATAACATTTGATGCGTACTATGGGACACAAGATCCGCGAAATGGTTCTTTTCCTAAAATGATGAATCCTACTCAGTATGCCGAAAATTTATTGCTTTCATTCCATGGCGAAGACCCAGGGTCTTCTTTTACCAAGTTATATGGAAGCGGTGCTACGCCAGTTTTGCCTGAATACCTATTAGCAGGTTCCAAAGTGGGCTTAGAAGTAACTGACGCAGATGCGAATCCAAGTCTTTACAATTATACTAGGGACAATAGTACATTTTACCAAATAACAAAAGCTAATCAAACAGGAACAAATTGGTTTGATGAGATTACGGAAAACGCACCCTTACAATCCTATCAATTGGCAGCCAATGGTGGTAGTGATAATGCTACTTACGCTGTTTCTGCAGCTTATTTTGGGCAAAATGGTACGATTAAACATACGGGTTTTGATCGGTTTAATTTTCGTTCAAACACACAGATTTCTGCGTTCAATAACCGATTTCGTTTTGGTGAAAATGCTCAATATAGTTATTCAGAAAATTATGGTTTTGGAAGTAATGTCAATACGCCAGGAACTTACCAAGATGAAGGGAGTGCACTCGGTTTTGCCTACCGGATTCCAACCATTATTCCAGTTTATGATATTATGGGCAACTTTGCTGGTTCTAAAGGAGGAGCACTTGGAAATGCTCAAAATCCTTTAGCTATGTTATATCGTGCAAAAGACAATAAGAATAAAAGTAACTTTTTTTTCGGAAACATATTCGGAGAAGTAGATGTAGTTGATGGTTTGACAGCCCGTACGAGTTTTGGTATTCGCTACGAAAATTATAATGGCATTTCACTTACTTATCCCAATCTAGAATTTTCAGAAGGTAGTAATGCTAATGGCGACAGCGAAAATCAGGGTTATAATACAGAGTGGACTTGGACGAATACATTGAATTATAAGAAAAACTTTAACGATGAACATAATTTGAATGTCTTAATAGGTACAGAAGCAATAAGAAATAGAAGTCGGCAGTTAGTGGGTTCACGAAATGGATATTTTATCTTAGGTAATCTTGATTATTATTATTTGGATGCAGGTACGTCTAATATTACAAATTCCAGTACAGGAAGTGTCGGTTCATTATTTTCTATTTTCGGAAAAGCAGATTATTCGTACAAAGATCGCTATCTATTGAGTGCAACAGTGAGAAGAGACGGTTCTTCTAATTTTGGATCAGCACATCAATACGGTGTCTTTCCTGCCGGAAGTGTAGCTTGGCGTTTATCACAGGAGGAATTTATGAAAAATACGGAATGGTTAACCGACCTAAAAATTAGGGCTGGCTATGGAATTACTGGAAATCAACGCATCCCCGCATTTCAATACCTTGATCGCTTACAGTCTTCTATTGGGTCTTCCTCATACCCTATAGCAGATGGTAAAGGATTGGTAACTGGTGTTCGACAAAATGCATTTAAGAATGAAGTGGTAAAATGGGAGGAGGTAAGATCACTTAATATCGGTCTGGACTTTACTGTTCTCAATGGTAAATTCGACGGTTCATTCGATTGGTATAATAAAAAAACGAGTGATATGCTTTATCCCGTTCCTTTACCTTCAGTAGCAGTTGGAGGAGGATCGTCTCCTTATGTTAATGTTGGCGACATGGAGAATAAAGGTGTTGAATTGACTTTAGGGTATCATTACGGAAGAGAAGATGACAGACCATTTAAGTTTGATGTTGGCGTTAATATATCGCGGAATGTCAATAAGGTAATCGAATTAGCTCCTGGTGTTACACAGCAAATTTATGGCAATTTTCGGAGTCTAAGTACTACAGTGCTGAAGGCTGGTGATCCTTTTGGATCTTTCTATGGTTATAAGGTAGCGGGTATATACCAGAGCGAAGAAGATCTTGCAAATTCTGCAACATATACAGATGCGCGAGTTGGTGGACTAAAATATGTAGATATTGATGGAAATGGTTCTATAGGTCCTGAAGACAGGACGGTTATTGGTAATCCGCATCCCGATTTTATCTATTCTTTGAGTCTAAATGCATCGTATAAAAACTTTGATCTGGCATTATTTTTTAATGGTTCTCAAGGAAACGACTTGTATGAAGCTACACGTTATTTCACAGATTTCACCACTTTTGACGGTGCTTTGAGTACGCGATTACTCGACGCTTGGAGCCCAACCAATACAAGTAGTACTATTCCTTCACTGTATCGAGGTGCTTCTGACTTTGAGTACGCTTCTTCAAGTTATTATGTACAAGATGGTAGCTTCTTTAGGTTAAAGAACTTTCAGATTGGGTATACACTCCCGGCAGAGCACTTGTTTGGCAAGGCGATTTCCAGAATGCGCGTTTATTTGGGAGCAACCAATTTATTTACAGTCACCGACTATACAGGTTTAGATCCAGAAGTCAGTCAGGAAGATAGTACCTTCCCTGTATTAGGTGTAGATCGTGGCATCTACCCCGTTTCCAGACAGTTTATTATAGGTTTAAATGTCGGCTTTTAATTGTTAAGATCATGAAGATAAAAGGAATAAAATATTTCGTATATGCAACGCTTGTGTTTTCTGCATTTTCTTGTAGTAAAAGTTTTTTAGAACGTAATCCGCAAGCGGAGTTAACGTACCCTCAAATAGAGAGTAAAGACGGCGTAGAAGGTTTGTTAGTAGGAGCCTATGCATTATTAAATGGGAATATCAATGGCGATTGGGGGAACTATGCTTCTGCTCCAAGTCAATGGCTTCTAGGAGAAGTTGCAGCTGATAATGCGCATAAGGGAAGTAATAATGGTGACCAACCCAATATGAATCTGATCGAGCAGCACAAGCCAACAAGTACAAATGATAATTTACAGGTTTTGTGGAACCGATCTTATGAAGGGATTGTGCGCTGTAATAATACCCTTCGTATACTGGCTCAATTGCAGGCAGGCTCCGGAGAGAAATTTGACGATGAAAGAGCGATACAAATTCAGGGTGAAGCTAGATTTTTAAGAGCTCATTACTATTTCATGTTGAAAAGAATTTTTGTTAATGTACCCTATGTTGATGAAACCGTGGCTGCTGAAGATGCGAGTGCAGTTCCAAATGATGCTGATGTTAACCCTAAAATAGAAGAGGATTTGCAGTTTGCGGTTGATAACCTAACTGATAAGTTCAATAATGAAGCTGGTAGGGCAGACAAGATAACAGCGAAGGCGTATTTAGGCAAGTTTTTATTATACCAAGAGCGTTATGATGAAGCGCTACCTTTGTTAAAGGATGTGATCGCTAGTCGGCCGGATATTACATCATTACCCTTTACAGATAATTTTGATGTAACTAAAGAAAATGGACCAGAAAGTATCTTTTCTGTTCAGCACACCATTAATCCAGATGGAACAGGTGATAATGGAAACGTTGGTGATATGTTGAATTTCTTCTACGGTACTGCACCTATTTCTTGCTGTGGTTTTTTTCAGCCCTCATTTGATTTAGTCAATTCCTATCGGGTGACAGATGATGGATTACCGATGCTTGATGGAACCTATCAGGATAATCCTTATTTGTCTGATTTTAAATTAAGTGGTGATGATAAGTCTGATTACAAAGTGGATAAGAATTTAGCTATTGACCCCCGATTAGATTATACCGTTGGGCGTAGAGGTGTGCCGTTCCGTGATTGGGGTATTATGCCTGGAGATGGTTGGATCCGTGATCCAGGATTTGCTGGCCCTTTTGTTGCCATGAAACACACCATTGAAAGTTCACAATTTGCGACAAATACCGTTGCTGGTACACAACAGATTACCGGTTTAAATGTCAATATCATCCGATTAGCTGATGTCTATTTAATGGCCGCTGAATGTCAAACAGAATTAGGAAATCTCGCTGATGCACTTCAATTAATTAATGCTATACGGGAAAGAGCCGCCAATTTAAGTCCAAAAGAAGTAGATGGGACACCAGTTGCTGCTTACAAGGTTAAACCTTATCCTTCCTTTCCAAATGTAGATTATGCGCGAAAGGCTGTGCGATTTGAACGACGTTTGGAATTAGCGCTTGAAGGACATCGGTTTTACGATCTAGTGCGATGGCATGTCGCTAAAGATGTTTTGGAAAATTATTCGAAATTTGAAGGCAAATATCTTAGCATTTCGAAAAATCTTTCTTTTCAGGATAAAAACACCTACTATCCTATACCACAGGACGAAATCGATCGGAGCGGAGGTGCTTTGAAACAAAATGACGGTTATTAACCAATCCATTTCTATACTAATAAAAAGCCGGAAGAAGTGATTTCTTTCGGCTTTTTACGTTAAACCTGGATATTATATTAGTTCAGTAATAGGTAATAAGCTATAGGTTTTAAAGCCTAAAGCGTAATGCGGGTTAATTTTATTTTTCATCGTTGAATCTTATAAGACATTTGTCGTTTTAAAAAAGAAATGTTACATTTGATGTATATCATTAGGCTAACGAAATGAAAGCAAAAACCTATTCTACAAACAGTATTATTCCAGGCATTGCCAAGGAGTATGATATGGTATATTTTGTCAATACTTCAAGAAAGGGCTTATCCTACGAAGATTTTGTCAAAATCGCAAAACAAACACCTTTTTCTATTGACGATTGGTCTTCTTTTCTACACCTGTCCGAAAGAACCATGCAACGTTATAAAAAAGAGAACAAGCCCTTTGATCCCATTCATACAGAAAAGATACTGGAAATAGCACTTCTTTATGATCAAGGTACAGATACTTTTGGTGATGCATCGGGTTTTAATTTGTGGCTTGATCTACCGAATGTAGGTTTAGGAGGTGTGACACCGAAGTCGCTTTTGGATAGTACATTTGGCGTTACCATGTTACGCCACGCTTTGGTTCGTATAGAAAACGGCATTCCGGCGTGATTTTGTATCGGCTCGTTAAATCGCGATATAGTCGTGATATTGCTAGAAAGGGTGCTGAATTGTGCGGAGGACGCTGGAATAGCGTAGGGGTGCCGATGTTGTACACCTGCCCATCCAGAGCCTTAGCTATGGCTGAAGTGGCCGTGCATCTGCCTTTGGGCATTTTGCCAAAGGATTTCGTTATGGTAACACTGTATGTGCCCGATGAAGGAGGAATGAAGGTGTTGCCTCAAATAGATTTACCCAATGGCTGGTTTCATTATCCACCGATATATTCAACACAAAGAATAGGCGATGCATTTATCCGGAAATCGGATTATTTGGTGCTGCAAGTACCATCGGCAGTCGTGCACGATGATTTTGTGGCCTTGATCAATCCGCATCATCCCTTATTTCCGCAAGTTAAAATGCTTGAGCAAAGACCTTTTGTCTTCGACAGACGTTTATTTCAACATCATTTATCATGAGTGATAAAGCTACCATAAGAGCTTGGGCGATGTTTGATTGGTCAAACTCCGCATATAATCTCGTCATTACATCAACCATCTTTCCCGCTTACTATACCGCTATTACCACAACGGATGCTACAGGAGATCGGGTGAGTTTTTTCGGTTTCCGTTTTATCAATACAGCACTTGCTAATTATTCTCTGGCTTTTGCGTATCTCGTTATGGCGCTTGTTTTACCAATACTTTCGGCAATCGCCGATAATCGGGGTAATAAGAAATCGTTTATGAAAGGATTTACCTACATGGGAGGATTGGCCTGTATTGGATTATACTTTTTTAAGCTGGAAACCTTAGCGTTTGGGATTATTTGCAGTACGCTAGCTGCAATGGGTTATATTGGTGGTGTATTATTTAACAATTCTTATCTTCCGGAAATTGCTACGGTTGATGAACAGGATCGGGTGAGCGCTCAAGGCTTTGCATACGGTTATGTAGGAAGCGTTATCTTGCAGCTAATTTGTTTTGTATTTGTACTCAAACCAGAATGGTTTGGGATAAGTGATCCAACATTGGCCCCACGATTATCTTTTCTATTGGTTGGGCTTTGGTGGATCGGCTTTTCACAGATCCCCTTTCGTAAATTGCCTCCGGGTAAAGCCAATAAAAAAGGTACGAGCACCCATGTACTAAAAAATGGTTTTTTGGAATTGACCATTGTCTGGAGGAAAATCCAACAGCTTTCCAGACTGAAACGATTTTTGGCTGCCTATTTCTTTTATGCCATGGGGGTGCAAACAACGATGTTGGTGGCTGCGGCGTTTGGGGAGAAAATTCTTCATTTGGGAACAGACAAATTAATAATTACTATATTATTGATTCAATTAGTAGCTATTTTAGGTGCATATCTTATGTCTGCCTTAGCTACTCGTTTGGAAAATATTCAGGTATTGGCGGGGGTTGTATTGGTTTGGATAGCCGTTTGTGTTAGCGCTTATGCGATTCGTACAGAAGGTCAGTTCTATGCTTTGGCCGCCGTTGTTGGATTAATTATGGGTGGAATTCAATCCCTATCACGATCAACATACGCCAAGTTTATTCCAGAGAAAGAAACGGATACAACTTCCTTTTTTAGTTTTTATGATGTTACAGAAAAGTTAGCTATTGTTATCGGTTTGTTCTCCTTTGCTTTTATAGAAGAACGTACCGAAAATATAAGATATTCTGCATTATGCTTAGCTTTGTTCTTTGTCTTTGGATTGTTTTTTCTTTGCCGTTTACTTTGGAAGAACAATCAGGGAAAAGACACGTTGAAAAATAGAATATAAAAAAATAAGATTTATGGATGTTAGTTTGTTCATTCCCTGTTTTATTGATCAATTGTACCCGGTTACGGCCTTTAATACCGTAAGAGTGTTGGAAAAAGCGGGATGCAAAGTAAACTATAATCCAGCGCAAACTTGTTGTGGGCAACCAGCCTATAATGCTGGTTTTTGGGATGAAGCAAAAGGGATTGGTCACAAATTTCTACAGGATTTTGAAGCCTCAACATATATTGTATCACCCTCTGCTTCTTGTACGGGTATGGTCAAAAATGCATATAACGATCTTTTTACCAATTCTATGGTACATAACCAATGCCGTTCTATTCAAGCGAGCATCCATGAGCTTTCCGACTTTTTGATTAACATCCTAAAAAAGGATTATTTTGGTGCTGAATTGGAGGGTAGGGCCGTTTATCACGATTCGTGTTCAGCATTGCGCGAATGCAAAATAAAGGAAGAACCGCGGCAACTTTTGTCTAAAGTTGATGGACTGGAAGTGATAGAAATGCGTGATCAGGATACCTGTTGTGGTTTTGGTGGGACCTTCTCCGTGAAATTCAGTGCGATTTCATCTGCTATGGCCGAGCAAAAAGTAAATAATGCCTTAGCGGTAGGTGCTGAATATATTATTTCTACTGATGCTTCTTGTTTGTTGCACTTACAGGCTTATATTGATAAACAGCAACTTCCAATAAAAACCATGCACTTAGCGGATGTTTTGGCAAATGGTTGGGGGAACGTTTAGTGGCTATATAGTTAGTGGTTGGGTAGTTATTGGTTAGTAGTAGTTGATATGGGTGTCCTTTTAACCGTAGGGAAGAAATCTGTGGTCTCTTTCTTTCTGGTTTAGGAGTCGGTACACACAACACCTGTGATATTCCATTTTTTTTCCTAAATTGCCTTCTTACACAAACCAAAAAAATATGAATAATAGAAGAACCTTTTTAAAGCACTTGGGGATGGGTGCTTTGAGCGCTACCGTGTTTTCTAATTTACCGTTAGCCGTTTCTGCCGGAGATAAAAAGCTTTTCTTTGATATTTCTCTGGCGGAATGGTCCTTTCATCGAGCCTTGTTTTCAAAAAAAATGGACAATCTAGACTTTGCGGCTACCGCGGCGACAACATATGGCATTCATGCGGTAGAATACGTGAATCAGTTTTTTAAGGATAAGGCCAATGATCAGACATACCTACGGGAGATGCTTAAACGTGCCAAAGATAATGGTGTTAAAAATGTACTCATCATGGTTGATGGTGAAGGAGAGCTTGGGGCAACCAATGATGCTGAGCGTAAAAAAGCCGTTGAAAATCATTATAAATGGGTAGAGGCTGCCAAGTTTTTAGGATGCCATGCCATCCGTGTTAACGCAGCAGGTAAGGGATCTGCGGAAGAGGTCATGCAAGCGGCGGTAGATGGATTAGGATCGCTAAGCGAATTTGCTGGCAAACATAAGATTAATGTCATTGTAGAAAACCATGGTGGCTTATCGTCTAATGGTCAGTGGCTCAGTTCGGTTTTGAAACAGGTTGGCAAGAAAAATTGTGGTAGTCTACCAGACCTCGGTAATTTTTATGAATACGATCGTTATCAGGGGGTGACAGATATGATGCCATTTGCCAAAGGTGTGAGTGCAAAAACACATGATTTTGACAGTGAAGGAAACGAAACTGTTATTGATTATATGCGGATGTTGAAAATTGTAAAAGATGCCGGGTTCCATGGCCATATTGGGATAGAATATGAAGGGGAAAAACTCAGCGAGGATGAGGGTGTCAAAAAAACGAAACTTTTACTCGAGCGTGTTGGAGCGGCGTTGAGTTGATTAATATGTAGACCGCTTTCCTAAATTTGCATTTAAACATAAGTTTATCTAAGTTTGGAGGGCAATGCATGAATAATACTCATCTATTATTTTAGCATTGTCCTTTTCAATGACTAGGTATTGAAAACCGATTAACGTTAATATAACCTTAAAATAATTATACTGAGGATATTGTTATATATTTTCGCAATGTTGCGTTGGTTGGACACTTAGGTGTAATTTAAATGGAGAATTTGCAAGGACGTATATTATGGAAGGCATTTATCGAGGGCAATGATCAATCATTTGAGTCTTTATATGAGCTCTACATTGCCAGACTTTTTGCGTTTGGCATGAAGTATCATACCGATCGTGATTTAATACAAGATTGTTTGCAAGACTTGTTTGTTAATATCTATCACTATCGAAGTAATCTAAATCCAGATGTGAATCCCCTTTCTTATCTTTTTGCTGCATTAAGGAACGGTATATTGGCCCGGTTAAAACAAGAAAAGAAAAATTTAGATACAACCGCTTTAATATATACCTTCCAGTTGGAATGGAGCGCGGAAATGACTTGGATAAAAAAAGAAGAGGACCGCGCGTTAATCTATAAATTACAGCAGTTCACACAACGCTTACCAGCTAGGCAACGGGAAATTCTCTATTTGAAGTTTAGTGAAGAACTTGGTTACGAAGCGATAGCTGAAATGCTTAATATCACGGTACCTACTTGCCGGACATTGGTATATCGCGCCATCAAGCAACTGAGAGAACAAATTGAAAACCTTCCTTTGGTACATCTATTGTGTTTGTTCTTTAAAAGACATTCCCTTTAATACTTTGTTCGTGTTTTATTGTTCAAGTCTATTGTAGGTATTTTTATTTTCTCAATATACCCGTTTGTTACTTCCTTATGAACGATGGAAAAAAGGGGAAGTGAAAATTAATTTTAATTTTTTCAAAGAAGTAGTCTATAAAAATCAATGCTTTTACTTTATATCTAAAAGAGTACGATTAACTTTAGATGAAGAGAAAAGTAGAAGATATTTTAAGTGAAGATAAAATAGCCGGGATAGATAAGAAGCCTACTGATTTGGATGATCAGGAAAAGCTAGCTTTGACATTTAGCAAAACGTTTGCAGAGAGTAAGCAGGAACACCTATCTGCACATGAAAAGGGTACATTGTGGAATGACATACATGCTCAGATAAGACGTAATCAGCAAGCGGTTCCACGTATGAGGTTTGTTAAGCGGTTGAATTGGTTTGCAGTCGGACTGGTTTTTATCCTGCTATCTTTAGTTGTTTTTCTTCAACTTCATAAAGATCCAGTAACCATTCAAACCGTAGCTACTCATAACAAGAGCTTCTTTTCGGGAGTTACTGAAGTGGAATTACTGAAGGCTGATAAAAAATCAGTGGCATTTGGTACGGATACCTTAATTAATTATAGCTATCTACAGGAAGAATCAAAAGTTGACCAAAAGAAAAATACTACTCAATACAATTCTATAGGTGTGCCCTATGGGAAGAGAAGTCAGCTTTTGTTAGAAGACGGAACAAAAATCTGGTTGAACGCTGGTTCTATCCTTACTTTTCCTGAACATTTTGCCGATAACCAACGAGAAGTTTATCTAGAAGGCGAGGGGTATTTCGAAGTGGCTGCCGATGTACATAGACCCTTTAATGTGAAATCTGCACATATGGATATTCACGTGCTGGGTACCAGTTTTAATGTAAGCACCTATGCTGATGATACCTTTGCATCTACTATATTGTTAAGTGGCAAGGTAGAGGTTTCCAGTAACAGTTCAATTATTTTTGACAAACAGATATTAGAGCCAGGTATGGAAGCTAAAGTGAGTAAGCAATTACAGACTTTGGTGGTAAATAAAGCCCCAGAAGGTTCTGTTTCGTGGACTAAACGTAGGCTGATACTGAAGAATACTTCACTTGCCGAAATAAACAAAAAATTGGAGCGCTTCTATAATACACCCATTATAGACCATTCTGACGTTTCTATCCATGATACATTTTCTGGCAGCTTAGATCTAAGTCAGAGCCTACAGGAAGTTTTACAAAATATATACGATAAGCAAACCTATACGGCCAAACTCATAGAAAGGAGGATATGTATTCAAAAAAGATAATCAACTGAATAAGAAATAAGAGGAAAGTGCTGCAACACTCTCCTCTTTATGAACTAATTAACCGGATTAATTAATTAATTTATGTGCTAAAGTATGAATTTTTTTCACACCTGCCAACCCTGTATACAACAGGCAGGTACTGTTTCAAAAATATTTCGAATGTTAAAGTTGGCAGCAATTTTAGTATGCATTACGACTTTTGGCGTGCATGCTAACGCTTACTCCCAGCGTAAAATCAGCGTACAACTTAAAAATGGCAAACTAACTGCGTTCTTCGATGAAATCCAACAACAGACTTCGTATTCAGTTTTTTACAGCGATAAGCTTGTTTCTGGTAAACAAGCATCAATTCATGCAATTGATGAAGATCTGTTTCAGGTACTAGAGGAGGTTTTGTCGCGTAATAACCTGAAGTATAGTGTAAATGGTAAACAAATTACCATCAAAGCAAAAGCATCAGCTAAACTTTCACCTAAAGAAAAATACCGTCGACAAGACTCGCTTGTAAAAGTTAGGGGTAGGGTATATGACACCCACGAACCACCACAGACGCTCCCGGGTGTAAGCATAAAGGTGAAAGGAACGGACGAGGGTGTGACCTCAGATGCAGAAGGTTATTTTGATATCAATGTTGGTACCGGTCAAACCTTGATTTTTTCTATGGTCGGTTATCTACCGGAAGAATATCCTATTACCAAGAGTTTAAGCAGTTTAAACATTTCTCTAAAAGAAGATGTTTCGGCCTTAGATGAAGTGGTTGTTGTTGGGATGACCGAACAGCAGAAAAAACATATTGCCAGTTCGGTTGCCAATTTGAATGTGTCATCCAACATTGCGGGAAAGCCTATTACCTCATTATCTCAATCGCTTCAAGGGGGTGTCACCGGCTTAGCAGTAAGTCAGGGCTCTGCATTGCCTGGCGGAGACGCAGCTACAGTCAAAATCAGGGGTATCAGTACCCTGGGCAATTCAGATCCGTTGGTGCTTGTAGATGGCATTCCGATGGATATGAATACAATAGACCCTATTACAGTGGAGAGTATCACTGTGTTGAAAGATGCAGCTGCAGCTGCTATCTACGGATCGCGTGCCGCAAATGGTGTCATCGTAATCACCACCAAACGTGGCGTGCCAGGCCGGGTGGTCGTTACATATGACGGGTATTACGGGATGCAGTCGCCTACCTACATGGCGGATCTTGTAGATGCCCCCATGTATATGCGTATGTACAATGAGGCGCAGGTGAATACGGGTAATAGCCCTTTCTACTCGCAAACGGAGATTGATAGTACTAGCATGGGGATTGATCCTGTTCGTTATCCAAATACCAATTGGATAGACCTGATGGTCGATAAAACTGCACCAATTACTAGTCATTCCCTTTCATTAAGTGGAGGCAATAGTTTAGCTAGATTTGCCGTTACCGGAAATTACCTGAACCAACAAGGGATGATTCCCAATACCTCTTCCGAACGATATAATATCCGTGCAAATACAACTGTCACCTTGAGTCCTAAATTTTCTATTAACCTGGATGTGCTGGCCATCAAACTTGACTGGGATCGGCCAAACCGGATTGACGGCTCAGGCGGAAACCGTATGTTGGAAGATATTCACCGTGTACCTCCTACTATCCTACCCAAATATCCGGATAATGGCTCTGGGAAAACAATCTATGGGCGCTACGTTGATATTGTGAATCCATTGGCTTATGCAGAAAAAGGAGGGATACGACAACGTGAGAATGGACAAGCAAGTATCAATTTTCAGCCGAAATGGGAAGTATTCCCAAATTTTAACCTGAAAGGGCAGTTTTCTTTTCGCCTTAATAGCGATGTGACACACGATACCCGCGATGCGTTCAATTTTTTTGATTACTATTCCGGAAACTTGGTACAGACTTGGAGTCAGCAACGGGAGAGTACCATGGCTCGTACCACCTATTATTACGTTGGAGGGTCGGCTGATTATTCCTATCGGCTGAATAAACACTACTTTTTTGCCTTGGCAGGCTATTCCCAGGAACAAACTAACAGTAATAGTTGGGATATATGGTCTATCATGTCATCTTACGCAAAGCTCAATTATTCCTATGATGACCGATACTTACTTGAAGCTGTGGCACGTATAGATGGATCCTCTCGTTTTGGTCCCGGGCATAAATATGGGTTTTTTCCGTCATTTGCTTTAGGTTGGAATATCCATAACGAATCTTTTCTTAAGGGGCAGGCAGACTGGCTAAATAACCTTAAGTTAAGGGCGTCCTATGGACAACTGGGGAATGAGAATATCGGATTATATAAGTACCAAACACTTATCGGTACTGGAGATGGTGTGGAAAGCACTTGGGGTAATCCGGACATTACTTGGGAAACGGTTAATATGCTGGATATAGGATTGGATATCGGTTTATTCAAAAATAACAAGATAGAGATTACAGCCGATTATTATGATAAGCTTACTAAAGACATTATCCTTACTCCTCAAGTGTCCTATGTAGGCGGATTGGGGAATGTTCCTGTAAATGCAGGAGAGGTAAGAAATCGCGGATTTGAATTTTCTCTGAATTATTTTGATCAATTAGGAAGCAATACCAGTCTGTCCATCCGGCCGGGGTTCACTTATAATAAGAACACCGTTGAAAAGCTATACGGTGGAATAGATGTATTTTCTAATGCCACCACCATTAACCGTGAAGGGTATTCCGTGTCGAGTATTTTTGGCTATCATGCGAATGGCTTGTTGCAGGAAGGTGATTTTGATGCCAAAGGTAATGCGCTCTTGCCTGTTGCCACCAATGCGCATCCTGGTGATGTGCGATATATTGATGTCACTGGTGACGGAATTATAGACGACAATGATCAGACGGTTATTGGTAATCCAGTGCCCAAGATCAATTACTTTACTAACGTAAAGGTTTCTTACCGCAATTTTGACCTTGAGTTCTTGTTGCAAGGCACTGGTGAGAGCGATTTGGTATTAGGTGGAATGCTGGCCTATCCACTGGATATGAGCTTTGACGGAGGAGTACCGACTAAGTATTTTGCTGAAAGATACTGGACACCCCAACGTACTGATGCAATGTTCCCGCGTTTATCTGTGGCACCTGCTGTCAATAAGCTATCGTCAGACTTTTGGATACAAAATACAGCCTACCTTCGGGTCAAGTTTATGCAGTTTGGATTCAATTTTAAAAAAGATACTCTGCTAAAATATGGTATCCACAATGCGCGGATCTACGCCAATGTACAAAACCCATTCACAATTAGCAGTGTAAAACTCATTGACCCAGAAAGTCAGGGAAATCAATGGACTTATGGTATTATGCGCGCCTATACCATTGGTTTAAATGTACAATTTTAGAATGGTTGATATGAAACCATCCGTGAGTAATTTGCAAGGTGACGGATTAATCACACATAGTAAATAGTAAAATAAAATAGACGATTAATTATTTGTAGATGAAAAAGATAACAATATTTTTGTTTCTGGCGGCCTTTAGTCTTTATTTCTGTAGCTGTGAGAAATACCTGACTCATGATGACCCTTCTGGGGTGACTGATGCCGATTGGTGGGAAACAGAGGCCAATGCCCGGAACGCACTTAACGCTGTTTATGCTGGTATGCCGCAAGGCACTGATGGTCGTAATATTATGTTGGCAGGCTCAGATCTAAGCGATGAAGCAGTGGGAAGACAAAGTTCCTTTGGTGATTATGAGCAATTTACAAAAAGCTTGCAAACTTCCGATTGGGGAGTGGCTTTACATATTTGGCGGGACAATTTTCTAGACATCCGTCGGGCAAATCGTTTTTTGGAAAATGTTGGCAATGTATACATGGATGAAGCGCTAAAAGCGCGTTATAAGGCGGAAGCGAGAGCACTACGGGCCTATTATCATTTGGAACTCTTTTTATTATACGGAGCTATACCAATAGCTGATCATTCGCTTAGCCAAAACGAGAACACACTTACGCGTAATACGGAAGAGGAATGTTATACCTTTATATTTACAGAGTTAGCTGCTGCTGCGGAAGAATTGCCAGTTTCTTATAGCACATCGGAGGCCTGGCGGATATCGAAACCGGCTTGCTGGGCATTTATCACCAGACTGGCTCTGTTTTACAAGCACTTTGACGTGGCTGCTGAGTATGCCAAAAAAGTGATCGACCTCGATGTTTTTGTGCTATATCCGGATTATGCTAAACTGTTTACCTACGATGGTGAACTAAATCAAGAACGCATTTACTATAAAGATGCCGGTTGCGCGACCGCATGGGATCGTTTTGCACCCAATAGTCTTGGTGGCCGAACGGCTGTATCGCCTACAAATATCGTGGTAAATAATTTTGAAACTAGGCAAGGCAAAACGATTTGGGAACTCGGGGCCGATTCGGTAGCGCTTTATAAACGTAATCCCAATTATCACAATAACCGGGATCCCAGGCTTTCGGCCAGCGTTTTACTTCCTGACGAAACGTATCTCGGTGAAAAACTGCAACCCTTTCTTCAGGATAACGCCAATATGAACCGCGTGGGTGTGCAAGCATCAACTATGACGGGCTACTGGGTGAAAAAATACCTCGATACTAAAGATCAGAACGGTGCACGGAGCCTTGATTTTATGTATGTCCGTTATGCGGAGATTTTGCTTACTTATGTTGAATCGCTGATAGAAATAGGAAAATATGATCATGATGATGTTACGAAATACATTGACCAAGTGCGTCAACGTGCGGGAATGCCAAAGGTTGACAAAAGCAAATACAACTCACAGGAAACACTGAGAACTTTAGTAAGGAGGGAACGTCAGGCAGAGTTAGCTTTTGAAGGGCAGCGTTTTTTCGACATCAGGCGTTGGGGTATTGCCAGTGAAGTTATGAATGGACAGGTTTATGGAGCAACCAACCCAGAAACAGGCGAGACAGTTAAGGTGGAAGTCAGAACGTATAAGCCCGATCGTGATATTCGCTATCCGATTCCAAGAGGGGAGATCACCGCTAATCCCAATCTTGCCCAAAACCCAGGCTACTGATTAGCTGAAATACATGCCTGAAAATAATGGTTAATTAAAAGTTAATTTTTCAATTTAAGCGTTGTCGGATTTTTAGAAGATTTTTTAGTTAAAAATGATAACCGAGATCGGTTCTCTTACTCTTATCTTGAATATATTTTAATGAGTGAACAAAATTGTTTTTAGCATTCATTATACCAATGGACTTATCAAAAAAAATATTTTAATATATTAGGGTCTATTTTAAAAATATTTGCATTTATTGAGAAAAGCGTTAACTTAGACCCTGATCTTTTGGATATGTTTTAGCCTAATATGATGAATCAATGGAATATTCATAATACTTATTGGTGAACTTGTTTAAACGTTATCTTTTGATCTGCAATGGTGTCTACAAAACAATATTTACATCAATATTGTGGTAAATATTTCTTAGATTTAGTTTTTATTGAAAACGTAATCGCCTAATTAAGAAAATCATAACATATAAAACGACAAACCGGTTGTCACAGTTTATAATCAATACGTATGAAACCAGAAAGTACCTCTAGAAGGGATTTTATCAAGAAGTCTGTCTTTGCCGCGGCAGCATTTAGCATTGTTCCGAGATTTGTATTGGGTGGACAGGGATACTTAGCCCCTAGTGATCACCTTACCAAAGGCGTTATTGGTGTTGGTGGCATGGGGCGAAACCATTTCGCTTATGCCGGTACCAAGACAGTAGCGATTTGCGACGTAGATAAACGCCATCTGGCTATTGCGATGCAACAATTAAAAGATAATAGCATTAAACAGTTGGCCGATTATCGTGAGCTGATTCAATTGCCGGAAGTAGATATTGTACATATTGCCACGCCTCCTCATTGGCATGGCATCATGGCAGCAGAGGCGGCCCGTGCAGGTAAAGATATTTGGTGTGAAAAGCCAATGACCCGTACCATTGGTGAAGGAAAACGTGTTAAAGAAGCCGTTCAGCAGAATGGTCGGATTTTTCGGTTAAATACCTGGTTCCGGTTTAAAGACGATTTCTATGGTATGGCTGTACCGGTAAAAAAAATAAAAAAATTGGTAAATACTGGTATGTTAGGATGGCCTCTAAAAGTTACGGTGAGTAGGCATACAGGATTCGATTGGAAATTCTACTGGGTGGGCAAGGAAAACCTAGTGCCTCAGGAAGTACCTGCAGAATTGGATTACGATATGTGGCTGGGCCCAGCACAACATAGACCCTACAATGCACATCGGGTACACCAGACCTTTCGCGGCTATTGGGACTATGATGGGGGTGGATTAGGCGATATGGGTCAGCACTATTTAGATCCTATTCAATATTTTCTGGGTAAAGACAACGAAAGCCCTGTATCTGTGGAAGTGGATGCACCTCAACAACATAGTGACGCTGTAGGCACGTGGAGACGTATTGAATATACGTATGCGGATGGTTGTAAAATTATTTTAGATGGGGAGGGAAGAGACAAGAATGTTCCTTACATTGATGGTCCGAAAGGAAAATTATACCCTGGTTTTAAATCAGATATTCCCGACTTAGAACGTAAACTAGCCACTTTCCCGGAGCCAGAAGAACAAGTAACAGACTTTGTAGATGCGGTAAAAAAACGTCAAAAATTTGCTTTGAATGAAGATAATGGTTACCGTTCTTGTACCTTGGTCAATATGGGAATAACAGCAGTAAGGTTGGGCCGATCCTTAAAATTCGATCCAGATAAACAGTTATTTGTGGATGACGAAGAAGCCAATCGTTTAGTAGACCAACCTATGCGTGGACCTTGGACCATTTAATTAACATTAACCGATTTAAAGCAAGACATAATGAACCGAATAAATAAACACCTATATACCTTCGTAGTAGCTTTGGCACTGGCGTATTTACCAGCAAGAGCACAAGAGGATACCGGACGCACAACAGCAACTAAAATAGCCGATTTATTGGCTACGCAACCTGCCCCAAATGCAGTTAGATTAGCGGCAGCAATGGCGCAATTAGATGGGTTTACAGCAGATGATATCAGCACACTCTTACAGCAGTTACACCCCCAAGGAGGTGATAATGCTAAAATAGAATACGCAACCGTAGCGTATTCGTATGACGTAATGAAGCCTGGCAGAGAAAGCCAACGGACTAAATTTGTACAGGGAGCGATAAATGCGTTGGGAAAATTGCAAGATCGGGATAATAAGGGATATGTACTCAATTTACTGTCGAATGCGGGAAAAGAGGATGTGGTAGCAGCTGTTGCGACCTATTTACATGACGAATACCTGGGTGACCGTGCTGCTCGTACCTTAGCGAACACGCATAGTGATGCAGCGGGTAAGGCCCTTGCTGAGGCGTTACCAGGAGCAAAAGGCAGAAACCAGAGTTACATCATTGAAGCTTTAGGAGATGTGGGTTATGAAGCGGCGGCACCTGCTATTTCACCTTATACGGATGCTCCAGACATCACCGTACGAAGGACAGCACTTTATACCTTAGCGAAATTGGCTGATGCTACTTCTGAAGAAACATTACGCAGCGCAGCTGCTCAAGCAGATTTTGCTTATGACGAGTCGAATGCAACGGCGGCTTATGTGAACTATGGGCAGAATCTAGCCTTGAAAGGAAATAAGGAACTGGCCGAACGAGTGGCCAATAACTTGTTAAACGTAAGTGACGAACATACGCCAACCCGCATAGCCGGCCTTAATATCCTGAGCCAACTGAAGGGCGACGCATATGTATCCGATTTGATTAAGGCAAGTAAAGATAAAAATACGGCTTACAGTATCGCGGCATTAAAACTTGCTCAACCGGCTTTAAAAACACATGTTAAGGAGTGGGGAAAAGCATTGAGGAAGGCGGAGCCAATGACGCAGGCCGCCATTTTACAAGCACTGGCCAATACTAAAGATAGTCAAGCGCTTCCTATGGTAGAACAGTCCCTAAAAAGTAAGGATACCTTGGTACGGAAAACGGCTATTCTTGCTTACGCTAAATTGAAAGGATCGGCAGGTACTGACCGGCTACTTCAGGTATTAGAAAAAGCGGATTCGACCGATAGAGCTGCTGTGAAAGAGGCGTTTTTTACCATGGATGATCAGGCGTTCATTGGTCAATTAATAAATGCTTTACCTGCTGCCGCACCGACAGATCAGGTCACTCTCCTGGAAATATTGGCGAATAGAGGTGCCAATGAAAGTTTTGACACCGTAAGTTCCTTATTAAAAAGCGAAGATCCAGCTGTACAATCGGCAGCTTATCAAACCTTGCCGGCTATAGCTACTAGTCAACATCTGAGTGCTTTAACGCAACTGTTATCAACAGCGAATGATACGACCGAAATAGAGGCGGTACAGCAAGCCATCGTTGCGGCAGCAACGCAAGGTGAACAAAAAGAGCAGACGATACAAGCGGTATTGGCTAGTTATAAAAATGCTGAGGCTGGGCAGAAAGCACGCTATTTCCAAGTTTTCGCTGGAATTGGCCAGGGGGAGGCCCTAGCACCTGTAGTAGAGGTATTAGACAGGAATGATGCAACGCTAAAAGCTGCGGCAATTAAGGCCTTAGCCAATTGGAATGATAGTGGTGCTTTACCGCATTTGGTTAAATTGAGCCGTTCCGTAACAGATGCAGAACAGTTTAATGCAGTTATTAATGGTTTAGTGCGGCTAACTGCTCAAGCAGATTTTCCTGCGGAGCAGAAGGTACTGTTATTACGTGATGCTATGACAGTAGCACAAACGGTAGCACAAAAGAAAGCGATTTTAGGTGCTTTGGAGGCTAATAAAACCTATAATGCCTTAATTTTTGCGGGTAAATTTCTAGATGATCCAGCATTAAAAGCAACCGCCGCCATGACTGTGTTGAACATTGCCTTAGCTGACCCTGCTTTATACGGGCCTGAAGTACGCAAAATTCTTGACAAGACGGTAGAAGCCTTAAGCGGTCAGGATAGCGACTACCTTAAGCAAGCATTACTAAAACATATCGCTGAATTGCCACAAGGTAAAGGTTTTGTTCCGCTTTTCAATGGTGTTGACCTCCGTGGTTGGAAAGGTTTAGTGGAGAATCCGATAAAACGGGCGAAAATGAGTGCAAAGGAATTGGCTACGGCACAAGCTAAGGCTGATGAAATCATGCGTAAGGGTTGGTATGTAAAAGATGGAGTGCTCTATTTTAATGGTAAAGGAGATAACATCGCGACGATCAAACCTTATGGCGATTTTGAACTATTGGTAGATTGGAAGTTAAGTCCGGTTGGAAAAGAGGGGGATGCTGGTATTTATCTTCGCGGAACGCCACAAGTACAAATATGGGATACCTCTAGAGTTAATGTAGGTGCTCAAGTGGGTTCAGGTGGTTTATATAACAATGAGCAAAATGAAAGTAAGCCTTTGAAAGTAGCCGACAATGCCTTGGGTGAATGGAATACGTTTCGTATTTTAATGAAAGGAGATCAGGTGACCGTTTACCTGAATGGTGAGTTGGTGACCGACAATGTGCCCTTAGAAAATTATTGGGACCGAGGTTTACCGATATTTCCCGAAGAACAGCTAGAATTGCAAGCACACGGAACAGAAGTTGCATATCGTGATATAACCATTCGTGAAATTCCACGGAAAGAAGTGTTTATCCTTAGTCCGCAGGAGAAGGCAGAAGGCTACCAGGTATTATTCGATGGAACCAATATGAATGCCTGGACAGGCAATACAACGGCTTATACCATCAGCGATGAAGGTACATTGGCTTGTTATCCGACGGAAGGTTCAGGTGGTAATCTTTATTCCAAAGAAGAATACGGCGATTTCATCTACCGCTTTAGCTTTCGTCTAACCCCCGCAGCCAATAATGGTATTGGTATTCGGGCGCCCATGGAAGGAGACGCCGCTTATGTAGGTATGGAAATTCAGGTGATTGACGATAGCGCAGATGTGTATAAAGATATTAAAAAATACCAGCATCATGGTTCTGTTTATGGGGTAATACCCGCAAAAACAGGTTATCAGAAACCTGTAGGCGAATGGAATGATGAGGAAATATATGTTAAAGGGAATCGGGTACGGGTTACGTTGAATGGTACGGTGATTTTAGATGGAGATATTGCTGCCGCCTCAAAGAATGGTACAATGGATCATCGCGAACATCCCGGACTCCTGCGTAAAACGGGTCATCTAGGGTTTTTAGGACATGGTTCTGAAGTACATTTTAAGAATATACGGGTGAAAAGGCTTTAATAGTTGCGAGTTGTGCGTTATACCATGCTAAAGCTTTTCGCTTTCTGCTTTTTAATTCCTACTTTTGTCCTCACAAAAAAATCACAGAGTAAGTGATTGATATTAAACATTTTTTAAAATTTAAAATCATAGTTGTAGATGATTAATATTACCCTTCCCGACGGTTCTATCCGTTCGTATGAAAAAGGAGTTACTTCTTTAGAAATTGCCCAATCTATTTCAGAGGGACTTGCCCGAAATGTTTTAGCAGCCGAAGTTGATGGCCAGGTTTGGGATGCTAGTCGCCCAATCGAAAAAGATGCATCTGTTCGTTTGTTAACCTGGAATGATAAAGAAGGTAAAGCGACGTTTTGGCATTCTTCTGCACACCTCATGGCAGAAGCGTTAGAGGCATTATATCCCGGTACAAAATTTGGTATTGGCCCTGCAATAGAGACAGGCTTTTATTATGATGTGGATTTTGGTGATCAGTCTTTTTCTTCAGACGACTTCAAGCGAATTGAAGATAAAATGCTGGAACTTGCCCGTGCAAAATCTGACTATGTACGCAAACAAGTATCCAAGGCCGATGCACAGGCTTATTTTACGGAAAAAGGAGATGAGTACAAACTTGATTTGATCAAGGATTTAGCGGATGGGTCCATTACATTTTATACCCAGGGTGGTTTTACCGATTTATGTAGGGGTCCACATATCCCCAACACCGGCTTTATTAAAGCGATAAAATTAACCAATGTAGCTGGAGCTTACTGGAGGGGAGATGAAAGTCGGAAACAGCTGACGCGGATTTATGGTGTGACATTCCCGAAGGCCGGCGAATTGGCCGACTATCTAAAAATGATAGAAGAGGCAAAGAAAAGAGATCATCGCAAATTAGGTAAAGAGCTTGAGTTATTCGCTTTTTCCGAACGAGTTGGCATGGGACTGCCATTATGGCTGCCTAAAGGGGCTGCTTTAAGGCAGAAATTGATCGACTTTCTGCAAAGGGCTCAAATAAAAGCAGGTTATGAACCGGTGGTTACACCGCATATCGGCCATAAAAATCTTTATGTGACCTCAGGGCATTATGAAAAATATGGTGCCGATTCTTTTCAGCCTATTCATACACCGCAAGAAGGAGAGGAGTTCTTGTTAAAGCCCATGAATTGTCCACATCACTGTGAGATCTATAAGACCAAACCAAGGTCTTATAAGGATTTGCCGGTCCGTTTTGCAGAATTTGGTACGGTATACCGTTATGAACAAAGTGGCGAATTACATGGTTTAACAAGGGTAAGAGGGTTTACCCAAGATGACGCCCACTTATTCTGCCGTCCAGATCAGGTAAAGGATGAATTTAAAAAGGTTATCGATTTGGTACTCTATGTATTCAAAGCATTAGGTTTTGATGATTATACGGCACAGATATCTTTACGGGATCCAGAGAATAAGAATAAGTACATCGGCAGTGAAGAAAATTGGTTATTAGCAGAAGCTGCCATTGTTGAAGCTGCGGAGGAAAAAGGATTAAAAACCATTACGGAATTAGGAGAAGCTGCATTTTATGGGCCAAAGCTCGATTTCATGGTAAAAGATGCTTTGGGGCGTAAATGGCAATTAGGTACTATTCAGGTAGATTATAACTTACCCGAACGTTTCGAACTGGAATATACCGGTAGTGATAACCAAAAGCATCGACCTGTAATGATCCATCGTGCTCCTTTTGGCTCATTAGAGCGCTTTGTTGCCGTATTGATTGAACACTGTGCAGGAGACTTTCCGTTATGGCTTGCACCAGAGCAGTTCATTATCCTTCCAGTGTCAGAAAAATACGAAGATTATGCAAAAAAACTTTTAGAATCATTAAATAATACCGATATTCGCGGGTTGATCGATTTACGTGATGAAAAGGTAGGCAGAAAAATCCGTGATGCGGAGGTGAAAAAGATTCCTTATATGCTCATTGTGGGCGAAAAGGAGGTGGACAATGGCACGATTTCTGTTCGAAAACACGGCGAAGGTGACCTCGGTAGTATGACGGTGGAAACCTTTAGCAAGCAGTTAATTAAAGAAATAACCGTTTAAATTAAAGGAAAAATTTGGCATTAGGAAAACCAGGAATGAGAGGGCCGCGCCCTCCTTTTAAAAAGAAAGAACCCGATCATCGTATTAATCAACATATCCGCGCAGCAGAAGTGCGCTTAGTTGGTGACAATGTAGAACAAGGGGTTTATCCAATTAAGCAGGCTTTAGCAATTGCTGACGAGCTCGAGCTTGATTTGGTTGAAATCTCTCCGAATGCGAATCCTCCTGTTTGTAAAGTTGTCGATTATAGCAAATTTGTTTACGAACAAAAGAAAAAGCTTAAAGAAATTAAAGCCAATGCCAAGCAAACCGTTATCAAAGAAATTCGGTTTGGTCCGAACACCAATGAGCATGATTTTGATTTCAAGCTGAAACATGCCATAAAATTTTTAGAGGCAGGTGAAAAGGTGCGTGCTTATGTGCATTTTAAGGGTAGAGCTATTGTCTATAAGGATAGGGGAGAGATTTTATTATTGAAGTTTGCTCAAGCATTAGAGGATATTGGTAAAGTGGAGTTATTACCAAAGTTGGAAGGAAAGCGTATGTTCATTACCGTAGCGCCCAAAAATCCCAAAAATAAATAAAAAGCTATTTTGGACAATGGCGAATAAAAGAGACTAATAGATAGATAATAATAGATTAGAAGAGTTATGCCAAAAGTAAAGACCAATTCCAGCGCGAAGAAGCGTTTTAGCTTGACTGGAACAGGTAAAATCAAAAGAAAACACGCGTATAAAAGTCATATCCTGACGAAGATGAGTACTAAACGCAAACGTAATTTAACGAAAAGCGGTTTAGTATCAGATGCAGATTTAGGTAATGTAAAGCGTATGCTTGCCATTGGTAAGTAGTTAATTATTCACATTTTTATTAACCGGGTATTGGGTTGTAAGTCTGCTGACGACATCGGAAACGCAGCACCTCATACCAAATTTAAATTAAAATTTTTATGCCACGTTCGGTTAACGCAGTAGCTTCTAGAAGAAGAAGAAAAAAGATCCTTAAACTTGCCAAAGGCTATTATGGATCACGTAGCAAGGTGTATACCATTGCAAAAAATACGGTTGAAAAAGGTTTGCAGTATGCTTACCGTGACCGTAAAACCAAAAAGAGAGAATTTAGGGCATTATGGATTCAACGGATCAATGCGGGTGCCCGTCAACATGGAATTTCTTATTCACAGTTGATTGGTAAGTTAAATGCAAAGCAAATTGGTTTAAACCGGAAGGTTTTAGCTGATTTAGCCTTGAATAACCCCGATGCTTTTAAAGCAGTAATTGATGCAGTTAAATAAGTATTGATTTTATCCCATCTATTAGTAAAAAGGGAGGCCTTTAAGCCTCCTTTTTTGTTGAGTTCCAACGCTGGCGTTGACTTTAGGTTATTCTTCTCGAAAAACGTTGGGAAGATAATGTTGGGCTTCTTGTAAAGCTTCAATATTGAGTTGTGGGGAGATACCTTTTTTCGCCAATAGGGAAAGCAACGCTTCGGTGGGAATATTTCCTGTCAGTTGTTCGCTAGCCATTGGGCAGCCACCATATCCTCCTAAGGCGGTATCCAGGCGCTGACAGCCACTGATCAAGGCAGCTTCTATTTTTTCTTGGACTCCTTGTGGCGTACTATGCAAGTGCATACCCAAATCGATCATTGGAAATAATTGCTTTAGCCTACTGAAGAGCTGACGGATATTTTCTGGCGTGGATACACCTGTGGTATCTGCTAACATCAGGTGCTTAATATCCAGAGCTACTAATTGTTCGGCATAGTCTACTACGATATCCGGATCCCATGGATCGCCATAGGGATTCCCAAAAGCCATCGATAAATAAACTAACGGCTGTTTTTGAAAAGTATAACACAGGGCTACCATTTCTTTTATGCGTTCTAATGCTTGGGCTCTACTTGCATGGGTATTTCGCTGTTGGAACGTCTCCGACATCGAAAAAGGAAATCCAAGAAAGTTTATGGAGGGGTAAACACACGCTTTTTCTACCCCTTTTCTGTTCGCAACGATAGCTAACAATTGGGTTGGTGTATCGGCTAAGTCCAACAAAGAAAGGACTTCGGCTGTATCTTGTAGTTGAGGTATGGCCTTTGAGGAGACAAAACTACCAAAATCCAGGCGGTCGAAACCGACTTTTAATAATAGATTCAGGTAGGCAGCTTTAACAGTTGTCGGAATAAATTTCTTGATTCCTTGCATAGCATCTCTTGGACATTCAGTGATCTGTATCATAGCGGTTGTTGGTTATTAATCGTTCGTTATTCGTTCGTTCATCGCTTATCCCAATTACACTAGACTGCCCTTTATTTTGACCATAAGACCATCTAACTGTTCATTAAGCCTTATTTGGCAAGATAACCTACTTTTTTCGTCTGCATCTGGTAGTGTATCCAACATATTCAATTCATCGTCTGACGGCGCTGATAGGGTATCCCAACCCGATAATATGCTCACGTGGCAGGTGGCACATAATGCCATACCTCCACAGGTAGCAAGGATAGGGTATTCGGCAGCCTTTAAGACTTCCATTAAGCTGAGATTGATATCTTCAGGTATTTCGATGGTCTGCATGAAACCTTCTCTATCTTCAACGGTAATATGAATCATGTTTATTAAAATTATGCGTTATACTACGTAACCGTTTATGTATCCACTAAAAAGCATGTACGCCATTTACTGTCGTATATTTAAAGCTCAATTTCTGTTCCGGATAAACGTATTTAAAGGCGCTTTGTGCCATTAACGCCGCTTCATGGTAACCACATAAAATCAGCTTAAGTTTACCAGGATAGGTATTAATATCGCCAATCGCATATATGCGTTCTATATTAGTAGCGTAATCAACGGTATTCACGTTAATAGCCGACTGGTGAATGGCTAACCCCCAAGTAGCAATAGGCCCTAATTTCGGACTTAAACCAAAGAGCGGTATGAGTGCATCCGCTTTCAGCGAAACGTCTTCTTGCCGTTTATTCGTTACGATAATATCCGTTAAATGACCCGTTCCCCGAACACTAGATAATTGATGTGCTAATAAGAGATTAATTTTGCCATGTTTTGCCAATTCGAAAACCTTTTCCGTGGAATCAGGTGTACCTCTAAAGTTTTCGCTCCGGTGTACCAATGTAACCTTTTCGGCAATCTCACTTAAAAAGATGGTCCAATCCAATGCTGAATCGCCGCCCCCTGCAATTACAACCTTTCGGTCCCTAAATTGCTCAGGATTTTTAACCATATAATAAATACCTTTTCCCTCAAATGCCGTTAAACCTTCTACTTCTGGTTTTCGAGGTTCAAACGAACCTAAACCCGCCGCAATGACAATTACTTGTGCATAGATAGACGTGCCTTCATTGCTTTTAACGACATAAGAACCATCCTCTTGTTTTTCTAAAGCTTCCACACGCTCACCCAGTGTAAAGGTTGGTTGGAAGGGGGCAATTTGTTCCATTTGTTTATCAATGAGTTCCTGTGCCTGGATGGCGGGGTAACCAGGGATATCATAGATCGGTTTATGCGGATAAATTTCCGAGAGTTGCCCCCCAATTTGAGGTAATGCATCAATGACATGGCAACGCATTTTTAGGAGACCAGCTTCAAAAACGGCAAATAAACCTACTGGTCCGGCTCCAATGATACATATATCGGTTGTAATCATAGGTCTATTCTTTAGACCCTGGATGATCATCCAAGGTTAGATTATTATAAATCGTGTTTAAAATACGTTCCAATTGCTTGAAATCGCCTTCATTGAGCTTTTCCCAAGCTTTGGTCCGAATTTGCTTAATTTGCGGTGATAATTCTTGTACTTTGACTCTCCCAAGATCGGTTAAATGGACAATGAAACTTCTCCTATCGTTTGGATGTACTTTGCGTTCAGCTAATTTCTTTTTGATTAATAGGTCAACAATTCGCGTTAGTGTGGGTTGGTCTTTTCCACACCGCTCAGCTAGTTCTTTTTGGGTTAAATCTTGATGTTCATAAAGATTTTTTAGGACCATCCATTGATCTACGGTCATGTCAAAGCCTTTGTTGGCGAAAACAATTTGTGCATATTGTTTTACCCGGCGTGCTGTACGATCGAGTAAAAACGAATACCTATTGTACGGTTCTTTTTGCATAACAATATTTAGTATAACAAATATATGTATATCAAATAAAAAGTAAAAATTAAAAAAGGAAAAAGCCGTAACGTGAGGGTTCAGAAATCTGACGTGGAGAACGAATGAAAGAAGGTCAATAAGCTTGGTTCATTAAGATAAACAAAAAAAGGTGCCTAATAATCTAGGCACCTTTCTAATACGTATTTTACAGCACGATATTATATAAGTATCGTTTTATGCTTTAGCTGTTTTAAAACTTGTTTTCTCGGCAGCTGAAAGTTCTTTTGCCGGAGCTTTTTCCTCACCCTGCAAGTCGGCAAAAATAGGTGCCGCTAAGAAGATAGACGAGTAGGTTCCGAATATGATACCCACCAAGATAGCGAAAGAAAAACCGCGAATGACCTCTCCTCCGAAAATAAATAACACAGCCAGTACAAATATTACCGTTAAGGAAGTAATGATGGTACGACTTAAGGTTCTATTGATAGCCGTATTCACCACATGTGATAAAGGTTCATTTTTAGCACGATGCAGCTTCAAGTATTCACGTATACGGTCGAAAACAACCACAGAGTCGTTAATGGAATAAGCCACTACCGTTAAAATAGCTGCGATAAAATGCTGATCGAGATCCAATGAAAAGGGTAAGATGCCATCAAATATCGAGAAAATACCCAATAGAACGATTGCATCATGTGCAAGAGAAATTGCTGCAGCAACACTATATTGCCATTTCCGGAAACGGATGAGGATATATAGCGCAATTACAATGATCGAGAAGATAACAGAATAGGTTGCCGAGACCTTAATATCATTCGCTATTGTAGGTCCGACTTTCTGAGAGCTCACAATCTGGTATGCATTGTTTTGCACTTTAGCTAGCCCTTCGTTTAATTTGTCAAGCACCTGTTTGTCGGCCGCATCATCTGTTTGATCAATCAAATAAGGAGTAGTAACCCGCAATTGATTGTCGCCTCCAAACGTTTTAACTTCACTAGTAACGCCGAAAGTACCATCTAGATGTTCCCGAACTTCTTCTAAGTTAACCGCCTTTTCATACTTTATGGTATAGGTACGTCCGCCAGAAAAATCAACACCTAAGCTAAAGCCTTTAGTAAAGATTGAAATCAGACTAATGATCGTTATGGCAATAGAGAATGCATAAAACTTTTTACGATTTTTAACAAATCCGAAGTTAGCATTCTTCATGGTATGATCACTCCATGGATAAGACACGGTAATTTTCATATCCTTTTGAAGCATCCACTCAAAAATAATACGAGTGATGAAAATGGCCGTAAATAATGAAGTAAGGATACCAATTAATAAGGTCGTAGCAAAACCTAAAATTGGTCCAGTTCCGAAAATATATAGGATTACACCCACAAGGAAAGTGGTAATCTGCGAATCCAATATCGAGGGCATGGCATGTTTATAACCATCGGAAATGGCTTGTCTAACACCTTTACCCAGTGCAAATTCTTCCCGTATGCGTTCATATATCAGTACATTGGCATCAACTGCGGTACCCATGGTCAGCACGATACCAGCTATGCCGGGTAGGGTAAGTACTGCACCTAAGGAAGCCAAAATCCCCATAATGAAAAATACGTTAAAGATAACGGCGATGTTAGCAACTAATCCGGCGCGGTTGTAATAAAAGATCATGAAAATTAATACAACGACTAGGCCAATGACTGAAGAATTGATACCGGCATCGATAGCCGCTTGTCCGAGTGTTGGACCAACAATGGCCTCTTCTACTATTTTTGCAGGAGCAGGTAGACGCCCGGCTTTTAAAACATTGGCTAAATCCTGCGTATCTTCGAAGGTAAAGTTTCCGGTTATGGAAGATATCCCATTAGGAATTTCATCTTGTACCGTAGGAGCAGAATATACGGTATTATCCAATACGATAGCAATTGCTTTTTTAGGATTCGCTGAAGAAGCTGCCGCACTGATTTTCCGCCATTCGCGGGCACCCTCGCTATTCATGGTCATTTCCACCTGTGGGTTATTGGTGCGTGCATCTACGTCTGCTTTTGCATCAGCAATAACATTGCCCGTCAATACCGGATTTCCTTCCAAACCAGTCGGTTTAATAGCAAACAGCTGGAACATTTTGGTTTCTTTAGAAACCGGTTTCACGCTCCATAGTAATTTTACGTTAGCGGGGATAATTGCTTTAACAGCAGGACTGTTAAAATAAGAATTTACTAAGGCGGTATCTTTCTGCAATACATAACCAATAACTGGTCCGTTGCCTAAAGCCTGTTGTCCTTGTGCATTTTGCCCCACATTAGGACTCATTACAGCAAATAGCGGATTCTGATTCCGAGCTTGCTGCATGGCTAAAGAACTACTATCTTTTGCTGATGAATCGGTTATTGCTTTATTTCCAGCGCCAAGCGATGCTAATCGACCGCCACTTACAGAGTCTTTTGCTGTCGTATCATTTGTAGCAGCAGCAACTTTGTTTTCTTCCACTTTAAGCGTTGAAGCTAAGGTGTGGTTAATATTTTCTAGCAATGGAAAAATCTCTGTATTATCATAGGTCTCCCAGAATTCGAGTTTTGCAGAACCTTGTAAAAGCTTACGTACACGCTCTTCATCACTTACCCCTGGGAGTTCAATTAAAATACGGTTGGTTCCTTGTTGGCGCTGTATGTTCGGAGAAGTAACACCAAACTTATCAATACGGGTACGTAAGATGTTAAAAGAACGATCAATCGCGCTGCCGGATTCTTTTTCTAGAAAGGCCAAAATGTCGGCATCTGAAGAATTTGCCGTAATATTATTTGCTGCATTATCTTTACTAGCGAAGAAGCTGGCCAATTTCGTATTAGGACTCAATTTCTTGAACTCCTCACCAAATAGGCTTACAAAATCTTTTTGACTATCCTTACTTCTCGCTTCGGCATTATCCAATGCTTTCTTGAAATTTTCATCTTTAGGGTTATCGGCCAAATTATTAATTAGCTCCTTAAGGGAAATTTCCATGGTAACGTTCATTCCACCTTTAAGGTCAAGTCCTAAAGACAATTCCCGTTCTTTACAATATTGGTAGGTGTATTTGGCAAAACCGAGACTATATACATTCACGGTAGCCATTGAGTCTAAATAAGCCCGTTCTTTTGCGGGATCCCCTTTTGCATAGGCAACTGCATCGCGTTCCACTTTATGGGTTACAAAAGTAAATGAAAGTGAATACAGGCACGCAATCGATATCAGTATTACAAAAAAGTTAATGAGGCCTTTACCTTGCATCTTTGTTTAGTGTTGTATTTATATAGTAATAATAATTGTATACATTTCATCTCTTAAAATGATACTCAGCCAATTCCGCTAAGTTTCTTAAGAACGGCAAAGCTATGAAATTTTTGAATAAACAAGAGGTTTATTGAAAGAAAATTGTTGTCTTAGAGCAGACTTCTGAGTTATACGTTTTAAGTAAGACGTTTTAAGCGGTATATGGTGTAAGGTTTGAGATATAAGGTGTAAGATACTAAGCTTTAGGTAATCTGTCAGCGGCTCAACCAACAACCAATAACAAATAACTAAACCTTTGTATACACCAAAAAACTATAGTCATAAGGATTTTTTTCATCACTTTCGTGATGTTCTACCTGCTCCAATTGCCATTTTTCGTCGCTTATTGGTGGAAAGAATGTATCCGCATCTTCGAACACCTGCTGGATTACGGTAAGGTAAATCTTGTCTGTGAAAGGCATGGCCTCTTCATAAATCTGTGCTCCTCCCACAATAAACACCTCATCGTCTTCCCTTTCTTTTTCGCAACGTTCCAATGCTTCTTCAAGGGAACTTGCCACTTCTATTCCTTCTGCCTGATAATCTTTTTGATGAGTAATAACGATATTACGACGTTTTGGCAACGGTTGGCCAACCGATTCGAACGTTTTTCTACCCATAATAATGGTATGGCCAGAAGTGGTTTTACGGAAAAACTTGAGATCTGCTGGCATATGCCATAATAACTGATTATTTTTTCCTATCGCGTTATTCTTTGCCGCTGCAACGATTATGGATATCATGGTAGCTGTTTTAGACCGCTACGATCGCTTTAATATGCGGATGAGGGTCATAATTCTCTAATTTAAAATCTTCAAACCTAAAGTCGCCTATTTCCTTCACTGCAGGGTTGATGGTCATAGTAGGTAGCGGTTTTGGTGTACGACTCAACTGTAATGCAGCTTGCTCTAGGTGATTGTTATAAAGATGTGCATCACCTAACGTATGAATAAACTCCGCCGCTTCCATTTCACAGACTTGAGCAACCATCATGGTTAATAGCGCATAAGACGCAATATTAAAGGGAACACCTAGAAAGATGTCGGCACTTCGTTGGTAAAGCTGACAGGATAATTGGGGTTTTGTTTGCCCTTTAGCTGTATCTGGAGGTGCTACGTAGAACTGGAAGAAGGCGTGACAGGGAGGGAGTGCCATGTGTTCAATTTCGCCTACATTCCATGCTGAAACAATAATACGACGGGAGTCTGGATGCTGTTTTAGCTGTTGGATGACTTCCGCGATCTGATCGATATGCCGTCCATCTGGAGTTGGCCAAGAGCGCCATTGGGAACCATAAACAGGCCCTAGGTTTCCCTTTTCGTCTGCCCATTCATCCCAAATACTTACCTTGTTTTCTTTTAGATAGGCAATATTGGTGTCGCCGCTTAGGAACCATAATAGTTCATGAATGATAGAGCGTAAGTGTAGTTTTTTAGTAGTCACCACCGGAAAACCCTCCTGAAGATTAAAGCGCATTTGATAACCAAAAACGCTTCGGGTACCAGTGCCCGTACGATCATGTTTTTCTACACCATTTTCATATACATGGCGCATCAAATCAAGGTATTGCTGCATGTTATTTCGAATGATATTTTTATTGGGGTAAACTTAGCTAAAATGCTTGGTATTCGCGAATGGAAGTTACAAAAAAACATCAAGTGTATTTGTTTTTGTTTTTATAAATCTAGGAAATCACCTTTTAATTAAAGGATCTATTGAAGATCGTTTTCTAAATTGCTGTTTTTGTTGTTTCGTTTTGGGAAGCAAGGGCTTCTCGTTGTGCAACAGGAGTAATCGTGATTCCTCGTAGATTGCTGCCATCTGTAGGTTTTATTTTAAAGTATTCTAAGAGAGAAAGAAAAGAAAGTAAGCTGATCATCCGCAAGGCTAGGCGGAAGTCGGTCATTTGATAGTTTCCTATCGTTTGGTGGAAGGTGCTAGCCAAGTGCAAGGTAACGGCACCCAGGGCGATGCCCATTCCTAAAGCCATTTGTTGGGCAGTATTATAGAGTGTGTTCGCATTGCTTAAGCCTTCGGCTGGAATATCAGCATAGGCCAAGGTGTTTAAGCTCGTAAATTGCAGTGACCTGGTCATGCCTGATATAAAGAAGACTAAGCCGACTAGCCAAAGTGGGGTGCTTATCGATAAGAATGAAATGGTAAATGTTATAGCGGTTAAAATAAGGCCATTACCGATCAGGACCGTGCGAAAGTTAAATCTACGGGTAATCCATATAGCCGGTGGTTTCATGCTCATACTGCCTAACATATTAGCCATATAAAGCAATCCGGCATGAAAAGGATTCAGACCAAAACCTAGTTGAAGCATTAATGGTAAAATGAAAGGAGCAACATTGATGACCATGCGGGTAATGGTGCCCGAATATACCGTTACCGCAAACGTTTTTATTTTTAAGGTGGTATAATCGATCAAGGGGTAAGCCGTTTTTTTGGAGTGCCAGACAGAAATTCCCATAAGTGCAAAGCTCAGTAGGAGTACCAGTCCGGGTTTGGTATACTCACCGTTCGAGTTGCCGATCATTTCGGTGCCCACCATGATTCCCGATAGTCCTAAACCACTGATGATAAAACCAATTTTATCTAGGGGGCGTTTGTTTTCAGCATTCATAGCGGGAATATATTGATGGGTGAGCCAAAGTGCAAGGAGACCAAACGGAATGTTGATAAAGAAAATCCAATGCCAGCTTAAATAGGTTGTAAAAAAACCACCTAATACAGGCCCCAATATAGGGCCCATTAAGCCTGCCCAGGCAATATAACCAATGGCATCTACCAAATCTTTTTTCTCTGTATTTTTTAACACAATCAAACGGCCTACCGGAACCATTAATGCTCCTGCCGTCCCCTGACAAATTCTGGCTAACACAAATAGCGGAAGGTTTCGGCATAAGCCACAGGCGATTGACGAAAGAATAAAAGCAATAATGGCCGTACTGAAAATTTTTTTGGCGCCAAAGGTATCGGCTACCCAACCACTAATCGGAATGAAGACGGCTAGCATAATGGTGTAGGAGGTAATTCCTGCGCTTAAATGAACGACATTGGTTTGGAAATCGTGAGCCATTTTTGGCAATGCGGTTGAAATGGCTGTTCCATCCAGCATTTCCATCAGTAAGGTCCCTCCAACGATGAAGGAAATAATACGTGATTTTTTTTGCATTGTCTTATATGCTTTTGCGATCGTTATGCTATGCCTGAAAGAGTTGCGTTGCGGTGATTGTATGAACGTTGAGTGCTCAAAATCGCCAGGCCGAATCTGCTGCAAAAGTAAGGTTTTAAATGTAATTCATATGTCTTTTTCTATAAAATTTCCTTATTTACAATGTTCGTTGGATGCCCGTTAATATAGTTTAGCGCATTTTCAAAGGCCTTACCAAAATAACGTTCATAACTGTTCCTTTCCACATAACCCAGATGGGGTGTACAAATTACTTGAGGCATTTTTAGCAGTTCATTGTCGCGGTTATAGATCGGTTCTTCTTCATACACATCTAATCCAGCAAAAGAAGGTCTGCCTTTTTTTAAACAATGCACTAAGGCACCTTTTTCAATAAGCTCAGCCCTTGCAGTGTTAATCAAAATAGAATTTTCTTTCATGCGCATTAAATCAGTTTCTCGTATAATACCTAGAGTGTCTTTAGTAAGCCTGAGGTGGATGGTGATAATATCAGCTGTTTTGAAAAAAACTTCTTTGCTATTTGTTGTGCTGAAGCCATCGGCCAATGCTTTGGCTCTCGACTTTTCACTGCCCCAGATAATTACGTTAGCTCCAAAAACTTTTGCGTATTGCGCTATTAATTGTCCTATTTTTCCATATCCCCAAATGCCAATAGTTTTTTCATAAACGGTATTTCCGATATTAATCTGCCATTTACCAGCTTTCATTGCTTCAATGGCTTGCGGGAGTTGCCGCACCGTATTCATCAATAAAGCCCAAGTTAGCTCCGCTGGTGCGATAGGAGATCCAATCCCTTCGGAAACTAATACCTTATGTTTGGTGCAATCCGATATATTCAGATGATTCGAAATTTTGCCCGTCTGGCTAATTAGTTTAAGATTTGGCAATAATGAAAGCAAGCGGTCATCAATTTTTGTTCGTTCACGGGTTAAAACCAGTATATCGGTATCTTGTAATTGTTCCGCCAATTTTTCTGGATTTTTCTCCGTATGATGTCGTATCTGAACCAATTGTTCTTTCAGTAAGTCAAAGCATTTTAATTCCTTAATAACATTTTGGTAGTCATCTAAAATGGTGATTTTCATTATAGGTGGTATTCTAATGGGCGAATAAGGATTTAGCTCGTGGTTTTCTGGCTATAACTAATCGTAGAGATCCTGTAAATTCAGGCTGATTACGAAGATATCCGTATTTTCTGTCCCATTCACCGCTATCCAAAGCTTGTTGCAGTCTAGTAACCAGTTGTTCTTCCACACCGCTAGAAAGAAACCCCCAAGCAGATTGTGCTTTTCTAACGGATGGGTTTAAAAAGGCTTCTGGACGGCCATAGAATGCTTCAATAAATCCATCGGTACAATCCAGTGGGATGGGGATCGTCTTCACCTCACAATGATCACCAAGAACGCGTGTAATGAAATCCATTGTAGGGAATTTTAATCGTTCGGCCTCAAGCATTTCCCCGAAATAATTAAAGCCCCAAAAGATATCCATTGCATTTGGATCAAACGTCAGGATCAGTATACGATCATTGGAAACCCTATGGAGTTCTTGGAGACCTTTGGCGATATCGGGCCAATGATGAATCGTTAGTGTGGCTAAGGCGGCATCAAATGTGCTATCATCAAAAGGTAAAGTATCGGCTTTTCCTATAATTGCAGGAACTTTACGCTGTGCCGAGCGCTGCGCGCGCATAACTGATAAGGGTTCGACGGCAACTACATAGCGATCAGAAGGTTCATAAGACCCTGCACCTGCCCCTACGTTAATTAGTGATCGAGTATCTCCAAGTGCCTCATTGATGTAAGAGGCTATACAAGGATCAGGTACGCGGTGGGAAGCGTATTGGATTTCAGGATCATCGTAATTAAATGTAAGATCGGCCATTATTGTGTGTTCTTTAATAGTTAAACAACGGTTTCCAAACTTAACCAAAATGCATAGAAACTACAATAGAAATTATAAGTCAAAATCAATAGTAATAATATTTCTAAAATAATTTGTTAGATATACCTAACTTTACTAGTTATGCTGAATAAATTATTGTTTTCCAATCATCATGCATTATTCAAATTTATTTTTTACGCTATGCTTTATCCTATGTTCATCGAGCGTCTTCGGACAATTGGGAATACTGAAGGGACAAATAACGGATGAATCAGGCCACGCCATTGCATCCGCTTCTATTACACTGTTAAAAACCGCTTTAGGAACCAAATCGGATTCAACTGGCCATTATGTAATTATGGGAATGCCCCTTGGTAAATATGAAATGAAGATCAGTTCTGTCGGTTATGTTTCATCAGCTATCGAGATTTTCATGGTAGGTGATACCAGTGTTAGACATGACATTGTCCTTAAAAGAATGGACAATGAGGTGCTTAATGAGGTAGTGATTACAGGCACTATGCGTGAAGTAAGCAGGCTGGAAAGTCCGATACCAGTAGAAGTTTTCACACCAAATTATTTTAAAAAGAATCCAACACCAAGCTTATTTGATGCGGTAGCCATGATCAACGGTGTTAAACCGCAGCTAAACTGTAACGTTTGCAACACGGATGATATTCATATCAACGGAATGGAAGGACCATATACGCTGATTTTAATTGATGGAATGCCCATTGTAAGTGCTTTACCCACCGTTTATGGACTGAGTGGTATTCCGAACAGTATGGTTGAGCGTTTAGAAGTGGTTAAAGGGCCAGCTTCTTCTTTATATGGTTCAGAGGCTATGGGTGGAATTATTAATGTCATTACCAAAAACCCATTAAATGCTCCGCTCATAAGCACCGACGTATTGGGTACCACCTGGGGGGAGCTGAGTGTTGATGCAGGAGCGAAGTTCCAATTAGGTCGGACTACAAGCTTGTTGGGATTGAATTATTATAACTTTCAGCGAAAAATCGACCATAACCACGACAACTTTACCGATATGACCTTACAAAACCGGATTTCGGTGTTCAATAAATGGAATATTGCGCGAAAAGAGCGACGTTCGGCAAGTTTGGCTGCACGATATGTGTATGAGGACCGTTGGGGAGGAGAAATGAGCTGGAATAAATCTTTCCGAGGAAGTGACGAGGTATATGGCGAAAGCATTTATACCAAACGAGCAGAAGTAATAGGCCTCTATCAATGGCCTATGGTTGAAAAAGTCTTTACCCAATTTTCCTATAATTGGCATAACCAAAACTCGTGGTATGGAAACACCCCTTATAGGGCAACGCAGCAAGTAGCTTTTGTACAAACCTATTGGGATAAGGCGATTGGGGCTGAACATCATTTTTTATTAGGTGCAGCAATGCGTTATACGGTATATGATGATAATACACCAGCAACCGCTTCGGCAGATGGTATTAAAAATGCTCCATCAAAGACACCTTTGCCGGGATTGTTTGTCCAGGACGAATGGGAAATGAATAAGAAGAATAGCCTTTTGTTAGGCTATCGATACGACCACGATAAAAACCATGGTCATGTGCACTCGCCAAGGATAGCCTATAAATTTTCACCGAATAGCCATCACACCATCAGGGCAAGTTTTGGTACCGGTTTCCGCGTCGTGAATTTGTTTACGGAAGATCACGCTGCTCTAACGGGTGCCCGCGAGGTCGTGATTGCAGAAGCGCTTAACCCTGAACGATCGTATAATAGTAACTTGAATTATATATGGCGTATTCCTACGGACCAGTTTTTTCTAGGCTTTGATATTACAGGGTTTTACTCCTATTTCACGAATAAACTTGTTGGCGATTTCGATACGGATCCTAACCAGATTATTTATGATAACCTACACGGGCATGCGGTATCGAGGGGGATTTCCTGGAATACCGATTTAACTTTCCAATTTCCGTTGAAACTGCTGGCAGGTATCACTTTTATGGATGTTTATCAAAAGGAAGCCCAAGAAGATGAAGGCTACGTTAAAGTCCGGCAGCTGCACGCGCCAAAATGGTCGGGTACCTTTACGGCAAGTTACGAATTACCGAAAAGATACACGATCGATCTTTCCGGGCAATGGGATGGGCCAATGCGACTTCCAATACAGCCAAACGACTATAGGCCGGAATATTCACCCTGGTTTTGTATTGCAAATATACAACTGACCAAGAAGTTTAAAAATGGCGTGGAGCTGTATGGAGGGGTCAAGAATCTTTTTAATTTCGTACCTAAATACCCCTTAATGCGTCCGTTTGATCCTTTTGATCAATACGTAGATGATCCCGTGCAAAATCCAAACGGTTATACCTTTGATACTGAGTATAATTATGCGTCCTTACAAGGCATTCGCGGATTCTTTGGTATTCGTTATCAAATTTTAAGAAAGTAGAGAATGATACAGGAAATCGATATAAAAACATGGATCATTACGTTAACAAGTTTAATAACCATGATCACCACGGCGAAGGGACAGGATATTTTACCCAAAATTAGTCTTGCGCAGCTCGACGATAGTATGTTGGTGAAGCCGCAGCCAATTGTCGTGTTAATTGGTTCTGGAAGGTGTGGTTACTGTGCCATGCAGCGAAAATTATTAGAAAAAGATAAACAGATTGCTTTATTGTTTAAATCCGTATATTTTGTCGAACTAAATGCCGAAGAAGACTCGCCTGTATATTTTAATAAAAGGTTATATCAACCACCACTAAAGGGAGTATCCGGAGGTATACATGATCTGGCAGTAACGCTTTCCGGAAACCAGAACCAGATGAGTTTTCCACTTTGGATTTTGCTAGATGCTAATTATCGTGTGCTTTACCGTTATAATGGACTATTGCGTAAAAACCAACTCATGAGTCTTTTATCTTTAGACGTTCCGGAGAACTAACAGAGGTTAGCAAAGAAAAGCGTTCGTAACGGATGGAGTACCGTACGAACGCCAAAGCTATTTTGCTATGTGATTTATCGATTTAATTCATCGTAAAAGAAGGAGGGATAGCATCATCAGTTGCAGCCCAGGTTTTATTGGGGTGTTTACCCATAACCAATTCCAATTTTCCACCTTTGCGTAATTCTTCATGACTAAACCACGATTTATTCCAAGGCACGCCGTTTAACTTGGCCGATTGAATGTATTTATTCTCAGGTGCATAGTTTTGGCACACCACTTGAAAAGTTTTCCCATTCCCTAAAGACAGGCTTGCTGTTTCAAACATCGGACTGCCGATAACATACATAGGCAATCCGGGTGTAATCGGGTAGAAGCCTAACGAGGAAAAGACAACAAATGACGTCAAACCACCACCATCTTCGTCGCCCGGTATTCCCATGACGTCATTTCTAAACCATTGTTGCAGCAGGTTACGTACTCTTTTTTGTGTACGCCAAGGTTGTGCCGCATAATTGTATAGGTAAGGAATATGCATGGCTGGTTCATTACCCATAGAATATTGCCCCACATTACCACTATGATCAGCATAAATATGATAAAAATCAGGTCGGCCTCTACCCAGAGGTGTACTATACATATTTTCCAACGCATCGACAAAAGCTTGTTTTCCGCCAATCAATTGGATCAGGTCCGCTATATTATGCGGTACATCGAAACGATACACATAGCCCGTGTTTTCATCATAGGCGTCGCGTCCACCAATCCCTGGAGGGAAACGGTAATCCAAATTAGGCATAAAAACGCCAAAAGTGTCTTTCGGATGGAAAAATTTCGTTTCGGGGTTTAGCACCTTCCGGTAATTTAAGCTTCGTTCGGCAAAATGCTGGGCTTCTTCCTTTTTACCTAAGGCCTGAGCAATTTGTGCTAAACACCATTCGTCATACACGGTACCTAACGTTACAGCTATGGGTTGCCGCCGCTCCCACGAATGCACCTCTGGAACAGTTTCCTTTTCGTCAGGAGCTAGGGACGGAAAGTAACCATGGTCTTTATAAAACTGATCCAACACACCTGCCGGTTTTGAAGACCACGGCGCCAAGGTTTTCTCGGTTATGGCTGCTTTCGATGCCTGGTAAGCAGCCGCAAGATCAAAATTGCGTAAGCCTTTGTTGTAAGCATCTGCCACCATAGCCACCGCATGATTGGAATTCATTCGACGGCTGTCGCCAGTAACTTCTGGGAAATTTGGCATCCAGGGACGAGGCATCTGTTGTGTCATCAATAAATAAGAGTTAATCATATCGGCCTCCATTTGTGGTTCGATAATGACTCTTAAAGGATGTGTTGCGCGATACGTATCCCAAATCCAATCGTCTGTATAGAAAGGCCTACCGTTATCATTATGTATCTTGCCGTCATAGGCACTGAAATATTGACCATCTTCCGAAAGGCAGATCATCCGCTCGTATGTACGATACAACGAGGTATAAAACACCGTTTTTGCATTTTCATCGGTACCAGAAACCTGTATCTTATTTAACGTTTTGTTCCAAACGTCACGTCCTTTTTTTGCTAAGGCTTCCACATCATAATCTTGAATTTCGCGTCTCAGGTTTTTCTTTGCCTGTTCAGCACTGATAAACGAAACTCCGTAACGAGCTTTTAGGGTTTTGCTATTATTGGGAAATTTTAATACAAAATAGGCGTTATGCCCTTTCGTCGTTTTTTCCTGTGTTGCTAAACGTTCGCCTTTATGGGTTCCAATTTCCAGTGGTTTGATGTCTGTTTCCAAGTAGATGTACACCTTAGTGTTATTGTCCAATTGCTGATATCCGCTCACACGATAACCATCATGAGAGAGCTCTCCATCTCGTGTATTCAACACTAGATAGACCGGTTCATTGGTATGGCTCATATCGAAGGTGTATATTCCCGATTGATGAGAGGGGGCGTATTGTACCGCTATATCCTGGTCATCCAAATCAACACTATAGTAGTTCGGCTTAATTACTTCATTATCATAACCCAAAGGGATTACCGATTGAATATCCTGCAAAGCCCCTTGAAAAGGACTTAGGTTAAAAGCCGAGCTTCCGCGATGGCTGATCACGATTAAAGGTAATCCGTTGAGCACATTACCTGTAAAGTTTTCCCGTTCAGGATAAACGCGTAACATGCTGTTGGGTAAATGAATGGTAGGGTAGGTCGGGACTAATAAATGGCTGATATTGCCAATATACGGATTGACATAGTCGACAGGCTCTTTAGTCTGCGCAAAGCCATTTGTTATTGTTGTTAGCCATACGGCCCACAAGAGTGAAAAGTTTAATCGTTTCATTATCGCGTAGCTTTTTCTTGAAATTCTTTACTAAAGGAATAAGGGGCATCGTCAGGGGCGATACCACGTTTCTTGTTTGGTTCGTCGCTTAATTCAACGTTGATAGTTGCACCCTTGGTTAAATCCTCATGACTGAAATAATTTTTGGTATACGCATGGCCATTGAGAGTTAGCTGACGGATGTAGCGTTTATTTTCATTATTGTTAGGAGCTGTAATGGATATTTCTTTACCATTTTCCAGATGCAATTTTACCGATTCGAAAAGGGGTGAACCAATTACGTATTGATCCGTTCCCGGGCATACCGGATAGAAGCCTAGGGCTGAAAAGACATACCAGGCTGATGTTTGTCCGTTATCTTCATCACCACAATAGCCATCAGCTTCGGCATTGTATAATTTATCCATCACCTCACGTACCCAATATTGGGTTTTCCAAGGTTGGCCGGCGTAATTGTAGAGGTAAACCATATGCTGCATGGGTTGATTACCATGTGCATACTGTCCCATATTCATCACTTGCATCTCACGCATTTCATGGATCATGCTCCTGCTTTTCATTCCTTCGGCACCTGGAATGATGAAAACGGTATCTAACATATTAATAAAGGACCGATTTCCGCCCATAAGCTGGATAAGGCCTTGTGGGTCATGAAATACCGACCAGCTATAATGCCAGCTATTCCCTTCAGTAAAGTCGCGGCTCCAATCCGTACCATCAAATGTTGTCGGAAAGCTACCGTCTTTTTTCCTTCCACGCATCAGTTTATACGCCGGATCAAATACATGTTTATAATTCATTGCCCGTTTGGCATAAATAGCGATCTCCTTTTCTGGCTTATGTAACTTTTTACCTAGGGTGTAGATGGTCCAATCATCATAAGCATATTCTAAGGTGCGGGCAACATTTTGGGAAATATGCACATCATTTGGAATATAGCCGTATTGATTATACTCCTGATAACCGGTTCTCCCCGAAGCAGGTACGGTAGGATGTACGTGATTGGCACCGTGCTTCAGTGCTTCCCATAAGGTGTCAATGGCATACCCCCTTAATCCTTTAATATATGCGTCTGCTACAATGGATGCCGAGTTGTTACCCACCATGGTGTTCCGATGTCCGGGGCTAGCCCATTCGGGCAGAAAACCACTCTCTTTATAAGCATTTACCAATCCTTCTTGCATCTTAACGTTCATTGAAGGGTAAACCAAGTTGAGAAAAGGAAATAAAGAACGGAAGGTATCCCAAAAACCCGTGTCTGTAAATAAATAGCCCGGCAAAACATGTCCGTTATACGGACTATAGTGTATCACCTTGCCTTGCGCATCAATTTCAAAAAAACTTCGCGGAAAGAGCACCGAGCGGTAAAGACAAGAATAGAAAGTACGTAAATGATCTATTTGCTTATCGGTAACTTCAATTTTCCCCAAGGTTTTGTTCCAGATTTGTTTACCGTTTTGTACGAGTTGATCAAAAGATTGATTTCCCAATTCGTTTAGGTTGAGCGATGCCTGTTCAATGCTTACAAAGGAAGAAGCCACACGCGCATGTACCTGCTCTCCTTTATGGGTAGCAAAGCCAATAATAGCGCCGCTATGATCGCTGGTTGCTTCCAATTGATCGGTATGGATTTGTTTGTCGGCTACAGCAGCATGGTAAGTAAAGTCTTTGTCAAAAACGATGACAAAATAATTTTTAAAATTTTCAGGAACACCACCACTATTTTTGGTTGTATAACCTATTATTTTACGCTCTTCTGGAATTACCTTGACGTAAGAACCTTTATCAAAGGCATCTATAGTTACGTAAGCTTGGTCTGTTTCGGGAAAGGTAAATTGAAAAAGAGCAGCCCTTTCCGTTGGCGTGATTTCTGTCGTAACATCGTGATCTGCTAGGTACACCTTATAGTAATGAGGTTTCGCTATTTCCGCCTTATGCGAAAACCAACTGGCGCGTTCTTCCTCATCAAATATCGGCTTACGAGTGGTAGGCATTAAAGAGAATTGTCCATAATCGTTCATCCACGGGCTCGGTTGGTGTGTTTGTTTAAATCCCCTAATTTTATCAGCGGTATACGTATATATCCATCCGTCACCCATTTTTCCGGTTTGTGGAACCCAAAAATTCATACCCCATGGCATGGCAATAGCAGGATATGTGTTTCCGGTTGACAATTCAAATTTCGACTGGCTCCCTACGAGTGTATTGACATAAGAAACCGGATCGGACTGCTCTTGAGCTAATGCCGTTGAGCATGTTGTTATAAAAAGTGCTGCACTTAAAATTTTTTTAAAACGTGTTGTTGGTAAATTCATTTGTTTTAGTAAATATTTTTCTTTTGTGTTGATAAGCTAAATTGCTTTAGCGTATTAAAATTATAATGTTTTAGCATTCAATTGCATTTACATCCAAAAAAGGGAACAACGGTTTTACAAACAGGCTGTACGCATTACAAAGCTAGCATTTTATGGGTTAAAAAAAAGCGTTGTTTTGCTTTCGGTGGTTGACTGTCGTTAACCACTGTTTTCAGCTATTGCTTTTTTTGCTGATGCATCTTAGTTTTGAGGCAATGATGACTATACATTCGTTTGTAAAAACCGCTTTCATTACCTTATTATTTTGCTTAGGTATAATAAAGGGCTATACTCAGCAGAACGATCAGCGCCGTACTGCATTGAAGCAGGAGATAGCAGCTTTTATGCTTAGCACGGCAGATGAAGTAATTAAGTTTAGGTCGATTGCGGATACCATGCAGACCTCAACAACAGAAGAAAGAAGGAAAGCACTACAAAAAACACCACTTTTTATAACGTTAAAAGGTTTTCTAGATGCCCATGCGGAAGACTATCTATCGGTGCGGGAACAAGAATTAGCCAAATTTGCTATGCCACCAAAAGCATTGGCTAATTTACCGTATAAACCGATACCGATGGATAGTACCCTGGAAAGTTTCTATAACATGCCGGAGATCGCCAGCTTAATTCTTATTCATGCGTTAAGTCCGGCGGAGGTTACCCTTTTAGTGAATAATCTTTTGATGCCTCAAATTATAGATTTAAATGGGGAAGATGGCCGGAATCAAGCTACTATTAGCCAATTGTGTGGTGCCAAAACCTATGTTAAGCAGGAGCATAATCACGTTTGGAAAATCTGGAATGTTAACCGCTTATATCCGATTTCGTTTTCTTGGAATACCGAAACGGGAGTAATGAGCAATTTTAATTATTTGCCACCAGATGCTCACGTCATTGAAGGTATCACGTTTACCGACTTTATGAAGCCTGCTACTCTTTGGGATACCTTGTTTTTCAAGCTAAGAACGTTTCAATGGAATTTATATCATGAGATAACATCCGCTGGAAACGACAGTTATTATGAACGAACCAAGTCGATAGGCACTGCTTTACATACCTTTTTTCAGAAAAACAAATCAGATTATCTACAGGTACGCAAGCAATTATTAACAGACAGACCAGCGCCTATAACTGTTCCGGCATCTGCCCATGCAATAATAGAGGATGTTGATTCTGTCGGGATTAAAGATGAATTAACCAGTTTAAATCCTTTTATATTTGGTCCGGAAGACCTGACCATGAATCTTTATATTTTCCTCAGTAGTGGCCGACATTTGAGCAAAGAGGGACCGATAACACAACGCGTACAGGACAATGCCGTTATTGGATTTCAACATCATGCGGCACCAACCCCTCTTGAGTATGTTTGGAAGATACAAGCTATTGGCTACGCAGAGATTATAGAGTACAATTGGAATATTGCTACAGGAGAACTTTCGTCGATTAAAATGTGGGAAAAATAATTACCTTCTAAAGGAAAAAAGTTTCCAACGGATACGGAAGAAGAATGTGTTCTTTAAATTTCTTGTTGAGCCAGACTAATATGAACCAAAATGGGAGCTTGTTGGTAAAAACCAGGAACGAATGCCAAATAAGCAATAACGAAATAGTAACTTAGCGGCATGATTACTTTTGCCAATGCGAAGATAAATATCGGCTTACAGGTGTTAAATAGGCGAACAGATGGATACCATAACCTTGAAACGGTCTTCTATCCTGTTAAACTGTATGATATCTTGGAAATTGTGCCTTCGGATACCGTACGATTGGAAGTTTCGGGTATCCGAATTCCAAATGACAACCAAGACAATCTTTGTATTCGGGCATATAAATTACTGACCGAAGATTTTGACCTCTCACCTGTCTGTATTTATTTACACAAACATATTCCTGTAGGTGCTGGTTTAGGTGGTGGATCTGCAGATGCGGCTTTTCTTATAAAATTACTAGCACAATATTTTAAGCTTGTTCTATCCATAGAGCAGATGGAAAATTACACCCGTAGGCTTGGTGCAGATTGTACTTTTTTTATCCGGAATGAACCCGTATATGCTACAGGTATAGGAGATATATTTACTCCCGTAGAGGTGAATCTCTCTCGGTATTCATTCGTATTGGTTAAACCACCAGTACATATTTCCACAGGCGAGGCCTATGGTAGTATTCGATCTCTTCGTGAATCTAAACAGTTGCTGGAAAATATTAACCTGCCTGTTGAAGCTTGGAGAGAGAAAATTTTTAATGATTTTGAAATCGGAATTTTTGAACGTTATCCGGAAATTAGAGGAATAAAATCTTATTTGTATGAACAAGGAGCTATTTATGCGGCCATGAGCGGATCGGGCTCTACTGTTTTTGGGATTTTTGAGAAACCAGTAGAACTGGAAGAAATGAAATGCAAAAATGAAGTTTTTTGGGTATAGCAAGCGTAAAGCAGAAAGGATAAGTAAGTTTTACGGTTTAAGCCGACGAATTTTGAATACTATCGTTAAATACTAAGTACTGAATACTAAATACTCAACAAATGAATAACCCTATTTGGATCATGAGTTCAGCTTTTGAACAGCTGACATTGGCACAATTGATAGAACAAACAACAAGAATGGGAGCACAAGGAATAGATCTTTGTGTTTTCCGGAAAGACGGTACACGCCAAGACCACGTGGCAACTCATTTGGATTATGATCATTTTGGTCCGGAAGAGGCAAAGCATCTACTGGATGAATTTAATCAGGCTGGATTGCAATTGTCTTTGGGCGCCTTTGAAAACATGATTGGTGGAGACATGGAACAACGTCTCAAAAACCAAAATCATCTCTTAAAACTGATTCGCATGGCTTATCTATTAGGTGGGGATGCGAATAACATAAAAGTGGGGACCTTTGTAGGCTACAATCATGAGTTAGGTGTACAAGAAAATGGTTTTCAGAAAAATCTAAATGAATACCTGCGCGTATTTGGACCTATTGTTCAATATGCAGAAAGTCTAGGCGTAACTATTTTATATGAAAATTGTCCAATGGAAGGATGGCGTTCGGCGGCATATACCTCGACCTATAATAATCTACCGGCAGTATTGGCAGCACGTAAATTGATGTATACCCTTATACCGAGTAAAGCACATGGCGAAATTTATGATCCTTCACACGATATTTGGCAACATACTGATCCGGTGGCGGTGATTGCGGATAGCGATATCCGCCGTATTCATCGCATTCATGTAAAAACTACCCGTAATTTGCAGACCCCTGGGCGCATCGCTTGGGGCGGCATGTATCCAATGCAACAAGTAGATGCGACTTTAGCGGCAGCAGCTGGTGTTGCACAACCTGTTAACGACTGGGATCGTCATCATTACGAAGCAATGCTTCCGGGCTTTGGCGGGACGGATGATATGGACTGGACGGCGTTTGTACAAACCCTCCAATCGAAAGGTTTTGACGGACCGTTTGAAATAGAGAATGAAGCAAAAAACTCTAAAGACACCGGCAACTTTGCTGCTACGGTTCAAGGTTGTGAAGCCTGTATCCGCTTTTTGAGTCCGCTACTTTGGAATTTAACATCCGCTGGCTACGTCTATAGCGGAGCTAAGCCTTTGCAGCTACCCTCCGTAAAAGATATACCCATAAAAACGATGGCAGACGTATCATCTAATTATCAGAAATGAGCGTTCTTTGGTAGACCTTATTTATCTTTTTTGTCGCCAAACCTTTTTTTTGTGAATTTGTTATAGGAGTATGAACACGAAAGAAGAAAAGAAAGAATTAAAAGCATGCAATAAGACAACGAAGTTCGTTGCTTTTGCCTTGACAGGATTAGCTGTAGGAGCAGCTGCTTATTACCTGTTTGGTACGAAAGAGGGGCGAAAGACCTTAAACAAAGCTGTTGATGGCGTTAATAGTCTAAGCAAAAATTTAAAAGCGCAAGCCGAAGAAGGCTTAGAAAGGGCAACTAAGTTGGCTAAGCGAGCAAAGGAAGAGTATGAAAAAGTCGTTAATCTTGCAGAAGACGCTAGTCATGAAGCGATGGAAAGGGCTAACAAGTACAAAGAAGAAGCCAAAAACCTTGCTAAAAAAGGATTAAGCCGAGCGAAAGACGTGAAAGACGGTGCCAAGGAATATGCCAAGCGGGCACTTGATCAGATGGAGGAAGCAAGTCAAAAAGCGAAGCAAAAAGTAGATAAAGCTTAGAAGTATCAAGGCATCAGTCTCCAGTATCAAGACCTAAAGATAAGTCTTGTATCTTGTGTCTTATGTCTAGTATCTCCGAAAAGAGTATCTTTGCCTCGATGAGTTTAATTAAAGAGGTAACCTTGCTGATCCGTAAAGAGATTACATTAGAATGGCGTTCAAAGTATGCGTTGAACGGTATTTTGTTGTATGTAATTTCGACAGTATTTGTGTGCTACCAAGCGTTTAAATCTGTTCATCCTGTTATTTGGAATGCGCTTTTTTGGATTATTTTGCTTTTTGCGGCTATTAATGCCATTTCAAAAAGTTTCACCCAAGAAAACAAGGGTAGGCAGCTTTATTACTATAGCTTAGTTAGTGCTCGCGCAGTTATTTTATCAAAGATTATTTACAATGTTCTATTAATGCTACTGCTCGCTGTGGTAGCATTTTTTGCATATAGCACCATCTTCAAAAATCAACTAGGTGATCCTGCGTTATACTTTTTCACGATCATGTTGGGAAGTTTAAGTTTTGCAACAGTGTTAACGATGGTATCTGGCATAAGTGCCAAGGCGGGAAACAATGGGACATTAATGGCAATTTTAAGTTTTCCTATCATTCTACCGCTAATTCTTGTTTTGATCAAACTTTCAAAAAATGCTATGGATGGGTTGGATAGGAGCGTTAGCTATGACGAAATAGGTGTGCTGTTGGCAATAAACTTAATGGTTATTACCGTTTCTTTATTGTTATTTCCTTACATTTGGCGTGAATAAACGACTCGACAAATTAAAATAGTAATATCCTATGAGGGCTTATTGGTGGAAAATTCTAGGGGCTGTACTGATCGGCTATTCCCTAATTGCCGGATTTCTAGTTTCGGTGCCTAAGTTACCCATTTTGCATGAAACCATTCGTAATACCTACTTTCATATTCCGATGTGGTTTGCTATGATTTTATTGTACTTTATATCGGTAGTTTATAGTATAAAATATCTTTCTTCCAACGATCAAAAACATGATCTGATGGCCGTAGAATGTGTAAATGTAGGTATTATATTCTGTGCTTTTGGACTAATGACTGGAATGCTTTGGGCTAATGTAACTTGGGGAGAGCCTTGGCCAAATGACCCAAAATTGAACGGCAGCGCTATTGCGACGCTTATGTACCTCGCTTATTTGGTGTTGCGGAATGCTTTGGATGAAGAACAAAAGCGTGCAAAAATTTCAGCAATCTATAATATTTTTGCCTTTCCGGTAATGGTGGTATTATTGTTTATTCTACCTCGGCTTACAGACTCTTTGCACCCAGGGAATGGAGGAAATCCAGCGTTTAGTAATTTGGATATGGATGGTACCATGCGTGCTGTATTCTATCCTGCTGTTGTTGGATGGATGTTAATCGGTGTTTGGATTATGTCTTTACGTTTTCGTTACCGCTTATTGGAAAACGAAGAATAGCCAGCCCCTCAAAGATGACAGAATTTTGATGTATAGAACTCATTATTAGGTTTTTTAAATTTTATTGTCTTAGTGATAAAAGACACAATTGGTATAGGGAACGTATGATTTTGAGTTTTTTATTTAAAATAAAATAATAATTTGTATTAAACGATATGAAGAAGCTAATTCTTTTGTTTTTGCTAGGGGTGATATCCTTTTTTCCTAGTTTTGCACAGACATCAAACGATGTGGAAATGGCTGATGTTTTGCGGAGTTCGGGTAAGATTTATGTGGTAGTGGCTGTAGTTTGTGTAATCTTTTTAGGCTTTATCATATATCTGTTTACCATAGACCGGAAAATCAGTCGCATGGAAAACAAAAGGAAAAACAAAACCAATTACTAATTAATTTTATTATGGCTACAAAAAAGTCAACAGGAGAATTTAGTTTCTTTAACGACGTTTGCCAATTTTTTGATCATGCAGCCCAATTTACGAACCACGATAGAGGTTTGCTTGATCAGATTAAGGCGTGTAACAGTGTTTATCGTTTTCGTTTCCCCATTCGTAGAGCGAATGGCAAGTTGGAAGTTATTGATGCATGGCGAGTAGAACATTCCCATCACAAATCACCAACAAAAGGAGGAATTCGTTATAGCGATATGGTGAATGAGGATGAGGTGATGGCTTTGGCAGCGTTGATGACCTATAAATGTGCTATTGTTAATGTTCCTTTTGGCGGAGCTAAAGGCGGAATTTGTATTAATCCTAGAGATTATTCCGTGCCCGAACTGGAAACGATTACCAGAAGGTATACTGTTGAATTGGTAAAAAAGAATTTTATTGGTCCGGCTATTGACGTTCCAGCGCCTGACTATGGTACAGGTGAGCGTGAGATGAGCTGGATTGCCGACACCTATTTAACCATGAACCCCGGGCAATTGGACGCCCTAGGGAGTGTAACGGGTAAACCGCTTTCCTTAAGTGGCATCGATGGGCGTAAAGCCGCAACTGGAAGGGGAGTGGCTATAGCGATTAGGGAATGTGTAGACGTTGCAGAAGATATGAAATCTTTGGGCTTAACACCAGGTATTGAGGGTAAGCGGATTATTGTGCAAGGACTGGGAAATGTAGGATATAATACAGCTAAAGTATTAGTGGAATATGGGGCGGTGATTGTTGGAGTATGCGAGTATGATGGCGCGCTGTATAATCCAGACGGATTGGATGTGGACGCTATTTTGGAGCATAGACGCAATACCGGAAGTGTTTTAGGCTATAGGAAAGCGAGCAAAGAATTTACAGTTCCCAGTGAAGGCCTAGAACAAGACTGTGATATTTTGGTTCCTGCGGCACTAGAAAACCAACTTACCGAAGAAAATATCCGTAAAATTAAAGCGAAGATCATTGCGGAAGGCGCTAATGGGCCAACCACTCCGAAAGCGGAAGAAATTTTTACACAAAGTGGTGGAATCATCATTCCGGATATGTATTGTAACGCTGGAGGGGTAACCGTTTCTTATTTTGAATGGCTTAAAAATTTATCACATGTAGCCTTTGGGCGGATGGACAAACGTTATGAAGAAACGGCTAATCTTAATATTGTCAATATGGTAGAAGCTGTAACAGGTGTTACGTTAACTTCCGAGCAACGTAGTGTTATTGTTAAAGGCGCTTCTGAGTTAGAGTTAGTCAATTCGGGGCTCGAAGATACCATGATTCGTTCATACCATGAAATCCGGAAGATTAAAATGGCGAATCCTAATATTGATACGTTACGTACGGCGGCTTTTGTCGGCTCGATTGATAAAATCGCTACCTCTTATCAGAATATGGGTATTTGGCCTTAAAACGTAAACATAAAAAATGGCTAACAGAAAATTCCCGTTAGCCATTTTTTATGTGCATTTTGAATTTTTACGTATTCGCGTTTACACTGAAATCCAGTGGCCTTTTGACCTTTTCATCTAATAATGCCAATTTCACCACTTCATTCATATTGGTCACGTAATGGAAATTCAAGTCTTTAATATAATCTTCTTTAATTTCAGTAATATCTTTTTTATTGGCCTTACATAAAATAATATCTTTTATGTTGGCTCGTTTTGCTGCTAATATTTTTTCTTTGATGCCACCTACCGGAAGCACTCTTCCTCTTAAAGTTATTTCGCCTGTCATGGCTAAATTGGCTTTTACTTTGCGTTGGGTGAATGAAGAGGCTAGTGCGGTTAACATGGTAATACCTGCGGAGGGGCCGTCTTTTGGTGTTGCTCCAGCAGGTACATGGATATGTACATCCCACTTATCAAATAAATCGAAGTCAATGCCAAATTCTTCCGCATGGGCCCTCAGATAGGCCATGGCAATACCGGCAGATTCCTTCATGACATCTCCTAAATTACCCGTTAATGTAAGTTTACCTTTGCCTGGGCTTAAGCTGGATTCAATGAAGAGAATGTCGCCACCAACCTGCGTCCATGCCAGACCAGTTACTACACCGGCCACATCATTGCTTTCATAAAGATCTTTATCGTATATCGGCGCACCTAAAATATCAATCACTTCTTGCGAATTAATATTGGGCCCGATAGGTGTTTCCATAACAATATGAGTTGCAACACCACGAACCAAAGCACCAATACGTTTTTCGAGTCCACGCACACCCGATTCACGGGTGTATTCATCAATCACCTGTTCAATAATTTTGCTCTTTAAGGTAATATCTTTTGCAGTTAGGCCGTGCTGTTCTCGTTGTTTAGGTAATAAGTGCTTTTTAGCAATTTCTATTTTTTCCTCAATGGTATAGCCGTTGACTTCAATGACTTCCATACGATCTAACAGAGCAGGTTGTATGGAGCTAAGGTTATTGGCCGTTGCAATAAACATTACATTCGAAAGATCATAATCCATTTCAACATAATGGTCGTAAAAAGCATTATTTTGTTCAGGATCCAGCACTTCCAATAAAGCTGACGAAGGATCTCCCCTAAAGTCATTTCCCACTTTATCGATTTCGTCTAACACAAAAACCGGATTAGAAGTCCCCGCCTTTTTTATGGATTGGATGACCCTGCCTGGCATCGCGCCAATATAAGTTTTGCGGTGGCCCCTAATTTCCGCTTCATCACGTACGCCTCCTAAGGCCATGCGGACATACTTGCGGTTTAATGCTTTGGCGATAGATTTACCAAGAGAAGTTTTCCCTACTCCTGGAGGGCCTACTAAACATAGGATAGGCGCTTTCATATCTTTCTTTAGCTTTAATACCGCTAAATATTCAATAATACGCCGTTTTACTTTTTCTAAACCATAATGATCTTTGTCTAGAATTCTTTCTGCTCTTTTGAGATCAAAATTATCTTTACTGAAATCATTCCAAGGCAAGTCAATCAATAACTCTAAATAATTCAATTGTACCGAATAATCGGCAGCGGCTGGATTGATTCTGCTTAATTTATCCAGTTCTTTCTTAAAATGCGCAGCCGGCTCTGCCCCCCATTTTTTAGTGAGGGATTTTTTTCGTAATTCTTCGATTTCCAAATCAGGTGTAGAACCACCAAGCTCTTCTTGTATAGTTTTTAATTGTTGATTGAGGAAATAATCCCGTTGTTGTTTATCGAGGTCAACCCGTACTTTGTTCTGAATCTGGTTTTTGAGCTCTAATAGTTGCAATTCTGCCGTCAATTGCTCTAATACTTTATTAGCTCGTTGTTTAATGTCTTTCATTTCCAACAGTTGCTGTTTTAAAATTAAGTCAGCATTCATATTGGATGAAATGAAATTGATTAAGAAAGAAGAACTCTCAATATTTTTAATGGCAATACCTGTTTCGCTGGGAATGTTTGGAGAAATGTTGATAATTTGCAAAGCCAGTTCCTTAATGGATGACAACATGGCATTGAATTCTTTCTCTTTTTTCGGTTTATCCTCAACAAAACGGTCTATAGAAGCCTTAATATACGGTTCTGACTGTACTTCTTCTTTTAATTTAAAACGTTGTTTGCCTTGGATGATAACCGTCGTATTACCATCAGGCATTTGCAGCATTTTAATAATTACAGCTACGGTACCTATATTATAAAGCTGATCAAACGTTGGATCTTCAATAGACATATCCGTTTGGGCCACCACGCCGATGATGCGATCACCTTTATACGCTTCTTTAATTAATTTAATGGATTTATCACGCCCAACGGTGATCGGAATCACCACTCCGGGAAATAAAACGGTGTTTCTTAAGGGTAATATGGATAATACTTCAGGTAATTCCTCACTACTCATATCATCTTCATCTTGTTGGGTAAACAAGGGGAAAAATTCCGTGTCTTCATTTATGATTGGTAAGGCATTGTTAAAATCAAATAGATCAAACTTACTCATTTGCGCTGTATATGTTTTAGGGATCTATGGTCAAAATGACAGTTTTTCCCACAATTTTTGTATGTAAGGTTAGTTTCGCAAGGGCTATGCCAAGATCGTATTTTGTACCGTTTTTTACTATTTATGTCATATTTTCAGGTCAATATTGGAAAGCTATTGGTAATGGATACGTCTTTGCGAAGATACACTATTTAAAATTTAAAGTGCTGTAAATGAATAATATTTGCTTTTGTGCAATAAAATACGCTTTTTTTAGTTTATTTTTGTGTTAAGTGGCCGTTAGATTGCTATGTTATGTTTTTGATTTAGCAAGAAGAACGTAAAAAGAACTATTTTTAATAAATGAACATTAGACACAATCAATTTATGAATTTTGGTAAAGTAATGAAACAGTTAGTGTTGTTAGGAGTTTTCCTTTTTTCTATAGGTACTCTTGCTGCACAGTCGCAGTCTTCATCAAGTAATCCTTATGTACGTTTAGGTAATAAGGCGATCATGGACGGAGATTTTAGGGCTGCCGTAAATGCCTTGGAAAAAGTGAAGACTCCAGACACGCTAGTTACTTATATGTTGGGCTATTCACAAATAAGATGCGCCGATTATAATAAGGCCATCGGCTCTTTTACCAAGCTACTTAGTCAGAGCCCTAATAATTTTTCTGCGTATTATTGGCGGGGGAAAGCGCGTAATACGTTAGCTGTACAAAGTAGTAATAAGTTGAGTGACACTGATCGTAGTAAAATGCTTCAAGAGAGTATTGATGATTTTACGAATGCCATTCGGTTAAATCCAGAAGACTTATCCTATTATCAAAGTAGGGGTATGGCCTATCGGGATTTAGGGATTTTACAAGGCACTAGCTCTACAGCTGTTTACAGCAAAGAAGAGGCTACTAACGCGTATCAAAAAAGTATTGAAGATTTGCAACATGTGTTAAAAGCAAATAGCAAGCGCGAAGACTTAGCAAAAGAAATTAAGAAAGTGAAGATTTATAAAGACAATCTGAGTAAATAATAGGACATTAATAACGTTGATAAAAGCCCTGGTAATCGTGCGATTATCAGGGCTTTTATGTGAATATGGCTGCCAACAGTGATTTAAAGACTTAAACTCATCGTCTCGAATGAAGTGTAACGGAATTCAAAAGCTTTTATGGAATAAATCTTCCTTCAATGAGATATTGGTTTTCACCTAGTATGCGAATTCGCTGCGTTTTGTTTATTTTATAGCAAGAATCAGGAAAGTAATCCAATACTTCGGTAGACTGGTAAAGCCAATTGGTATCGCTATTTAGGATATGGATCTGTTGAATAGATCGATCAGTATTTTTGTAAATTTTGATAGATTTTGTACGTAGTCTCGGGTCTTTGCTGTGATAGGTAAGGGTATTTACTGTAGAATCAAGGATGTAACTGTTTAACCAATCGGATTTGTTAATATCAGAAGAGCTGAAAAGTTCAAATTCGTTTGTCCAATTCGTTAATTGAAGCTTTTTTTGTTCGGTATCTTCATTCTTACGTACGGTTTTTAATACCCACTGTTGTTTGATTTTCAGTCTGTTAGCTTGCTTTTGAAAATATTGAACCAAATCAAAATAAGGTTTTTGATCAAGTGGTTCTGTTGTTTTTTGCGAGGTGCAAGATAAAATACTTAGTAAAAGTGAAAAAGTTACGTATTGTTTCTTATAAAGCATGGAGTACCCGTTTCGCTATAAAGGGGCAAAAATATCGAGTTAACCGGTTGAGGTGAATTGATTTGGCAATTGCTCAATGAATAACTTACTCGATATTCTTGCCTATTGTATATTCTTAAGTTTTGCTTAAGAAACTAAAACTTCACCTGTCATTTTTTGTGGTACAGGCACGTGTAGTAAGGTTAAGATGGTTGGCGCAATATCACCCAATTTTCCATCTTTGATTTGTTGATATTCCTGATCAATTAAAATGCAAGGCACCAAATTAGTGGTATGTGCAGTATTAGGTGTTCCATCTTCATTGATCATATATTCCGAATTACCGTGATCGGCAATAATGATAAAGGAATATCCTTCTTTCAAACCCTTTTCCACCACTTGCTTTGTACAAGCATCCACCGTTTCTACAGCTTTCACCACGGCATCAAAGACGCCAGTATGTCCAACCATATCTGGATTGGCAAAATTTAAGCAAATAAAGTCGGGATGATTTTTTTCCATCGATTCGCAGATGGCATCCGCTATTCCTTGAGCACTCATTTCCGGTTGTAAATCGTACGTTGCCACTTTAGGCGAGGGGATAAGTATGCGTGATTCTCCTACAAACGCCGCTTCGCGTCCACCTGAAAAGAAAAAGGTTACGTGCGGATATTTTTCAGTTTCGGCGATACGAACCTGTGTTTTTCCATTTTTCTCCAACACTTCACCTAATGTTTCGGTAATATCGTCTTTCTGGAAGATAACGTCCACTTTTTTAAACGTTTCGTCATAGGAAGTCATGGTAATATACCTTAAGTTTAAAGGTATCATATTGTATTCAGGAAAAGCCTTTTGCGTAAGCGCTAGCGTAATTTCCCGGCCTCTATCTGTCCTAAAATTGAAACAGACAACAACGTCTCCCTCCTGAATAAGGGCAAGTGGAGAACCGTCTGCTTTCACCTTAACGATCGGTTTTATAAATTCATCGGTTACTCCAGCTGCATACGAAGCTTGAATAGCTTCAGTAATATTCGAGGTAGGTGTTCCTTGTCCATGTACCAACAAGTCATAAGCCTCTTTTACCCGTTCCCAACGATTATCCCGATCCATGGCATAATAACGACCAATGGCTGATGCCAATTGTGCAGGATTATTGGTTAAAAAGTTTTCAAGATCGCTTATATATGTCTCTCCAGAGTGCGGATCTGTATCCCGGCCGTCTAAAAAAGCATGAATAAAAACGTTTGTTAAACCAGCCGCTTGTGCTGCATTACATAAACCTTTGAGGTGTTTTGTATGTGCATGAACCCCCCCATCAGATACGAGCCCAATCAAATGTACCGCCTTATGCTGCTCTTTTGCATACGTAAAGGCCTGTTGCAAAATGGCATTTTGTTTTAATTCACCTTCGTCAACTGCCTTGTGAATACGCCCAAGTTCTTGATATACTACACGACCGGCCCCAAGGTTCATATGACCTACTTCCGAATTACCCATTTGTCCAGCAGGTAATCCCACGGCTTCACCAGAGGCCTCTAACTTAGCGTGCGGATAAGTGCTTAATAAATAATCTAAAAAAGGAATTTTGGCGGCTTTAACCGCATTGGAATGATCATCCTTGCCGTAACCCAAACCGTCCAGAATGATAAGCATTGCTTTCTTCATGCTGTTATCTTTTATTTTATGGTTTTTATGAATCTTTTATCTTCACAAACCTAATACAAAAAATGGTCCTACAGCCAATTTTTTTTAAATATTGATTTTTAAGAGTGTGCTTTCTCTTTTATTAGACAAAATGGCATACTTTTCGCAGCAAAAAATGTCGAATTGAATTTGTGTCATAATATATACACTATTACGATAATCTATCCTCATATGCTGAACAATTACGAAGTGGGCTAATGAAAAGTGCGTTTTTAATAGTATTATTTTTAATTAACAGTTTACCTGTGCAGCTGTCTCAACTCGGTACAGCGGATATCATTGATGTGATTGCAAATAGCTTTCGCAGTGGTGATAGTAAGGAACTGGGTATGCATTTTTCTACTTCTGTAAGCCTCTCAATTTTGGAGGATAATAATACCTATTCTAAAAACCAAGCAGAGATTTTGCTTCATAACTTTTTTGATAAATATACGTTTAGAAGCTGCAAAATTTTACATAAGATGGAAACCAATACTAGCAATCGTTATGCGGTATTAGAATTAAGTGATGCCAGTCAAAAATTCAGGGTTTCATTATCGCTTAAAAATTTTAATGGAAAGTTTCTCATAACGGATATCAGAATTGATAAAGAGAAATAGTTGGTTACTTATTCATTTCATTTCATAAGATCATCCATATAGTCGTATAAGCACAATTGTTTGCAAAGCAAACGAAACATACCGATAACCTTTTTTCCGAAATTTTTACTAGGTTTGAGCTCAGTTTCGAATATGAGCACGATGGATACGCAACAATTGCAACTTTTTATAACCAATGCCTTAAGGGAGGATGTTGGAGACGGGGATCATACCTCCTTATCAACCATTCCTGAAGGAAAGCAAGGTCAAGCTAAATTAATCATAAAGGAAGACGGCATTTTAGCTGGTGTAGACGTAGCCTTGGCTATTTTTAAGCAAGTGAATGATTCGCTTGGGGTTCAGGTGTATCGGCATGACGGAGACACGGTAGCGATTGGAGATATTGTGTTAACCGTAGAAGGAAGCATTCATGCTATTTTAGTAGCTGAACGGTTAGTGCTGAATGTGATGCAACGCATGAGCGGTATCGCAACCACAACAAGAAAGATTGTTGATTTGCTAGAAGGTACCAATACCAAAGTCTTAGATACAAGGAAAACTACACCAGGAATGCGCTTTTTGGAAAAAGAGGCTGTAAAGATTGGCGGGGGGGTAAATCACCGGTTTGGCTTATATGATATGATTTTAATCAAAGATAATCATGTCGATTATTCCGGAGGCATAACTGCAGCATTAACTGCAGCAAATACCTATCGCAAGAAATTGAACAAATTGATGCCCGTTGAGATAGAAGTAAGGAATTTGGCAGAGCTTAAAGAAGTTATCGCTTTTGGTCAGGTTGATCGTATTTTATTAGATAATTTTGATTTTGAGACCTTGCGGGAGGCCGTTCGATTAGTAGGGGGGGAATTCATTACAGAAGCTTCTGGCGGAATTGTTCCGGAAAATGCTAAACAGTTCGCTGCGTGTGGCGTTAATTATATTTCCATGGGCGCATTAACGCATTCCGTTAAAAGTCTCGATATGAGTTTAAAAGCACAGTTGCTTAATTAAAGTTGAATTTTTTACGGTAAAGATTTTCGTTTTTTTACTATCATTGTATCCAATGACATCAATTAATGCCATTATTGCGCTTTTGGCTGCCTACTTATTTGGTTCTATACCTACAGCTGTATGGTTAGGACAATCATTCTATGGGGTTGATGTTAGGGAATATGGTAGTGGCAATGCTGGAGCAACAAATACCTTCCGGGTCCTTGGGCCAAAAGCAGGTGTTGTCGTGATGTTGGTTGATATTCTGAAGGGATGGACAGCAACCAATTTGGCTTATTTTATTGGTGTATCGATAACCGGACCTACGAGCTCTGTTCTTTTTATTAATTACCAGCTTGCTTTGGGGGTGATTGCCGTAATGGGCCATTTGTTTCCTTTATTTGCTGGCTTCCGTGGAGGGAAGGGGGTGGCCACTTTATGTGGAATGGTCCTCGCTGTACATTTTCAGGCAGCTCTGTTATGTGTTGGCGTGTTTATCACCGTATTATTGATTACCCGATATGTTTCTTTAGGTTCCATTTTAGCGGGTTTTACTTTTCCATTTAGTATCGTTTTTGTTTTCCATACGCCTTATAAGTCATTGCTGCTTTATGGCATGTGCATCTGTGCTTTAATATTAATTACCCACCAAAAAAATATTGAGCGTTTATTGAAAGGTAAAGAATCGAAAATTACACTTTTTAAACAAAAAACTAAATCGAAGTAGATCGGCACAAATCTTGTTAGTATAAAAACAAATCTATTGGATTTATGAATCAGTATAAGACAAAAATTTTTGCTTCATTGCTATTCCTGTTGTTTGTTGCAGCTTGCTCCACAGTGCCTCTTACTGGCAGAAAACAGTTGAGTTTGGTTGATGATAAAACCATGCAGCAACAAGCTAGTTTAGCCTATAATAATTTGCTGAAAGATCCTAAAACCAAAGTGGTTAAGGGGACAGCAAATGCCCAAATGGTGCAAAATGTGGGTAGAAAGATAGCTCAGGCAGTAGAAACTTACCTTCAGCAAAATGGTTATGCTAACCAATATCAATTTAGTTGGGAGTTTAATCTCATTGAGTCCAACGAAGTAAACGCATGGTGTATGCCTGGTGGTAAAGTTGCGGTATATACGGGAATTTTGCCGGTAACGCAAAACGAAGCTGGGCTAGCTACCGTTATGGGGCATGAGATTGCGCATGCCATCGCCCGACATTCTTCTGAGCGCGCATCGCATGAGATGGCTGCACAGGGCCTTGGAGTAGGTGTTGGTTTAGCAACCAATAAGCAATCCCAATTAACACAGGTTTTGGTTAATCAATTGTATGGTGTTGGTAGCCAAGTAGCGCTTTTAAAGTATTCCAGAAGTCAGGAAAGTGAAGCAGACAGAATGGGCCTGACTTTTATGGCAATGGCAGGTTATAATCCAAATGAGGCAACTGCATTCTGGAAACGTATGGCGGCTAAGGCAAGTGGTCAAAAACCACCTGAATTTTTGAGTACACACCCAAGTGACGAGAGACGTATTGCTGATATTCAAAGTCTGATTCCCGAAGCAATGAAGTATTATAAGAAATGATGGATGATATGAATTAGCCAATGTGATATTAGCCAATAGAAAATGATTTGTCACCTGTATTACTTATAGTAAGATAGTAGTAGTTAAGTAGTGAAGTCGTTATTTGTTAAATAGTTAACGGTGAAAATCAATATATATTACCTTATTCCTTTAACCCTTATACTTTAAAACCTAAAAGTTCCATGATCGCTTTTGCTTTGAGCAAGCATTCTTGATATTCTTCTTCTGCTTGAGCTTCAGCTGTAAGGGCGCCGCCTACATGGAAAGATATCCTCTTTTTTTGTTCATTAAAAAATAAGGTTCGAATAACGACATTAAAATCATAGTCCCCATCTGGCGCAAAATATCCAATAGATCCAGCGTAGAGACCTCGACTGCTACTTTCAAAAGTGTCAATTAATTTCATGGCGTTGATCTTAGGAGCACCCGTCATGGACCCAGCGGGAAAAGTAGCTTGAATACTATCGAGTGGATGGAGGCCAGGCTTTTCTTGTGCAGTAATGGTTGAAATTAACTGATGTACTTGTTGAAACGTATAAACACCTAATAACTCATTTACCCGTACGCTTGCTGGTTGGGCACTCCGGGTAAGGTCATTCCGAACCAAATCAACAATCATAATATTTTCGCTGATTTCCTTTTGGTTAGCCCTTAACCGGTCTCTACATTGTTGATCTTCTTCAGGTGTATTGCCACGAGCAGCCGTGCCTTTAATCGGTTGGGAAATAAGCAATTGTTGTCTTTTAGCCAAAAAGCGTTCTGGTGAAGCGCATAAAAGGTGATTTTCGTATACCTTAAAGTAACACGAAAAGGGTGTTGGAGAAATAGTACTTAATTGCCAATACGCTTCGAGTGGTGAAAATGAAACCTGTTCGGCAAAAAATTCCTGGCAGAGATTGACTTCATAAATATCACCGCGGTGAATATGTTCTAGTAGTTGCTTGAAAGCGTATTTATAGGCTTTCTTAGTCATTTTCGCTTGCACTTTTCCGGAAAAGGAAAAAGGATTATCGATAACAGCGATGGATTGGATTTGCTGAAAAACAGCAGCGGGTTCGTTGCTGTTTATGGAGATTTGGTTTCCATTAATTTGGATCAGGTGTTTAGGAACAAAAAAATAAGCGTCGGGTATGCCTTGTTCATTGGGATGATTAGTCTGCAGTGTCTCCAATTCATTTTTTAAGTCGTACGCTAAAAAACCAGGTATCCATTGGTGTGGATGCTGCGCTATAAAATGCTTTAGTTTCGTAAAAAACGGTTGTTCAGGGGTAGGGAAAAGTTCATCGGTCACTCCAGCTGCTAAAAGTATGTCGAATTTACGATAAGGGTCTTGTGTATTACTTCCGTGGCTATGAAAACAGCAGGCGCTATTAAATAAGGAAGCCCATTGAAGGGCTTGCTTAGTAAATTGTTGGATGTTCTCTGAAAAATATTCAGCAGTTAACATGTGTCTAATCCAAAATAAGCGTCTGGGTTCGATCAGGGCCTACCGATAAATATTTTATTTTGACGCCAAGGTTACTTTCTAAGTACGTCATATAAGCTTTTAAGGTTTCGGGAATCTGGTCAGCATGGTTGACACCTGTGATATCTTCATTCCAACCTTGAATAGTTTCATAAACCGGTTCTGGCTTGATAGTATTGATGTCATAAGGCATATAATCTAGCTTTTCACCATTATGGATATAATGTGTACAAACCTTAATCTCTTCAAAACCACTCAAAACATCAGCTTTAGTCATGACAAGCTCGGTAACGCCATTGAGTAATATCGCATAACGTAAAGCAGGAAGATCAATCCATCCAGTGCGCCTTGACCGTCCTGTCGTGGCGCCAAACTCGTGGCCAATTTGGCGCAGCTTTTCGCCTGTTTCATCAGACAATTCGGTAGGGAAGGGGCCGCCGCCAACACGAGTACAATAGGCTTTAAAAATACCAATAACCTCACCAATATTCCTTGGGGCTACACCAAGCCCGGTACATGCCCCAGCCGTTGTGGTATTAGATGAAGTCACGAAAGGATAAGAGCCAAAATCAATATCTAATAAGGTACCTTGAGCTCCCTCTGCTAATATACTTTTCCCTTCTTTTAAATAGTCGTTTACCAACTGATCGCTATCTACATGAGGAATCGTTTTTAAATAGTCGATGGCTTCAAAAAACGCTTGCTCCCGCTCTTTAAAATCTGGGATTTCTCCATAATGAGAAAGAATATTTTTGTGCTTATCTACTAATTTTTGATATCGTTCTTTAAAATCCGGAAGTGTGGTATCGCCGACACGAATTCCATTTCTTCCTGTTTTATCCATATAAGTGGGACCAATACCTTTTAGCGTCGAGCCTATTTTGCTCGCTCCCATATTACTTTCTGAGGCTGCATCTAAAAGTTGATGGGTGGGTAAAATGAGGTGTGCCCGACGGGCAATAACCAATTTACCAGCTGCAACCGGATCAAAGCCATTGTTTTTGAGATTATCTAGCTCTCTCTTTAAGATAATTGGATCTATAACTACTCCGTTTCCAATCAAGTTCAATGTATTCTTATTGAAAATGCCAGAAGGAATGGTGTTTAAGACATATTTCTGACCATCAAACTCTAAGGTGTGACCAGCATTTGGCCCACCTTGAAAACGCGCTATTAAATCATATTTTGGCGTTAAAACGTCTACGATTTTACCCTTACCTTCATCGCCCCATTGCAGGCCCAAAAGCACATCGACTTTCATCATATGAATTTTGTGTATGTTTAATTAAAGATTATGGAGATGTTTAAATTAAAAAAAGCGTTCAAAAATTATCTTTTATAACCGAATCGTGACGAATACCTTATGGTATTTGTCTCGTCTTTTCACTGTTTATAAAAAATTTTAGCAATCACTTGCTTCTTTTTGAACACTTCTTGGTCTATATTCGTGTAGCCTCGCATCTTAAATGGAAACAGCCTCTCTATTTTTATTTTGGTTGTTTTCCTTCGCTTTTTCCGGACAGCTGTCGTTGCAATCATTGCAAACGCCATATAGGTTTAGCGAGTGATGTTTAATATCGAATTTTAATAAGTCGCCCATCATGCTTTGGATTTGATGAATCCTAGGATCGCAAAATTCTACGACTTTACCGCATTCAATACAAATAATATGGTCATGTTGTTTATAGCCATAAGATTTTTCGAATTGAGCCATATTTTTCCCGAATTGGTGTTTGGTTACCAAATCACAGGATACCAAAAGTTCTAAGGTATTATAGACGGTAGCCCTACTTACCCGATACTTTTTATTTTTCATGTGGATATATAAAGATTCCACATCGAAATGGTCATTCCTTGAATATATTTCTTCCAAGATGGCAAAGCGTTCGGGAGTTTTACGAAGACTTTTGTTTTCAAGATAAGCCTCGAAAATTTTCCTGACCATGCTTGTTGTTTCTGTTGCAGACATAATAATCCTTAATTATATACAAAGCTAAAAATTATTGTTGGGATATGCAATCTTATCATTAGTTGTGTGTTGCGCGTTGTGCACTTATGGTAGCAAGACTTGCAACTGGTAACTCATAACGATCAAGGTACTTAAGGTACTTATAGTTCTGAATCAAACCGCGTAATGCCGGTAATACCTTTTATTTGCTTAAGCTTTTTGATTAGGGCTTCCAAATGTTCGGTATTATTTACATAAACCATTATAGAGCCTTCAAAGATTCCTTGATTGCTACTAATTGTGATGGATCGAATATTGATTTTGAAGTCCTGTGAAATAACGGTTGTAATCTTATTGACTAAGCCGACATCATCAATTCCAACAATTCTTAAGCCGGTAAGAAAGGCCAGCTCCTGTTGGGAAGTCCATTTGGCTTTTACAATTCGGTAACCATAGTTGGCCATCAGCTTAGAGGCATTTGGACAGTTCGTACGGTGTATCTTGATTCCATCATTCACCGTAACGAAACCAAAAACGTCGTCACCAGGTATCGGGTTACAACAAGCAGATAAGGTATAATCCAGCTTCTGGAAATCATCCCCAATAAGCACGGTTTCCTTGTCTTTTTTGTCTACTTTGCGTAATAAACCGTCTACATGGCTGTCGATTTTTGTACTGGCACCACTCGTGGTATCGACTGATTTTTCTGCTACCGCAAACTCCTTGAGCTGTTTTAAGTCGATTTCGCTCTTAGCTACCTTATAAAAAAGCTCCTGCGTGGAAGGCAACTTGAGAAAGGCAGCCAATTTATTCAGGTTATCCGTGTTATAGGTGATTTTGATGGATTTGAGCTTACGTTCCAGTATTTCTTTGCCATCCTCCGCTATTCTACGTTTCTCCTCTTTCAAAGCAGATTTGATTTTGGATTTAGCTTTGGCGGTTACCACAAAATTTAGCCAATCTTCTTTAGGCGTTTGTTTATTGGATGTAATAATTTCCACCTGATCACCATTAGAGAGTTTATGTGACAGGGGTACCAATTTATGGTTAACTTTAGCACCAATACAACTTGCCCCAAGATCAGAATGGATTTCGAACGCAAAGTCGAGGGCCGTAGCATCTAAAGGTAATTGGATTAAGGCACCTTTCGGTGTAAAGATGAAAATTTCGTCTGAGAAAAGATTCATCTTAAAGTCGTCTACAAAATCCAATGCATTAGATTCCGGATTACTTAAGATATCCCGTACTTTTTGTATCCATTGGTCAAGGCCACTATCCGAATTGGATTCTTTATATTTCCAATGTGCTGCAAAACCTTTTTCGGCAATTTCGTTCATGCGTTTGGTTCGGATTTGCACCTCTACCCATTGTCCTTTTGGACCCATGACCGTCGTGTGCAGCGATTCGTAGCCATTGGCTTTAGGTGAAGAGATCCAATCTCGGAGTCTATCTGGATTAGGTCGGTACAGATCGGTAACAATAGAATAAGCTTTCCAGCATTCGGCTTTTTCCATTTCCGGAGTAGTGTCAATAATGACGCGAATGGCAAAAAGATCATACACTTCTTCAAAAGGTATCGATTTTTTACGCATTTTATTCCAAATAGAATGGATAGATTTAGGGCGGCCGAAAACACTGGCTTTAATGCCTTGTTCGGCAATGATTTCTTGAATAGGGCCGATAAATTCTTTGATATAGCGCTCTCGCTCAGCTTTTTTTTCATTTAACTTCCGGGCAATGAATTTATAGGTGTCTGGATCTGTATATTTCATTGACAGATCTTCTAGTTCTGATTTTATAGCGTATAAGCCTAGACGGTGTGCTAAAGGAGCATAGAGATAACTAGTTTCGGAGGCGATCTTAAGCTGCTTGTCGCGCGCCATAAACTCCATAGTTCGCATGTTATGCAAGCGATCAGCTAGTTTAATCAGAATAACACGTACGTCGTCGGCCAATGTCAGGAGCATTTTCCTGAAGTTTTCAGCCTGGATGGAACTATTAGGATCAAAAATTCCGGATATCTTCGTTAACCCATCAGTGATTTTGGCTACTTTTTTTCCGAACTTGTTTTCAATTTCGTCCAAAGTGACATCGGTATCTTCCACCACATCATGTAATAAGGCACAGACAATAGATGTTGTACCAAGGCCTATTTCTTCCGCAGCAATTTGCGCTACGGCAATGGGATGATAGATATAGGGCTCGCCCGATTTACGGCGCATTTCCTTGTGGCTTTCTAATGCCATATCAAAAGCCCGGCGGATCATTTGCTTGTCGCCTTTTTGCAATGTAGGTTTGCAGGCTCGGAGCAATGCTCGATATCGCTTCAATATTTCCTTTTTTTCAGCCTCTAAATCAATCACTAATTCCTTCATATACTTCGTTTTAGTCTATGTGTTTCCTATACGCAAAAAAATTATTACTATACGTTTGAATTTCCAAATTCAACAAGGTTTAATAAAAATTGTATAAGTCGGCAATTTTTCTTTAACTTTATTGAATGGTTTTGTAAGAGCTAAATCTATGAAATTTTTACGTTTATTATTAATTTATTTACTGCTTTTTTTTGGAAAGGTGAGCTTGGCACAGCAGGTTAATAAGGATAGTTTAGCCAATACTACAGATCAAGCCTCAAATATCGGGCCAGCAATGATGTCTACCACCAGGATTAATGGCGAGCGGGTACCTTGGATTTTACTGCGCGAAGTAGTCATAACGGATAGGCGCATTTTTAAAACACCGGAGGACCGCGCCCGATACTATCGTTTGAAATACAATGTGTTAAAAGTTCTGCCTTATGCCCGATTTGCAGAAAATAGGTATGACAAATTACAGCGGGATTTAGCCGTTACGCCGAAGAAGAAGGACCAAAAGCGTTTAGTGAAGGATTGTGAAAAAGAAATTAAAAACATGTTTAACCGAGAGATTAAAAATATGTCCATCACCCAGGGCGAAATACTCATTAAATTAATTGATAGGCAAACAGGAAATTCTAGTTATGACTTAGTGAAGGAATTAAGAGGAGGGGTATCTGCATTTTTCTACCAATCGGTAGCTAAACTTTTCGGTCATAATTTAAAACGTACATATGATCCAGACGAAGATCGGGAAATAGAAACCATTATTCGAAATCACGCCAACGCCAATCGCTATTTTTATTAATGGAACGTATTTACCAGTTTTGTGCAATGAAACCCGATGGTACGGTCGTCGACTTTAATATTTATCAAAATAAGGTCCTATTAGTCGTTAACACCGCAAGCGCCTGTGGATTTACTCCTCAGTATAAACAATTGGAGCAGTTATACCAACGTTATAAAGATCTTGGGTTTGAAGTATTAGCGTTTCCTTCCAACGATTTTGGTAATCAAGAAAAACTTAGCGGTGAGGCTTTACAACAATATTGCAGCGTTGATCAGCAGCTTAATTTTACGGTTTACGATCGTATAAAGGTTAAAGGGGCAGATGCACATCCCATTTTTAAATTTTTAGGTAATAAGTTGCTTAATGGGAAGCTAAATAGTAAACCGTTTTGGAATTTTCATAAGTACTTGATTGATCGGGAAGGAAATGTGGTGGATTACTTCTATAGTTTTACGAGTCCGCTATCCCGGCGTTTGATAAAACGGTTAGAGCAGTTGTTATAGTATGTTGAATAGTTGAGTTGTAGAATAGTTAAGGAGTTGAGTTGTGGGGTAGTTGAGCGATAATCTAGATTAGCCAATGTGATGATTAGCTAATGAATAATAGACTACTATGTACGTGCAATGTGTAACTGACAACGCACAACTAAAAATGTCTTGCTACTTATTGAATGAATAAAAAATAATGAACTGACCATGTTTAAAATTTCATTTTATCTTATAAGGAAATGTAAGTTTATTCACGGATTTTAAACAGGCAATCGATGTTCGTGAGCTCTTCGGGATTTAAACAGGATAAGCTCTATCTGACCGATGGATTAAAGACTGCTTTGCGGTTCATGGATACCAATAGTAGAAATATGGTAAAAATAGTAATAGGCGAATAATTATTTACAGATGAAGTTAGATTTACTAGTAATCACCGTACATCCGGATGATGCTGAGCTTGGATGTGCTGGAACGATTTTAAAGCATATTGCTTTAGGTAAAAAAGTAGGAATTGTGGATATGACTAGAGGTGAGTTGGGAACCCGTGGAACGGTCGAAAGTAGAGCGCAAGAGGCTAGGGATTCAAGTAAACTATTGGGTATCAGCGTGCGTGAAAATTTGGGGTTAAGAGACGGATTTTTTAAAAATGAGGAATACGAGCAACTGGAATTAATAAAAGCTATTCGAAAATTTCAACCCGAAATAATTATTGGTAACGCCCTTCACGATCGCCATCCTGACCACGGGCGGGCAGGTGACCTGATCAATGATGCTTGTTTTTTGTCGGGCCTACGTAAAATAGAAACTAAGGTTGATGGTATTTATCAAGAGCCACATCGTCCGCGTTTACTTCTGCAGTTGATCCAAGATTACTATATTAAACCGGATATTGTAGTGGATGTGAGTGAATTTTGGGATCAAAAGGTACAAAGTATCCGGGCATTTAAATCGCAGTTTTTCAATGAGCAATATCAGGAAAATGAACCACAAACCTATATTTCCAAACCTGATTTTATGCACATTATTGAAGGAAGAGCACGTGAATACGGAAAATATATAGGTGCGGCTTACGGAGAAGGCTTTACCTGTAGACGATTATTAGGTGTAGATAACCTTTTCCATTTGAAGTAATGGTTGATCTAATACGTGAAATGTTGAAGTAAACCCTTTGCGCTAATTTTTGTTTACATCATAAACAAATCTGTATATGTCTAGCATGTTCTCTAAGATAAGACAAGCGGCGGCTTTATTAAAACACATCGATTTTGATCAGTTAGCCAAAATTGCCGGAAAAGTTGATTTGACGAAGGTGATGGATGGTTTTTCCAAAATGGATGATCAGCAATTAAACGGCCTAATGAAACTGATGGGAAGGGAGAAACATAGAGAGCTCCCGCCGATTAATCCAGATTTTTACGAAATAAGTGATCGTTTGAATGCAGCGGATAGTGCATTACAGCTTCGCGTACGTCAATTTATGGAAACCGAGGTTAAGCCACTGGTAAATCACTATTGGCTACGGGATGAATTTCCCTTTGAATTGATTCCTAAATTTGGTGAATTAGGTTTAGCCGGAATAACCATTAATGGCTATGGTTGTCCAAATCGTTCTTTTCTAATGGAAGGTATATTAGCCATGGAAATGGCCCGTGTTGATGCCTCTATCGCCACTTTTTTTGGTGTTCAAAGTGGCCTGGCAATGGGGTCTATTTACTCGTGTGGATCGGATGAGCAAAAGCAAGAATGGTTGCCGGCAATGAATAAAATGGAGAAAATCGGTGCTTTTGGTTTAACCGAACCCGAAGTAGGATCAGGAGCTGCGGGAGGATTAACGACTACCTGCAAGCAAACGGCAGACGGATGGGTGCTTAATGGTCAAAAGAAATGGATTGGTAATGCTACCTTTGCTGATTTGATTATTATATGGGCGCGAGATTTAGATGATCATCAAGTCAAGGGTTTTATCTTGAGAAAAGATACCCCAGGTTTTAGCGTAGAAAAGATCAAAGGGAAAATGGCCTTACGCATCGTGCAAAATGGGCTTATTACATTAACGGACTGCGTAGTAGAGGAAAAAGATCGTTTACCACATGCCAATTCTTTTAAAGATACAGCAAATGTTTTGCGTATGACGAGGGCAGGGGTTGCTTGGATGGCCGTAGGGTGCGCGCAAGGTGCCTATATCAGCGCTTTGGATTATACCCGGAAACGAAAACAATTTGGTAAACCAATTGCTTCTTTTCAGTTGATACAAAATCATTTGGTGGAAATGTTGTCTAATTTAACAGCTATGCAGACGCTAGTATATCGGCTATCGGAATTACAGGACGCCGGAAAATTGAAAGACGAACATGCCTCTTTGGCCAAAGTATTTTGTTCATTACGAACAAGAGATATTGTTAGTCAGGCCAGAGAAGTAATGGGGGGCAACGGGATTCTTTTGGAACATGATGTTGCCCGTTTTGTAGCAGATGCCGAAGCCATCTATTCCTATGAAGGTACAAAAGAGATCAATACCCTTATCGTAGGAAGAGCAATTACAGGGATGAGCGCATTTGTTTGATCACTAGCGGTTTTGTGCCAAAAAATCTAAAGTATTCACTCCATCTGCGTAATCATCCAGTGCCGGTTGTTGGCTCTGACCAAAGGGAAAGCGAGGAATGTTTACCGATAAAGGAGACGTACTTACCACACACTGAATTTGATCTTTTTGATGGTCTAATAGCGTTGTCAGCTGTTCAAAATGGTTATATGTCTGATAATAAGCTACCGCCAAAGGAGACGCTAAACGTTCATCTTCTTTTAATAACAAAAAACCATTATCCAAATGCTTATTACCATTGACTAGATAAATGGATTTGTTATAGTCGTAGTTATTGTGGTATTTGTGGTGATGACTAACTTCACTGAAGGAAGAGATAGCTTCAAAAAATAAATTAAAGTTATACTGTTCAGGGACATATAATTTGGAAACATTTCGGCATCCTAAACCAAAATAGTCGAACAGGTCATGGCCAAGTTGTGTTAATTGTGCTTTACTTTCATTGCCTTGAATAACTGCGACGCTATTTCTGTTTTTACGGATAATATAGGGTACTTCACGGAAATAATATTCAAAATAACGGGAAGTATTATTGCTGCCTGTTGCAATAACTATGTCGAAATTCTTTAAACGATCGGTATAGTTAATAAATGATGCGAAGTTAGGTTCAATATGTATAAGCTTGTCTAATAAAAAGGGAATTAATTGATTATCATCACTGGATAATTTGATCTGGACGTTAAAGCCAGCGATCAGGGCCACTAGAACATCATGAAAGCCTACCAAGGGAATATTGCCTGCCAGCACCAAACCGACTGTTTTAGTTGTTGGGGTATCCAATAAGGGGAGGTAGGGGGCAAGCCATTGAGTAAGTTTTTCGGTGTTAAGGTTCTGTGCTATTGCCTTAAGGGCCATTTGTACAGCAATTGGCGTGAACCAACTATTTTGTGCAGATACGCGTGTAGCGAGCTCAGCCCAATCGTTTGGTTGTTGTTTTAGATATTCGCCAAGGTTATTAAAAGCCCAGATCCGTTTGTCGCTTGTCAAATTATGTATATTCAAAACAGAAATTCGATTAAAATGTTATATTTTCGGTAACTTTGTATGAAATTTTAACAAAAAGCTACTAAATTTGTAGATTATTGTGAAACTAATATTTTGCAAAAATAAGGTATAAACGGATTTTTTAAGAAGATAATGGCAATTAAAATTACGGACGAGTGTATTAACTGTGGAGCTTGTGAGCCAGAATGCCCTAATAATGCGATTTATGATGCAGGCATGGCATGGCGTTTTTCTGATGGGACAGAACTTCATGGAGTAATTGATTTTGGTGACGGTACGACGTTAAATGCTGATGAGGCTCAAGAAGCTTTATCGGATGAAATATATTATATTGTCTCGGATAAGTGTACCGAATGTGTTGGTTTTCATGACGAACCGCAATGCGCTGCTGTATGCCCGGTAGATTGTTGTGTAGATGACGAGGATATTCGGGAGACTGAAGAAGAACTGTTAGCGAAAAAAGCTTGGCTGCACGCGGAAGGCTAGGCCTTTGGCATCGCTTACTAAATACATCTTATAAAAGGATTTCTTATTCGTTTTATAAGATGTATTTTTGTTTTAGCCTGATTCAATAATGATCAATCTTCATCTTTATAAGGAACAATAATGACCGGACAGATGGCATGACGGGCTACACCTTCAGACACACTACCAGAAATAAAGTGATCAAACCCTGTCCGGCCGTGTGTGCCTAAGACAATAAGATCAGCCTGCCATTCGTTTGCTGCGGTTATAATTTCCTTTCGGGGTTGTCCCATCCTACTCATTTTTGTGATATGTGTTGTAGCTCCCGACCATAGGGCGGCTAATCGATCCAATAAGGTAGTTGAGGCTTCTTCTTGTACTTCGTTGATCTCTGGTATATACATGGGGTTAACGCCCATAATAGGATCTACTGCACCATAACTGCTGTTTGTAGGAGGATCTATTACATGTACCAATGCTACTTGGGCATCAAATGCTTGCGCTAGATGATACCCGTATCTAACCGCCTTTTCTGAATATTTGCTATCCTCAACGGCGATGAGTATGCGGTTGGTTTTAAAATTTAAAGGTGAATCTGCCATGACTTTTTTTTACAATATATATTTTTACAATATATATCCTTAACAATTGTGAAGGGTAAAGGTTTGGCTGGTTTCAAGCGCAGTTTCCATGGTATATCCGAGCAAATTAACTAAGTTTGCTTAAAGTTTAGGTGTATCATGGCGTATGGAATTTGTAATCTACCGATTATCCCAGTTAGGGCTGATATAGGTAACAAGAGTGAACTGGTGTCTCAACTATTATTTGGTGAGGCTTTTGAAGTGTTAGAACAGCGGGGGGATTATTTATACATCAAGATAGCGTACGATGCTTACGAAGGTTGGATTGATTATAGACAACAGGAGCCTATAGATGCGGGAATTTTTGAGTCCTTAACAACGGAGGTACAACATATTGCCGACCTATCAACGCATGCCATGTTGCTTAAATTGGGTAAAGAAGAAAGCTTACATTTATTGCCGGGTAGTACCTTGCCGTTTCTGGATGACGATAGCTTTTCGCTTAACAATACCCATTATCTTTTCTTAGGACTTTCACGGGTTCCCGATCGGGAAACCATAGCACAAGAACTGGAAGAAGTGTGTCGATTTTACCTGAATGCTCCCTATTTGTGGGGAGGCCGGTCTGTGTTTGGAATAGATTGCTCAGGTTATGTCCAGTTAGTGTATAAACATTTCGGAATTTGTGTGAAGCGGGATGCTTGGCAGCAGGCGGAACAAGGAAAAGTTGTAGACTTTTTGCAAGAAGCGAAATTAGGTGATCTGGCTTTTTTTGATGATGAAGAAGGCCGGATTACGCATGTTGGTATTTTGTTAAATGCCGAAGAGATTATTCATGCATCGGGACGTGTAAAAATAGATCAAATAGATAATACAGGGATTTTTTCGAGAGAACTAAATAAATATACCCATCATTTAAGGATTGTAAAGCGTATTTTTTAGCGGGCTGTTTAAAAAAAGCCACTGCTGTGAATATAGCCTCAACATTATGAGTGGTATCCCAAGATTTTTAATACTTGCTTAGAATTTTGTTCTTCACCAAACACTTCAAAGTTAAATGTTTCATCTCTGTTTCGTCGAACAATCACATGTTTAGGTGAAGGTAGCAAGCAATGATGTATGCCGCCATAACCACTTAATACTTCTTGATAAGCGCCGGTATGGAAAAAACCTAGGTACTGTACTTTTCGAGTTTTAGGCATGAATACATTATTCATGTGCGCTTCTTGATTATAGTAATCCTGACCGTCACAAGTAATTCCTCCCAAGTTTACCCTTTCGTATTCAGAATCCCAGTTATTAATAGGCAATAGAATATATTTTTGATTTAATGCCCAGACATCTGGTAAATTGGTAATAAAGGAACCATCTAACATGAGCCATTTCTCCCTGTCGTTTTGTTGTTTCCTACCCAATACTTTATATAATATCCCTGAAGCTTCTGCTACAGTATACTTTCCAAATTCAGTAATGATATCCGGTTCCATTACATCGTGCACCGCACATATTTGCTTGATTCGATTGACGATTTCATTTACCATATATTCGTAATCAAAATCATGTACCAACGAATCTTTGAAAGGCATTCCCCCGCCAATATCCAAGGTATCGAGATCAGGATTAATTTTTTTGAATTTGCAATAAAGGGTTACATACTTCTCTAATTCATTCCAGTAGTAAGGTGTGTCCGATATCCCTGAATTAATAAAAAAATGTAGGAGTTTTACCTTGAAATTCGGGTTAGGGACAATTTTGTTGTTGTAGAAATCAATAATGTCCTCCATTCTAATACCGAGTCTGGAAGTATAGAACTGGGAATCCGGTTGTTCTTCTGCGGCAATGCGGATGCCTAAGTTACAAGGCTCATCTAGTTCTACCTCATCATCGTATAGATTAAACTCTTCTTTATTATCCAGCACGGGGACAATATTCTTGAACCCATCATGGAGCATGTCAATAATATATTGTTTATACTGAAAAGTTTTGAAGCCATTACAAATGACCGTGATATCCTTAGAGACAACACCCTTCTTTTCTAATGCATCAATTACAGGCATATCAAATGCAGAAGACGTTTCAAGGTGAATATCATTTTTTAGCGCTTCTTCTACAATGTGCTTAAAATGCGAGCTTTTGGTACAGTAACAGTATTTATACGTACCTCTATAGTTATTTTTCAGGATAGCCGTTTGAAATAATATTTTGGCTTGCTGGATTTTCTTGCTAATAATGGGGAGATAGGTGAATCTTAAGGGTGTACCATAAGTTTCGATCATTTCCATTAAGTTTAGATCGTGAAAATAGAGCTCATCATCGATGATATCAAATCCGTCTTGCGGGAAACCAACACTTAGGTCAAGAAATTCCTGATAACTTTGCATTTATCCTAATTAAAAATTTTTGCAAACTTAGATAATTTTCTTTTATATGCAATCGTCAAAAATGACATATAAAAGCAATTATTCAAGGTGTATTTGTTTTATCGGTATTCACGGGGATTAATGCGGTTATTGATCTTTTTTCACGTTATTGGTGAGTGGTAAAAATAGCTCGGCCAACATACACCGCGCACTTCCGCCGCCGTTTTTTTCGATATGGTCAAGGGGGGTATAAAGTAGCTTTGCATGTTTTTCGAGGCATGATAACTGAATAGAAGTTAAGGATACATATGCTTGCTTTGATAGCACTAACAGGTTATTACCTATATTGTTTGATAAATGGAGCATATTGCCTGCAAAATGTGCCATCTGTTGATGTGAAATATCGACGATTTCTTTCATTGTCTGTCTTAAGGATGTTAGAACCGCTGCTCGTTCGGCGCAATTTTTAATCGCCTCGCTACAGATGACGGCAAATGTGTCGCCTATACAAAGCATAACATTGGTGTGATAAATAGCAAAGCCATTAGCATCAACGGCATTAAAAACCAGTGGTGTATAGTTCATTAGATGACAGAAAGTAGTGAAAGGCTTTAAGGTACTTCTAGGGGATAAGCATAGATAAGCGATTTTATGTTGTCGGTCGAGCACCATGCTTCCGGTGCCTTCTAGAAAAAGGTCTTCCTTTTCAAAATAACTCAGATCTACGAGCGCTTTTATGGTATACTGTTTTTGCAGTGCTGTTAAGATTTCAGTTCTTCTCTCTTCCCGTCTATTGCCTGCAAACATGGGGTATAGCACCACTGTTCCATCTTCATGGAAAGAAACCCAATTGTTTGGAAATACCGCATCTGGAGTTTTGGGAGTGGATGAATCATTAAATAGTTCCACTATAACACCATTCAACCGTAATATGTCAACAAATTGGTCAAATTCATGAAGGGCTAAAACCTGAAGATCTCCCTCCTTCGAAGTCACTTGGAATTTATTATTTACAGCTGTTTCCGGATTATATGCAAAATTTGCTGGACGGATCATTAAAACACGATTTGTTGCCATGGTATGTAAGTGTCAAATCAAGTATCAAGGCGTTTCACGTTTTACGTTATAGCTCCACGCTTTAAGTACAAATCAATAACTAAAGATTAAATGTAATTACTCATCTCTGAGCAAAGGCAAGCTCATACAATGAAAACCACCTCGTGCTCGAGATAATTCTGCGGAGGGAAGCGTGATTAGCATATCTTGCAATTCATCTATCGTTAGTTGGCGCGTTTCTAGCAACGCGATGAGTTCTTGCGCTTTTATTACGGTGAAATGATTTTCCTTAAAGGCCTGAATAGTTTTATCGTTACGGTCATATCCTAAAACAACTCCTTCTTTTAGCGCTAACAGGTTACAAGAATCCGTCCATTGTTCTCGTGCATCGTAAGGAAAACTATTGTTTCCACTGTAAATAAACCGCGTTTTTTCCGTGCAATGCAGATCATTTTGACTAATATCATCGAGCAGATCTTCCAGCGACTGAAAGTACTTAGGGTGTTTGGATGTATCTCGAAAAAATTGTATAATTTCTAGGGCAGGTTGTTTGGAGGACTCAAAAAAGCTTAAGGGTTCATCTACTACCGTCTGTGCAGATTTCGCTACGGTACCCAGTACCACCCATACATTGCGTTTGACCTGTGTGAAAATGGTATCAATATGCATAAAGTCCCGTTTACTAGGAATTTTGATTACGGTTACCTTATCGATCACTTCATGTTTGAAAAGGAGTTTAATGGCCTCATGTGCGCCGTGGATAGAGGTGCGCTCACTACATCCAATCAATACATGATTTTTACTGACAACCATCACATCCCCACCTTCTAAGGTTGCCCGTTGTTCTTCATCTTCACCTGGTCGAAGAAAATGCTGAATGGGATCCGGAATTTCTAGTATATTTTTTTGGTAAGCCTTAAAATAAGAGTGATTAAAAAAGATATAGCGCATTAAAAGGTTTTCTCTGCCTCTTGCTTTTTTTGCTGGTTTATTGAGTAAAATATAATTGTTAATGACCACACCAAGGTCTCTCGTAAAGATCAAGTTTGGGACAGGTGCAAAAATCATCTGTTCATCGTCAAAAGAGCCAGATAATACAATTTTGGCCAGCTTGATCGGTTCAAGGGCGGTAAGCTGCTGTTGTAGACGGTAATTGCAACCTTCTATAGCACATACGGCAGCCACGAGACTGCTTTTCACGATTGGATCTTTCAATATGGTTGCCAGTAAGGTCTGTATTTCTATGACGTGCTGAGAATGGTAGAATTGTGGATGATCGGGTTTAAAAAAGGCACGTGTTTGTAGCGCTTCTTGGCTTGCTGTTGTTATTTTTTCAGGATCAATAAAGTATAATAAAAGCTTTATATAATAGTCATATTCTTCTTTACGCAACGTTTTTAAATGTACGATATCTTCAAAAAGCCAGTCTTGGGCTTTAGAAGGCACTACTTGTCCTAGTCCGCTGTCTGGACTATGTACTAATACCTTTCGAAGGGTACCGATCTCGGTTTGCACATTAAGCTGAAATTCCATAATTTGATATATTAAAAATAAAAATTAAAAACGGGGAATAGGGCTCTTCAAACGTAGACTTACAACGAACAAACAACAACTCATAACCAACAAGATGCAAAATAGCCTTTTATTTCTGATTTTAAAATGAGCAAAACAAATTGATGGGGCCAAAAGCTAGTGTGGACTTGTATATCAAAACAAGTTTATCTAAGTTTGGCGCATGAATTTTATCGCATCTTTAACGCGGCAAGCTATACAAGCACTATATCAGCAAGATATCCCTGAAAGTGCAATTAATTTACAAGAAACCCGAAAAGAATTTGAAGGACAAATAACGGTTGTTACTTTTCCATTTACTAAATTTTCAAAAAAATCGCCCGAAATAACTGGTACAGAGCTGGGAAATTACTTAGTAGCTCACGCTCCAGCTGTTGCTTCCTTTAATGTGATTAAAGGTTTTCTCAATTTAAGCTTGACAGACGAGTATTGGCTCTCCCTATTTCACCAAGAGGTGTTATCCGATCAATTCGGAATACTTCCAAAAAACGGGGAACGAGTGATGGTAGAATATTCCTCACCAAATACCAATAAGCCTTTACACCTGGGACATGTTCGGAATAATCTTTTAGGATTTTCGGTAGCAACCATATTGGAAGCGGCAGGATATGACGTGATTAAAACCAATCTGGTGAATGATCGTGGGATACACATTTGTAAATCGATGCTCGCTTGGGAGAAGTTTGGTCATGGTGAAACACCTGAATCTAGCGGGTTAAAGGGTGATAAGCTGGTGGGGAATTATTATGTGCTCTTTGATAAACAGTATAAACAAGAAGTAGATACCTTAAAAGCAGCAGGTAAGAGCGAAGAAGAGGCTAAGCGAGAATCACCGTTGATGCAAGAAGCACAGGAATTATTGCGTAGATGGGAAGCAGGAGACCCGCACGTGATTGCTTTATGGAAACGGATGAACGATTGGGTTTATGACGGTTTTGAAAAAACCTATGAACGGATGGGGATTACCTTCGACCGGGTATATTATGAATCAAACACCTATCTTTTGGGTAAAGATATTATTGAAGAAGGTTTATCTAAAGGTGTGTTTTTCAAAAAGAATGATGGATCAGTTTGGATCGATTTAACTGCAGAAGGTTTAGATGAAAAGCTGGTGTTGCGCAGTGATGGTACTTCTGTTTACATTACGCAGGATTTAGGAACAGCTCAACTTAAGTATGATGATTTCAAAATGGAGAAATCCATTTATGTTGTAGGAAATGAGCAGGATTATCATTTTAAAGTATTGTTTCATATCCTTAAAAAATTAGGCAGGCCATGGGCTGATGGATTATACCATTTGTCTTATGGAATGGTTGATTTGCCTTCCGGTAAAATGAAGTCAAGGGAAGGAACGGTGGTAGATGCTGATGATTTAATGGATGAGATGGTACAAACAGCAAAGGAGCGAACAGAAACTTTAGGTAAAGTTGATGAATTCTCTGAAACAGAGAAGCTTGCTTTATATGATATGATCGGAATGGGGGCACTGAAATATTTTTTACTTAAGGTAGAACCTAAAAAGCGATTGCTTTTTGATCCTAATGAATCCATCGATTTCCAAGGACACACTGGACCCTTTATTCAGTATACGCATGCTAGAATCAAATCCGTACTTCATAAAGGAAATCATCAATTGTCTAAGGATGCGATAGCACCTAAAGCTTTGGAAACCATTGAACGTGATTTGATTAAGGAATTAGTGAGTTATACTGATGTAATTAGTAATGCAGCAGAGACTTATAGCCCAGCTGTTGTGGCTAACTATTTATTCGAATTGGCCAAATTATATAATAAGTTTTACCATGAGCTTTCAATTTTAAAGACAACGGATACCCTAAGCAAAAACTTTAGATTAAACTTATCGGCAGCAACAGCAAAAGTGATTGCGGCCGGTATGGAGTTGTTGGGTATTCAGGTACCCGCAAGAATGTAAGCTTGGTATATTAAAGTTCATTTAGTCGGAATGTTTTCCCAAGGCGAATGCCCTTCTCCGTTTGTTGGAGTGTACAGCATTCATACAATGGATCATGTTCCAGAAATAAGACATAACGATTAGCTAGTGCTTCTTTCAAATACTGGTTTTTTTCTTTTAATGTTTGCAAAGGAAACATATCATAAGCCATAACATAGGGAAGCGGTATGTGACCAACTGATGGTAATAGGTCCGCCATATATAAAATCGTTCTTCCTTTATAACTGATTTGAGGTAGCATCATGGCGTCCGTATGACCATAAGCAAAGCGTATAATTATATTTTCTGCAAAGGGTACCCGCTCTCCCTCGGCAATAAATTTCAACTGCCCGCTTTCCTGAATGGGAAGGATATTTTCTTTTAAAAAAGACGCTTTTTCACGGTCGTTAGGGTGAATAGCCCAGTTCCAATGCTTTTGATTACTCCAATAGATAGCCTGTTTAAATGTCGGTACCAATTGTTCGCCTTCCTGGGTTATAGCACCTCCGACGTGGTCAAAGTGAAGATGGGTTAACAAGACATCGGTAATATCATCGGGATGAAAACCATGTTGGGCTAAAGATTCGCTCAATGATGGGCCATGGGGTTGATAATGGCTGAAAAATTTTTCATCTTGCTTATCGCCCAGTCCTGTATCTATTAATATTCGTCTGTCGCCGCTCTCAATCAATAATAAACGAGCAGCCCAAGTACACAAATTGTTTTCGTCGGCAGGATTGGTGCGTTGCCAAATGCTTTTCGGTACGACACCAAACATCGCTCCGCCATCTAGTTTGAACAAACCTGCATCAATACTATATAAATTCATAGCTATACATTTCTCTTCATTTGCCAATATAAGAAATTTTGGAAAATACTACTTATGAAAGACTCCGTTTTCGACACTAATTGCTACAGTAAACCTACTGATTTGACACTGAAAGCTACAGCGGTCACACTAATTTGGTAGTGATTTGAGACTATCTTCACACAAGGTTAACACTACTCCAACTATAGGTAAAGACTTCCCAGATGCTGCAAAACTGTCGGTATAGAATATTAAAAAACTGAAAGGTTTGTTTTTGTTGAATCATTAAATTTTTTCTTTTATTTTTTATTATTGATAATTATTGTTCTTTTTTTAAGGTATTTTTTGTTAATATGTTAATAAAAATCTTTATATATCTTTTTTTAATATAAGTGCTTCTAAATTAGCCATATACCTGCTGTTTTTGGAGAGTGTATTTTGTACAACATTCTGATTATTAGTGGTTTTTACTTGCTTTTGCTCTTTTTTAATACGTAGTTTTGCGTCAAATTTTAACAAAAGCAAAAATTTATGAAGGCTACTATTTCTACGGGGTTGGATATAGGAAATCAAAAATTTCATCCGCAAGGTGACGTATTTTATCAATTATCGGTTACTGAATTGGTGGAACATGCCATTAAAAACGGAGAGGGTAAGCTCACAAGTGATGGCGCACTGGCGGCGGATACTGGAAAATTTACAGGTCGATCGCCACGCGACCGCTACTTGGTGTATGATCAGCAAACGGCAAACACGGTTTGGTGGGGTGATATTAATCAAGCCTTGGAACCAATATATTTTCAACAGTTGTTGGCCAAAATGTTAAACCATGTGGCGCAGCGGAATCTCTATATTAGGGATGGGTATGTTTGTGCAGATGATCGGCATCGCTTAACCTTACGAACAATAACGGAATTGGCGTATCAGAATATTTTTGTACATAATTTATTTCTAAGACCTTTATTTAATCAAGCCATTGGAAATATTGATTGGACGATTTTGGCTGTGCCCAGTTTCGAAGCGAATCCATCACAAGACGGTGTGAAAAGTCCGAATTTTGTGGTTATTAATTTTACGGAGCAAGTAGTCTTAATTGGTGGCACGGGTTACACTGGTGAAATTAAAAAAAGTGTTTTTTCGGTATTGAACTATCTACTACCGTTAAAAAAGGGAATTTTGTCTATGCATTGTGCCGCAAACGTCGGGAAGGACACCGGAGACACTGCATTATTTTTTGGCCTATCGGGAACAGGGAAAACCACCTTGTCGGCTGATTCTAAACGCAGTTTGGTTGGCGATGATGAGCATGGCTGGGATGAACGTGGTATATTTAATTTTGAGGGTGGATGCTATGCAAAATGTGTCAATTTAGATCCGGAACGGGAACCACAGATTTATCACGCGATTCGGTTTGGTACGTTACTGGAAAATGTATGCTTGTCGGGCGATAGTCGGATACCCGACTATTCTAATATCAGTAAAACTGAAAATACCCGAGCAGCATATCCAGCAGATTTTATAAGTGGTGCGTTGAACCCAGCATTGGCGCCGAGCCCGAAGCATATCTTTTTTCTAACGGCCGACGCTTTTGGTGTTTTACCTCCCATATCGCGTTTAACCATTGAGCAGGCCATGTACCATTTTATTTCTGGTTATACGGCAAAAGTTGCAGGCACAGAGGCCGGAGTAAACGAACCGATGGCCACCTTTTCTGCCTGTTTTGGAAAAGCATTTTTACCATTGCATCCAGGAAAATATGCAGCTATCTTGGGAGAAAAATTAAAATCGGCCAACATTAACGTTTGGCTAGTAAACACTGGGTGGGTAGGGGGCGGTTATGGCGTAGGAAAGCGGATAGATTTGGCTTACACTCGACATTTAATCAATGCGGCCTTAAATGGTGCCTTGGATAACGTCAGCTATACTAAACATAATCTTTTTGGCTTAGCATATCCTACACACTGTGTTGGAGTGCCGGATAAATTGCTTAGTCCGATAGATAGCTGGGAAAATAAAGAAGCTTATCTTGAGCAGGCTAATCGCTTAGCAGAAGCTTTTATAACTAATTTTAAGCCATATGAAACAGGGGTAAGTGAATCGGTGTTAGGTGCAGGACCGCAACGGAAAAAGGAAGTCGAATAAAAAAGAAGAGGATGACGCTCGAAATGAGTAAATTTCAGGCATCCTCTTTTACTTTATTGCACCAGGTCAAACCCCCAATCTATTCCCTTTCGTGTAGCGGGCACACCTTTTTCTAGCCAAACTGGAGCAGCTTTGCCCTTTAGAAAATGATCAAAAAATTGTTGTTCTCTCACTTGAATATCTTTTCTATTTTGTCGTTGAACAAGGTTATGTTCTTCACCATTGTAGTTCAATAACCATACTGGCTTCCCCAACCGGCGCAATGCCGTAAACATCTCGATGCCTTGGTACCAAGGCACAGCGCCATCTTTATCGTTAGACATGATGACTACGGGTGTGGAAACCGATTTGAGATGAAAGAGTGGAGAATTTTCAACGTATAAATCATAACCTTCCCAAAGATCTTTACCAATGCGACTTTGTGTTTTTTCATATTGAAATTGTCGGTTAACGCCGGTTCCCCAGCGTATACCACCATAGGCTGAGGTCATGTTGACAACCGGAGCTCCAGCCCAAGCGGCAGCATATAGGTTAGTCCTAGTAATAAGGTGAGCTACTTGATAACCTCCCCAGCTTTGCCCTTGTATGCCTAGATGTTGTTCGTCAACCCAAGAGAACTTGGCTAATTCTTGAACACCTGAATTGACGTATTCTTCGGCAGATTTGCCAGGATGCCCAATTTCATAGCTGATATCAGGTGCAAAAACCAGATAGCCATTGCTTACAAAATAGCTTATATTCAATCGGGAAGGGGTAGGTGCAGGCGGAATATAGGTGTTTAGACCATCAGATAACTTCTCATAAAAATATGCGATCAGCGGATATTTTTTTGCTGGATTAAAATCTTCCGGCTTATATAGGATACCGGTAGCCTCGTGTCCGCCTGGTGTTGTCCATTTAACCAGCTCTGCTGTACCCCAATTGTACTGTTGCTGTTGTGGATTGAGTGCACTTAACTTGGTTTCGTCTTTAAGATTATCGGACGCATAAAGGTCGGGTGAATGCGTATAATTTTCCTTCGTATAAGCGATTAATTTTTCATCTTGGCTGGCGGTTATGGTTTGATAGGTATATGGTCCCATGACAATTTCCTTTGGATCACGTCGATTCCTTGGGTTGGAGTAGAACCAGCCGCTTTCTTTGTTAGTTTGATTGAAAGCGTTCAGCAGTAAAGGATGAGTCGGATCAATAATGACGGCATGTTGTTTTTTTGCTAAACCAACTTTTGGTTTAATCGGTATATGCCTAAAGGTTACTTTACTACTTCTGCCAAACCCGTTGGTGAGTAATCGTCGATCGCTGCCTTTGAGATCAAAACTCCAGATGTCATATTTATCATAAAGAAATATTTCTTTGTCGTCTGCCGACCATCCGGCAATACCATAGGGGTAGGCAAACGTTGGTGAGTCATTATCTTCATCAGCGAAGCTTACCGGAAGATCTATATTTAAAATTTTTAGACGATTGGTATTTGCTTCATAGCTGTTCCATTGTTTGGTAGCTAAATTATACCAGACTACAAACTGTCCATTAGGCGATAGCTGTGCATGTGCATAACAATTTTCAGCAATTTTCCGTTTACTTCCATCGATGGTGGAAATCACATAAAAATCCTGTGGCGTTGTACCTTCCCATTGGGCGGCAACTCTTTTACCTACATTCGTGCTACCCAGTGCATATAAGTTGTCCGCATCATCTGTCAAATCGACGTCAGGTAAATCTATTGAAGCTAATGGAATTATGGTGCGGTTTCTTTTGGGGTAAATAACACTAAGATAGCTTTTTCCCAGATCTTGCTTTAGGTTCACCAGCTGTTGCGGTTGGAGGTAATCGTCTTTCCAATTCCAGATATCGACGTTAGCTACTTCGAAATCAACAATCGTCGTATCTTTTACCGGTGGAATAGGGGCTATACCGAAGAATAGTTTTTCGCCACTCTTGCTAAAGCGGATATTACCGTCGCCACTTACATTCCAATTGCTAGGCATGCCAATAGTGTTAGGCTGGGCAATAATACCGGCCGTATCGAGGTTGGGAGTGTAATAGTAAAGGCTATAAGGTTTTTGAAGAGCCTTCTTTGGACTTTTTTCGGCTGCAAAAGCTAATTGAATGCCCTGTTCATCGAACGTTATGTGTTTATAGGTACCCGGTCCATTACTAATTTTTTTGAGTTGTTTTTCCTTGATCAGGTATAAAAATAAGCCTGCATTGGCAGTAGAATCATTACGAATAAAAACCAGTTGATTTCCAGCGTAATCCAAATAAAAGTCGTTAACCTCTTCAAAACGTTCTTCGTGTCCGCTTGCTAAATCGCGTACATGTAACGTTCCAGATGATTTATCTTTTTTTTCTTTTGTTTTAGTACTGTCTGAAGTCTTTTCAGCCTCTTCCATATAGGCAACAATAGCAGATGATTCATCCGCTAGTTTAAATGATTTGATGCGTGGCGTTTTAAAAACAGTATTGGTTTCCAAAGCAATGATCGCTAAGGAATCTTTGGGCATTTCGTCGGGCTTTTTCTTTTGGATTCTCGCTTGCCTAATTGTCGCATAAGGTGCTTTAACCAAACCAATAGCGTAAGCACCATCGGGCGTAAGCTGTACCTGTTTGCCTCGTGGAAGGGTGGCGATCTTTTCACCTTTTGGTGTGGTTACCATCCATGTTGTGTCGCCTTGTTGTGGCGCGATGTTGTATAGTATAAATCGACCGTCTTGGCTGACATTCAGTGATTTAATACTTTGCCAACCATCGTAAACGCTATGGTCTAGTGGTTTTTTTTGTCCGAATAAACAGCCGCAACATAGACAGAAAATACTGGTTAAATAAAGAATACGCATAATGTTTAACCTATGTGGTGAGGCTAAATATCCGAAAAATATAAGAATAGTGATTAGAAATCACCATTATTTTACATTTTGTCTTAACTTTTCTTCAAAAAGGTAAAAACCGATGAGTTCTGCGACGAACTCATGAACGGTTACGTTTCTTCTGTGGAAGAAGAAAGTAACATAACCCTGTCATATTTTTTGATGAGCATATCGTGATTTTTTATTTATTAGTAGAATCCCGATATTTGAAAAGTAATTCAGTATAGGTATGATAACGGTAACAGAAAAAGCAAAAAATAGAATTTTAGAAATCTTACAAGGAGAGCGCTATGATGCTTCGTATTTTGTTCGTGTAGCAGTAGAAAGTGGAGGTTGTTCTGGCCTGACCTATAAATTGGATTTTGATAATACGGAGAAAGCTGGTGATCAGGCTTATGAAGATCAAGGAATTAAAATTGTATTGGACATCAAGTCATTCCTGTATTTAGCCGGTACAACCTTAGATTATAGTGATGGTTTGACTGGAAAAGGTTTTAATTTTATTAACCCCAATGCTTCGCGTACCTGTGCTTGTGGAGAAAGTTTTGCTGTTTAGACAGTTAATGGTGAATAGTTAATAGTGTCTTGTCCTGATATAGGTTGACAGTTTAATTAACTAGACACGGGCAACTGGCAACTCATAGCTTATTCCCTACTCCCTTTTCACAAATTCACCTTAACCCTAAATAATCCCTGCTTGATGCATCTGCCACAGTGGAGAATGCTGTCTTATTTTTTCTACAGCTTGATGAATATAGGAAACTGTTTTCACAAGCTGGGTTGTCGTATTAGACATACCTAAGCTAAAGCGTATTGAACAATGAGCATCTTCCGCTGTAAGTCCCATTGCCAAAAGAACGTGGGAAGGTTCTCTACTTCCGCTGGCACAAGCCGACCCCGAGGATAATGCCAGTTGAGGCAATGCTGCCATAAGTTCTACACTTTTAACATATTTGAAACAAATATTGGTAACATGGGGTAAACGACTATGGGTTGTTCCATTAATGGTAATTTCTGGCAATTGGAGTAAGTCTCTTTCGAGGTTGTCGCGAAGCTGCTTTAGTCGTTCGTTTTCGGCTGTTAAAGACTGCTGTGCTAAAGCCGCAGCTTTACCTAGTCCTACAACCCCAGGTACATTAAGTGTTCCTGCTCGTAGCTGATGTTCCTGCTTGCCACCATGTAGTAAGCTGCCAACTTGTATAGGTGTGCGTTTTCTCTTAATGTATAAAGCACCCACACCCTTAGGTCCGTAACATTTATGTGCACTCAATGCGAGCAAATCGATATGCTGTTGTTCCACATCAACAGGAATTTTTCCTACCGCTTGGGTGGCATCGCAGAAAAATAAAACCTGATGTGCTTTTGCTATTTCTCCAATTTGAGCAATTGGGTGCAATACCCCCGTTTCATTATTGGCAAACATGAGACAAATGAATATAGTATCTTTTCTTATCGCTTGATCCAGCTGCGCTAAATCTATCTCTCCAAGAGCGTTTACAGGAAGCAGTGTCACCTCGGCACCTAAACGTTCCAGATAACTACAGGTGTCTAAAACCGCAGGATGTTCCGTTTCACAAGTAATGATATGTTTGCCTATTTTTTGGTAATGGTTAAAAATTCCCAAAAGTGCTTGATTGATTGCTTCAGTGGCACCTGAGGTAAATATAATTTCTTTCGGAGAAGCGTGAATGAGTTGCGATACTTCCAAACGGGCCTGTTCTATAGCTTGCGCTGCCAGTCGACCAGCTTTATGATAAATGCTGGAAGCATTGCCATAGATCGAATCAAAATAGGGAAGCATAGCCTGTAGCACAAGTGGATGAACCGGTGTAGTAGCGCAATGATCGAGATAAATATAATCGTTTTCCATAATGTTTATAAAAATAACAAATAAATGGCTCGCTTCTTGATATAATGGCTAAAACCAATACAAAAGTAAACAAAATGGAAAGGTTGTATGTAAGTGATTTTTATGGTAGGTTTGCACCAATGTTTAAAATCGTATATGGGTTGTTTATCTCGTAAATTATTTCTTAAATGGTTATTGAAAAGTTCACCTAAAACAGGAGTACCTACACGTCTTTTGTTTTGGGCAATTTAGTCGATAGTCGTATTTCTTTATTATCAATTTTATAACATGACAATTAGCCGCGGATTAAAACGATATGCGCTTTATTTTTTAGGAATAATACCCTTATTTTCCTGTACCGATAACTATAATAAAGGAGAGATTTATAAATCACCTGAATTCACCCTGTTTCCAGATAAAGTAATACAAGGAGAGTATGAAGCTAAAGCATTATCAGCCACCGAAATAACATCTAATTATCAAAGTAAATCGACTACGGCTGTCAGTCCACGTATTAACTTCAAGTTTAGCATTAACGGTAAAGATAACGAATTACCTTCTGGTGCACATCACACCCTAGTGGTGCTTCCAGACACTCAGGAAGGAAAAGAGGTTACGATAAAATTCGGTAAACTTTACCACGATGAGACCAACGTGCCGGCTCATGTCAATTTACCAAAAAATGCCAAGGTGCATATTAAATTAGATTTGCGTGAGGTATTCGATGCTTTTGATGAAAAGGGATATTTTACCAATTTTAATGGATTGAAATTATATAAGGAGGACTTTAAAAAAGTATATATTGCCGGCAACATTTCTCCGCTTTCTTGGGATTTTGATAATTTGGTGAATCATCCGGAACTGGAACTGAAAGATGCAGATGGTGATCATATTTATGAACTTGCGTTAACCTTAAATAAGGAACAAAAGCAAACAACAAAGCAGCATTGGAAATTAACCAAGGAGCTTGGTCATTATCCAGCTTACAGCTCTCCATATCTGATGATGGATGCGCTCTATAACCTGTCATTAGAAGAAATGGAAAATAATATAGAGGCAGACAGCACTTTTAGGGCAGGTAAAGAGTGGACTGGGGTATGGACGAGGGACGTAAGTTACAGTACTATCCTGTCGATGGCTATGTTACAACCCGAAGTAGCCAAGAAAAGCCTATTACGTAAGGTTAATAAAGAAAATCGTATTATACAGGATACAGGAACTGGAGGGGCCTATCCCGTATCAACCGATCGGGTTGTATGGGCTATTGCTGCTTGGGAAGTTTATAAGGTAACAGGCGATGAGGCTTGGCTTAAAACCAGTTATGAAATTGTGCGAAATACACTGGAAGATGATCAAGTTAATGCGTTTGATCCGCGTACCGGATTGATGCATGGTGAGTCTACTTTTTTAGACTGGCGTGAACAGACGTATCCAAAATGGATGCAGCCGGTCGATATTTATGAGTCTTTGGCACTTGGTACTAATGTAGTACATGCGCAGGCCCAACGCGTGTTAGTGGCGATGGCAGAGCGATTGCAGGACACCGCTACTGCGGGAAAATATAAGACCTTAGCCGATAGCCTAACCCTCAATATCAACAAGCATTTTTGGTTGGCAGATCATGGCTATTATGGACAATATATTTATGGAGGAATCAATAAAATTCTTTCTGAGCGCTCGGATGCTTTAGGTGAGGCGTTAGCAGTATTATTTGATGTGGCCGATGAAAAACAGCAAGCCAATATCATCACCAGAACTCCAGTCGTTTCTTATGGTATTCCCTGTATTTATCCACAGACAACATTTATTCCGTCCTACCATAACAATGCCATATGGCCATTTGTGCAAGCGTATTGGACAATGGCGGCAGCTAAAGTGGCCAATGACGAAGCAACTGTTGCAAGCTTGGCTTCACTTTTAAGGCCAGCAGCGCTATTTTTAACCAATAAAGAAAATATCAACGCCGGTGATGGTGATTACAGTCGTACACAGGTGAATTCAAGTGAAATGCTCTGGAGTTTATCCGGTAACTTGGCTATGGTATATAAGGTGCTTTTCGGTATGTCTTTTGAACCAGAGGGTTTACGTTTTAAACCTTATGTTCCGGAAGTGCTAAGGGGCGAACGTAAGTTATTGCATTTTACGTATAGAAAAGCTTCGTTAAATATTACGTTAAGTGGATATGGAAATACCCTAACGACCGTTCGAGTAGATGGAATGGAACAAGATGATGCACTCATTCCAAGTAATTTAACTGGTGAACATGAAATAGAGCTGGTACTAAGTGATAATAAATTACCAAAAGGGAATCTCAACAAAGTGCCCAATACGTTTGCTATCGATATGCCAGCATTGAAATATGAAAATGGTAAATTAAATTGGCGCCTTGTAGATGGTGCCAAAGACTATAAAATCTTAAAGAATGGGGAGGCTAATACATTGGTAACCGTTAATACGATACCAATCCCGCAAAATGAATTTGCCGAATACCAAGTAGTGGCAGTAGATTCAGCTGGACAGGCTTCTTTTGCCAGCAGACCATATATCGTTTCTTCACCTGAATTTGTACAAACGTATGAAATTGAAGGCTTTGTGAAAACTTATTTGAAGAAAAGTCCAGGTTACTCTGGTAACGGTTATGTGAAAATCGGAAAAGGAGTAAATGAAGCTATTCAGATTCCGATTACTGTTCCGACAAGTGGTGAATACGCGATCAGTTTTCGGTATGCCAACGGCAATGGACCTATCAATACTGATAACAAATGCGCAATCCGTAGTTTGGAATTAAACGGACAGTTCGCCGGACCGGTTATTTTCCCGCAACGCGGAAAAGATGAGTGGTCGGATTGGGGATCGACCAATCAAGTGATTGTGCACTTGGATAAAGGAGAGCAGCAATTGAGCTTGCAATTTAAACAACCCGTTAACCAAAATATGGACGGTGCACTAAATGAAGCGTTAATCGATTATCTAAATGTCATTAAGATAAAATAGTTCGTCTTGAAACAAAAAGGTATTATTTATGAAATTAACCAATGGCGTATCCGGAAGATTTCCAATCGAAATTTTCTAGTAATACTGGCCGTATTGGTTGGTTTGGTGGGGGGACTAGCTGCGGCAGGATTAAAAGGATTAACCCATCATATTGCAGCCTTTTTGCAGGACGATGTGCAAACTAAATATAAATATTACTTGTATTTATTTTTTCCTTTAATTGGAATACTACTCACCGTTCTATATGTGCGTCGCTTTATTCGAAAAGGTAAATTTGAACATGGCATTACCCCGATTTTATATGCTATATCACGAAAATCAAGTCAAATTGAATCACACAACATTTATTCACAAATTATAACATCGGCCCTTACGGTTGGATTTGGAGGATCAGCCGGGCTCGAAGCACCTATCGCGTATAGTGGTTCGGCTATCGGATCAACGATAGCTCGATTTTTCGGACTCAGCTATAGGGAGGTGACAATGTTATTGGCTTGTGGTGCTGCCGCAGGTATAGCCGGCGCGTTTAATAGTCCGGTAGCAGGGATGGTGTTTGCCATCGAAATTTTATTGCCTGAATTTTCTATACCTGCCTTTATTCCCTTACTAATGGCAGCAGCAACCGCTTCCGTGATTTCGCGTATTTTATATAGTGAACCCCTTTTTTATTTAGTTTCGGATGAATGGGTGCTGCCTGCTCTGGGTTTTTATATTGTTTTAGGTTGTTTGGTAGGAGCCTTTTCCATTTATTTCTCTAAGGTTGATGGATGGGTTAAAGGTTGGTTTGCAAAAATCAAAAATCCATATCATAAGGTATGGGTTGGGGGAATCAGCTTAGGCATATTGATCTTCGTTTTTCCTGCCCTCTATGGCGAAGGCTACATTACTATTCAACAGCTATTGCTGGGGAAATCCAATTCATTGTTGGCCAATAGTATTTTTTCCGATTATAAGCATGTGGGTTTTATGGTGGTAATTTATGGAGCAGTTACCCTGTTTGCCAAATCTTTTGCAACACTGATTACACTCAATAGTGGTGGGAACGGGGGGACATTCGGACCAAGTTTGGTTATGGGTGGCTTGGTTGGTTTTGTATTTGCCCATGGTATCAACTTAACAGGCTTAACTTACCTTACAGAAGCCAATTTTATTGTTGCAGGTATGGCTGCAGCCTTAAGCGGTATTATGCATGCCCCGTTAACCGCTATCTTTTTGATAGCAGAAATTACGGGTGGTTACACGCTAATGGTTCCCTTGATGATTGTTGCTGCAATTTCTTATTTCATCAACCGTGCGGTTATGAAATATTCGATATATACCAAAAATTTAGCAAAGCATGGCGACTGGCTTTCTTATGAAGATAAGGATAAGACGGTGTTGCGTATGATGAAATTGCGATACATTCTGGAAACTAATTTTACCGTGCTTGCGCCGGATGAAAAACCAATGGACAGGCGATCAGATATCATTCATACCAAAAGAAATATATTTCCTGTGGTGGATGCAGCGCAGAAGCTATTGGGAGTGATTTATAGTGAACGGCTTTTTAGTATATTAATGGGCGAAGAGGTAACCGATAAAACAATGAAAGAATTAGCACAAGCGCCGATTGACGTTGTACGTATGGATGCCAATATGTATGACGTCATGCGTAAGATGGATCGAGAAGATATCTGGATTTTACCGGTTTTAGATGAGCATGATCGTTATATGGGCTTTGTATCGAAATCGGCTATTTTTAATAAATATAGGGCTTTGCTGATGAGGCAGGGTACATACCTAGATTAATGGAATCGATTCAAAAAAAGCTTAACAAACATTAACCTTTGATCCTACGAATAATGTTTACCTTTGTTTACAAGGAAAAGGGAATAGGTGGGTCGTGATTTTGTTATCAGGAGCGAAGCGATCTCTTGAATATGATTGAGCAGCTAAAGAGGAAGTGAAAAATAATTGATGCAAGCTTCATGGGCGTTAAAAACAGTGGGTAACGAGCTGATTTATACCTTTGAAATTTTGTACTCATAAATAAATTGTTCGAATGAAAAAACTAGGTATAGGGATAGCGGTACTTTTTATCTGTGCTTGCGGAATTAATCAACAAGCGAAACAGATTAAAGCATTGGAAGCTTGTAAATTTGAAGTGAAACAGGTAGACAGTGTTTTCTTAGCAGGAACGGATGTGATGAAAATGGTTCAATCGGGGAGAGTGGATACACGGAATATGAGTGGTGTAGCACTGGCAATGTTAAGAAAGGAAGTGCCCTTAAAAGGAATTCTTCATTTAAAAATAACGAATCCAACTCATGATCTCGCTGGAATTAATCAATTTCAATATCAACTGCTTATGCAGGATAAACAGTTGGCAACCGGTTTAGTCAACCAACAGGTAAAAGTTAAACCAGGCGAATCTTTAGAAGTGCCGGTAGCTATTGATGCTAATGTCTATGGTCTGCTTTCCAATGGATCCGTGTTGCAGGAAATTGCTGATTTTATTTCGGGCGATCAGCCTAATCAGGAAAGTTTGCTTACGATTAAATTAAAACCCACCATAGCCATTGGTAATAAAACGATCAACTATCCAGGCTGGATAACCTTTGATAAGAAGGTTACGCGCAATTTATTGTTGTAATTATTCTTAATGATATGGGCAAAAAGTCAACTGAGATCATTTCACATCATCTTTCGGAAGACGATTCCAGAGAATTTGCCGTATTTCACATCAATAAACGATTGCTTAATTCAAAGGAGTTTAAACCTTACAATATATTTAATCCCTTTAAATCGGATTTTTTTGCCATTTTGATGGTACACGAAGGCGTCATTGATGTTAATGTTAATTTGCAGCACTTTCGCTTAGAAAAAAATAACCTTTTAGCTTTTGCACCAAATATGATCAAGCATTTGGTGGATATCAGTGATAACTGTAAATTTTATGCTATCTTGTATAAGTCGTCTTTTTTGGTCAATGCAAATATCCGCGAATTTCACCAAGATGTTTACGACTTACTTATTTCGGGAATGCCCTTGTTCAATCTCGCTTTACATGAAGTAAAAACATTAAATAATCTCATTGAGGTGATGCTTTTGCGAAGCTATGCTGATGAATTGAATCAACCCAACGATGCCGTGGTAAAGCATGGTTTCTTAGCTTTTATGTATGAATATGCTTTTCTCTACCGGAAGTATATGAAAGAGCGAAATCGGAAAGTATCCCGAAAAGAAGATATCATGCTTCGTTTTATTAAATTGGTGGCGAATCATTTTAAAGAAGAAAGAAGTGTTGATTTTTACGCTAAAAAGCTTTTCATCACCTCCAAATATCTTTCAGAAATCACGAAAGATGTCGCAGGAAAAACAGCAAGCTCTATTATTGCCGAAATGGTGATTATGGAAGCCAAAAGCTTGTTAAATATCCCTTCCCTAACTATTATTGAAATTGCAGATTTACTTAATTTTAGCGATATGTCGTTTTTTGGTAAATATTTTAAGCGTTATACGGGTGTTAACCCGTCTACCTACCGTAAAACCAGCGTACTGCATTAGTATCCTTCATCTTAATGTCAAATTTGTTGAGAATGCAACGATTATTTTTGTTGATAATTTTTTATAGCAAATTACTGCTATCTTAGCTGAGAAATAATAGTACTTCCCCCTTTTTGTTTAAAAGTTTTTAAAAATAAGTGCAGTTTAAAATTTTTGAGCTGTACGTATACAAGTTGCGATTAAACGAATAGCATGGTTAATATTGCCTTAACATGGGGAAAAGGGGGTTAATCAAAAACATTTTAAAAATACAGAAATTTAGACGTATTATTGTAAATTAAAATAGAATAGTAAATGCATTATTTAGCCAATAAAAACGGATTTTTGACCTAAAAAAGCAAAAGAAACAGGAAGCAAGAGGATTTTTATACCGAAAAAAAGACCAATTTTGGCGAAATATTAACCTTTTTTTAATTTAATATTGGGTTGATATTTGTGGCATTATTAGTTGATATGTAAACGATTTTTGATATAGATGAATCAGGTTAAAAATAATGATGATTTAGCGATATTCCACCTCGATAACTTGAGTAAGTTATTGCGCAATAAAGCCAATCAGTATCTGTCTGCGCAAGGTATCGATGTGCGGATAGAACAGTTGCCTGTTTTATTTAGTATACCGGAGGAAGGACTTCCGCAGCAACAGATTGCTGATGAGATTGGACGGGATAAATCATCGGTATTGAGAACAATCTCTAATCTAGAGCGGGAAGAGCTCGTATGTGTAACGACAGATATAGCAGATAAAAGAAAAAATTGTGTGATGCTTACGCCAAAAGGTAGGGCCTTGGCAAGACTTATTAAAGATAAAATCGTAAATCTGGAAAAAGTATTGTTCAATAGCCTTAAAAGTCCGGAGCATGACCGTTTTATGCAAGTTATTAAATCGATTGGAAATAATTTGCAAAATATACATATCATATAAAATTGTATTAAATTAAAAAGTAGATAAGCCCATTGGCTTTAAATTTTAATTAGATGAGTAGAAATTTTGACAAGCGTATTGCAGATTTTAAAGATGCGGCGGTTATAAAAGAAAAAGGCCTTTATCCTTATTTCAGACCAATCGAATCTGGACAAGATACGGAAGTTATTATTAACGGGAAAAAGGTACTTATGTTCGGCTCAAATTCTTATTTGGGTCTTACCAACCATCCAAAAATTATTGAAGCTGCTCAAAAAGCTACCGCGAAGTATGGAACGGGATGTGCAGGTTCTCGATTTTTGAACGGAACACTCGATATTCATGAGGAATTAGAAGCCAGACTTGCAGATTACGTCGGAAAAGAAGGTGCTGTTTTATTCAGTACGGGTTTTCAAGCAAATTTAGGTGCGCTTTCGTGTCTTACAGGCAGGAATGATTACCTGATTTTGGATGAAAGCGATCACGCCTCAATCATTGACGGTTGTCGTTTATCGTTTTCGAAAGTAATTAAGTATAAGCATAACCATATGGCTGATCTACGGAACAAGCTTAGCCAACTGCCCGAAGATGCTGTAAAATTGATTGCCGTAGATGGTGTTTTTAGCATGGAAGGCGATTTTGTTAAGCTACCAGATTTAGTGCAGATTGCTAAAGAATTCGACGCCGCAGTTATGGTTGACGATGCACATGGTTTAGGTGTTATCGGTAAACAAGGTGCAGGCACGGCATCCCATTTTGGTTTAACAGACGATGTAGATGTTATTATGGGCACATTTAGCAAATCACTCGCCTCTCTGGGTGGTTTTCTTGCCGCTGATGCAGCTACCATCGAATTTTTAAAGCATAGAGCACGTTCATTGATGTTTAGTGCCAGTATGACACCGGCTGCTGCAGCAAGTGTATTAGCCGCTTTAGATCTTATTCAGTCTGAACCGGAACACATTGATAATTTGTGGAAAAATACAGCATACGCTAAGCAACAATTGTTGGAAAATGGTTTTGATTTAGGAAAAACGGAAAGCCCTATTTTACCGGTCTATATCCGTAATAATGATGCAACATTTTTAATCACAAAGCGTTTGCAGGAAGATGGGATTTTTGTTAATCCGGTAGTATCTCCCGCTGTTGCGCCGCAGGATACGCTTATTCGTTTCTCCTTGATGGCTACCCATACATTCAGCCAAATAGACGAAGCTATTCATAAACTAACTAAAGTTTATCAAGAGACTTTTGCTAGTGAATTTGTTAAAATTGCATAAACGTTGTCCATTTGATAATTTATAAGCTACATTTGATAATTTATAAGCTATAAGTACTATTTTTTACTATGAACATAGTTGAAGTATCATCTAAAAGCCAGTTGAAAACATTTATCGATTTTCCACATGAGTTATATAAGGATGATCCAAACTATGTACCGGAGTTGTTTGTGGCGCAACGCGACATACTTACACCAGGCAAACATCCCTTTTATAAACATTCTTATATTCAATTGTTTTTAGCTTATCGGGACAATCAGGTGGTTGGTCGGATTGCAGCAATATATAACACCAATCACAATGCGTTTACCGGTGCTAATGATGGTTTTTTTGGTTTTTTTGATACCATAAACGATCAAGAAGTAGTAGATGCCTTATTGGATCAATCTATTGTCTGGTTGAAGACTAAAGGAGCAACCAAAATCGTAGGTCCGGTGAACCTGTCTACTAACGAAACTTGTGGATTATTAGTTAAGGGATTTGATAGACCTCCTGTGGCCATGATGCCCTATAATAAACCTTATTATGAATCGCTGTTGCTTCATACCGGTTTAAAGAAGCAAACGGATTTGCTCGCTTATCTCGTTCGTCGGAATAACCTAAATGATCGGTCAGTTCGTTTGCTTGAAGCTTTAGAGAATCGCTTGCTACGGAGTAATATTCGCATAAGGCAAATTGATAAAAAGAATTTAAAAAACGAGATTCCTAAAATAAAAGCACTTTATAACAGTGCATGGGATAAGAATCTGGGTTTTGTACCCATGACAGATGACGAGTTTAATTACATGGCTAAAGATCTCGCGCTTTTGCTCGATCCCAAATATGCTATTATAGCTGAGCAAGGCGATAAAATGGTCGGATTTGCCTTAGGAATTCCAGATATTAATCAAATACTGATCAAGATTAAGCGCGGGAGACTTTTTCCGACAGGAATATTCAAGCTTTTATTCGGACTCAAAAATGTTACTGGTGTTAGGGTATTGCTTTTGGGCGTTATCGATGGTTATCGTAAATTAGGAATTGAAGCGTGTCTTTATGGTAGATTAATTAAAAATGCAGAAGGTACTAAGTTAGAATATGCCGAGTGCTCTTGGATGCTGGAAGACAATTACTTAATGAACCACGCTATTGAGCAGATTAACGGGGAATTGTATAAACGCTACCGTTTATTTGAAAAACCAATTTAAAATAGTAGTGTTTCCATCTTAAGCCTCTCATTTTATATGCTGTTGCGTTATTCGTTTTCAAGAACGCTATCCCTTATTTTTCGTGATAAGTCGGTGTAAATCTGTAAAGAAGGTTTTAATTTTTGACTTTTTGACCACAATAGTCTTATATGAAATGTTTTATTTTGCATGCATAATTGGTTAAATGGCAGATACCCTACAAATTGATTTAAAAAAGTGAAAATATTTACTGCAACATTTCGTCAACATATTACCCGTTTCTATCTATTGTTTTTTTTATTGCTTGCAGCATCCTTTGTTCGTGCGCAAACTACCCTCGTACGGGGAGTTATAACGGATGCGGCAACAAAGGAAACCCTTCCTTATGTAAGTGTGCTCATACCGGGAACAACTATCGGTACATCGAGTGATGATGAAGGTCATTTTAGCATCAAGATCGAAGGAAACCATACCAAGCTAAAATTCGCCTATATTGGCTATTTACCAATCGAGAAAGAAATTCAAGTAGGAGAAGACCAAGTGATTAACATTCAGATGAAAGTGGATGCTAAAATGTTGGATGAAGTTGTTGTATCAAGTAAAAAAGGAAGATATAAAAATAAAAATAATCCTGCAGTTGAGCTAATTCGGAAGGTTATTGCACATAAAAAAGAGAATCAGATGGAGAACTATGATTATGTGCAATATGAAGAATACAGCAAGCTGTCTATGGCCTTGAGTAATCTATCAGATAAGTTTAAAGAGAAAAGGATTTTCAGAAATTATCAATTTCTATTTGCCGAGCAGGATTCTAACGCCATAGGAGGGAAGAATGTACTTCCCGCGTATATGGAGGAAAAGTTATCCAATATCTATTTTCGTAAAAATCCCTATAAAATGAAACGCTATATTTTAGCCAATAAGCAGGCTGAATTTGATCCGCATTTTATAGACAACGATGGTGTCAGTAACTACTTGCACCGATTATACGAAGATATCAACATCTATGACAACGATATTTCTATTACGACCAATTTGTTTTTGAGTCCGATTGCAAACAATTCGCCTACGTTTTATAAATTCTTTATCAGCGATACGGTGAAAACGGAACAGCCTTGGCTAGTGGAGCTAAGCTTTGTACCGCGCAATAAGGCTGATTTATTGTTCGAAGGAAAATTGTATATCACCTTAGATGGTAACTATGCGGTACAAAATGCATACTTGACTGTTAATAAAGACATTAATTTGAACTTTATGCGTGATTTACAGGCTAAGCTGGAATATAGCAAGAATCCAGATGGTCGCTATCACTTGAGCAAAAGTACCTTGACTATGGAATTCGCACTTGGCGATAAAGGAGGAGGTATTTTAGGTGAACGTACCGCTTCTTATCAAAAATATGAAATAGGACAGTCTCAGCCGGATAGTATTTATAAAGGGCCTGATGAAGAAATTGCTTATAACCCTGACGTAAAAACAACAGAAGAATATTGGAAGAGCGTGCGGCACATGCCTTTAGAAATTCGTGAGGTAGGCATTTACAAAAATGTCGATACCTTACAAACGATTAAATCATTCCGACGGATTATGGATTGGGGTACTGTGCTTTTGGCTGGTTACAAATCCTTTGGTAAATTTGAAATGGGACCTGCGAGCACCTTTTATAGCTGGAATCCGGTAGAAGGATTTCGCCTACGGTTAGGAGGTCGTACCACGACGGATTTGAGTAAGCGGATGTTTTTTGAAACGTATGGAGCTTATGGTTTTAAGGATAAAAAGTGGAAATATTTTGGAAGTGTTACGTATTCACTGAATAACAAATCGGTGTATTCTTTCCCTTTGCATTATTTGAAAGCCAGCTATCAACACGATACTAAGATCCCTGGCCAAGAATTGCAATTCGTTCAGGAGGATAATTTTTTACTATCGTTTAAACGCGGAGATAATAACCGATGGTTATATAATGATATTGCTAAATTAGAATATGTACATGAATTGCCCAGTAGATTTTCTTATAAGCTTGGATTTACACATTGGCGCCAGCGCCCAGCGGGTGTGCTGCTTTATCAACAAACAGACGCTAATGGAAACCTGCATACCATCAATGAACTCACCTCAGCAGAAGTAAACGTCGAGTTACGTTACGCCCCTCATGAGCAGTTTTATCAAGGTAAGGTTTATCGCATTCCGATTTTTAATAAATACCCGATATTCACATTACGTTATAATTTAGGCCTAAAAGACGTTTTTAACAGTACTAATGAGTACCATAACTTTAGTGCCAATATCTTTAAACGTGTTTACTTATCGCAATTTGGTTATTCGGATATTACGTTGGAAGGAGGGTACATTTTTGGGAAAAATATTCCATTCCCCTTGCTTGATATCCATCACGCAAACCAGACTTATGCTTATCAGTTGAATTCGTATAACTTAATGAACTTCTTGGAATTTGTCAGTGATCATTATGCATCTGTTAATGTACAATATTATCTTAATGGATTTATCTTCAACAAAATCCCCTTACTTAAGCGCTTAAAATGGCGTGAAGTGGTCAGTTTTAAAGGTTTATGGGGAGGTTTAAGAAACGAAAATAACCCTAACTTTAATGATGCGGTATATAAATTTTCTGCTGATGAGAACGGTTTGCCTATTTCGTATGCATTGGGTAGCACCCCCTATGTTGAAGGAAGTGTGGGCATCGCTAATATATTTAAGTTGGTTAGGGTAGATCTGATTAGACGGTTTACTTATCTGGAAAATCCGAATGTATCTGAGTGGGGAGTACGAGCTCGTGTTAAATTCGATTTTTAGTGGAATTGGCTAGCTTTTTACGTATTTTTGTACTATATTATTGATACAAGCTTCATAGATCGTATTATCATGGCAAAGAATTATGTTTCTAACTCTCAGGAGTCTGTGCGGATGTTCAAAAGCAATTTGCTGGAACCGCTGACTAAGGTGCATTTTACAGTGCCTTTGATATTATATGTGCCGGTTATTATCTACTTTACTTGGAAAGCCTTTGCGGATTATAGTGTGTCTATAGGCTTTTATATAGGCTATTTTGTAATCGGTCTATTTGTATGGTCGTTTACCGAATATGTGATGCATCGTTTTGTTTTTCACTTGCCGCCTAAAGGGAAAATTATGGAGCGCTTACACTTTATATTTCATGGAGTTCATCACGACTATCCTATGGATAAATTGCGCTTGGTTATGCCTCCATCGGTAAGTATTCCTTTGGCGCTAGCGCTTTACTTTTTATTTAAATTGTTCTTTAGTGATATCCAAATGGCTGCATTTTTTCCCGGCTTTATTGTGGGCTATCTTTTTTACGATATAGGTCATTATGCGATGCACCACTATAATTTCAAAAGTGGGATCATGAAAAAGATTAAACAACACCATATGTTACACCATTATCAGGATGCAGATAAAGGTTATGGGGTAAGTTCTCCCTTTTGGGATATTATTTTTGGTTCCAACTTCAATAAAAAGAAAAAAGCAAAATAGGTGCTATTGAACCTCCTTTAATTTAAATAATGGTCTGTTCAAATAGTGGTCTGTGGCAGGTTATTGGTAGGAAAAAAGATGCGGAATACGGGCTTAAGAACAGATGAAAACCAGCAAGACGTAAATCTTAAGACAATCAAAACGGAAAATAAAAATATTTTCAAAGATAGAAAGCGCACCAATTTACTGAAAAGTGCAGAACAACGAGCGATTGCTTATTTGGTAACGAAGGTGCCGCAATGGATGACACCGAATATGCTTACCGCTATAGGTGTTTTGGGGGGGATTATTGTTTTGGTCGGTTTTTTGGCGGCGAATTATGCTGATCGTATCTTTCTCTTATTGGGGGTATTGGGATTATTAGTGAATTGGTTTGGCGATTCGTTGGACGGTAGGATAGCTTATTACCGAAATATTCCACGAAAATGGTATGGGTTCTCCTTAGACATTATTATGGATTGGATCAATACTGTTATTATGGGCGTAGGTTTTATCGTCTATCTCGGTAACGGTTATGAATTGCTCTCCTATTTTTTTGTCGCATTATATGGTTGGGCAATGATTATCGCCTTATTGCGCTATAAGATAACGGATAAATATACGATAGACGCTGGAGTTGTAGGGCCAACAGAGATTAGGGTCATTATCAGTACCATATTTATCTTAGAAGTACTCATCCCTAAAACAGTTAATATTTTTTCTGCACTGGTGGTTGCTATTTTGTTTATTGTTAATGTGGTAGACACTAAAAAATTGTTAAAGCTTGGTGATGCACGTGATATTGAGGAAAAGGCAGCTAAACAAAACCTTCCCACTGGTGAAGAAAAATAACTTTTATACGTTCCTCAAGGCACAATTTTCTGCGTTTTTTGGTGGTATAGTTGATTATTTAACTATGATTGCCTGTACCGAACTGTTGCATATTCATTATACGATTTCCATCGTTATCGGAGGCGTTATTGGAGCAATCATTAATTTTACAATTAATCGCCATTGGACTTTTGGAGCAAGTGGTATACGTGCTAAGGATCATCTGACGATACAGCTGATGAAGTTTATCACAATGGTAGGAGGAAGCATCGTATTGAAATCCTCTGGCACCTATCTTCTGACGGAAGGAGTACACGCCGATTATAGGATAAGCCGAATAATTGTTGATATACTGGTTTCTTTAGGGTTTAATTACACGTTACAACGATATTGGGTATTCAAGAGGAATACACCGTAAAAATTGATGTTTATGATGAAGAATTGCTGTTTACTATTTTCTTATTTATTGCTATTTATAATAGGGCAGACGACTGCTTATGCGGGATCTGTGGTTAAAAATACGGTTGTCGCAAATTATAAAAGGCATGTAACCTATGTAGATTCGTTTCCCACTCCAAAAGATATTGATCATTTGCTGTTTTATATTCAACGTGATCCAAATACCAATACCATTTGTTATACGTTGAACATCGATAAAGATGGTAAACTCGACTTATCGAATCCGATACATGCCTTTTGGATTCGCTATCCAGAAGGAGGAGTAAAGAAAGATCTTAATTTTATCCAACGGAAATTTGCTTATGGAATTAATACCAAAAAACTGTCTGACGGATCGTATGATGTACGGTCTGTAGCTTATAATAAGTTACCTATGCGTTTGAAAAAGGATGTGAAGGGTGTTTTTAGGATATACGCAACGATCAATAATAAGGAGGCTATTTTAGAACGTATTTTTATCCGTATCGGTGATGGGGGGACGTTTTGGAATCCGGATGTTAAATATATAGAACTTAAAGGTGTAGAAGTAGATTCGGGAAAGAAAACTTTAATGCGGTTTAAACCCTAAAAAGACCCCGAGCGGGGTCTTTTTAGTTTAACATTATCGGCTACCTCTGCTAGGCCTCGTGGTAGAACTGGAACTTCTGGAAGTACTAGGGCTTGAAGACCGTTCAACGCGTTGCGGACGAGACTGAACCGCTGGGCTTGCCTGTGTTGCTGGCTTGGTTGCTCTTGCACCTCCAGTAGATCTACTTCCGCTAGACGGTGTAGCGGTAGGCCGTTGTACCCCTTGGCTACGCGTAGGTTGTGAAACACGAGTATTGTTGTTACCTCTGGTAGGGGCCACCGCACCTGTTGAGGGGCGTGAAGAACTAGACCTGCTAGTTGGACTAGCGACACTAGGTCTGTTGGTGGTCGTGCTAGGTCTTGTTGTCGTCCTATTTCCCGTAGGTCTCGCCGTGCTCTCTGAAGGCTTTACTGTGCTTCTCGAAGGCCTTGCCGTATTTCCCGTTGGACGTGTAGTGCTGCTACCGGTAGATCTAGCGTTAGACCCTGATGGCCTAGTGGTACTTCCTGTAGCTCTTGTCGTACTTGTTGTTGGCCGTGCAGTACTAGACCTACTTCCAGTCGGTCTGCTAACGCTTGTTCTCGATGCTGTCGAACTGGAAATTCTACTTGGCCTGGCAGATGTGTTTTTATTAACCGTTGGTCTGTAAATTTCAACAGATCTGCCCGAAACTCTACCCGCACCGGGGCGGCTAGCGTCGGCTATACGGTGTACCGGAACCGAAGTACGGGTTACCCGTTGTATATCACTCCGTCTTGGGCCGCTAACATAAGTACGATTATTATGCACATAAGTGTTGTTGATAATCGTTGTGCGATTATACACATTAACAACGGTTCTTCTAGGTGCATAATACCGATGAATAGAAGGGCTCAATAGATAACGTTGCGGAACAAAAATCCAAAAATTTGCGGGAATATTTACACTGACGCCGATACTAATACCGGGGCTTAAAGGAGCCCAACCATAGTAACCACCGCCGCTTCTCCAGCTGACCCATGCAGGCCCCCATTCATAACCAGGTATCCAGGACCAGCCGAATCGATTGTTGTAGTTCCACCGTCCATAGTGGAAAGGAGCCCATCCCCAATTGTAATTGGAAACCCAAGTGTTTCCATAATCGGTCATTACCCATTGCCCGTTCGTAGCGTATGGTTGGAAATCTGGTTCTACATCCGGTACCCAAATGTAACCATAATCAGGGTCATCAATCCATTCGCCATAGGGAGATAATTCGTCATAAAATTGTTGGAAAGAGATACTTACTCCCGGTTGAGCAGCTACTTTTTGTAACATTCCAAAGATTAATAGGAACGTTAACGATAAAAGTAGTGCGCGTATATTGCTTATTGTTTTCATGGCTCAAAGTTTTAAGTCCCACCATCTGTTTGCTATAATATCTGACAAGAAGGAGGCCAGAAAGTTTAACCATGTACCTATGCGTGTTTATCTTTTTCTATTTCTAATCCTTTTTACACAAAACCTATAAATTACGCTTTTTTAATTCATTTACTGCATAATCAACCGCCCGTGCCGTGAAAGCCATATAGGTCAAGGACGGATTTTGCGTTGATGTTGACGTCATACAAGCCCCGTCGGTAACAAAGACGTTACTACAGCGATGCATCTGATTCCATTTGTTTAACAATGATGTCTTGGGATCATTACCCATACGTACGCCACCCATTTCATGGATATCAAGCCCTGGAGCTTGGCCCGCTACGTTGGATTGGATATTGGTAAATCCGGCTTCGGTAAACATTTCCGTTAGCTGCTCGATATAGTCGGCCTTCATCTTGGCGTCATTATCGTCGTAATCAATTGCTATTTTCAACAATGGTATACCCCAATCATCTTTTTTATCTTCCGATAAGGCAACATAACTTTCTGCTTTGGGGATGGTTTCTGCCATCATATGCGAGCCCACGCGCCATGGACCCAACGTGGGGTTCAATAATTGGTCTTTTAAAGAACGACCTACTAAGGAGGTATCGCTATTACTAGCACGATAAGCAGAGAATCCCGCCGCGTAACCACGTAGAAAATCGGTTTCTTGTTTAAATACGTTTCGAAATCTTGGAATATACCCACCACCGGCAGGATTTCTTCCATCCGTTTTAAATTCCATCAGTCCGTCATATTCTGCACTAATGCGCGCACTATAATTATGAAAAGCAACGTATCGACCTAATAGGCCACTATCATTTCCTAAGCCATCCGGAAAACGGTTGGATGTTGAATTGAGCAGGATGAGATTAGTATTTAGGGCAGCTGCATTAACAAAGATAATTTTGGCAAAAAAATCGATCTCCTCCTTCGTTTGCGCATCGATCACTTTTACGCCGATAGCTTTTCCCTGTTGTTCATCGTATATTACAGAATGGGCTACAGAGAAAGGGCGCAAGGTTAGTTTTCCCGTCTTTTGTGCCCAGGGAATTGTGCTGGCATTGCTACTGAAATAACCACCGAAAGGGCAGCCCCTTTGGCAAAGCACACGATTTTGACATTGTACGCGGCCTTGATCGAGATGGATCTGGTTGGGTTTGGAGAGATGGGCACAACGGGCACTGATCACATGTCGGCCATGGTATTTCTTAGCAAGTACTCCTTTGAAATAATCTTCAACAGCATTCAACGGATAAGCCGGCAGAAATTCGCCATCGGGTAATTCTTTTAACCCATCGCGATTTCCAGAGATTCCGGCAAATTGTTCGACGTAGCTGTACCAAGGAGCAATATCGTTGTACCTAATGGGCCAGTCTACAGCAAAACCATCACGTGCCGGCCCTTCAAAATCGAAATCAGACCAGCGTTGGGTCTGCCTTGCCCATAATAACGATTTTCCACCTACCTGATAGCCTCTTATCCAGTCGAAAGGCTTATCCTGAATGTAAGGATGTTCTTGATCTTTAACAAAAAAATGTAAGGCATCTTCTTTAAATGCATAACATCGGTTGGCAATAGGAGCGGCTTCTTGGATGGCTAACGGCACTTCACCCCGGTGTGCCAATTCGTAAGGGTAGAGGTTAGTCGTTGGATAATCGACTACGTGCTTAACCTCTCTTCCCCGTTCCAAGACAAGTGTCTTCAATCCTTTTTCTGTGAGCTCTTTAGCGGCCCAACCTCCACTGATACCAGAGCCTATAACTATGGCATCGAAGGTGCGGTCTTTCACGCTGTCGATAGCTAAATTTGACATGATGTATTTGCTTAACTTGTTTTTGATGACGATTTAACGGGAAAATAGCCATTATACCTTCCCGGAATAAGCTCATAACGTTTTAAATCGCTCATCACATATTTTGAATTCAAGAAACCTTGAATAGTCCGTCGTTTAGTAATGGTGTAAAACCGATAGCTATCCTGATCTTTATTTTCGGTATTTTCCAATTCCTGTAAAAGGGTTAGCCGTTGTGCAGCCGTAATATCTTTAACGGATTGATTAAACCGTTTTTGTGCCAGATCTTCTACGATATTCAATCCATTTATAAAACAGGTTTGATCATCTTTACTATGACAATCATCTACCATTTTGAGTACAAATAAGTGGAGGTTTAAATCTTTTGCACCGGGGCCATCCGTTCGGGGAATGAGGGTTTCTGTAATTTCAGATAATATTTGCTCCTGATCCGAATCAATCGTTATACGGTTTAACTGGATAGAGGCTTTACCAGAATTTGTTGTACAGGAGGGTAGTACGGCCACACCACCTGCAACGATTAAAAGATTTTTTATAACTGCTCTTCTCTTCATCTAACTGTAGTTGAGATTCGATCGCCTACTGGTCGATACTAACCTTCAATATTAACGATAAAATCGCGAAGATGGAAATCAGTAGCCAAAATCTTAACCTAAAAGTAAACCTTTCGGACAATGCTTTGTTCCACCCTAAAAGAAAAAATACATGTTTAGACGGTTTGTTGTCATTTTTGGCTTTTTTATAACCTTTGGCGTGCTTCTTATTGCCGCTTGGCTGGCCTACCATAAATTTAATCCAACAGCAGACCACGTAATCAGGGAAGAGGTTATGCTGGAGCGTATCGCTGATATCGGTAAATTAGAATTGGTCAAATATTCAATGAAGGATGTCATCGAACGAAAAGAATTGAGGTATTTCTTTCCAGACCAACGGGTATTATTTATAGCAGTAGGGGAGGTTACCGGTTGTATTGACCTAAAAAAGATCACTGAAAAAGATATTGTTAAGCAAGGTTCAAATGCCATTACCATCTATCTACCAGCACCAGAAATCTGTTACGTTAGATTAGACCATAAGCGATCTAAAATCTACGATATAAGTGGGGCGTGGTTACCTGGAGATACCCAGCATTTAGTTGAGGGCGTATATAAATTGGCGGAACAACGGTTATTGAAGAATGCACAAGAAATGGATATTTTAGGGAAGACAAAAGAAAATGCGGAAATAATTTTCAAACCCATGTTAGCTAATATTACGGGTTTAGAGGTTACGATTGCCTTCCGTTAATCCATTTGTATAAACCGAGCTAATTTCTTTTTCTTCGATAGATACGGCCAAAAAAAGAAATGAACCGTCCACGATTAAAATTTAATTTTTATCACTAGTGTCCGGGAAAAATAAAAAGGAGCAGTAGAAATTAATCGAACTGCTCCGAGATTTATACTTTTGAGTTACGACACAAAAAAGTATGAACAAAAGT